>CANEVH010000013.1 GCA_947442105.1 Comamonadaceae bacterium | reverse complement strand
AGGGCTTGGAGATTACAAACCCCTATGCACCCTTCCACCCAGCATGCCGCCCTCACCCGGCGGTTCAGTCCAACATGGTTTATCTGCCGCAATTGCATTCTTGGCTTCTGCCTGCGCTTTGTGGGCGGCAGATAAACGCTGATTGTTAGATTTGCCATCAGGACTATCAGTATATGCCGACGATTACAACATCAAGACTCCCCCCTCCAACATCATGGGATGAATTTGAGGAAATATGTAAGAGTGCCTTCTCACTTAGGTGGGCCAACCCCAACTTGACTAGACATGGCCGTCAAGGACAAAAGCAAGACGGTGTTGATATTTACGGGATTGATTCGCTGCAAAATTCTGTGGGTGTCCAGTGCAAGAACACCACCACATCAATTAGTGAAAAAATTGTAGATAGCGAATGTCTCAAAGCGGAAAAGTTCGAGCCAACATTAACGGCGCTTTATATAGCTACCACCGCAGATCGTGATGTAAACATTCAGGCCTACGCGAGGCAACTTTCCGCAGAAAGAAGAAAAGCCAACAAATTCCCTGTTGATGTTGTGTTTTGGCAAGACATCATTCATGACCTATCCAGAGATGAATTGGCGATCCGCCAGCACTATCCGCAGTATTTTGGTCAGCAACCAGCATCACCTACTCAGCTGATGCGCGCAAATGATGTACTGAATATTACATCCCTCTTGGATGTTATTGATTTTCAGGCGATATCGAAACATCTAAGCTTGGGTGCCAAATACATTAACTTCTCTATCATGGAACATCTCACTCAAATCGAATCTGTGCGGAACTCGCCTGTATTTAATATACATAACCAAGCTTTGCTAAACTCAGTCGATGCATTAATAAACAGCTGGCGCAAATTAACATTCCTAATCAGGCAATCTCCTTATAATTCAAACAATCATAACAACACCCTAATATTCAACATGCCAGGTGATTTTTGCAGAAACAAAGAAGAGAATGATCTATTTGAGAATATTGACTCCGCCATTGATGAGCTCGGGAATTCAATCGGATCGTTTTGCCAACTCGTCAATACCAATTACCTCGAAATAAATCTCGAGAAAACCAGTGCAAAAGCGAGACGTCTCTACTAGCAAATCTAACGAATAAGGATAGGTCGCGCGCAGCCGCGACCTGATCCGTTTGTTGGACGAGCCCGGTTCTATTCGCTGGGTTGGCCCTCCTGAGAACATCTCTTGAATCCTGCCTGTGCGATGCGCTTTGTCGTGCGAATGCGGGGTTGCGTCGGCGCGTCGGGTGCCGTGGCGGCACCATGGTTGGCAGGCATTTGCGCTGCATGGTAGTTTTTGGCCGAGCCCATGCACAGCACCCGTGGGGCGCTGCTGATCTGACTTCGCGATCTTGCCCTACTGCTTCGTATAGACCTCACTGTGCTGCGCTGGAGGTGCGTTGCTTGAAGGCAAGATTCGACGACGCACCACCACCATGGCCGCTCCACAGCAGGCGCACTTCCACTGCGCTCTCGGTGTCGTCGATGAGGCAGCTGGCGTGTTCTGCATGCCACCGGCTTGCTTGAACACCCACAGCTTGAGCACCGCTATCAGCCGCTTGCTATTGGGATGCAGAAAGCCAAAGTTGCGCGCACGCCTAAAACCTTTGGGCAGCACATGCTGCAACACCAAGCGCAGGAACTGCGCACCGGCAACGGTGCGCGTGGCGCTTCTTTAGGTTTTGCTGTCGCGCCAGCGGTAGGTCACGGTTTTGCCGTCGCGGCGCAAGATGTCTCTCTCCTGAATATTCGCAATTGCGCGTTAAATCGAGCGCATTTCGCATACAGCACTATTTAACGAGCATTTCTGCCGCTTAATCCCGCTTTTGCGTATGATGCTCGTTAAATCGTCCTCAAACGCATTAATCCTCTATTTTTCGAACATGAAAGTCCGCCAATCCGCCATACTTTCACCGGGACAGCAAGAAGAGTGCGCTCGGCTGGGTCAATTGCTGGCGCGTCTGCGCTTGGCGCGCAAGGTCAAGCAAACAGACGCTGCCCTGCGTGCGGGCCTGTCGCGCAACACGGTCTATCGCTTGGAAAAAGGCGACGCCGGATTGGCCATGGGCCAAGTGTTTCGTTACCTGGACGCCATTTCACCGGGCAGCACCCTCTTGGATTTGTTATCCGAAAACGATCCTGCACTGCTGGCGCTTGGCGCGCGTGAAAAAACCAAGCGGGTGCGCGACTTGACCACCGCCGAACGCCAAGAGCTTGACTTTTGAGGAGCGACGACGATGGCCGCCAAAGAGCTGAAGCTGATGGTGTTTGCACACCTCGGCCAGGACTGGAAGCCTTGCGGGCAACTGCTGATGACGGAAGAAGGTACGGAGGTACAAGCGTCGAGCTTTGCCTACGGTTTGAACTATGCGCGCCGCCAAGATGCGCTAGAGGTTGACCCGGTAAGCCTGGGTCTGCGCCAACCGGACGATGTGCTGGGCAAGCGGCTGCTGCCTGCAAACCGATTACAGATGTTCGGGGGCATTCGCGATGCCGCGCCGGACGCGTGGGGACGCCGTGTCATCGAAAGCAAACTCAAGGTGCCGGCCAACAGCTTGCCGGAGTCGGCGTATTTGTTGCATGCGGGCAGCGACCGCGTGGGCGCGCTCGACGTCCGGTCAAGCATCCATGACGGCCCAAGCCAGGGCGCCAATGTGTCGCACGATTTGGCGCACTTGCTGGAGGCGGCGGACCGCATTGAGGAGGGCCTGCCAGTGCCCGCGCACCTTGAAGCCATCTTCGTGGACGGCAGCGCGCTGGGTGGGGCGCGGCCTAAAGCCTCTGTGCGCGATGCGCACGGTGTGCTGTGGTTAGCCAAGTTTTCCAGCCGAAAAGACCGCTTCGATGTGCCGGGTGTGGAAAGTGCCACGCTGCGGCTGGCCGCAGAAGTGGGCTTGCATGTGCCTGCACTCGACATGCGTACGCTGGGTGAGCGCAAGGTCATGCTCATTCGCCGATTTGACCGCTACTGGATAGAGCCTGGGGCGGGACTCGCAGAGGAGGGCTCCCTGTTTCAAACGCAAGCTGGAGGGGCTCGCTTAGAGCATCGCCTGGGTTTTGTGAGCGGCCTGACCATGCTGGCTTGCGATGAGACCGCGTCGCACACCAAGGCCTACACCGACCTCGCCCAGGCCGTGCGCGACCATTGCCACCCGAGCGTGATTCGCGCGGACAACGCAGAGCTTTTCAAGCGCATGGTCTACAACATCCTGGTGAGCAACGATGACGACCACTTGCGCAACCACGGCTTTGTGTGGGACCCGCGCTTGCCCGGTTGGCGCCTGAGCCCGCTGTATGACGTGTTGCCGCGTGCAAGCCATGCCACCGAACGTTTTTTGCATCTGGGTGTAGGGCCCCAAGGCAGGCTGGCCACCTTGGACAACGCCCTGGCAGCACATGCCCGGTTTACCCTGTCCAAGGTCGAAGCCGTAAGAATGATGGCGGACGTCTGGCAGAAAGTGCGGGAGTGGAAGGTCTACTTTGAGCGATTCGATGTGTCTGCCGAAGACATTGACAAGATCGCACCCGCGTTCCGCCATGTGGACGAGGTGTCGACACCTGCGCAGCGAAAGCTGCTGTCCTAGCAGCTTGTTTGAGGCCCGCTCTTGGCCCAAGCCGTACCCGTACGCGTCAACGTCACCAAGGCCGCAACCGCCCGCCCGCCCGCCCGCGCTGCACCGCGCATCTATAGTTGGCCTTCGCCAAGCCTGGTTTGCCCGGCGCGGCCGTTATGCCCTTCCCCCCTTTTTGTGAGTTCGCCCATGACCACCACCATTTACCCCGCCCGCACCATCATCACCATGAACCCCATGCAGCCGCAGGCCACGCACGTGGCGGTGCGCGATGGGCGCATTTTGGGCGTGGGCGACCTGGCCACGCTGGCGCAGTGGGGGCCGTACACCCTGGACACGCGCTTTGCCGACAAGGTGCTGATGCCCGGCCTGGTGGAGGGCCACTGCCACCTCAAAGAAGGCAGCATGTGGGACATGCACTACCTGGGCTGGTTTGACCGGCGCGACCCGCAGGGCAAGGTCTGGAGCGGGCTGCGCTCGATGGAAGCGGTGGTCAACCGGCTGGCCGCGATTGACGCACAAATGCGCGCCGACGGTGCCGGCGCCACCGAGCCGCTGATCGCCTGGGGATTCGACCCAATTTACTTTGGCGGCGAGCGCATGACGGTGGAGCACCTGGACCGCGCCAGCAGCCAGCGCCCCATCGTGATCGCCCACGCCAACGGCCACCTGATGAACGTGAACACACCCATGCTTACGCTGGCGGGCATTGACGCGGACAACGAGGTCGAGGGCGTCATCAAATTTGCCAGCGGCGCGCTGGCGGGCCAGCCCACAGGCGAGCTGCAAGAACCGGCGGCCATGTTTTTGGTGATACGCAAAGTGGGCGACGCCGGGCTGCTCTCGCCCATGACGGTGGAGGGCGTGAAGTCTTTTGCCGCGCTGGCCTGCATGCAGGGCGTGACCACTGCCACCGACCTGGTCAACAAACTCAGCGACGCCGACTGCCAAACGCTGGAGACGGCGCTGGCGCAAGACGACTGCGGCGTGCGCATCTTGCCGGCGTTTCAGGCCTTTCACGGCACGCACGGCGCGGCTTTGGGCGCGGCCCATGTGCAGTCCCTGGTGGCGCGCAACACCGACCGCCTGCGCTACGGCCTGGTGAAGATGATGCTGGACGGCTCCATCCAGGGCTTTAGCGCCCGGCTGCGCTGGCCGGGCTATTTCAACGGCGCGCCCAACGGCATCTGGGTGACTGCCCCTGCGCAGTACGAGGCCGACTTTGAAACCTACCACCGCGCTGGCCTGCTGATCCACACCCACACCAACGGCGACGAGGCCAGCGAGGTGGCCATCAACGGCATTGAACGCGTGCTGACCCGCGCGCCCCGCGCCGACCACCGCCACACCTTGCAGCACGCGCAAATGGTGGACGCGCCGCTGTTTCGCCGCATGGCCGCGCTGGGTCTGTGCGCCAATTTGTTTGCCAACCACCTGTGGTACTGGGGCGACCAGCACTACGAGATGACCATGGGCCCGGACCGCGCCCACCGGCTGGACGGCTGCGCCAGCGCCCTGGCCGCCGGGGTCAACCTGGCCATCCATTCCGACGCGCCGGTCACGCCGCTGGGGCCGCTGTTTACCGCCTGGTGCGCGGTCAACCGCGTGACGCCGCAGGGCCGGGTGCTGGGCGAGAGCGAGCGCATTAGCGTGGAGCAGGCGCTGCGCGCCATCACCCTGGGTGCGGCCTGGACGCTGAAGATGGACCACGAGATTGGCAGCATCGAGTGCGGCAAGCGCGCCGACTTTTGCGTGCTCGAAGACGACCCACTGGCCGTGGAGCCGATGCGCCTGAAAGACATTGCCGTCTGGGGCACGGTGCTCTCAGGCCGGGCGTTTCAAGCCCGTGGCACCTGAGGCCACACACCAGGCCGCAGTGGCAGCGCACCCCCCCCGGCGCCTGCCGCTCACCGTGATTGGCGGCTTTTTGGGCGCGGGCAAAACCACGCTCTTGCAACACTGGCTGCGCCACGCCGCAGGCCAGCGGTTGGCAATTCTGGTCAACGACTTTGGCGCGCTCAACCTGGACGCCACGCTGATTGGCGCGCAAAGCGGCGACACCTTTGCGCTGACCAATGGCTGCGTGTGCTGCCAGATCGGCGACGACATGGGCCGCGCGCTGGGCCAGGTGCTGGACCGCGCGCAAGACTTTGACGCGGTGGTGATCGAGGCCAGCGGCGTCTCCGACCCCTGGCGCATTGCGCAAATGGGCCGCGCCGACCCCGGGCTGGTGTTGGACGGCGTAATCGTGGTGTTGGATGCCAGCTGCGCCCTGACCCAAGCGCATGACCCGCTGCTGGCCGACACCCTGCTGCGCCAGGTGCGCGCTGCCGACCAACTGTTGCTCAACCACGCAGACCAGGCCAGCGCTGCCGATCTGCAAGCCCTGGCCGGCTGGCTGCACGGCGCAGCGCCCGGCGTGGCCCAGTGGCAAACCACCCATGGCCAGGTGCCGCTGGCGGTGCTGAGCAGCGCGGAGCTGGCCGATGCGCCGCGCTGGGCCGCGCGCCACGCGGCGCCGGGGCCGCTGGTCACCGGGTCGCCCACCCAAGCCGCTACGGCACGCCACGGCACACACACGGCGGGGCACGTCGCGCCGCACGCGGCGCCCGCGCACGCCCAGCAGTTCGCCAGCTGGTCGTGCCAGCCGCAGCGCCGCTTTGCCGTCAGCGCGCTTCAGGCCTGGCTCAAAGCCCCGCCACGCGGTCTGCTACGCTTGAAAGGCTGGGTCCTGAGTGACCAAGAGCCAGGGCAGTGGCTGGAAGTGCAATTCGCCGGGCGCCAAGGCAGCGTGCGCAAATGCGCAGCGCCTGCGGATGGGGCGGTGCTGGTGGCCATTGGGCTGGCGCAGCACTTGCCCACCCTTGAACTCAATTCCTTTTTTGGAGAACCCTGACATGGCAAGCAAGATCACCATCCTCGACGGCGGCATGGGCCGCGAACTCAAGCGCATGGGCGCGCCGTTTCAGCAGCCCGAGTGGTCGGCGCTGGCGTTGCTGGAAGGGCCGCAGTTTGTGCGCCAGGCGCACGACGCCTTTGTGCAGGGCGGGGCGCAGCTCATCACCACCAACAGCTATGCGGTGGTGCCTTTCCACATTGGCCAAGCGCGCTTTGACGCCCAGGGCGTGGCGCTGGCCCGCCTCTCCGGCGAACTGGCCCGCGCCAGCGCCGACGCCGCGCCCCACAAGGTGACGGTGGCGGGCTCGCTGCCCCCGGCGCTGGGCTCGTACCGGCCCGATTTATTTGAGCACGCGGCATCGGTGCGCATCCACCAGGCGCTGATTGAGGGACTGGACGCCACGGTGGACGTGTGGCTGGCCGAGACGCAAAGCTCGATCGCCGAAATCCGCGCGGTGCACGCCGCCTTGGACGGCAACCCCAAGCCGCTGTGGATCTCCTTCACGCTGGACGACGAGCCCGAGGGCGATGCGCCGGTGCTGCGCTCGGGCGAACCGGTCAGCCAGGCCGTAGCCGTGGCGCTGGAACTCGGCGCCCAAGCGGTGTTGTTCAATTGCAGCCAACCCGAGGTGATGGAGGCGGCAGTCGTGGCGGCCAAACAGGCGCTGGCCCAGGCGGGTGCGGACGTTGCCATCGGCGTGTATGCCAACGCTTTTCCCGCCCAGTCCAAAAAAGCCACCGCCAACGCGGTGCTTTTGGACATCCGCGAGGACCTGGACCCGCTGTCTTACGTGGGCTGGGCGCAGCGCTGGGTGGACCAGGGCGCCACCTTGGTGGGCGGCTGCTGCGGCATTTCGCCCCAGCACATTGCCGAGCTGGCACGCCACTTCGCCTGAGCGACTGCGGCCGCGCCTACCGCGCAGCGGGGCCGCTACAGTGGCAGTTTTTGATGCAAGGACCCTGACGTGCGCATTTGGCAAAAACCCATTTCGGTAGAAATCCTCACCCAAGGCACGGCCAACACGGCAGACAGCCATTTGGGCATAGAGTTTGTGGAAGTGGGGGACGACTACATCATTGGCCGCGTGCCGGTGGACGCGCGCACGCGCCAGCCCTATGGCCTTCTGCACGGTGGTATTTCGGTGGTGCTGGCCGAAACATTAGGCTCGTGCGGGGCGGCGTTTTCCACCCCGCCAGACTACCGCGCCGTGGGCTTGGACATCAACGCCAACCACCTCAAGGGCGTCAAGAGCGGTTGGGTCACCGGTACCGCGCGGCCCGTGCACCGGGGGCGCACCACGCACGTGTGGCAGATTGAGCTGCGCGACGAGGCGGGCGATTTGACGTGCATCTCCCGCATCACCATGGCGATTTTGGCGCCGCGCTAACTTTCATGAGGGTGCGCAGCACCGCCCAGTCATGAAAGTTCTTCCACTTTAAACGCGCCCGCTGGCCGCTGACGCAAAAAGCCGGGTGCCGGGCTAGGCAGGGTTTATCCGGGCTTTGTGCCTGTCTGCGGGCCGAATACACTGGCACGCACCGTGTCAATAGTGATCCACAATGAGCTCCACCCCCGCAACCCAAGTTCGCCTCAAGGCCTATCCAACCGGGGTCGTCGGCCCTGATACCTGGACCGTCACCCACGACGCACCTGCGGCGCCCGGCCCCAACCAGGTGCTGTTGCAATTGCAAATGCTCTCAGTAGACCCCGGCATGCGGGGCTGGATTACCCCCAAACGCAGCTACATGCCGCCGGTGCAGCCGGGGGAAGTAATGCGCGCTTTTGGCGTGGGCACGGTGCTGGAGTCCCAGGCCAAGGCTTTTGTGCCAGGCGACGTGGTGACCGGATTTACCGGGGTGCAAACCGTGGGCGTGGTGGACGCCATGTTCCTGCGCAAGGTGGATTTGTCGCTGGCACCGGCCAGCAGCTACCTGAGCGGCCTGGGCATGACCGGCTACACCGCTTACTTTGGCCTGCTGGACGTGGGCAAGCCCAAGCCCGGCCAAACCGTGGTGGTCTCAGCGGCGGCCGGTGCCGTAGGGTCAATGGTTTGCCAAATCGCAAAGATTCAGGGCTGCCGGGTGGTAGGTATTGCCGGCGGACCCGACAAAACGGCGTATCTGCGCGATGTGCTGGGTGTGGAAGCAGTGATCGACTACAAGGCCGACGGCCTGGACCAGGCGCTTAAAGCCGCAGCGCCCGGCGGTGTGGACCTGTACTTTGACAATGTGGGCGGCGCGGTGCTTGACAGCGTGCTGATGCAAATCAAGCGCCACGGCCGCGTGGTGCTTTGCGGTGGCGTGTCACAGTACGCCGATGCACAGCAGGTGCGCGGCCCGGCCAACTACCTGCAGCTCATTGCCCAAAGTGGCACTATGCAGGGCTTCACCATGATGGACTATATGCACCGCGTCCCCGAAGCGGTGGCGCAAATCCTGGAGTGGCAGGCCGCCGGAAAGCTGCAGTTTCGCGAGCACATCCTCCACGGCATTGCGTCGTTTCCGCAAGCTTTTGACATGATTTTCAGCGGCGCCAACCAGGGCAAGCTGCTGATTGATTTGCAGGGCTAACTTTCATGCGGGTGCGCAGCACCCCCATCATGAAAGTTTTGCCAGGTGAAAGCCTCGCTTTATCAGCCGCTCTGGCGGCTGTTACGCACGGCCAGCGCCAAAAACAGCAGGGCCAGAACAAGCACTATGTAGGTGCCGTACTGGCCGGGTGGCAGTGTGTCTAGCTCCAAGGGCTTGAAGCGCCCGGCAAAAAAGCGCAGCAGCTGCTCTAGCACCACCAACGCCAGCATGGCGGGCACCAGAAAACGGTAGCGCCAAATCACCAGCCATTGCACCAAGGCCAGCAGCAGCTGGCTGGCGCCCCATTGCGAAAAAATCGCCACGATGTTGGTACCGCCCGCCACGGCCAGGTTAAGGCCGGCAATGCTGCCCGCGCCGCCGTCCGGTGCCAGCAAATGCACCAGGCTGCGCGCCGTGCTTACGGTGGCAAGCAAGGCAAAGAAAACCAAAGGCGCACGACCACCGCGGTAGGCAGTGGTCGCTGTAGGAAACAGGGTTTGCCACATGCCGAGACTTTTGGCTTGGCCTATTTCAGGCTCTGGACCAGGTCAATGTAGCGCTGCTTGGCGTCATCGGCGCCTACGCCGCGCAGCTCTGCCCAGCTGCGGTGTTTGAACATGCCCACCATGTCGCCCGGACCGTCCTCGGGCGCGTCGCCGACCGTGGCCTGCTTGTACAGGGCGTAGAGCTTGAGCATGGTCTGGTCGTCCGGGCGGCGTGCCAGGTCTTTGGACTCATCGCGGGCGTTGGTAAACAGGGTGTTCAGGTCAGACATCGGTACTCCTTGTGCGGCGCGGCTGCCCTCAGGCAAGCGGTTGAGAAGTGTCTCACCCTGCGCGCCAGCCAGGAGGGTGGGACCGTGCGAACGAAGCGCTACTGAACGCAAGCAAACTCAAGGCAGGCCATAGTAGTACTTGGACTTAGGAGACAGTATTGGCATTTATTGTGTCATATTATTTAGGGCGCCACAAGGGTGAAACACCTAATGGTTTTTAGCCCGCGCTTGCGTGAAGATGCCTGCTGGACTGGGCTCACACGCCCGCCTTATTGCCCGCCCTTGCTGGAGACCCTTGCATGCCCAAACGCCGAATCGCGCTGGCCGCCAAAGCCATGCTCATCTTGTTGCTGCTCGCCGGCGTGGGGTTTTGGGCTGTGGGCGGTCGCCCTGGCGCTTTGTTGTTCTTCGTCAAGTACGTGCTGCGCAAAGACTATGGCCCCACGCAAGAAGTGGTGTGGCACGTGCCCGCACCCGCCGCCACGCCCATGGGCGCGCGGCCACCCAATGTGCTGCTGATCGTGGCCGACGACCTGGGCTTTAACGACATCACCCTGCACGGCGGCGGCGTGGCCGGTGGCAGCGTGCCCACGCCGAACATCGACGCGATTGCGCGCCAGGGCGTTGATTTTTTGGCGGGTTATTCGGGCAACGCCACCTGCGCGCCCTCGCGCGCGGCCATCATGACCGGGCGCTACCCGACCCGCTTTGGCTTTGAGTTCACGCCCGCACCCAAGCAATTCATGCAGGTGCTGGCAGCGGCCCAGCCCAAGGGCGAAACCCAGCCCATGATTTACCACGCCGAGCGCGAGGCGGACTTGATTCCGTATGACGACATGGGCCTGCCCACCACCGAGGTGACGCTGGCCCGCGCGCTAAAAGGCGTGGGCTACCGCACCTTGCACTTGGGCAAATGGCATTTGGGCGACAGCCCGCAGTTCCGGCCCTACGCGCACGGTTTTGACGAATCGCTCTCGCTCATGCATGGCGCGTCCATGTTTTTGCCCGAAAACGCGCCCGGCGTGGTCAACGCCAAACAAGACTTTGACCAGATCGACAAGTTCTTGTGGGCCTCGCACCCCTGGGGCATTCGTTTTAACGACGGCCAGCCCTTCAAGCCGGCGCGTTACATGACGGACTATTTGACCGACGAGGCCATCAAGGCCATAGACGCCAACCGAGCGCAGCCCTTCTTTATGTACCTGGCCTACAACGCGCCGCACACGCCGCTGCAAGCCACCAAAGAAGACTACGACGCGCTGGCCCACATCCCGGACCACAGCACCCGCGTCTACGCCGCCATGATTCGCTCGCTGGACCGCAATATTGGTCGCGTGTTGCAGCACCTCAAAGACCAGGGCATGGACGAGAACACCCTGGTCATCTTCACCAGCGACAACGGTGGTGCGGGCTACATTGGCGTGCCCGATGTGAACAAGCCTTACCGGGGCTGGAAGGCCACGTTTTATGACGGCGGCATCCGCGTGCCGTTTCTCATGCGCTGGCCCCAAGGCCTGCCCCAGGGCGTGCGCTACGCCCAGCCTATCAGCCACATGGACATCTTTAGCACCGCGCTGGCGGCAGCCGGGGCCAAGCCGCCTGAGGGCAAATCCATTGACGGGGTGAATCTCTTGCCTTTCCTCAAAGGCCAGCGCGCGGATGCGCCGCACCGCCAAATTTTTTGGCGCACCGACACCTACCGGGCCCTGCGCGAAGGCGACTGGAAGCTCCAATCCATGCAGCGCCCCAAGCAAGACCTGCTCTACAACCTGGCGACAGACCCCGGCGAGAAGACCGATCTGGCAGGCCAAGAGGGCGCGCGCCTGGCCGCCATGAAGGCCGAGCTGCTGGCCTTCAATGCCCGCCAGGCCAAACCCCTATGGCCCTCGTTGGCCGAGGGACCCATCAGCATCGACAAGACGCTCAAAGACCCGGCCAAACCGGGCGACGCTTATATTTACTACGCCAATTGATTGCACAGGAGCGACGCACCCATGAGCACCCCTTATGTTCTTTACGGTATGGCCGGTTCGCTGTACACCGCCAAGGTGCGCAGCTATTTGCGCAAGCAGCGCATCGCCTTTGAGGAGCGCGTGGCAGGCGACCCGCGCTTTGAGGCCGAGGCCATGCCCGCTGTCGGGCGCTGGATTATTCCGGTCGTGCAAACGCCGCAAGGGCAGTGGCTGCAAGACGGTGCCGACATCATTGCCCATTTTGAAGCGCATGGCCTGGGGCACGGACCGGCCGCCATTCCAGCAGACCCGGTGCTGGCGGTGCTGGCGCGGGTGTTGGAACTGTTTGGCGGCGAGGGCTTGCTGCGTGCGGCCATGCACTACCGCTGGAACTTTGACGCCGACAACATCGCCTTTTTGGAGGCCGACTTCATCAACGCCCTGGCGCCCAACCAAGCACCCGAGGCGGCACACCAGCGCTTTGTGTTTGCCAGCAAACGCATGCGCAGCGCCTGCATGGCGTTTGGCGTGACGCCGGCCACCGTGCCTACCATCGAGGCCACGACCGACGCCTTTATGGAGGTGCTCAACGCCCATTTGGCGCACACGCCCTATTTGCTGGGCAGCACGCCCACGGTGGCGGACTATGGGCTGGCCGGCCCGCTGTGCGGCCACCTGGCGCGCGACCCCCACCCGGCCATGCGCATGAAGCAGCGCAGCGCGCGCGTCTGGCGCTGGGCCGAGCGCATGAACGCCCCCGACCTGGATGCCGGTGAATACCTGGGTGCCAGCCCACCATGGCTAGACGCCAGCGCCCCCAGTGACACCTTGCTGGCCCTGCTGCAATTCGTCGCCGACGACTACCTGCCCGAAATCACGGCCCATGTGCAGTTTGCCAACGACTGGCTGGCCCAGCGACCGGAGCTGCCCGCAGGCAGCAACGGCATGCCCAAGGCCAGCGACCGCCACATTGGCTTGGCGCGCATGCAGTGGCGCGGCCACGCCGTGGACTTTATGGTCATGCCCTACCGGCTGTACCTGCTGCAAGGCATTCAAGACGCCGCAGCAGCACTTGCGTCCGCCCAGGCGGCAAGCCTGCACGCGCTGCTGCAGCCCAGCGGCCTGCACGCCCTCTTGTCGCTGCGCTGCCGCCGCCGCGTGCTGCGCCAGCACCACCTCGAAGTCTGGGGCCCAGACTTGGGCGCGGCCCCCTGAATCCTGTTTTTTCCACCTTTTCACCCGGACAGCACCATGCACTCCACCACCCGCCTGAACATCGAAAAACGCCAGATCGCCAACACCCAGCTCGACACCCTGCCCGCAGTCGCATTGGCTCCGGGCCAAGCGCGCCTGCAAATAGAGCGTGTGGCCTTGACGGCCAACAACATCAGCTACGCAGCCACCGGCGATTTGCTGCAGTACTGGCAGTTCTTTCCGGTGGACGCCACCTGGGGCAGCCTGCCTGCCTGGGGCTTTGCGCGGGTGAGCGAGAGCCTGTGCGAGGACTTGCAAGTGGGGGAGCGCATCTGGGGCTTTTTGCCGGTGGCCAGCGAGCTGGTGGTCCAGCCGGTCAAAGCCAGCGCGCATGGCTTTACCGACGGTATAGCGCACCGCACCAAGCTACCCATGGTCTACAACGAGTACATGCGCTGCGCCGCCGACCCCATGCACCGCGACGGCTATGAGGACGTGGAGGCGCTGCTGCGCCCGCTGTTTAGCACCGGCTGGCTGGTGGACGACTATTTCTTCGACAACCAATTTTTTGGTGCCGAGGTGGCAGTCATCTCCAGCGCATCGAGCAAAACTGCGTACGGCACCGCGTTTCAAATGCACCAGCGCGCGGGCGTGGAGGTGGTGGGGCTGACGGCGCCGCGCAACAAGGCCTTTGTGGCGTCGCTCGGCTGCTACCACCGCGTGCTGGGCTACGACGAGCTGGACCAGTTGCAGGCGCAGCGTCCTTCGGTCTACCTGGACTACGCGGGTGACGCCGCCCTGCGCCAGAAGGTGCACGAACACTTGCCCGAACTACGCCACAGCAGTTCGATTGGCGCTTCGCACATCGAAAAAATCGGCGGCTCCAGCGGCCTGCCCGGCCCCAAGCCACAGTTTTTGTTTGTGCCGCACCAAGCCGCCAAACGCGTGGGCGAATGGGGCCTGGCGGGTCTGATGCAGCGCATGGCCCAAGACTGGCAGCGCCTGACCGCGCGTGCCCTGGACGCCGCCCAGCCCTGGATCCAGGTGCAAAACCACGAGGGCGGCGCCGCGACCCAAGCCGCCTACGCCACCGTGCTGGCAGGCCAAGGCGATGCCCGCCTGGGCCACATCGTGTCCATGGCCAACGAGGGCGCTTGATGGCCGCCGCACAGGGCGTGGCGGTAATTACCGGCGCAGCATCTGGCTTTGGCCTGGAGCTTTGCCGTCTGGCCGCAGCATCCGGCATGCACGTGGTGCTGGCGGATGTGGAAGCCCAGGCGCTGGCACGCGCCGAAGCCGAGATTGCCGCCTTGGGCGCCCACACCCTGGCCTGCGTCACCGACGTGGCCCAGGGCGCCCAGGTGCAGGCCCTGGCGGACGCCACGCTAGCACGCTTTGGTGCGCCGACGCTGCTCGTTAACAACGCCGGTGTCTCGTCCGGCGGGCTGGCCTGGGAAAACACCGAAGCCGACTGGCACTGGGTCTGCGGCGTCAACCTGATGGGCGTGGCCAATGGCTTGCGCAGTTTCACCCCGCTGATGCTGGACGCCGCGCGCCAAGACCCCGCCTGGCGCGGCCACATCGTCAACACCGCGTCGCTGGCGGGCTGGCAGGCAGCACCCACCCTAGGCCTGTACAACGCGACCAAGTTTGCGGTGGTGGGCTTGACCGAAACACTGCACCACGACCTGGCGCTGGTGACCGACCAGGTATACGCTTCGGTGTTGTGCCCGGCCTTGGTGCCTACCGGCATAGTCCACAGCGAACGCAACCGCCTCCACAGTGCAGCGCAGACGGCGACCGCCAGCCAGAAAGCAGGGCGCAGCCTGGTGGAGGTGGGCATGGCGCAGTCACGCGTCAGCGCGCGCGATGTCGCCGTGCAGGTCATGCAGGCGGTGGGCAAAAACCAGTTTTACATCTTTACCCATCCTGAACAAATGGGCCCAGTCCACCAGCGCTTTGACGACGTGCGCCAAGGCCGCGCCCCCACCGACCCGTTCGCCCACCTGCCCATGGTCAGCGCCCATTTGCGCAGCCTGCTTCGGCAGGGCAGGGGTTGACAGGGATGAAAGCCGCCCCGCATTAACGTGAAAGAACTTTCATGTTTGGCGGTGCTGCGCACCACCATGAAAGCGAGGGCGCGCTACGGTTGAGGCCGCGCTTGGTGCAGCGCTGGCGGCCATTGGCCGCCAAGCTTGCGGTAGCGGCAAAGACCTTAGAACATCTTGGTCAAACGCGCCTGCACAAAGTTCCCCATCAAGGAGTTCTTGGTGTCGGTGGTTTTCATGTATGCAATATTGAGACCCGCCTTACCCAAGGCGACAATGGGAACGGTGTAAAAAAAGCCCACACCCGTAATTGAGAGCCGGTTGGCACCCAATGCGCTACCCGTATCGTCGGTGTACTGGCGCAGCATCGTCAAGTGCGGACCCACCACCCCCACCGGTGTGCGAAAGGCCGCTGCCAAGTCAATGCCATAGTAGTCGCCGCTGCGCACATAGCTGTCCATGTTTTGGGAGTTAAAGCCCAAGCTGGCGCGCGCGCCCAACGTCATGCTCTCGGAGGCGGTGTACGCCATACCCAGGCCGGTGCGCAAGGTGTAATAGTTACCAAAACCAATATTGGGCTTCAAAGTGCCTGGGGTGTACTCGTATTCGCCCGTGGGCATGGCCAGCGTGGCGCCGGCTACGACCTTGAGCTCGTCCATGGATTTTTCCCACAACAAGCTGGCCTCAATGTCGCCAAGGCCAGACATAGTTACCGTGGCAGCGCTGGACTGGGCTGCGAGCTTAGATTGGTAACTCTGGCTGAAAATGGCGTTTGCGGCAACAGGGAGCGTACTAGCGGCTGGTGCTGGGGGTGGAGGGGTGAGCGCGCTCAGGGTCGGCGAAGTACCTGTGAATTTCGCTTCAGAGCTATAGGTGGCTGCGTATGGGATGTTAACGGTCACCACTAATTTGCCGCCATTGACGTCTTTGCTCAAAACGTTGCCAATTAACAAATTGGTGAGTGTTTGATGCATCTTGATGCTCGTGTCCACCGTGCCGCTGTAAGTAGCCGTTCTTGTGCTCAACAACCCCGCTACTTGCGACGTTATTTTTCCAGCGGCGACTGCGGGTGCCAAATCTGCGGCCGTTGGCGCGAAGGTACCCGCGTTGGTCAACTGCAAGACATTCCCGTCCCCACCGGACACCCCGGTTATGTTGACATCGGTCACCACCATCGAGCCAAACCAACCGTCGCTGGGCATAGGAGCAACAATCTCACCCCCCAAGGTGCCCGACACAGGAAAGCGCAACTTGAATCCCTCAGCCGCCAGGGCTTCGGAGGCGGTAGCGAGGACGAACACAGCAGTGCAGCTTGCGCGAAGTAAAGCTTGGGTTTTCATAGAAATCCTTGTCTCGGGTGGGTTGATGTGGTTATGACATGGTGAGTGTCATTTAATTGGCATTGTTTTCAACTAGGGAAAACGCTGATCTAGCTTGATTGCGCATTCCAGCCTGTCCGTCGGGCGCTAGTAGGCCAGGCCATTCAAACGCCAAGCTGTGGCGCGAATCAACGACAATTGCGCGATGACCTTAGCAGAAGAGTCGGGCACCGCCACGGTGACCAAGCACCCCCCCTCCGACACCAAGACGGACGGGCGTTTTCACCGTAGCCTGCAAACCCGCGAAAAGATTGTTGCCGCCTTGATCGCCCTGATCGGCTCGGGCAACCCATCGCCCACGGCTGAGCAGATTGCGGCGCATGCCCAGGTGGGTTTGCGTAGCGTGTTTCGGCACTTTGATGACATGGAAACCCTGGAGCGCGAGATCACCAGCAAACTCGACGCGGTGATGATGCCCCTGGTCCTCAAGCCCTTGACGGCGGTCGGCTGGCAAGCGCGCCTTATGGAAAGCGTGGACCGCCGCTGCGAGATTTTTGACCTCATAGCCCCCTACCATATTGCATCCCAAATGCGGGTGCACGCGTCGGAGCATATGCGCAGCCAGGTCGCTCGGTCAGCCGCCTTGCAACGTGAAAGCCTGCGCCGGATTCTGCCCGCCGCCTTGGTCAACGACCAGGCCTTGTTTGAGGCTATTGCGCTGCTGCTCAGCCTAGACGCCTGGGTGCGGCTGCGCAGCCTGCAAGGCCTGTCTGCGCCAGAAGCCACCGCCACCATCCAACGCGCCATCCAAAAGTTGGTGTCCTAGCCAGCGCGCGCCATGCGCTCGCTTTTCCAGTACACGTCGTCGCCCACCGTGCCGTCGGTGCGGTAGCGGTTGAGCACGCGGGCCAGCACAAACATCAAATCAGACAGGCGGTTGAGGTACTGGCGCGGCGTTTCTTTGAGCGCCTCTTCATTGCCCAGCGCCACCACGGCGCGCTCGGCGCGGCGCGCCACGGTGCGGCACACATGGGCCAGGGCTGCAGCGCGGCTGCCTGCGGGCAAGATGAACTCTTGCAAGCGGGGCAGGTCGGCGTTGTAGGCCTCCAGCGCAACATCGAGCGCCAGCACGGCCTCGGCCTTGAGCAGCTCAAAGCCGGGTATGGACAACTCGCCGCCCAGGTTAAACAACTGGTGCTGGATTTCGACCAGCACCGCGCGCACGCCCTCGGGCATGGTTTCGCACAAGAGTACGCCAATGTGGCAATTGAGTTCGTCCACGTCGCCCATGGCGTGCACGCGCAAGCTGTTTTTGGACACGCGGCTGTTGTCGCCCAGTCCGGTGGTGCCACTGTCCCCGGTGCGGGTGGCGATTTGCGTGAGGCGGTTGGCCATGGTCGTTGTCTTTGGTTGAAACAGGCGATTATTCCTGCGTTGTTTTGCTTTGCTTAGAGTTGGGTAGCGTGGTGCCTACGCTCACTCCCGCACCCAGCTGGTGGGCCTGGCTGAGGGCTACATCTCTACGTGCTCGGCAATCGATGCCGCCAAGGTCTCCATCTTGCGCTGCAAGTCTTCGTCGCTGTCGGCGTAGCGCTGGGCGACCTGGGCAATCTCGGCGGCGCAGGCGACAAAAGCGTCGACCACGCGCGGGTCAAATTGGGCACCACGCTCAGCGGCAATTTGGGCTACCGCCTGGTCGTGCGATATGCCTGCTTTGTAAACCTTGTGGCTGACCATGCCGTCGTACACGTCCGCCACCGCCAGAATGCGGGCACACAGCGGAATCGCTTCCCCGGCCAAACGATGGGGGTAACCCTGGCCGTCCCAACGCTCATGGTGCGAAAGGGCCAGGTCTTGGGCCATTTGCAACCAGGGGTCCGCAAAGCCACAGGTGCGCGCCGCTTGTTCCAGCGCCTTGAAGCCGTGCAGCGTGTGGCTTTGCATGGTGCGGCGTTCCTCCGCGTCGAAGCGCCCCGGCTTGAGCAAAATGCGCTCGGGAATGGCGAGTGTGCCGATGTCATAAAACAGCGCGCCCTGCACCAGGTGCGCAATGTACTGCGCCGACAGCAGTGGCGCTAAAGCAGCTTCGCTGCGCAATGCCTGCGCCAACACCGTGACATAGCGCTGCATACGCAGCAAGTGGCCCTCGGTATCGGCGTCTCGCCGCTCGGTCAGGGTCGCCATGGCAAACAATGCCACCGCCTGCACTGACGCGGTAGACGCCTCAGACACAGAGGAGGCCACAGGGTGGATGGGGGCAACAGACATGCTAGGGCCTCACAAAGTGGAAAGGTGCTTGGTAAATCCAAACCATTTTGCCATCGCTGGCCTTGTAACTGGCCAATGGGACGAGCTGCGCCGCCTCAAAGTCCAGACTCACCATAAAGGCGCCGGGGCGCAGCTCCTTGGCTGCCTTGGTCACCGCACGGGGCATGCTCTCGGGGCGCTGGAACAAATAGACCATGTCGTAGCCAGACCAGTCGGCCAGCCAGATGTCTCCTCGGGAGATACGTGCCCAGGGCAGGCGCAATGCGCACAGCCAGCGCAAGGTGGCGCTCCATTCCAGGCCATAAAACTGCGCCTGCGGATAGGCCTGGCGCAGCGCCCGCAGGCCGTGGCCCAGGCCGCAGCCCGCGTCCAGCACCCGTGCCCCGGCCAACAAGGGTGCGTGCGTAGGCAGGTCGCGCAGGGCTTTGGCCGGGGTGGGAAACAGCGGCGCGTCGGCCCAGGTGTTGACCGGGTACACCAGCAGCATGAGGACCAGGGGCAGCAACCACACCCAAGCCGGCATATCGCCCAAGCCCAGCATGGGCAAACTCAGGGCGAAGGACACCGGAAACCCGGCCGCAATCACCGCCTTGCGCCACCAGGAATTGCCCCACAGGCTGAGCAGCACGCCGATCAGCGCCGCGATGGTCAGCGCCCCGCCCATGGGCCAGCCGCGCAGCAACAGCAGCCGAAACGCGGCCCAACTGGCACCCCAGCTCAACAACGCGGGCACCGGCCAAGGCGGCGCGGCACGCCAGCGGCTGCGTGGCGCAGCACGGTCTGCGGGGTTGGGCATGGCCTTAGCGGCTGGCGTTGGGCGCCAGGCGTTCAATCAGGCCGTTAAGCGCATCGAGCGAGCCAAACTGAATCACCACCTCGCCCATTTCCTCCATGCGCCCGGCGCGTTTCACGCGTTTTTTGATGTGCACCTCCACCTGCGCTTGCAGCAGGTCAGACAGCTCTTCCTCCACGCGCTTGAGGTCGCGCGACTTCTCTTTTTTGGGCTTGGAGGCCACCAGGGAAAACTCGGCGCCGAGTTTTTTGACCAGGCTTTCCGACTCACGCACCGAGAGTTTTTTACTCGCAATCTCGTTCGCAGCGGTGATTTGCGTGGCCCGGTCCAGCGCCAAGAGCGCGCGCGCGTGGCCCATGTCCAGGTCGCCGGCGACCAGCATGGCTTGCACTGGCTCGGCCAGGTTGAGCAAGCGCATCAGGTTGCTGGCCGCGCTGCGCGAGCGGCCCACGGCCTGGGCGGCGGCCTCGTGGGTCAGGCCAAATTCTTTGATCAGGCGTTGCAAGCCCTGCGCCTCTTCCAGCGGGTTCAGGTCTTCGCGCTGCATGTTCTCAATGAGCGCCATGGCGGCTGCGGCCTCGTCGGCCACGTTGCGCACCAGCACTGGCACCCGGTCCAAGCCTGCCAGCTTGGCCGCGCGAAAACGCCGCTCACCGGCGATGATCTCGTACACCGGGCGGCTAGAGCCCTCGGGGCGGTGCGCATTGGCACGCGCGTCGTCTAGCTGGCGCACCAAAATCGGCTGCATGACGCCCTGGGCCTTGATGCTCTCGGCCAGCTCGTAGAGCGCGCCCTCGTCCATTTGCCTGCGCGGCTGGTAGATGCCGGGCACCAGGTCGGCCAGCAGCAAGGTGGTCGGCAGGCTGGCGTCCAGCGGCGTGTCGGGCGCGGCGTCCTCCACTTTGGGGCCGAGCAGGGCTTCGAGGCCCATGCCTAGGCCTTTGGGTTTTTTGGTGGCCATGGTGGGCGTCCTTAAGGTGAAGAAGTGGTTATGAACGGGGGCGCTGCGCGCGCTCATTCATGGTGGGTGGTCTGCATCAGTGTTTGCAGCAGCGCGTGGCCGTGGGGCCAGTCGCCCAGGCCGCTTTCGGCGTTGATGTGGCCAGCGTCGCCCAGGTCGTGCCACTGGGCACCCCAGGCGCTGGCCATGCTTTGGGCGCGCGCCAGGCTGCAATACGGGTCGTTGTGGCTGCCCACCAGCACGCTGGCGAAAGGCAGGCACTGCATCACCACCGGCGACCAGCTGTGCAAGGGGGCGCGCAACTCAGGCCGCTCGGCGTCGCCGGGCGCGACCAGCAACGCGCCGCAGACTAGATGGGTGTTGCGCGACACCGAGGCCCAGGCCGCCACCAGCAGGCAGCCCAGGCTGTGCGCCACCAGCACGCTGGGGCGGCTTTGCGCCAGCAGCACGTCTTCTAGGCGGCTGATCCAGTCGCCGCGCAGGGGCTGCATCCAATCGTGCTGCTCTACGCGTTGGTAGCCGTAGCGCGCTTCCCAGCGGCTTTGCCAGTGCGCCGCGCCAGAGTTTTGCCATCCGGGCAAAAGCAGCACCTGAGCGTGGGGGTCCATGCGGCCTGGCCTTATTTCGGCAAACGGCGCAGCATCTCGGCGGCGAAAGCGACAAAGGCCTGCGCGCCCTTGGAGCCGGGGTCAAAGGCCACGCCGGGCAGGCCGAAGCTCGGCGCCTCGGCCAGGCGCACGTTGCGCGGAATCACGGTGTCAAACAGCTTGTCGCCAAAGTGCGCAGCAAGCTGGTCGCTCACCTGCTGCTGCAAAGTGATGCGCGGGTCAAACATCACGCGCAGCAGGCCAATGATGAGGAGCTTGTCGTTGAGGTTGGCTTTGACTTGTTTGATGGTATTGACCAGGTCGGTCAGGCCTTCCAAGGCAAAGTATTCGCATTGCATGGGCACGATCACGCCGTGGGCGCAGCACAGGCCGTTGAGCGTGAGCATGGACAAAGAAGGCGGGCAGTCGATCAACACAAAGTCGTAGTCGGCGTCTACGGCGGTCAGCGCGTTTTTGAGGCGGCGTTCGCGGCGCTCCAGCTCCACCATTTCCACTTCGGCACCGGCCAGCTCGCGGTTGGCGCCCAAAATGTCGTAGCCGCAGCCTGCGGCCATCAGTTTGTCGCTGCGCGTGCGCGCCTCGGCGACGCTGGCAGACTCCAGCAGCACGTCATACACACTGAGCGCCAAACTCCGCTTGTCCACGCCCGAGCCCATGGTGGCGTTGCCCTGCGGGTCCAGGTCCACCATCAGCACGCGCTGGCCCAACTGCGCCAAACCCGCCGCCAGGTTGACCGTGGTGGTGGTTTTGCCAACGCCACCTTTTTGGTTGGCAATGCAGAAGATTTTGGCCATGGCTTTAGGAATGAGCGAAAGAATAGGGTGCGGCGCGGGCTGCGGTTTCACGTGGAACGCGGGCGCGCTGCGTCATTGCGCCGCCACCAATTTGAGGCCAAAGCCGATCAAAAATACGCCGGCCACTTTTTCCAGCGCCCGCCCAATGCGTGGATTGGCGCGCACGCGCTCAGCGAAAAAGTGCGTAAGCAGGGTGGCACCCAGGCCATAGGCAAAGGTGAGGGCGGCAATCGTGGCGGCCATAAAACCGTAGGTGAGTAAGCCTTGCTGGCGAACCGGGTCCACAAACAGAGGAAAGAAGGCCATGTAAAACAGAATCGCCTTGGGGTTGAGCAGGGTGATGAACATCGCCTGGCGCAGGTACTGGCGCGGGCGGATATTGACCGGCAAAGTGGCGCCCGGCTTGGACATAAGCATGGCGCCACCCAACCAAGCCAGATAGCCCGCACCCACCCATTGCACCGCCTGAAAAGCCGCAGGGTAGGCCGCCAGCAACGCCGCCACCCCCGCCACCGCCAGCCACATCAGCACCTGGTCACCCAGTATCACGCCCATCGTCGCCGCCAGCCCGCCACGCATGCCGCCCTTGCTGGTGGACAAGACCAAGGCCAGATTGCCCGGCCCCGGAATCAGCAGAAACACCAAAATGGTGATAACAAAAGTGCCGTAATCGCTGACGCCGAGCATGAAAATCCTATGGTGAATGCAGGCGAGTTTACGTTAGCGGTTTGCGCAGCCACTTTGGCGCCTTGCCGCGCTCCGGCTCAGGTGCGGCGCATCCAGACCAAACAGCGCTCGGCGTCCAGGCCCGGCACCTGCAAAGGTTCCACGTGGAACACGGCGACGTCCGGCAACAGTGCGGTCAACGCGGCCAGTTCGGCTTCTGGATGCTTGCCCTTCATCGCCATCCACATCCCGCCCGGCGCCAAGGCCGCACGCGACCACTGGGTAAAGTCAAGCAAGGAAGCAAAGGCGCGTGAGCACACCACCTCATAAGGTTCGTTCAAACTCTCCACCCGCGCGTGGATGCCGCGCAGGTTCGCCAGCTTCAGGCTCACCGCCACTTGCTGCACAAACGCCGCCTTCTTGGCCACGGTGTCCACGCAGTGCACCGCGATTTCAGGAAAGCAGATCGCCAACACTACGCCGGGCAAACCCGCGCCCGCGCCCACGTCCAGCACCCGCACCGCTGCGCCCAGGCCCGTCGCCGCCAGTTGTTGCCGCAGGGGGCGCACCACCGCCAGGCTGTCGAGCACGTGGTGGGTGAGCATGTCGCGCGGCTCGCGCACGGCAGTCAGGTTGTAGACCTTGGTCCATTTCTGAATCAGGGCCATGTAGTCCAACAGCGCGGCCACCTGCGCATCGTCCAAAGCCAGGCAGAGTGCGTCCAGCCCGGCGCACAGTTCGGCCTCCAACGCTCGGGTCACGCTTGCGCCTCGGTGGCCACGGCCTTGGCAGCAAAGTCGCGAAAGTTGCCTTTTTTCAGGTGAATGAGCAAGAGCGAAATCGTGGCTGGGGTGATCCCTGACAGGCGCGAGGCCTGGCCCAGCGTTTCGGGGCGCAGCTGGTTCAGGCGCTGGCGTGCCTCAATGCTAAGGGCCGCAACCTGCATGTAATCCAGCTCTGCGGGCAGGCGCAAGTTCTCGTAATGCGCGGCGCGGCTCACCTCTTCTTGCTGGCGCGTGATGTAGCCCGAGTACTTGGCGGCAATTTCCACCTGCTCAATCACGCTGGCCACAAATACGTCTTGGGCCGTGGTCTCGTCCGCAGCGGATGCCAGCGCCGCGCTGGCGTAGCGCCCCGCGTCCAGGCCCATCAAGTCAGCGTAGCGCACATCGGGGCGGCGCAGCAGTTCGGCCAGGTTGTATTCGTGCTCAATGGCTTTGCCCAGCACGCGCTCGGACTCGCTGGCGGGTAGGTTGTTGGGGTTGACCCAGATGGAGCGCAGGCGCTCTGTTTCACGTGAGACCGCCTCGCGCTTGCGGCAAAACGCGGCCCAGCGCGCGTCGTCCACCAAACCCAGCGCGCGGCCGGCTTCTGTCAGGCGCACGTCGGCATTGTCTTCGCGCAGTTGCAGCCGAAACTCGGCACGGCTGGTGAACATGCGGTAGGGCTCGGTCACGCCCTTGGTAATCAAGTCGTCCACCAGCACACCCAAGTAGGCCTCGTCGCGGCCCGGCAACCAGGTGTCTCCGCTCCACGCGGTTTGCGCCCCGGCTTGCAGCGCGGCATTCACCCCGGCAAACAGGCCTTGGGCGGCCGCCTCTTCGTAGCCCGTGGTGCCGTTGATCTGGCCGGCAAAAAACAAGCCGCCAATCTGCCGCGTCTCAAAACTGCTTTTGAGCGCGCGCGGGTCAAAGTAGTCGTACTCAATGGCGTAGCCCGGGCGCAGGATGTGGGCGTTTTCCAAGCCCACCATGCTGCGCACCAGCGCGTACTGGATGTCAAAGGGCAGGCTGGTGGAAATGCCGTTAGGGTAGTACTCGTGGGTGGTCAAGCCCTCGGGCTCCAAAAAAATCTGGTGGCTTTCTTTGTCTGCAAAGCGGTTGACCTTGTCTTCCACGCTAGGGCAGTAGCGCGGCCCCACGCCTTCAATGTTGCCGGTGAACATGGGGCTGCGATCGAACCCGCTGCGAATGATCTCGTGGGTGCGCGCGTTGGTGTGGGTGATCCAGCAGGGCATTTGCTGCGGGTGCTGCTCCACGCGCCCCATAAAGCTAAACACCGGCATGGCCGTGCTCATGCCGCCAGGCATGCCGTCGCCGGGCTGCTCCTGGCATTTGCTGAAGTCAATGCTGCGCCCGTCAATGCGCGGCGGCGTGCCCGTCTTGAGACGACCTTGCGCCAGCTTCAGCTCTTTGAGGCGCGCACTCAGGCGCAGCGCGGGGGGGTCGCCCGCGCGCCCGGCTGCGTAGTTATTCATGCCCACGTGGATCTTGCCGTCCAAAAAAGTGCCCGCCGTCAGCACCACCGTCTTGGCGCGAAAGCTGATGCCGATCTGCGTCACCGCGCCCACCACCCGGTCGCCCTCCACCAGCAAGTCGTCCACCGCCTGCTGGAACAGCGACAGATTGGGCTGGTTTTCCAGCATGCGGCGAATGGCCGCTTTGTACAAAATGCGGTCGGCCTGGGCGCGCGTGGCGCGCACCGCCGGACCTTTGCTGGAGTTGAGAATGCGGAACTGCACGCCGCTCTCATCAGTAGCCAACGCCATGGCGCCACCCAGTGCGTCCACCTCTTTGACCAAATGCCCTTTGCCAATGCCGCCAATCGACGGGTTGCAGCTCATTTGCCCCAGGGTTTCGATGTTGTGCGTCAGCAGCAGGGTTGTGCAACCCATGCGCGCGGCGGCCAGCGCCGCCTCACACCCGGCGTGGCCGCCGCCGACGACGATGACGTCAAACTGTTGGGGATAAAGCATGGCGGGCAATCAAAACGGGGGAGGAGAGCGATTTTAATGGCGCACACCCAAACTGGGTGTTCAAGACGCGCGCGGGACATTCCCTAGTCTTTCCCCTAAGTGCCTTCACACCCCCGCTGGGGTAGAGTGAACGTTTACTGTTTCCCGTGGAGTTCGCGCATGTCCAGCCCATCCCTCAAAGACCAGGTCAGCCCCGAAGAGTGGCAATTGCGTGTTGACCTGGCGGCTTGTTACCGTCTGGTAGCGGCTTATGGCTGGAGCGATTTGATTTTTACCCACATCAGCGCGCGCATTCCTGGCCCTGAGCACCAGTTTTTGATCAATCCCTATGGCCTGTTGTTTGAAGAAATCACGGCCAGCAGCCTGATCAAGATCGACCAGGCGGGCAACAAGCTCAGCGAATCGGTGCACCCGGTCAACCCGGCGGGCTTTGTCATTCACAGCGCGGTGCACGCGGTGCGCGAAGACGCGGCCTGCGTCTTGCACACCCACACCCGCGCGGGCGTGGCGGTCAGCGCCCAGGCTTGCGGCGTGCTGCCCATCAGCCAGCAGTCGACCTTTGTGCTGGCCTCTTTGGGCTACCACAGCTATGAGGGCGTGGCCCTGCGCGACGACGAAAAGCCGCGCCTGCAAGCCGACCTGGGCGCCGCCAAACACCTGATGCTGCGCAACCACGGCCTGCTGGTGGTGGGCAGCAGCATCCCCGAGGCGTTTTTGCTGATGTACAACTTTGAGTCCACCTGCCAGATTCAAATCGCTGCCCAAGCTGGGGGCGCGCTCACGCAGGTGGACCCGCGCATCATCGACGGCGTGGGCCAGGCCATGCGCGCCCAAACCGACGGCCTGGGCGGCGCTTTTGCCTGGCCAGCCATGCTGCGCAAACTCGACCGCATGGACAGCAGCTTCCGCGATTAACTTTCATGAACTTCCACATGACGCACACAATGGCGTTTTGTGGAAGCAGCCCTCCAGCACGCCCTACCCGTTCCGAAAACCACCTAAGCTCCGCCCCATGAACACCCGCACCACGCCAGCGAGCCAGACATTCGACTACATCATCGTGGGCGCCGGCGCGGCTGGCTGCGTGGTAGCCAGCCGCCTCAGCGAAGACCCCGGCGTGCGTGTCTGCCTTTTAGAGGCCGGTGGCCCCGACACCTCGGTGCTGATCCACGCGCCCATGGGCTTTGCCGTCAGCGCACCGCTCAAAGTGCACAACTGGGGCTACGAGACAGTGCCGCAACCCGGCTTCAAGGGCCGACGCGGCTACCAGCCGCGTGGCAAGGTGATGGGCGGCAGCAGCTCCATCAACGCCATGGTCTACACGCGCGGCCACCGCGCTGACTACGACCACTGGGCCAGCCTGGGCAACCCCGGTTGGAGCTATGACGAGGTGTTGCCGCTATTCAAACGCGCCGAGCACAACCACTGCTTTGGCGAAAACGCCTACCGTGGCACCAGCGGCCCGCTGCAAGTGAGCTACCTGCGCAGCCCCAGCCCCCTCAACGAGGTGTTCTTGCAGGCCTGCGAACAAACCGGCTTGCCCCGCACCGAGGACTACAACGGCGCGCAGCAACTCGGTTGCGGCCCCACCCAGGCCATGCAATCCAACGGCGAACGCTGCAGCGCCTCCAAGGCCTACATCACCCCGCAACGCGGGCGCAGCAACCTGACTGTCATCACCCAAGCCCACACCCGGCGCGTGCTGATGGACGGCAAACGCGCCATCGGCGTGGAATACGAACAAGGCGGCCAAGTGCACCAACTGCACGCCGCGCGCGAGGTGGTTTTGAGCGCCGGGGCCTTTGGTTCGCCCCAGTTGCTCATGCTCTCGGGCATAGGCCCGCAAGAGCAACTCCAAGCGCACGGCATTGCCACGGTGCACACGCTGCCCGGCGTGGGGCAAAACCTGCAAGACCATGTGACTACAGTGCTGATTCAGCGCACGGCGCGCACCGAGGCGGCGATGGGCATTTCACTGCGCGGCTTGGTTGACGTAGTCAAAGCGATTTTCCAGTGGCGCAACAAGCGCACTGGCTGGGTAACGTCCAACGTGGCCGAATCGCAAGGATTTTTAAAAACGGATCCCAGCGCCGACAAGCCCGACATCCAGCTCGCCCTGTGCACCGGCATCATCGACGACCACAACCGCAAAACCCATCTGGGCCACGGCTACACCCTGCATGTGACCTTGTGCCGCCCCAAGAGCCGGGGCAGCGTGACGCTGCAAAGCGCAAAGTCCACCGACGCGCCGGTAATCGATGTGGGCTTCTTCTCGCACCCCGACGACATGGCCACCCTGGTCAAGGGCACGCAAATCGGCCTGGACATCTTGCAAGCCAAACCTTTTGACGCCTACCGGGGCGAGATGCTCTACCCGGTGGAGCGCAACAACCCGGCGCAAATCGAGTCCTTTTTGCGCGACCACTCCGACACCGAATACCACCCCTGCGGCACCTGCAAAATGGGGCCGCACAGCGACCCGATGGCCGTCGTCGATGCCGAGTTGCGCGTGCACGGCGTGCAAGGCCTGCGCGTGGCAGACGCCTCCATCATGCCCACGCTCACTGGCGGCAACACCACGGCGCCCACCATCATGATTGGGGAGAAAGCCGCCGAGCTGATTCGCAGCGGCCACTGATCCCACCCTCAAGGCGCGGCGCCTGCAAGAAGCGGTCGCTGGCGCGCCCTAGCTTTCACGACGGTGCGCAGCACCCCACATCAGGAAAGTGCTTTCGCGTCAAACCGAGGCGGGCACGGTCACCAGCGGTCGTTGGCGCCAGGCCAGTGCCGCACCCAGCCACAAAGCCAGCGCCGACACCAGCAGCCCGCGCTCCAAACCGCCGGCGCCGTCCGCAATCCATCCCACCAAGGTAGGGCCCACGATTTGCCCGGCTGCGAACACGACGGTGAACGCGCTAATGCCCGTCGCCCAGGCGCTGGGCGGCAGGTTGTGGCGCACCAGCGCCGTGCTGGACGCCACGATGGACAAAAACACACCGCCAAACAGCAGGCCCGACACCACCACCACCGCAAAGCTGTGCGTCAATGCAGGCAACACCACCGCAAGCCCCAGCAAGGCATTGAGCCGCGCCATGGCACCGCCGCCCTGGTGGCGGTTGAGCAAAGCAGCCCAGATGCGCGACGAGGCCACCACCGCCAGCCCCAACAAGCCATAAAACACCGTCACCGCCTGCGCGCTCGCCCCCTGTGCGCGCAAGAGCGCCACGGCAAACGTCATGTAGCCGATATAGCCCACGCCAAATAGGCAATAGCCCGCCAGCGCAAAGCCCAAGGGGCGCCAACGAAACGCCGCGCCCCCACCAGCCGCCGTGGCAGCGGGCAACTGCTCCCACTGCGCCATCACCCGCGCAGGCCAGCGCAGCAATGCCGTGGCTGCAAAGCACAGCAGCGCCAGCGCCCACCAGGCAAAGCGCCAGCTGTGCAGTTGCGCCGCAAACGCATCCAGCACCCAAGGCACCAACACCGCCGACAGCGCAATCCCCATTCCGGTACCGCCGTAGTACACGCCCAGAAGCAAACCCGCCTGCGTAGGCGCCCGGCTGCCCAGGCGCGCGGCCAGCAAGCCCCCGGCCACAAACACCAGCGCGCTGGCCACCCCAGCCAGCAAGCGCTGCGCCAATAGCACTGACGCATCGGTAAAAAACCCGCACAAGCCCATGAACAGCGCCGCCAGCAGCGAACCCGACCACAGCAGCACCGTGGGCGACACCCTGCGCATCAGCGCGGGCATGGCCAAGGCGCCTAGCAAATAGCCCACCGCATTGGCCGTGTTCATCGCCCCGGCCAGGGTATAGCTCCAAGCCAAATCGGCACGCATGGCCGGCAGCAACAAGCCATAGGCAAAGCGGGTCACGCCCAAAGAGACGGCTGCGCCCACCGACAAAGCCAAGGCAAGCCAAAACAGGGGGCGCAAGGGTTCAGACACACGGTCTCCAGGGTCAGAAAAGCGGCCATTGTGCGCTGCATGCGCCGCATCAGCGCGGTCTCAGGCGGGCCGCTGGCCCGAAAACGACACGGCTTTTTGCACACCCAGCCCCGCATTTTTTGAAAGCCCCCATGACCACTTTGTTCGACCCCTTGGCCCTTGGCCCCATCACGCTGGCCAACCGCGCCGTCATGGCGCCACTCACCCGCAACCGCGCCCCCGGCGCCCTGGCCAACGCCGCTATGGTCACCTACTACACCCAGCGCGCCGACCCCCACAAGGGCGCCGGGCTCATCATCACCGAGGCCACCGCCATCAGCCATCAGGGCCAGGGCTATTCCGACTACCCGACGCTGGGCGACTAGGCCACCCGGCGGGGCCTAAGTACTCAAGGCCCCTTCCAGCGCTTGAGCAGCAAGGCGTTGGCCATGACGCTGACCGAACTCAGCGCCATGGCCGCACCCGCCAGCACCGGGTTCAGGTAGCCCAAGGCTGCCAGCGGAATGCCGGCCACGTTGTAGAAAAAAGCCCAAAACAGGTTTTGCCGGATCTTGGATACCGTCCGCCGGGAAATGTCCAGAGCAGCCGCCACCAAGCGCGGCTCGCCGCGCATCAGGGTGATACCAGCGGCGTGCATGGCCACGTCGGTGCCGCCCCCGCCGCTGTTGGCCATGGCCATGCCCACATCGGCCGCCGCCAGCGCCGGGGCGTCGTTCACGCCGTCGCCCACCATGGCGACCACGAGGCGGTGGTCAGAGTCGCCCTTGAGCGCGGTGATCTTGGCCGCTTTGTCGCCGGGCAGCACTTCGGCCAGCACCTCGGCGCTGTCCGGGCTGGCGTCCAGCCCCAGGCGGCGCGCCATGGCGCGCGCGGCGCCCCAGTTGTCGCCGGACACCATCACGGTGCGAATACCCAGGGCACGCAATTGGGCAATCGCCTCTTTGGCGCCGGGCTTGGGCTCGTCCGCAAAGGCCAGCAAGGCGCGCGGTTGCCACGCGCCATCCACTTGCTGCGCCAGCGCGGACACGCTGGCGCCCTCGGCCTCCAAGGCGCTCGCCTGAGCGGCAAAGGCCTGGCCGGCCGCCGTGTGGGGGTCGGCGTGGGCGCCCAGTTCCTGCATCCAGCGCAGGCTGCCCAAAGCGTAAGCCTGACCGTCCACCTGCCCCTCGGTGCCACGGCCAGAGACGGAACGCACCGCTGCCACCGGCAGCAAGGTCAGGCCCTGCGCTGCCGCCCGTTCCACCACGGCGTGGGCCAGCGGGTGTTCGCTGCCGCTTTGCAAGCTGGCGCAAATCTGCAGCCAGGCAGCGTCCATGGACGCAACGCCACTTTGGCGTGCGGCCATGTCATCCAGGGCCAGCAAGGTGGTGAGCTGCGGGTGGCCCAGCGTCAGCGTGCCGGTTTTGTCAAAAGCCACCACATTCACCCGGTGCGCCAGCTCCAACGCCTGCGCGTCCTTGATCAAAATGCCGTACTTCGCCGCCACGCCCGTCCCCGCCATGATGGCCACCGGCGTGGCCAGCCCCAGTGCGCAGGGGCATGCAATTACCAGCACGGCCACCGCACGTATCAGCGCCAGTTCAAAACTGTGGCCGGTGAGCCACCACGCCAAAAGCGTCGCCACCGCCAGCAGCAAAACCACAGGCACAAACACCGCGCTCACCTGGTCCACCAGGCGCTGTATGGGCGCCTTGGCGGCCTGCGCGTCTTCCACCAGGCGGATGATGTTCGACAGCATGGTTTTCGCCCCCACCGCCGTTACGCGCACCAGCACCCGGCCCTCGCCATTGATGGAGCCACCCGTGACCCGCGCACCTGCTTCTTTGGCCACGGGCAGCGACTCGCCGGTCAGCATGGACTCGTCCACCTGGGTTGCGCCCTCGTGCACCAGGCCATCCACCGCAAAGCGCTCGCCGGGTTTCACGACTAGGGTGTCGCCCACCAGCACTTCGGCCACCGGCACGTCCACTTCCCCATCCGGGCGCAGTAAATGCGCACGCTCGGGGCGCAGCGCATGCAAAGCGCGGATAGCCGACGTGGTTTGCCGCTTGGCCCGCACCTCCAGCCACTTGCCCAGCAGCACCAGGCTGATCACCAAGGCAGAGCCTTCAAAGTACAAATGTGCCATGGCGCCCGTCGGTGCGCTCAGCCACAACCACACCGACAAGGCCCAGCCTGCCGTGGTGCCCAGCGCCACCAGCAGGTCCATATTGCCGCTACCGTTTTTGACGGCGTGCCAAGCCGCAACATAAAAGCGCGCGCCCAGCACAAACTGCACTGGCGTGGCCAGGGCAAACTGCCAAGCAGGGGCCAGCATCCAGTGCTGGCCCAGCAGATCACCCAGCATGGGCAGCACCAAGGGGAGTGAAAAAGCCAGGCCCCAGGCCACGGGCGCAAAACCGTCCCAGGCCCCGGCGTCCGGGCTGTTAATGGCCGCATCCGCCGCCTTGGGCTCGTAACCGGCGTCACGCACCGCGCGGCGCAGCAAGGCCTCCATCTGCGCGGCTTGCGCCCAGTCCGCAGGGAAAGCAATGCGCGCCGACTCGGTCGCTAAATTCACATTGGCGCTTTGCACGCCGGGCACGCGCTTGAGCGCCTTCTCCACCCGGCCCACGCACGAAGCGCAAGTCATGCCGCCTACGCCAATGTCCAGGCTGCACACTGCGTTAGACGCTGACTCGGTCATGGGCTGGTACCTTTCGGGGAAAGCGGAGAAAGTGCTTGAAAAAGAGCGACAAAGGTGCAAGCTTAAGCTCACAGTCGCCGATCCCGCTGTCCTTAAACACTCTCCCTGTTAATGAAAGCCCACCATGAACCACGTATTTACCGTTACCGGCATGACCTGCGGCCACTGCGAAAAGGCCGTCACCGCCGCCATTGCGCGGGTCGATCCGCAAGCCACTGTCGCCATTGAGCGCACCGCCAACACGGTGCAAGTGCAGTCAGAGCAAAGCCATGAGGCGCTGGCCCATGCGATTGTCGAAGAGGGTTACGTGGTGACGGGCTGACTTGGGTCAAAGGGGGGCCTTTTGTGGCTGCTCCCGTTTCCAGCGACTATGTTTGACCTCAATGGGTTTGGTTTTCCCCTCCTCACCCCCCCAGCCCCCTCTCCTCCCCGGCGGGGAGGAGAGGGGGAGTTGAACAGCCACATTTGATTTTGTCGCTTCGGCCAGGCCTCTACTGGCCTAGCACCTGTGGGTATGCCTGCAGCACTTGGGCGCGGCGCCGTCGCCGCGACGGCTTTCGGGGTGTGGGCGCTGCCGTCTTTGCGCACATTCGGGGCTGCGCGCCTTCGCCAGCAAGCTCCACCGCCTTTAGCCAAAAGGCAGGTCCCGGTGGTGCGCTAGCCGGGGTGACGAAATCCAATGTGGCTGTTGGCTCCCCCGTCCGCCCCGGGGGTGGAATGGGGGCCGGGGGGATAGGGGGGTAAGCACCCAGCGGTACCCCACTTAACCCAAGGCCATCTCCCCGCCCAAAGCTTCGAGCAAGTCCGGCAACAAGCGCGACAACTCGCCAGTTGCAATCGCCACATCCGCATCAAAGTGGTCGTCCGCGCGGTCGCCCGCAGCAGTGGGTGCCTCGTCCGCCACTACATCTAGAAAAGCCACTTTTTTCAGCTGCAAGGCCTCGGTCAGCACGAAGGACACGCGGTCGTTCCAGGTCATGGCAAGGCGGGTGGGTACTTTGCCGTTGGCGATGTGCTGGACCACCTCGTCGGTGTCCAGGGCGTGGCGGGTGTAGCGCACGACTGCCTTGGACTCGTCTGCCGCTTTGAGTTCGCACTCGCGGTCCACGCTGAAGCCGGTCGGCGCCTCCTGTGTGCCCAACCAATGTGCCATGGCAGTTGCCGGTGCAGTTTGGGTGTTGATGAGCCCGAGTGCCAGGTCATCCACCGCCTTGACCAGGCTGGTGAGCACTTCGTCGGCCTTGGCCTGGCTGCCTGCGTCCAGCACCAAAAGCTGCGCCTGCGGGTCTAGCCAAACGGTCACGCTAGCCTGTTTGGTAAACGCCATGGGCAGCAGCGCCAGGCGCGCATCGTCGCCCAGCGTGCGAATCTCTTTTTTGCCGGGTTTGCGCCCCGTCATGGCCTCTATCTTGGCCACTTCTTCCTGCACCTTGCGCTTGACCACCGAGCCGGGCACGGTTTTGGCCTCCAGCATCCACTTCATGATCCACTGCCCGGCCACCACCTCCACGCAGGCCCCATGGGCCTGGCCGCGCGGTTCGGTCCAGCCAACCGACTTTTCTTGCGACGCGCCGCATTCCACAAAGTGCGCTTGCTGCAAGGCTGCTTCGAGCTGCGCCTGGCTCAGGGTCCAGGGCGCCGCTAAGCGATACACCATCAAATTTTTAAACACAGGCAACTTTCTTTCATCAAAAACACGACACACCCGCCGCAGCGAACTTTACATAGCCTTGCTCTGTGTCAATCGGACCTATACATAGCAATTGCACACTGACTGCACTGCCCAGCGATTCCCGCTGGCGCAGCCACTGAAAGACACTGCCATGAAAAAACTTTGGAAACACTTGCTAATGGTCGGCAGCTTTGCCGCCTTGGGCGCGGGCGCCCAGGCCCAAATGCATTCACCTATGGACGACCATGCGAGCCTGGCTGAGATACACCACATGAATCCAGCGCATATGGAAGTGCGCATGAACCACCATTTGAACGAACTCAAACGCAAGCTGCACATTAGCGCATCGCAAGAACCCGCTTGGACTGCCTTCACCACCGCCATGAAACCCCCTATAGCGGCGCTCCCGCCTTTCCCTGACCGGGCCGAAATGGAAAAGCTCAGCACACCTGAGCGCATTGACAAGATGAAACAGATACGGACCCAGCACCAAGACACCATGAAACCCTTCATGGACCAGCGCGACGAAGCCATCAAAACTTTCTACAACACCCTAGACGCCGCGCAGAAAAAAACCTTGGACGCCGAGCATGCGCACATGCTGCGCCGCAGATCCATGGCTTGGTAGCAGCCCGCTCAAGCCAGCATTTTTTTCAGTTCACCACTGCTGATTAAGGCCTGCACATCGGTGGCACCACCTACCAAAACACCTTTGACAAAAACCATGGGAAATGTGGGCCAGCCGGTCCACATTTTCAGCGCGTCGCGCCGGCGCCAAGTATTGAAATAGCTGCCGTATTCCAAGTAAGTGTGTTCAATACCTGCCTGTGTCAAAGCAGCACGCGCTTTGGTGGGCATGGGGTTCATCGCCATTCCCACGACCACCACCGGGTGCGTTGCTACTGCTTTTTGCACTTCTTCGATGATGTCATGGTGGTGGCTTGCCACCACCTGGCGGATGGCCGGATGGATGTGGTCTTCACCAAGAACAGGTCGTGCCATCGCAAACTTCCTTTAAAAATGCGCATTATCAGCGCCCAAATTTCCGATTTACCGGGATTTAACGTGCCTCATCACAATGCACCACGATTTGTCGGCTAAGGTCCAATCAAGCATCACCCGCCCGCATTACGCACCCTGAGCTGAAGGACACCACTACCTATGTTGGGCTACACAGAAGACCAAATTGCCAATTTCGGCCTGAGCTTCGGCATAGGCGCTTTCATGCTGTGCATGCTGTTCATCATTGGACAGTTGGCCTGGGAATCCAAAGCCGACAAGTTCGGCACCCTCGTGCTTTTTTTGGGCCTGGCGTTTGGCATGCTGGGCTTTGTTGCCAAGATGGCAATCCAATGGTTTTTGGAACGCCCGTCCGCATAAACCACAGGGCATGCGCGCAAACCTGCGGCCAAACTCAGGCGATCAAGCGCACACCGATCAGCATGCCGTGCAACCAAACCAGCAACACCACCCATAAAAACAAACCAATGCCTACGGTCACTGCGGTCGCGCCCAGGCTGCCAGCCGGGTATTGCAGCGCCAACGCTTTATCGCGGTGGCGGGATGCGCGAAAAATCAGCACGCTCCACACCAAAAATCCGCCAAACAGAACCAAATGGGCCACCGTTCCATTGGCCAACAGATGGGCCAGCGCCCACACTTTGACCGAGAGCACCATAGGATGGTGAAGCCGGGCGCGAATCGCGTTACCGGGCACGTAGGTAGCCGCCAGCAACACCATGGACACCAGCATCAACAAAAACGCCCCATGGCGCATGCCTGCAGGCGGCGTCCACAGCACTACAGGCGTTTCACGGGCCAAACCAAATCCGTAGACCACCAAGACCAAACCCAAGGCAGACAGCAAGGCATAGGCTGCCTTGAACTTTGCTTCTCCAAAGCGCAGGCGCAAGGCGTCGCGTCGCGCATCACCGCCCATGCGCAAAGAATGGGTTCCCAAGAAAACAAGCAATCCCAAAACCAAATAAGCCATAGCGCGAGCCCTTGTTGTTTGCAAAAATTGAAGTTAACACATCGGCACCCGCCCCCTAGCTAACAAGGCTGTGGATAGAAATGGAACAAGCCCCTGCTTATGCACAGGTCAGGCCGCAAATGAAAAGTTGTTCGCTTGCGCACGACACCAAAAAACGCAGTCTTGCACATGCAAAGCGCAAACCTAAGTCCATGATCCTGCTTGATAAAGTCCAGTTATGCACACCCTAGGCCCGTGCCTATCTACTACTACTATTCTTTAAATAAAGAATCAGGAATAAAGACAGCGCAGATCAAAGCAGTAAAGCCAGAGGTATTTTTGCGGCCTCACGCAACTGCCGCGCCCGGTGCAGGCAAGAAGGCGAAAAGAGGCTAACGCCAAAAGCCATACGGTAATATCCGCCCTTGTCCATCCCAACACCCAGTCCCATGCCGGTCACTTCCACAGCCGCTCCCTCTGGTGCTGTGCCAGCCTCGTTTGAACTCAAAAGTGCCCAGTTAACTTTGGTCGCTTTGGTCCTTAAGACCCCGGACTTGGCAATCGTGGCAGCCGAATTGGCACGAAGTTTCGGCCCCAAAGGCGAAAGCCCGGAATTCTTTGACGCCGATGGCGTCATTCTTGATTTTTCTCAAACCGAAGTCCGCTTGCCGCACCCCCAGTGGGATGTGCTGATGAAGGCGTTTGCCGCGTGCAAACTCCTCCCGGTGGCAGTGCGCGGACTGGACCTCGCAAGCATCGCAGTCGCCCAGCGCCTGGGTTTGACCGAGGCGCCACCCGAGCAGCGTCGCCCGGCGCAGCCGGCGACCCACACCGCAGCGACCGAAGCGGTCCATGCAGCGCCTGCAGCCACCAAAGCAGACCAAACGCCGGCCAAGCGCGACGCTGGCGCTGTGCCCACGATGGTGGTGAGCAAGCCCCTGCGCTCTGGACAAAAAGTCTATGCGCGGGGTGGCGACTTGGTGGTGCTCGCCATGGTGAACCGGGGCGCCGAGGTGATTGCGGATGGCAATATCCATGTCTACGCACCTTTGCGTGGCAAGGCCATGGCAGGTGCGCGCGGCAATACGGCTGCGCGTATCTTTTCGCTCTGTATGGAGCCAGAATTGGTGTCTATTGCCGGTGTTTACCGCACCACAGAACAAGAATTGGCGCGCGATGTGCTGGGACAAGCGGCACAGGTGCGCTTGAGCGATGATGGAAAAGAAAAAATCATCATCGAAGCCTTGAAATCGTAAAATTTAGCAGTTCGACCCCCCATTTGGAAAGAAATTCGTTCATGGCAAAAATTATTGTGGTCACTTCCGGCAAGGGCGGCGTGGGAAAAACCACCACCAGTGCCAGTTTCGCCTCCGGTCTGGCTTTGCGCGGCCATAAAACCGCGGTCATTGACTTTGATGTGGGGCTGCGCAACCTGGACCTGATCATGGGTTGTGAGCGCCGTGTGGTGTATGACTTGATCAACGTGATCCAGGGTGAAGCCAATTTGCACCAGGCGCTGATCAAGGACAAGCAGTGCGACAACCTGTATGTTTTGGCTGCATCGCAAACCCGCGACAAAGATGCCTTGACCCAAGACGGCGTGGAGAAGGTATTGCGTGACCTTAGCGCCATGGACTTTGAGTTCATCGTGTGTGACTCACCGGCAGGCATTGAAACAGGCGCTTTGATGGCCATGCACTTTGCCGATGAGGCGCTGGTGGTCACCAACCCGGAAGTCTCGTCGGTGCGCGACTCGGACCGCATACTGGGCATGCTGGCAAGCAAAACCAAGCGCGCGATAGAGGGACTTGACCCGATCAAAGAGCATTTGCTCATTACCCGCTACAACCCTTTGCGCGTAGACCAGGGTCATATGCTGTCGCTTGACGATATCCAGGACATTTTGCGCATCAAACTCATTGGTGTGATTCCCGAGAGCGAATCGGTATTGCAAGCGTCAAACCAAGGCGTGCCTGCGGTGCACATGGAAGGCAGCGATGTCGCCCAAGCCTACAAAGACGTGGTTGACAGATTCCTTGGCGGTGACAAGCCGATGCGTTTTATTGATGCGCCCAAGCAAGGCTTTTTTAAGCGCATTTTTGGTGGGAAATAAGAGCATGTCTTTCCTCTCGTTTTTGTTGGGTGAGAACAAAAAAACAGCAAGCGTTGCCAAAGAGCGCCTGCAAATCATCCTGGCCCACGAGCGCAGCGGTCGCAACGCAGCAGAGCCCGATTACTTGCAAGATTTGCAGCGAGACCTGATTGCGGTGATTAGCAAATACATCAAAATCGATCCGCAAGATATCAAGGTAAATTTAGAGCGCCAAGATAACTTGGAGGTGCTCGAAGTAAAAATCGAGCTTCCTGACGCGCGCTAGCCTATTCCAGGCCCGCGCTGGCAACCGCCAGCGCCGTCTTGTCCAGCACCCGGCGCAACACAAAGCTGGAATGCACACCGGTAACGCCTTCAATACGCGTTACCTGGTTGAGCAAGAGTGATTGGTAATGGTCCATATCGCGCACCACGACCTTGAGCTGGTAATCGGCATCTTGGCCGGTAATCAGCAGGCACTCCAGCACTTCGGGCAGCACTGCAATCGCAGACTCAAAATTGGCGAAACGCTCGGGCGTGTGCTTATCCATGGCAATGTGGATCAGCGCCATCAGCGTCAGTCCCAGCTTGCGCGCATCAAGCAAGGCCCGGTAGGCCACGATCAGCCCCGCTTCTTCTAGTGCGCGCACCCGGCGCAGGCAGGGCGACGCGGAGAGGCCAATGCTGTCAGCCAGGTCTTGGTTGTTGATGCGACCGTTCTGTTGTAAGACCTCCAGAATATGGCGGTCGAATCGGTCAAGTTTCATGGCGTAAATCAGCAGTGCATGGTGCGCGGATGTGCTTCCATCTTAGGCTTTTTAGGAACCATGCTACATTCGCACCTGCTGTTTTGGCACAAAACTACGCGTCACGCGCAAGCGCAAGACACACGCGGCCCTGGCAGAGGGCCTGCCGATTGGGCCTCAAAACGGCAAGCCGTAAGCAACGCGCTATCTCCTAAAGATGCCGTTTGCGGCTTTTTATTCCAAGTTACCACGCCCCTGCTATGGCTGGTAAACTCGTAAAACTTTAATTTTGAACGTACCCTTTTCTACCGTCAGCACGACCCCCATTACCATCGGCAAATACCGCATTGCCGCCTGCACCAGCCCCGGCGCCCAGGGGCGCTATGCAGCCCAAGTCTCCATTGCCAGCGGACGCGGCAGCGCCAGCACCGACCGTGTGATGCGCTTTGTGGACGACTTTCCCAGTCCAGACGCGGCGGCACAATATGCACTTGCCCATGGCATTGACTGGGCCCACGCTGCACTCAGAACGCAGTAAGGCCCCGCAACCTCTCACATTGTTAGCAATTACCTAAAAACTGAACCCAAGGAAGATCCATGGCAAAAGAAGAACTGATTGAAATGATGGGCGTTGTCAACGAGGTGTTGCCCGACACCCGTTTTCGCGTCACCCTGGACAACGGCCACCAGCTGATTGCGTACTCGGCTGGCAAGATGCGCAAAAACCACATCCGCATTTTGGCTGGCGACCGCGTGTCATTAGAGCTTTCGCCCTATGACTTGAGCAAAGGCCGCATTAACTTCCGCCACATCGAAGGCCGTGGCCCCATGGTGCCGCGCACACCGCGATAAGCGAGGCCGTAACGTAGCCCATTGCTTAGCCCGTAACCAGTAACCCAGCCCGGCTTGTTGTTACAAGCGGGCCCCACTTTCATGAAGGTGCACAGCACACTCCATCATGAAAGGTCTTTTACTTCAAGCGCCACATGGGCGCTCAGGTTTTTAAAACCGCACGCCGTGCGCGCACCGCTTGCGCCAGCCCCAGCAGCACAGGCGCGGTTTGCGCGATGCTGATGCAGGCGTCGGTCACCGACACACCGTGTTTTAAGGCCTGACCGGCCACAATCTCTTGGCGACCTTCTTGCAAATGGCTTTCGATCATCAGGCCGGTAATGCGCGCGTCGCCGCTTGCAATTTGCGCCGCCACGTCGGCTGCCACGGCCATTTGCCGCTGGTGCTGCTTGCTGCTATTGGCGTGTGACACGTCCACCATCACCTGCTCGCGCAAGCCTGCTGCCTTGAGCAGCGCGCAGGCCGCTGCCACATCGGCCGCTGCGTAATTGGGTTGTTTGCCCCCGCGCAGAATGACGTGGCAGTTGTCATTGCCCAAAGTCTCGAAAATGGCCGCCTGGCCCCACTTGGTCATGCCCATGAAAGCGTGGGGCGCTTGGGCCGCAAGAATGGCGTCACTCGCCACCTTGACACCGCCATCGGTGCCGTTTTTGAAACCCACCGGGCAGCTCAGGCCGCTGGCGAGCTGGCGGTGGCTCTGGCTCTCGGTGGTGCGTGCGCCAATGGCGCCCCAACCCACCAAATCGCTGATGAATTGCGGGCTGAGCAAGTCCAAAAACTCGGTGCCCACGGCCAGCCCCAGGCCCACAATGTCCAGCAGCAGCGTGCGCGCCAGAGTCAAACCTTCGTTGACCGAAAAGCTGCCGTCCAAGTGCGGGTCGTTGATATAACCCTTCCAGCCTACGGTGGTGCGCGGCTTCTCAAAATAGGTACGCATCACAAGCACCAAGTCCTCGGCCAGCGCATCGGCCTGCCCTTTGAGCCAGTGCGCATATTCCATGGCCTGCGCGTGGTCGTGGATAGAGCATGGGCCCACCACCACGATCAGCCGGTCGTCGCGTCCATGCAAGACATCGCAAATAGCCGCCCGGCTGCGCTCCACTGTCGCCAGCACGGCTTCAGTGGCGGGCAACTGCTCTTGCAGCAGCGCCGGGGTGGTCAAAGGCCGAATGGCGCGGATGCGGGTATCGTCGGTGCGAATGTGGTCAGGGCGAAGAGGCATGGCTGGGGGGTCAGAAAAAGTACGGGTGGGGTTTCAGGCCTTGGCGGGCTCCATCGCCGCCTTGTAAATCGAATTCTTTGGTGTGGCCATCAAGCGCCGCAGCATGGGCTCAAAGGTGCTCAGCGGCAGTATGTCCAGCGCAGCATCGAAGGCGCGGTTGTCGTACAGGGCCACAAACTCTTCCGTCTGGTCGTAATGCGCGTGGCCCTTGAACTGATCGCGCATGTCGCGGTTCAGGCAAATGTGGTGGAAGAAGTTGTAGCCCTGAAAAATGCCGTGGTTTTGCACCATCCACAGGTTTGCGTCGCTGACAAAGGGCTTGAGGATGGCTGCCGCAATGTCCGGGTGGTTGTACGAACCCAGGGTATCGCCAATGTCGTGCAGCAGTGCGCAGACCACGTATTCCTCGTCCCGTCCATCGGCCAGCGCCAAGGTGGCGGTTTGCAGCGAATGGTTGTAGCGGTCTATCGGAAAGCCGCCGTAGTCGTTCTCCAGCAAGCGCAAGTGGGCCATCACCCGGTCGGGCAGGCTTTTGGCAGATTGCATCACCTCGGGCACGATGATGCGCCAGTCTTGTGCAGTGCTTTCTTCCATGCGGGTAAATGTGGCGCGAGCGGTCATACGACGATTCTCCAGGGCAAGGGGGCTTGCAGTATGGCACTGCCGCGCCCGCTGGCCTGGTCGCTCGTGAGATGCATCAAACGTCTGCCACGGCGCACGCGCACAATGGCGCCATGACCGAACGCGACCAAACTTTGGGTGAAGAGATAGCCAACGCGGTGAGCCATGGCGTGGCGCTTTTGGCCGCCCTGGCCACTGTGCCGTTTTTGATTGCGGCAGCCAGCCACCGCCATCCCTCGGCCATTGTGGGCGTGGCCGTGTTTGGCGCCACCATGGTGCTGCTTTACTTTACGTCCACGCTGTACCACGCGCTGCCGCCGGGGCGGGCCAAGCGCATCCTGCTCAAGCTGGACTACAGCGCGATTTACCTATTCATTGCCGGCAGCTACACGCCGTTTGCTTTGGGCGCATTGGCCGGACCCTGGGGCTGGTCCTTGTTTGGCGTGGTCTGGACGCTGGCTGCTGCGGGGGTAGCGCTCAAGGCCTTTGACCGCCTGTCCCACCCTTGGGCGTCCACCGGCCTGTACTTGGCCATGGGCTGGCTGGTGGTGGTGGCCGCTGTGCCCATGTTGGAGCGCGTGCCTCTGGCGGGACTGGGCTGGTTGCTGGCCGGCGGCATGGCCTACACCCTGGGCGTGGTGTTTTTTGTGCTGGACCACCGGGTGCGTTATGCGCACGCCATTTGGCACGCCTTTGTCGCGGCCGGAACCGGCTTGCACGTGGTGGCGGTGATGGGCTATTCCGGCTAGCGCGGTGCGTCTGGCTTAGGCGCGCGCCCACGGCAGTGAGCGCGGCGCTTAGGTCAGGCGGTCGGCAGCTTGTTGCGCTGCCGCGCTGCACCGGTCACCCCTAGGTCTGGGTGCAGCTTGCCCGCCACCAGCCACGCGGCCAGCAAGGCCACCCCGGCCACGGCGAACACCCCCACTACCGGGAAAAACTGCAACACCAGCCAGGCAATGCCGGGCGACAATATGCCAGACGCGTCGCGAAAACTCGAATACACCGCCGACATTTCAGTGCGCTCCGAGGGCTTGACCGCCATCAAAAAAGGCAGGCCCGCGCAGGTGTCAAGCAGCACCAAAAAATAGGTTCCCAATACAAGCAAGGCCACCGTTCCCCAGGGCCACGGCGAGAGCAGCGTAGCCGCCAAAAACAAGACCCCGCCGCCCAAGCAGCCCGCGCGCACCGCCTTGCGCACCGAGTGGCGCCGCATCCAGCGCAGCATCAGCGGCGCCATGAACAGCCCCATATTCGCCAGCGACGAGGCCAAGCCGCCCACTGTGTCGCCCAAACCGTTCTCCAGCGCAAAAATACCCACATACACAAAGTAAAACCACCAGCCGCAGGAGCGGATAACCGGTATCAACCACCCCGTCACCAGCCGTGGCTGGGCGAAAAAGCGCTGCACATGCGCCAGCGGGTGGCTACGGTGCGCCGACCGCGCCTTGGCAATCGCTTTGCCATTGCCCAGCGGCGTTCTGGCCACCAGCAGCACAATCAGTGCAGCGGCTGCTCCCACCAGGGCAAACGGCGCCCAGTCGGCCACCCCCAGCAGCCACACGCCCAGCGCCGGCCCCACCACCCAGCCCACGCCGCCATAAAACAGACGCAAAGTCTCTAATCTGCCAAAGTCGGTTTTTGCAACGTGGTCCAACACATAGGCGTTAAAGCAGACAAAGCAAATAGCCGTCGCCATTACGCTGCACAACAGCGCCAGCGTGGTGCATTGGCCGCCCAGCGCACCAAAAAAAGCGCCCGCCAAATACAGACCACTGGCGCACAGGTAAATGCTGCGCCGTGGAAAGCGCCGCGCCAGCGCCGGCACCATCAGCGCAGTAAACAGCGACACCAGCCCAATGGCGAAATAGATTTGCGACACCACCGCCGCACTGCCCCAGGCCCGGTACATCACCAGCGGAAAAACCGACAACGTGCCGCCGCGCACCATGGCTTCTAGGCCGCCAATGCGGGCAAAGTCTTCAACGCTGGGTTTGTGGGGGGTCATCATGTGTGGCGAAGTTAGCAGTGGCTCACTTTCGCACACTCTGGTGGACGGACCTGGGGCACAGGCGACAGGCAGAAAAGGGTTTGCGCCTGTGCCACGTCAAAGCCCGTGCGCTGAATGCGGCCCGCTCGTAAGAACAAAATCATTCTGGCGCGGCGCCAGAAAAGCCAACACTGGGTACCACCGGCGTAGCGCTGCTTATGGGCTGGCAAAAAGTGTCGGTGCGCGTGGAAGAGTGCGCCATTGCAACTGAAAACGGGCCTTTGTGGGCGAGCAAACAGGCCATAATGAAAGTGACTGTAGAGGCTGAAAATATCCATCCCCTATCGAAAAATTTACACACTGCCGCCTTTGTGGCGGTTTAGCTCGACATGGTTCATCTACCGCAAATGCCGTCACCGCCGCTGGCTCGATTGGCTGGCGCGGTAGATAAACGTTAAGTGTTAGGTATCTATGGTGACCATCGCACATTCAAATAGTTACTGCGAAGCTTGGATTGACGGAAGATGGTCAGTTGTGCCCGTACAAACTGGAATAAACCGTCCAGGACTTACCGTTCGTTGTCTGGAATGTCATGGCCCCATAGTCCTAATGCGAGCTGGTCGCAACAACACCACTCGGGCACATGCGGAACATCGCCCGGGCCATTCCGGGTGCTCAATCTGCCATTTTTTCGACGGCATACGCACGCCGCACCCAAATCAAATTGAAACAGCCTCCAATTTGGTAGATGTATTGCCTAAAAACGAAATCGTAATTGAGGACGATGAGTCCGCATTTCCAGAAGGAAAAGAGAAATTCGAAAACCATCGATATTTTGAGCGTGACGGCAAGATTGCTCGGAACGCGAAAGCGCAGCGGCTTGCCAAGACGGGAAAGCTTGAGTGCGAGGTTTGCCAGTTCAATTTCGCTGCTCACTTCGGGGAAATTGGTCGTGCCTTCATTGAAGCGCACCACAAGACACCAATCTCCCAGCTCGGCGGCATCAAAAAGACAAAGATCGAAGACTTGGCGCTCGTTTGTTCAAACTGCCATCGGATGCTGCACCGAGGTGACCCACTACTGACTGTTGAACAACTCAAAGCAAAGTGTGCTGAGATCGCTACCTCTCAAGAAACACCACTTAACTGATTGATTTTCATCAGGTTTTCAAACAGGCGGTTCGGTGGGCACCAGCTACATCCCCTTGTTTGTTATAGGCGCGTTGAGCGAGCTTACGCAAGACCCGCTGGCGCTCCTTGACGGCGCAGCGCGCCTTGGTTTTTTGCCGCACTAGAATCCCAATTAAGAAATCATTTGTCATTTCCCACCATCCAAGGGGTCGCATCCATGGCACAGGTCAAGCTAAGGGAAAAGGGCCAAGTCACCATTCCCGCAGAGTTGCTTCAAGAGTGGAGCAAGAAAAACCAGGTTTCCATCAACGACTCCATGGAGGCGCGGCTTTCCAATGGCGTGCTGATGCTTATCCCTCAAAAAAGACACGCCACCAAACGCAGCCTGATGTCGTTTGCGGGCGTAGGCAAAGGGCTGTGGGGCAACACGCCCGCAGAGGTGGACGCAAGCGTGCAAGAAATCCGCGATTCATGGAAAAGATAAGCACCCTGCTGCCGCGTCTACACGGCCAGCGGGTCTATATCGACACGAATATCTTTGTCTATTTTCTAGAACGGCATGCGCGGTATTTCGATGCCGTGCTGCCGTTTTTTCAGTTGTTCGACGAGGGTTTATCGTTTGCCTGCACGGGCGATGCGGCGGTGGCCGAAACACTTTTTAAGCCCTACCAAGTCGATGATGTGATGCGGATCAGCGAGTTCAAGGCATTTTTTTCCAACGAGGAATTTATCTCCGTCTTACCGCACACCACCCAAGTGTTCGAACTGGCTGCGGAGCTTGCACCTAAACGCGGTATGAAATTGATTGATGCCTTGCATTACGCAACAGCCGCCCTGGCAGGATGCAGTTTCTTTTTGACCAATGACGCAGGTTTTGCGTCACACGGCGAAATGGAAGTGATCTACCTGCAAGATGTGCTCGAATAAAACGCCCCGCGCCAAGCACGTTCTCAGCCCGCAACGCGATACATCCCCATGCTGCACTACCAAACCGTCCCCGTCACCGCCTTTCAACAAAACTGCTCCATCGTGTGGTGCGATGAAGAGCACCGCGCCGCCATCATTGACCCCGGTGGGGATATGGACCTGCTGCTGGCCACCGTCAAACGCCTGGGTGTGACGCTGGAGCAAATCTGGATCACCCACGGCCATCTGGACCATGCGGGCGCCACGGCCGATTTGGCCGAGTTGCTGCGCCTGCCCATCATTGGGCCGCACCCGGCGGACCAGTTTTGGATTGACGGCATGCCCATGGCGGCTGCCGCGTATGGCTTTCCGCCCTCGCGCCCGTTCACGCCCACGCGCTGGTTGCATGACGGTGACACCGTCACGCTAGGCCCCTACACCCTGCAAGTGCGCCACTGCCCCGGCCACACGCCCGGCCATGTGGTGTTTTATTCGCCGGATATAGGCCGCGCTTTTGTGGGCGACGTGCTGTTTGCCGGCAGCATTGGCCGCACCGACTTTCCGCAGGGCGACCACGCCACGCTGATCCACAGCATCACCCAGCGCCTGTGGCCCATGGGTAATGACACCGTGTTCATCCCCGGCCACGGCCCGGAAAGTAGCTTTGGCGCGGAGCGCGTGCGCAATCCCTATGTGGGCGGCACCTGAGGCGGCGGGCTTACTGGTTGTTGCGTCGGTCAAAGCCGTCTCTTGCTTCATCGCCTGATATGCAATGTGCATACCGCAGGCAAACGCCAACGCATGGCTGGGCACTTGTTGCTCGCTTTGTGTTGGACACATAGCGCAAAGCCGCATGGGAATTGGGAGCCACAGAGCACAATTCCAAAAATATTCAAAATGCATTAAAAACAATACAATTGAAATCATCGCCAATTTCGTAGCAAGGCCGTGAATGGGTCTTGGGCATGGTCAGCTAAGCGCTTGCGCAGGCGCGAAGCAAAGCTTGCAACATCCAACAATCAAAGGAAAACACACCATGAACAGGCAAAAACGCAAGACAGTGGCTTGGATATATGGGGCGCTACTGACAGCTTATGCACCCCATGCTGCCGCGGCGGCGGACCCGGTGGTGCTGCGCATTTATGCGCCAGTTGCGGCGAGCCAAGGCCCAGGGACTGCTTCATCTGGCACTCTCACTAACGATGTCGCACCAGTGGCCAGCTACGGCATGGCGTTTATCAAAAGCCTACCCCAGCACAGTTTTGTAGCACAAACACCGTGGTACAAAAAGCCAGTGAAATTTACCGGTCCGCTGCTGCGCGACGTATTGGCTGCCGCCAAAGTAAAAGGTGAGACTATCAACGCCGTGGCCATAGATGACTACCGGACCAAAATCCCGTTTTCGGACAGCGTTCTCTACGACATGGTGTTAGCCCACCAAATCGACGGCGAGACGCTAACCCCCAAAAACAAGGGTCCGCTGTTTGTGGTGTATCCCTATGACAGCAAGCCCGAGTTGCAATCGGTGCGCTTTTATGAACGCTCGATTTGGCAGCTCAAGTCTTTGCGCCTGGAATAACTTTGTCAACACCCGAGCGCTCCCCGTCTTCTCCTTACGGTGCGGCACTCCTGGTGGCCGCAGTCACCATTGCTGTAGCCATGGTGTGCTTGCTGGGTTTTGAGTGGAAACAACGCCAATCGCTCAACGCGCAAGTGAGTCGGCGTGTGGATTCGGTGACCGCGCCTGCATTTTTGTTGGACCGGGAGTTCTTGCGTTTTGTAGCCTGTTTGGACGCGTATTTGAATTCGCGCTCGCCACCGTCCATCGACGCCTTGCGCACCCGTTTGGACGTCTTTAGCAGCAAAGTGGATGTGGTGCGCAATGCGCCAGGGTCCGAGTTGTTATTGCAAGACCCCCAGGTCGCACAAGCGCTTGCGCAGATGGAAGACTTTGCCAACCGCGCCGACGCGGCTCTCGCAGGTGACAGACCCGACAGGCCTCAGCTTGCGCGGCTGTTTCAAGCGGTACAGGCATTTGCCGCCGAATCGCTGGCCCTGGGCAATGCTGCCGACCTGCAAGCCTCACGCTTGGTCGAAGACCAAAACCACAGCTTGCTGCGCCAAAACTTGCAAATTGTGGGTCTGACATTGGGTCAGCTCGCGCTGATGCTTCTCGTGGCGGGCGCATGGTTGCGGCGCAGCAAAATTCAGCGGCAAGAAAAAATCGCTCTCAATGCGTTGAACGAAAAGTTGCAAAAAGCCCAGGAGGAAGCTGTAAGCGCGAACCAAGGCAAAAGCCTGTTTCTGGCCAATATGAGCCATGAATTGCGTACGCCTTTCAACGGAATTATGGGTTTGCTGAGTTTATTAAAAGCCACGGACTTGACGCCACAGCAGGCCGAACTGGTGAGCATTTCCAACGATTCCGCGAGCCACTTGCTGCAATTGCTCAATGACATATTGGACATGTCGGCACTTGAACAAGGCAAGATCACTTTGCGTCTGGAGCGCCTTGGTTTGCAAAACTTTCTCTCTCACATTGAGGCGACATTCAAGCCCTTGGCAGCACAAAAGCACTTGCGCTTTGAGTTGCACAGCACGCTTAGCCCACACCACTGGATAGACACCGACCCCACACGGCTAAGGCAAATATTGTTCAATCTCATTAGCAACGCCATCAAGTTCACCGAGCGCGGTCAGGTTGTGCTTAAGGCCTCTATCCACCACGCCGGTCCAGGAGAAACGTACCTTAAGCTGTGCGTTCAAGACACCGGCATTGGCATGAGCAGCGATGCCTTGGGTAATTTGTTTCAGCGCTTTTACCAGGCCGACGTTGGGTTGTCGCGCAAATTTTCGGGCATTGGTTTAGGGCTGCAAATATCACTGTCACTGGCGCGCCGCATGGGGGGAGACATCACGGTGCAAAGCGTGACTGCGCAGGGCTCGACCTTTGAGCTAAGTTTGCCAGTGCGCTTGCGTTCCAAGCCGCGCGAAGTGGCACCGCCTGCCCCGTCACCAACCCCTATGCAGCATGCTAAGGCTGCCAAAGCGGTGCGAATTTTGGTAGCTGAAGACCACGCAGTAAACCAAAAATACATGGCGCTGATGCTGCAACACTTGGGCTACAACGCCACTTTTTGCGACAACGGCATGTCTGCTGTAGAGGCCCTGGCAAACTCGGGTTACGACCTGGTGCTGATGGATATTCACATGCCCGTCATGGATGGACTCAGCGCCACGCGGGCAATACGCGCCTTGCATGCACCGCAATCCAAAACCCCCATCATCGCGCTGACGGCGGACGTTTTACAAGCGGCCCGCGATCAAGCACGTGCCGCTGGCGTAGACGCCTTTATTACCAAACCAGTCAAACAAGCGGAGCTGGCAAGTGCGATTTTGAAAATACTAGAACGTACGCGTGAAGGCGAAGCGCTAACCACCTAAAGCCCTTTCCAGCCCATGCGCTAAGCGCCTACATTGAGCGCGATTTCAGTCCTTGGTTAACCAGGGCTGTAGTGAGCTTTTCAAGCGCCCAAGTGCTGAGCTTTTTGCGGCCGTACATCTGCCAAGCCGCGTTGCCCAAGAAGCCCCACAGGCCATGGCCGGCGACCAGCTTTTTGAACAGCGCGTCGGCGCGGGTGAGCAGGGGCTCGCGCAAAGAGTCTGGATTGCAGGCGCCAAGGGGCCAGTCCGGCAGCGACTGGGCGGCACCGTGGCGGGGGTGCAAACTGCCCACCAGCGGGATGATGGGCAGCTCTACGCTGCCGGGTGTGGTGCCTGGAACGCCAAAATAATCTCGTAGCAAGGGCTCGTCGCGCCAGCCCGTAAAAAGTGGGTTGTCTGACGGCAGCGTGAAATGATTCGCCAAAAACTGCTGGCAATTGCGCCGCCCCAACAGAAAGTCATGCGCGCGAAACTCTTCGGCCAAAAACCCACCAAACCCGCCCAGCGCGCCGCTGGCAAGCCATTGGCCCTCTGCGGGAACGCCCTCAGCTTGCAGCGGCTGTGGCGTGGGTCGGCGCGGCGCAACCATGAAGCGGCTGAAAACTGCAGGGTTTTGCGCCAGGGCAATGTCTTCCGCAGAAAACCGGGCCTGTGCAATCGTGGCGCCCAGCAGATTGAACAAGGCCGACACCAAAGTGTTGTCCGCAACGGTGACAGGGCCGGGCTTGCTGGGGCCGACAAAGGGGTCGATCATGATCATCGCTTTTTGGGCCGCCGTGCCTTCGCGTTCGTTCTTGAGCAAGGGGCTGCCCGAGAGTTCTACGCGTGCCAATTCCAAGGGCTCGTTGCTGACGCAACCGCCGTCCACGCTGAGAAATGGGTATTTGCTGTCCTGCGCCGACGGCCACGCCGGACTGATGGCTACAGGTGCGCCAGTGGCATCTGCCTGCGCCAGCAATATGCGGCTGTAGTCGGAGGTGTTGCGCTCCAAAGCGCGTGGCCGCAGACCTAAGGGGAATGCACCTGAGGCCAGGGCGGCGAGCGCAAAGCGCTTCCAAGCGGCGTTGTTCCATTTGGCGTCTGTGCAGGGCGCCAAGGGGTACTCGTAGCTTGCGTCGCTGGCCACGCGCAGGCTGGGTGCGGCTGCACTACCGGCATTCAGCACCCCAAACCGCATGCAGTCGGCGTGCATGGTGAGGTCTTGGCTCAGGCCGGTATTGCCCCGCAACGAATAGTTAAATGGAACACCCGTGAGGTTGGTCAGGCTAAACAGGCAGCGCAAGGGGTTGGACACATAGCATCTATGGATAGCTGGCGCCTGGAACGAAAACGCCGATTTAGCAATGACATCAAGTGCCGTGCCGTCCAGTACAGACACCGGCGCAGCGTCGGTGTCCAGGTCTTTGGTGCCCAGCAAGGCGACAAGGCTGATGTCTTTGACCCAGCATTGGTAGAAGGGGTTTCGCAGGCCGGGGTCGTTCACATTTCCGGCATGCGCAGGCGTCCATTGGCGGTCCACATTGGCGGCCACGATGGCGCCCACAATCGCCCCCGCAGACGCGCCAGATACCACGCGCAGCGCCACCTCGTGGTCTGGGCAGAGCGGCTCCATCTGGGGGCCTTGCGCTTGGCGTTGCTTGGCCGCGTCCCAGGAGTCCAGCGCCTCAATTAAAAAGTCCACCACGCCAGCGGTATACGCGCCCGCTGACACAGCGCCGGCCATGGTGAGGCCGATTTCAAAAGTTGGTTTGGAGGGCATGGGAATAGGGCGAAGTTAGTTGAGAGAAATCGGGCTTCCAACAGGGTCTGCAAAAGTGAAAGTTAACGCCACCAAAACCAGGCAAACAAACAGCACCCGGTCGCCCGGCCCCGCGTCGTCAAGCACACCAAGGGCTTGGCGAACTCGGCACCAAAAGTGGTTCTTACCTTGTCGCTCTTAAGTTTGGCGCGACCATCTTACCGATAGTTACCAAATTAGCGCTTAAAAGGCCATCAATCACTTTTCGGCATCTAAATGGACGGGCTGAGCGCCGCCACACTTCTAGCAAAGCCGCGTGTGCGCAACCTGGCCCCTACTTCCGCGCCAAATACACCCCGCCCACCACCAGCGCCATGCCGCCTAGCGCTAGCGGCGAGAACGACTCGCCAAACAGTGCCCACGCCACGATGGCAGTGCAGGGCGGCACCAGGTAGAAGAGGCTGGCGATGTTGACCGCGCTGCTTTGGCGGATCAGCCAGTTGAGCAGGCTGACGGCGCCCACCGACAGCACCAGCACCAGCCAGACCAGGGCGAACACCAGCTCGCCGGTCGGGTCCATGCGCCCGGTTTCAAACAGCCAGGCGCACAGGCCGGTGGCCAGCGCCGTGGGCACAAACTGGGCGACGGCGCCTGTGCGCCAGTCAAAGGCGGGGCAAAACCGCTTTTGGTACAGCGTGCCTGCAGTAATGGCCAACAGCGCCACCACGCAGGGCAGCAAGGCCTGCACCGGAAAAACCGTCCCCAGCTTGTTCGCCACCACCAGCGCCACGCCCGCCAGCCCCAGCAGCAGGCCCAGCCATTGGCGGCGCAGCACCGTCTCGCCCAGCAGCCAGCCCGCGCCTACGGCAGTGAGCAGCGGCTGCACGCCCACCACCAGCGCGGCCACCCCTGCGGGCAAGCCCAGGGAGATGGCGATAAACACGCCGCCCAAGTACACGCCGTGCACCAGCAAACCCGACACGCCGATATGGAGCCAAGCGCGTGCGCCCTGGGGCCAGGGCGCGCGGCTGGCCAGCGCAATGGCCAGCATCAGCAGAACCACCGCCGCGTAGCGCACGAACAAAAAAGTCAGCGGCTCGGTGTGCGGCAGGCCCAGGCGTGCGCCGATAAAGCCGGTGGACCACAGGACGACAAAGAGCAGGGGAAAGAGGCGGGAAAGGCGGGCGGGCATGGAATAAATAGGTGTAGGGCAGCCAGGGGTCGGCGCCAGCTTGGGCTACGCAAACTTGCAGGAAGGAGCGCAGCGGCTTCCATCATGAAAGTACTTTTTACGTTACCGGGAAACCACTTTCATGATTGGCGGTGCTGCGCGCTTTGAAGAAAGTTAAGGGCGGGGGCCGTCGCAGAAGCGAGCGGCGCGTAGGGCATCGTCTCAAGCAATCATGAGCAGGGCTTTCATCTTGGCCTTGACGTGCAACATCACGTCCGCCGGCACCACGGCCTTTTTCTTGGCCTTGCGCACTTTCCAATCCAAGGATTTGACTTGGTCTGACAAGATGGCGCAGTCCACACCGTCGACTTGGGTCCGCACCTCAAACGGGTAGCCTTTGATTTGGGTGCTCAGGGGACAGCACACCATCAGGCCCGTTTTACCGTTGTAGCTCGCCGGGCTGATCACCAAGGCAGGGCGATGGCCTGCTTGCTCATGGCCGGCTTGGGGGTCAAACTCCAGCCAGACCACGTCGCTGGCGTCCGGAACATAGCCGCGCGAGGCCATTACCAGGCCTCTTTGCCAACCGGCTCGCCAAAGCTGAATTCGCCGTGCGCGTTCGCGTCGGTAATGCCTGCCAGCAGATCGTCCAAGTGGTAGGCCATCTTGTCTGAGGGCTGGATCACGATGCGCCCGCGTGAAACGACAAGCTCCACTTTTTGCTCAAGCGTGTAGCCCGCCTCTTTCAACACCGCGCTGGGCAGGCGCAGTGCCGGGCTATTGCCCCATTTGCGGATGACGGCTTCCATAAAAACCCTTCGTAAAAGTATCTACATTGTAGACACCATAGTCTGTGGAACTGCACGCGTCTCGGCCCTGCTTAAGGCTCTTGTGTCCCGCCGCCCAGCACCTTGTACAGCGTCGCCTGGCTTTGCAACACCGCCAGTTGCGCCGCAATCAGCCCCTGTTGGCTGGCAAAGGCGGTGCGCTGCGCGTCTAGCCAATCGAGCTGGTTGGACGCGCCGTTGTCCAGGCGCAGGCGGGTGAGTGCCAGGCGCTCGCTGTCGGCTTGCGCCAGCGCGGTTTGCGCTTGCAACTGGCGCTCCCAGCTTGCGCGCGCGGCCAAGGCGTCGGCCACTTCGCGAAACGCGGCTTGGATGGCTTTTTCGTACTGCGCCACGGCCATGTCAAAGCCCGCTTTGGCGGCGGCCAGGTTGGCGTCGTTGCGCCCGCCGTCAAACAAGGGCATGAGCAACTGGGGAACAAAGGTGTAGCCCCAAGCCCCATCCTTGAACAGGGAGCCCAACTCGCTGCTGGCGCTGCCCGCGCTGGCGGTGAGCGCAATACGCGGAAAGTAGGCGGCGCGTGCGGCGCCGATGCTGGCGTTGGCGGCTGCGAGCTGCTGTTCAGCCTGGCGAATGTCGGCGCGGCGGGTCAGTAGCTCGGACGGCAAACCTGCGGGCAGTGCGGGAAGGCGGATGGACTGCGCCTCAGCGCCCAAGAGCGCGGCTTCCGCTGGCGCCAGTGGCTGGCCCAAAAGCAGCACCAGCGCGTTTTCGTCCAGCGCGCGCTGGCGCTGAAGTTGCGCAATGCTTACGCGTGCGCCTTGCACCAGGGACTGGGCCAGGCGCAGGTCTAGCTCAGACGAGACGCCGTGTTCGAAGCGCAGCGCCACCAGTTGCAAACTGGCCTCGCGCGAGGCCAGCGTGTCTTGCGCCAGGCGCAGCAGGCGTTCGTCCGCGCCCAGACCCATCCAGGCCTGCGCCACGGTGGCAATCAGGCTGATTTGCGCGGTGCGGCGCGCCTCTTCAGACGCCAGGTATTGGGCCAGCGCCTGCTCTTTGAGGCTGGCCACGCGGCCAAAAAAGTCCAGCTCGTAGCTGCTAAGCAGCAAACCGGCGCTCCAGGTGGTGCCCAAGCTGCCGCTGGAGTTGGGCCCCCGGTTCAGGCCCAAGGCGGCGTTCAGTGTGGGCAACTGGTCGGCGCTGCGCAAGCCCAGTTGGGCGCGGGCTTGGGCGATGTTCAGGGCCGCCACGCGCAGGTCGCGGTTGTGTTCCAGCGCCAGCGCAATCAGGCTTTGCAGCGCCGGGTCGGTAAAGTAGCTGCGCCAAGGCAGCAACTCGCCCGCTGGGGTGCTGTCTGCCACCTGGGCGCTGGCGGGCCATTGCGGCGCAATCGGCGCCACTGGCCGGGCGAAGTCAGCGGGCGTGCCGCAGCCCACCAGCGCTAGGGCGCTGGCCAAAAGAGTTAGGCCAAAGAGGGGGCGAAAGCGTGTCATGGTGGGGTTTGGCTTATTCATCGCTGTGCGCCCCCTGCGTTCCCAGGTGCGCGGCCTGTGCGGCGTGGACATCGTGTTGGCGTTTGCTGCCCTTGAACAGGCCGCGCACCACCACAAAAAAGACCGGCACAAACACCACCGCCAAGACGGTGCCGGTCAACATGCCGCCAATCACGCCGGTGCCAATCACCCGCTGGCTGGCCGAGCCCGCGCCGCTGGACAAGGCCAGCGGCAGTACGCCCAGGGTAAAGGCCATGGACGTCATCACAATCGGGCGAAAGCGCAGGTGCGCTGCGGCCAGGGCCGACTCGATCAGCCCCTTGCCCTGGGCTTGCAGGTCTTTGGCAAACTCGATGATCAGAATCGCGTTCTTGGCCGACAGACCGATGATGGTGATCAGCCCGACCTGAAAGTACACGTCGTTGGCATAGCCGCGCAGCAGCGTGGCCAGCAGCACGCCAACCACGCCCAGCGGCACGACCAAAATCACCGCCAAGGGAATCGACCAGCTCTCGTACAGCGCCGCTAGGCACAAAAACACCGCAAGAATGGCAAAGCTGTACAGGATGAGCGACTGCGAACCGGCCAGCTTTTCTTCGCGCGACAGGCCGGTCCACTCATAGCCAAAGCCAGCGGGCAACTGGGCGGCGAGCTTTTCCATCTCGGCCATGGCGTCCCCGGTGCTAAAGCCGGGTGCGGCGCTGCCGCTAATGCGCATGGCGGGGTAGCCGTTGTAGCGCACGGTTTGCATGGCGCCCTTGATCCAGCGCGTGCTGGCAAAGGCCGAAAACGGCACCGACTGGCCGCGCGCATTGAGCACGCTCAGGCGCAGCAAATCGTCGGGCTGCATGCGCGCGGGTGCGTCGGCCTGCACCACCACCCGCTGCAAGCGCCCGGCGCTGGGAAAGTCGTTGATGTAGGCCGAGCCCAGCGCGGTAGAAATCACTGCGTTGATGGCGTCAAAGCCCACGCCCAAGGCCTGCGCCTTGTCGCGGTCAATGTCGAGCTGCAGTTGCGGCGCGTCTTCCAGACCGTCGGGGCGCACCTGGGTGATGACCGTGCTTTTGGACGCCATGCCCAGCAACTGGTTGCGTGCTGCTAGGAGCGCGTCGTGGCCTAGACCGGCGCGGTCTTGCAGGCGGAAGTTAAAGCCTGAGGCGGTGCCCAACTCGGGAATGGGCGGCGGGCTGAGCGGAAAGATGAACGCGTCCCGAATGCCCGAGAGCGCGCCAAAGGCCCGCCCGGCCAGCGCCTGCGCCGAATTGCCGGGGCTGGGCCGCTCTTTCCAGTCTTTCAGGGTGACAAAGGCCAGTGCGGCGTTTTGCCCCAGGCCGGAGAAGCTAAAGCCCAGCACCGACACCATGCTTTGCACCTCGGGCTGCTTGAGCATGAAGCCTTCCACCTGCTGCATCACCGCGCGCGTGCGCTCCTGCGTTGCGCCGGGCGGCAGTTGCACATTGACCAGCAGGGTGCCTTGGTCTTCGTTGGGCAGGAAGGACGTGGGCAAGCGCTGGTACACCACGGCCGCTGCGCCCACAATGGCCGCATAAATCAGCAGGTAGCGCGCCGCGCGCGGCAGCATGCGCGCCACGCCACGCTCGTAGCCCTTGGCGGTGCGGGTAAAGCCCCGGTTAAACCACCCGAAGAAGCCGCCCCTGGCGTGGTGCTGGCCTTTTTGCATGGGCAGCAGCAAAGTGGCACACAAGGCCGGCGTGAGCGTCAGCGCCATCAGCGCTGAAAACGCAATCGAGATGCCCATCACCGCCGCAAACTGGCGGTACACATTGCCCACCGAACCCGCAAAAAACGCCAGCGGCACAAACACCGAAATCAGCACCACCGTCACACCAATAATGGCGCCCGAAATCTGCCCCATAGCCTTGCGCGTGGCCTCTACGGGCGACAAGCCCTCTTCACTCATGATGCACTCGACGTTCTCCACCACCACAATCGCGTCGTCCACCACAATGCCGATCACCAGCACCATGCCAAACATGGTCAGCACATTGATGGAAAAGCCCAGGGCCAGCAGCGAGGCAAAGGTGCCCAGCAGCGCCACCGGCACCACGATGGTCGGTATCACCGTGTAGCGCCAGTTTTGCAAAAACAGGTACATCACCAAAAACACCAGCGCCACGGCCTCAATCAGCGTCTCGGTGACCTGGCGGATAGAGATATCGACAAAGCGCGAACTGTCGTAGGGAATGGTCCAGCCCATGCCCTTGGGGAAAAACTTTTCCAATTCACTCATGCGCGCACGCACGGCTTTGGCCGTGGCAATGGCGTTGCCCGTGGGCGAGAGCTGGACGCCGATGCCGGTAGACGGTTTGCCGTTCAGGCGCGCCGAGGTGGCGTAGCTTTGGCCGCCTAGCGCAATGCGCGCAACGTCTTTGAGGCGCACGGTAGATCCATCGGCATTGGCGCGCAGCACGATGCGGCCAAACTGCTCGGGGCTGCTGAACTGGCCGTTGACGATGACGGTGGCCGCCACGCCCTGGCCCGCCACATTGGGCAGGCTGCCAATCTCTCCGGCCGACACCTGCACGTTTTGCGCCCGGATGGCGTTGTTCACGTCGGTGGCCGACAGGTTGTAGCCTTGCAGCTTGGCCGGGTCTATCCAGACGCGCATGGCGCGCTCGGTGCCAAACAGCTGGGCCTGGCCCACGCCGGGCACGCGTTGCAGCTCGGGCAGCACGTTGCGCGCGGCGTAGTCGCCTAGCGCCACCGGGTCCCAGGCCGGGTCGTCCGAATTGAGGATGGCAAACAGCAAAAAGTTGCTGCGCGCCTTGTCCACCCGCACGCCTTGTTGCGTGACGGCCTGCGGCAAGCGCGGCGTGGCACGGCCCAGGCGGTTTTGCACCTCCACCTGCGCCAGGTCGGGGCTGGTGCCGGGCTGAAAACTCAGGGTAATCGTGCCCGAGCCGTCGGCCTGCGCCACCGACTCCATGTAAATCAGGCCGGGCGCGCCGTTCATTTCGCGCTCGATCACAGACAGGACCGCGTCCTCCAAAGTCTGCGCCGAGGCACCAGGATAGGCCGCACTGACCACGATGGACGGCGGCGCCACCGGCGGGTACTGCGCAATCGGCAACTGGGTAATAGACACCGCGCCCATCACCATGATGAAGAGCGCAATCACCCAGGCAAAAATGGGACGGTCGATAAAAAATTTGGCCATGGCGGGGGCGTCCTAGCGGCTGGCGGCTGAGGCAGCCGGGGCAGCAGAAGGGGTCGAAGTGGCCGGAGCCGTAGCGGCGCTGCCTGCGGGCGTGGGCGCAGAACTGCCGCTCGCCGGGGCGCTGGCAGCCGTTGCGGGCTTGCTGCCCGGTGCCACCCAGGGCACGGGCTTGACTGGCGCGTCACCGCGCAGCTTTTGAAAGCCGTCCACCATCACCTGTTCGCCGCTTTCCAGGCCGTCCAAAATGACCCAATGGTTGCGCTGCTGGCCACCCACCTTCACCGGGCGGGGTTTGACCTTGCCGTCCGCACCCACCACCATCACCGTGTCGCCTTGGGCCGAGCGCGTTACCGCCTGCTGGGGCAGCACGATGGCGTTGCTGGCCTGGGCTTGCTCTATGCGCACCCGCACATACAGGCCGGGCAAGAGCATGCCGTCTGGGTTGGGCACCTCCGCGCGCAGGGTGATCTGGCCCGAAGTGGCGTCCACCGTCAGGTCCGAGAACAGCAAGCGCCCGGCGCGGGCGTATTCGCTGCCGTCCTCTAACACCAGGCGCACGCTGGCGGCCTGGCTGCCGTTGGCACGCTTGAGTTTGCCCGCGTCCAGCGCCTGGCGCAGCTTCATCACGTCGCCGGCCGACTGGGTGAAGTTCACATACATGGGGTGGGTCTGTTGCACCACCGCCAGCGGTGTGGCCTCGCCCTGGCCCACCAAGGCGCCTTCGGTGACCAGCGCGCGGCCAATGCGGCCTGCAATCGGGGCGGTGACGGCGGCGTAGTTCAGGTTGATGCGCGCGGTCTGTGCGGCGGCCTTGGCCACGGCCACATCGGCTTCGGCTTGTTTTTGGGCGGCTTGGGCGGCCACCAGTTCTTGCTGGCTCACGGCTTTGGCGGCGGCCAGCGGCTCGTAGCGCTTGGCCAGCGCGCTGGCTTGCATCAGGTTGGCCTCGGCCTTGGCCACGCTGGCTGTGGCGCTGTCCAGGGCGGCTTTGTAGGGCGCGTCGTCAATCTCAAATAAGACCTGCCCGGCTTTGACGGTGCTGCCTTCGTCAAAGAGGCGCTTCTGCAAAATGCCGGCCGCACGCGCCCGCACCTGGGCTACCCGCGAGGCCTCCAGGCGGCCCGGCAACTCAGTGACCAACCCCACATCGCCCGTGCTGACGGTCACCACGCCCACTTCGGCCGGCGGCGGCGCGCCACCTCCCGCACCGGGGCCACCCGCTGGCGGCGTGCCGGGTCCGCAAGCGGCCAGCAGCGCGGCTAGCGCCAAGGTGTTCAGGGCCAAGAGGGCGCGCGGCGCCGTGCGGCTTAAAGAAGGGGTGTTGAGCAGGTGCATGGTCGGGGGCGATCAGTGAAAGAAGAAGGGGCACCTTGGAGGGCGCGAAACTACAAATCAGTTTAAACGGCGAGGGTGGCGCTTTTGCGAGATCGCAAGGCGGCGGTGCGCGCGCTACAACAGAGCCAACACCGCAGCGGCAAAGTCGGCGGGTGCTTCTTGTGGCAGGTTGTGCCCGACCACTGGCAGCACGCGGTGCGCGTAGGCGCCGGTGAAGTGGTGACCATGACGGACCGAGCCGCCCAGCGCCATGACCCCGTCGCCCGCGCCGTCAATGGCAATCGTGGGTACGCCAATAGGCGGCTGCGCGGCCAGCGCGCGCTCCCAGTCGTCGAGCGCCGGGTCACCGGCCACCAGGCCAAAGCGGTGGCGGTAGGAGTGGACCACCACCTCCACAAAGTCGGGGTTGTCAAAGGCGGCGGCGCTTGTTTCAAAGGTGGCGTCGTCAAACTGCCAGTTGGGTGACCAGAGGCGCCACAAAAGCTTGCAAAAGGCCTGGCGGTTTTGCGCCAGCCCGGCCGCGCCGCGCGCGCCGTGCAGGTAGTACTGGTACCACAGGCGCAGCTCGTTTTCGGGCGACTGCGCTTGCATGGCGCTGGCGATGTTCTGGATGTTGTAGCCATTGCCCGAGACCAGACCGCGCACGCGCTCGGGGTGCAGCGCGGCCAGTATGCAGGCAGCCCTCCCGCCCCAGTCGTAGCCCGCCAGCACGGCGCTGGAAATGGCCAGGGCGTCGAGCAGCGCCAACAAGTCAAACGCCAGCGCCGCCTGCTGGCCCGAGCGCGGTGTGCTGGCGTGCAAAAAGCGGGTCGGGCCAAAGCCGCGCAAATACGGCGCAATCACCCGGCAACCGGCGTCGGCCAGCAAAGCTGCCGCCGCGCTGCAAGCGTGTACGTCATAGGGAAAACCGTGCAACAAGACCACCGGCGGGCCGGAGCGCGGGCCGCTTTCTTGGTAGGTGACTTCAAGCACGCCAGCGGTGATGGTGTCGAGTGGCATGGGCGGGCTTTCTGGTGCGAGGGCACGTGCCCTATCGGACGGGGCGATGGCTTAGGCTCGCAGCTACGATAACGCAGCACGCCCGCGCTACCTGTCGCCACTTGGGCTTTGGCGATGTTGGGCCTTGCGCTAAGCCCGCGCCACGGTCCGTCCGCAGGCCGCACCCGTACGCCGCACCTTTTTGAAAGTTTGCCCATGCCCGCCATCACCCACTTGCTTTACCTGCACGGTTTTCGTTCGTCCCCGGCGTCCGCCAAGGCCACGCTGATGGCGCGCGCCGTGGCGCAGCGCCACCCGCAGGTGCGGTGGTGCTGCCCGCAGTTGCCGCCCTCACCGCGCCAGGCCATGGACGAGGTGGCAGCCTTGGTGGCGGATTGGCCGCGCGAACGCATGGCGGTGGTCGGCTCATCGCTGGGCGGCTTTTATGCCTCGTGGGTGGCGCGCCAGACCGGCTGTACATCGGTGCTGCTGAACCCGGCGGTGTTTCCCGCGCGCGACCTGGCGCGCCACATTGGCGCGCAAAGCCAGTGGCACCAGTCCGACGAAAGCTTCTATTTTGAAGCCGCGTTTGTGGACGAACTGCAGCAGCTTGCGGACGAGGGCACCCACGCCCCCGGCCCCGAGCTGGCGCTGATCGCCCAGGGCGACGAGGTGCTGGACTGGCGCGAAATGCGCGACCGCTATCCCGATGCGCAGCAGATCATCTTGCCCGGCAATGACCACGCCATCAGCGACTTTGCGCTGCACCTGGACGGTGTGTTGAAATTTTTGAACTTGGTGTAACAACGCCCTGGCGGCGCATGAGCCCTCAATGCCAGGGTGCCAGTGGCGCGCGAAGTGGGGTCTAGGGGTCTGGTGCCGTGCCCAGGCATTTGCGATGGAAGAGACCGCAGCGTCTGCGGTGGCAAGTCTTGGTCACGCTCCCCTGATATTCTCAAACCATGACCCACACGCCGCACCCACCCTCTTCCGACAGCGCACCTGCTGACCGCGTCGCCTTGATCACCGGCGCCAATATCGGAATCGGCCGCGTGACGGCCTTAGCGCTGGCCCGCGCGGGCTACCAAGTGGTGATTGCCGGGCGGTCGCTCGCGCGCACCCAGCCGGTGCTCGACGAGATCAAGGCGCTGGCCCCCGCCAAGCCTGCCGTGTTTTTGCCCCTGAACCTGGCCAGCCTGGCGTCGGTGGGCGAGTGCGCCCAGCAGTTCATTGCATTGAATTTGCCCTTGCACCTGCTGGTGAACAACGCAGGCATCGCCGGCCTTCGCGGCCTGACGACCGACGGCTTTGAGATGATGTTTGGCGTCAACCACATGGGCCACTTTTTGCTCACGCAACTGCTTTTGCCGCAGTTGCAAGCCTCGGCCCCGTCGCGGGTGGTGACGGTGTCAAGCCGCGCACACAAGCGCACACCGGGCATTGATTGGGACGCGCTGCGCCAGCCCACGCGCAGCATTACCAGCGTGCGCGAATACGCGGTATCCAAGCTCGCCAATTTGTTGTTCAGCGCCGAGCTGGCCCGGCGCCTGCAAGGCACGCAGGTGTCTTGCTACGCGCTGCACCCCGGCGTGGTGGACACCGAAATCTGGCGCGCACTGCCCCACTGGGCACGCCCCCTGCTGCGCCTGCGCGGATTGCTCACCGCCGAAGAAGGCGCGCGCACCACCCTGCACTGCGCCCTGCACGCGCCGCACACGGAATCGGGCTTGTATTACGCCGACTGCAAACCGGTCCGCCCATCGGCGCTCGGTCAAGACCCTGACTTGGCGCGCGTGCTGTGGGAGCGCAGTGAGGCGTGGATTGCTGGGCGCTGAGAGGCGGCGTTAAGCGGATGGGCGTTGGCGGCGCGCATCGGCCGTTCGTTGACCATTGGTGAACAAAATCAATAGCACGTGAAACTCCTTATGCAAACGCCATTCGTCGTTGGGCAGGTTTGGATCCATCACGTATTCATGATTGACGTAACTCGCTTGTGGCCGGTAGGGGCCAGGTGCGGTTATCGCTACACCTCTGCTTTTAGATTTATGCAAGTCGATTCGACGAATAGGGTGGGCGCCAATTGATTGCTGTCAGCCTGGCATGGGCCGTCGTAGGTGACAAACGGTGATCTCTCAGGCGTTGAAATTTTCGCAATGGAAGGAAGGGCGTAATGGCAGGTCGAAAGCAGCATTTCATCCCACAGGCTCTACAGAGGGGTTTTGGCGTTGCTAAGGGGGCGAAGACTCAGGTACACGTTTTCAAAAAGGGACAGGAACCATACCTTTCCTCGACCGAGGGCGTAGCTGCGCAGCGGGACTTCTACTCTGTGCCGTCAGATGAGCAGTCGCTCGACGACAAGATAACAATCTACGAGAGAGTGGTCCTGGCGCCTTCGGTCGCTGCGCTACGTGAAACCCCGGCAGGTCCTATTGACTCGCACGTCGCGGCGGCGGTGGTTGTTCACTTGTCAATCCGCTCCGCGTTTATCAGGGGCAGTCTCTCTGCCACTGCCACTGAAATGTTGGGTCATTTTTCGGACTCAATGCGCAATGATCAGACCGCGCGAGCCGTGCTGGAGGTCGATTCGCTCACTCCGGGATCAAAGCTAGCCAAGGCTATCAAAGAAGAGCTTCTTTCTCAGCTTGGGACCGTTCCAGAGAGTGGTAGGAATGCACTTGCAAAGCTAATGCACTTTCGAGCTCGTGAGAAGTTTCCGAAAATGTTTCCAGACCTTGCCGCGACATTCCAGCGGCAACTCGGAATGTTGCTTGAGGAGATCCCCAAGTTGATTGTCAGTGGGCACAGTAAGGCACTGGACCATGGCATGGCGCCCGCGCTTCGAGTGGAACGCCTGAAAGAGATGAACTGGCAAATCATCGCGGCCACAGCACCGATTCACTTCGTGCTACCGGACTGCCTTGCGGTGGGGTCGAAAACGTCTGATTTTCAAAGTTTGGAGCCCTATCCATTCTTGAGCGATGATGAAATTGCAGGGATCGTGATGCCCATTAACTCCAGCAAGGTATTGGTTGGTTGCCTAGGGAAACCGGAGATCGATATAGCTTCGCTGAATCGCTCTTTTGCTCGGTGTTCCATGGAATTTTTTATCAGCTCGCAAGCCGACGCCCAAACGGCCGAAGTTGCAGCGCTCATTGGGAGTACGGTCTCCCAGTACGTTGATAGGTTGGTTTCAAAGCAAACGTTTGCTGCACCCGAAGGGAGTGTCAGGGAACCGCATGAGACTGAGGACTTGGTGCAGGAAGCGATCAAGGTCCCCATCAAGTTTGAACCTTCAAGTCGTAAAAGTCGCAAAGCGCAAACTACTATTCAAAACCTGATGAGTGCGCCTGAGCTGCAATTGGGCTTGCGCATTGTTGAGTCCATCATCGTTTCCGACGACATAGTACTTTCATTGCGACAGCGCGGAGTTACGCTGAACAGTCATGCCGCTCAAGACGCGAGGCAGGGGGCCTGTTACACGGCCGAAACCAAAAATGGGTTGACTTGTCAACTTTTTGTCACTACGGAATCGGTCAAGCTTGCGGCCAAAGGACAATTGTTTGCGCACCCTGCCTCAGTGCTAATACGTCATCAAGCAGGCCGGGCGGCGTATTACGCGACTGTGGCCTCCAAGATTTCCTTGGAGGCGTTGCAGCGTGAGCGGCCAATGCTTGAGGCGACTGGAATGCGCATTGCCCATCTGTTCTTATCTCACTACTTCGGTGTACGGCTCTCGGAAATGGGGTGCATCTCAGGCAAGGAATTTACTGCTACCGATGACCTATACAACTGGACTTTGACCGAATGTGCGAAGGGGATTTCCGATGCGCGCCACCACTTCATTGAACATAGAGATGCGGATGCCGCGTTGGGGCAAGCACTTGGTCATGTTGAGTTATTGCTAAACGCCACGGCGAATGTCTGCGCAACCACCAGGGGCGAGGTTAACCGGTGGAAAGGGACCAAAAGTATCGAGACACTTCAGTCATCCGCTCTCAGCGACTGGTTCGAACTGTTTTCTATTGACTTAGAACGTTTCTTCGATTCCCGTAATAGCCTCACAGACGACAGCGATCTGATTCTCCTTGGCAGTCACCTTGAACGCGTACTCTGGTCTTTTGGCATCGCGGTGTCTACGCGGTCACCGGCGCAAATTTGGATGGATGTATTGTCGGACGAACAACTTGAGCAGATTCGAATCATGTTGCGGTCCTGATGCTGCAAACTCCATGCAGTCGACGAAACTCCCTCTTTACCGGAGAGACTCTCAGAGGGTTGCAATCCAATCGGTAGTGTCCGCTACTGGGACGTCCATCTCGACTCCTCGAAGTCTGCAACCGATCGCTACCGGCAGCCACAGTCCTTCAAAAATGCAGCTAAAGCGGCCTTCCCACGCAACCCCCACCTCCCGCCCCCTCAACCGCATCAACAAGTCCACCGGCGTCATGGCAAACGAAAGGCGCTCTTGCGGCGGCGATTCATCGGCGGTGCCCACGTGGGTGATGTCAAACTGGCGCGAATGCCCCCTACCATCGGTAAGCGTTTTGCAGGCAGCCGTCGCTTGCCCAACACGTCGTCCACTTGGCGCAGACTCAGGCTCACAGGGTCGAAAACAATGCTCGTTAAATCATTCCCAATGGTTATAGCGCTCGATTTGCCGCTCATATCCTCAACGGTTCAACGCTTTTCCAGGTGGGCGCCGGCACCGGCACCGGCACCGGCACCGGCACCGGCACAGCCAGCGCTGGCGCTGCAAGTCGGCAAGTGGAGGAATGCACCCCGTATCAAAGCCACCGCCAGACCACAGCAGCCACCGCCATAGCGATAGCCTTGCCACGGCGCAGGCGCGCCCTCTGCGCTGCGGCCCACGCGCTCCGTGCGGCGATGTGTGGGGTGGCGGCAGGCTTGGGCACCGACGAATGCGCAGCAGGAATTGAGTGTGACGGCCCAAGGTTGGCGGCGAACGCCTGAGGGTTGTGGATGGTGGCATAGGTCATGGTGGTGCTCCGGTGTGTAAAAGTCCGAGGTGAAAATCCCGCAGTTCGTCTAAATTGCGTCCGAATTGCGGCTGAGTTGTGTCTGATCTGTGCCGCTTGAACGTATTATTCGGCGCTGTTGGCTCATAGGGTGAGCCATGTACACCAAAGGCCAAAAAATTGGATCGCACCGAACGTTTTTACAAAATAGACCACCTCTTGCACACGAATGTGGCGGTGCCCATCGAGCGCTTTTTGGCGGAGTTGGAGGTGTCGCGCGCCACCTTCAAGCGCGACATGGAGTACCTGCGTGACCGCCTCAACGCGCCCATTGAATGGGACCGCAGCGCGGGTGGCTACCGCTACGCCCATGGCGCTGCGAACAAGCAGCAGCCGCTGCCCGGCCTGTGGTTCAACGCCAGCGAGGCCTACGCCCTTTTGATGATGCAAGCCCTGCTCTCTGAGATGCAGCCGGGCCTGCTGGGCCCGCATATTGCGCCGCTCCAAGCGCGCCTGCGCGCAGTCATTGAGGCCGGCAAGCACACCGCAGGCGATGTGCAAAGCCGGGTCAAGCTGCTCAATGTGGCGGCCAGGCCGGTGGCCGACAAGAACTTTGAGGTGGTGGCAGCCGCGCTGCTGGGGCGCCAACGGCTGCACATTCGCTACTACAACCGCGCACGCAATGATTTCAGCGAGCGCGAGGTGTCACCCCAGCTCTTGCTGCACTACCGGGGCAACTGGTATTTGGGTGCCTGGTGCCACCAGCAGGAGGCCATGCGCTCGTTCTCCATGGACGCCATGGACCAGGCCACTTTGGTGGCCAAGAGCAGCAAGCCGGTCGGCAAAAAGGAACTCGACGGCTTTGTGGGCCAGGGCTACGGCATCTTTGCCGGCGACAAAGTGCAATGGGCCACGCTGCGATTTTCAGAAGAGCGGGCGCGCTGGGTGTCGCGTGAACTCTGGCATCCCAAGCAAAAACTCACGCCCCAGGCGGATGGCAGCCTGCTCATGCAACTGCCTTTCACCGACCCACGCGAGCTTGCGATGGACATCCTGCGCCAAGGACGCCACGCGGAAGTGCTGGAACCCACTGCGCTGCGGGAATGGGTGGCCACAGAGTTGCGGGCAAGCCTGAAGCAGTACGAGTGATGCGTCGGCCCGCCACGGTGCTTGGCGCCAAGTGGGGCAGCAAACTGTGTAAGCGCACAGCTTAAGTGCACAGTTTTAGAGAGCCCACACCCTCAGGTATCAATATTCCCCGCCCGCAGCGCATTGGTCTCGATGAACTCGCGCCGGGGTTCTACGTCATCGCCCATCAGCATGGTGAACACGCGGTCGGCCTCGATGGCGTCGTCGATCTGCACTTTGAGCAGGCGGCGCACCGTGGGGTCCATGGTGGTTTCCCAGAGTTGGGCGGGGTTCATTTCGCCCAGACCTTTGTAGCGCTGGCGCGCGGTGGCGCTTTCGGCCTGGGCGATCAGCCAGGCCATGGCTTGGCGGAAGTCGCTCACTTTTTCTTCTTTTTTGCGCTCGCCTTCGCCGCGCATTACGCGCGCGCCGTCCGACAGCAAGCCCTTGAAGGTGTTGGCAGCCTCGGCCAGCGCGGCGTAGTCGGCACCGTGCACAAAGTCTTGGGTCAGCACGCTGCTTTTCACGTTGCCGTGGTGGCGTCGGCTGATGCGCAAAATTGGCTTGTCGGTGCGCACGTCAAACTCGGCTGCCACTTCCGCCGCGCTGCCATTCGCGGCGCCTTCCGTCGCTTGCAGCATGGCTTGCAGCGCGGCGGCGGACACTTCGGCGTCCGCCACGGTGTCCAGGTTCAGCGCCACGCCGTCGGCCACCGAGCGCAGGGCTTCGGCGTCCATGAAGTTTTTCAAGCGTGCAATCACCGCTTGGGCCACCTGGTGCTTGCGCGCCAACTCGGTCAAGGTGTCGCCCGCAATGGTGCTGCCGTTCGGGCCCCCGGTGAACACCGAGGCGTTGACCAGCGCAATGCGCAACAAAAAGTTGTCCAGGTCGCCCGCGCCTTGCAGGTACAGCTCTTCTTTACCGGCCTTGACCTTGTAGAGCGGCGGCTGCGCAATGTAGATGTGGCCGCGCTCCACCAGCTCGGGCATCTGGCGGTAAAAGAAGGTGAGCAGCAGGGTGCGGATGTGCGCGCCGTCCACGTCGGCGTCGGTCATGATGATGATGCGGTGGTAGCGCAGCTTGGCGACGTTGAAGTCGTCGTTGCCCGTGGTGCCTCCGGCCTTGCCGATGCCGGTGCCAAGCGCCGTGATCAGCGTCAAAATTTCGTTGCTGGTCAAGAGCTTTTCGTAGCGCGCTTTTTCCACGTTCAAAATCTTGCCGCGCAGGGGAAGAATCGCCTGGAACTTGCGGTCGCGCCCTTGCTTGGCGGATCCACCGGCCGAGTCGCCCTCGACGATGTAAATCTCACACATCGCCGGGTCTTTTTCCTGGCAGTCGGCCAGTTTGCCGGGCAGGCCCATGCCGTCCAACACGCCCTTGCGGCGCGTCATGTCGCGCGCCTTGCGGGCGGCTTCGCGGGCGCGGGCGGCCTCGATGATTTTGCCGACGATGATCTTGGCGTCGGCCGGGCGCTCTTGCAGGTAGTCGGCCAGCAGCTTGCTCACAATGTCTTCCACCGGGCCGCGCACTTCGCTGCTCACCAGCTTGTCCTTGGTCTGGCTGCTGAACTTGGGCTCAGGCACTTTGACCGACAGCACGCAGGTCAGGCCTTCGCGCATGTCGTCGCCGGTCACTTCCACCTTGGCTTTTTTGGCCAGCTCCGATTCGTCAATGTATTTGTTGATCACCCGCGTCATGGCCGCGCGCAGCCCAGTCAGGTGGGTGCCGCCGTCGCGCTGGGGAATGTTGTTGGTAAAGCACAGCACTTGCTCGTTGTAGCCGCTGTTCCATTGCATGGCCACTTCCACGCCGATGTTGGTGTTCTGGTCGCTCTGGCGGTCGCCCATGGCGTGGAAGATGTTGGGGTTCAACACCGTCTTGCCCTTGTTGATGAAGTTCACAAAGCCCTTGACGCCACCGGCACCCGAGAAGTCGTCTTCCTTGCCGCTGCGCTCGTCTTTGAGGCGAATGCGCACGCCGTTGTTCAAAAAGCTCAGTTCGCGCAGGCGTTTGCTCAAAATCTCGTAGTGAAAGTCGTTGTTCTCTTTGAAGATGTCGGTGTCGGGCAAGAAGTGCACTTCGGTGCCACGCTTTTCGGTGTTGCCAATCACCTTCATGGGCGAGACTTCCACGCCGTCCTGGGTTTCGAGCAGGCGGTTTTGCACAAAGCCGCGGCTGAACTCCATCACATGCACTTTGCCGTCGCGCCGAATCGTCAGGCGCAGCATTTTGGACAGCGCGTTTACGCAGCTCACACCCACGCCGTGCAGGCCGCCCGAGACCTTGTAGCTGTTTTGGTTGAACTTGCCGCCGGCGTGCAGCTCGGTGAGCGCAATTTCGGCCGCCGAGCGCTTGGGCTCGTGCTTGTCGTCCATCTTGATGCCGGTGGGAATGCCGCGCCCGTTGTCCACCACGCTGACCGAATTGTCCGAATGGATGGTGACCAAAATATCGTCGCAGTGGCCGGCCAGCGACTCGTCAATCGAGTTGTCCACCACCTCAAACACCAAGTGGTGCAAGCCGGTGCCGTCAGACGTGTCGCCGATGTACATGCCGGGGCGCTTGCGCACCGCCTCCAGGCCTTCCAAAATCTGGATGGAGCCTTCGCCGTAGGCCTCGGACGCACCCGCCTGGTGGGCGTCAATGGTGGGCTGGAAATTGGAGCTGTCCAAGCCACTTTCGCCCGTGTGCACCTCTGGGGTGTTTTCGTTGGGGTTTGGCGTGGCTTTGTTTTCTTCGGTCATGGCGGGCTTTTTTTCTTTGTTTGCGGGTCCAAGTGGCGCTTTACGCACCGCTCAACCCCTGTATTTCATGCATTCTTGAATGACCAAACCCCCGAAAGCCGGGGGTTTGTTGCGGGGGCATTTGCGCTGGTCGGCGCCTTAAATGCGCATGGGCATCACCACGTACTTGAAGGTAGCGTTGTCGGGAATGGTCAGTAGCGCAGAACTGTTGCCGTCGGAAAACTCCAGGGTCACCATATCCTGGGCCATATTGGAGAGTGCGTCTATCAGGTAGGTCACGTTGAAGCCGATCTCGATACTGTCGCCGCCGTAGTCGATGTCCAACTCGTCCACCGCCTCTTCCTGCTCCGCATTATTGGCGGCCATGCGCAAGGTGCCGGGGTCGATGTTCAGGCGCACGCCTTTGAACTTGTCGCTGGTCAAAATCGCCGTGCGCTGCAAGGTTCTGAGCAAGGTGTCGCGCCCCAGGGTGATTTTGTTTTGGTGGTTTTTGGGGATCACGCGGTTGTAGTCGGGGAACTTGCCTTCCACCAGCTTGGTCACAAATTCCATGCCGCCAAAGGTGAAGCGGGCCTGGTTGCTGGCAAATTGCATCTCAATGGCGCCTTCCGCGTCCGAGAGCAGGCGCTGCAGCTCAATCACCGTCTTGCGCGGCAAGATCACCTCTTGCTTGGGCACTTCCACGTCCAGCGTTGCCGATGAAAAAGCCAAACGGTGGCCGTCGGTGGCCACCAGGCTGAGTTGTTTGCCCTCGGCCACAAACAAAATGCCGTTGAGGTAGTAGCGAATGTCATGCACCGCCATGGCAAACGACACCTGCGAGAGCAGGCTTTTCAAGGTCTTTTGCGGCACGCTGAACACCGGGCCAAAGCTGGCCGATTCCTGTACCAGCGGAAAGTCTTCCGAGGCCATGGTTTGCAGCGTGAACTTGCTCTTGCCGCCCTTGAGGATGATCTTGTTCTGGTTGGACTCCAGCGACACCGTCTGGTCGGCCGGCATGGTGCGCAAGATGTCAATGAGCTTGCGCGCGCCAATGGTGGTGCTGAAGTCTCCCGTCTCGCCGCCCAGCTCGGCGCTGGTGCGGATCTGGATTTCCAGGTCGCTGGTGGTGAATTGCACCGTGTCGCCGGTTTTGCGCACCAGCACATTGGCCAGGATGGGCAGGGTGTGGCGCCGCTCCACGATGCCCGATACCGACTGCAATACGGACAGCACCTGGTCTTGCGCTGCTTTCAATACGATCATGTTTATCTCCAATGTTCAACACTTGTTATTCGGCCGGGCGAGAAACTTCTCGCCATTTTCGCCGGTTTTAGCCCTGGGGCTGCGCTACCGCAGGCGCATTTTTCGTCAAGCTTTAACGTCAACCTTTAAGGGTTTGCTCTAAAACGTGCAACTGCTGGTTCAGCTCAATCACCTGCAGCCGTTCACCGCCAATTTTGCGCACCGCGTGCAGTACGGTGGTGTGGTCGCGCCCGCCAAACATTTCGCCAATTTCAGGCAGACTTTTCTTTGTCAGCTCTTTAGCCAGGTACATCGCAATCTGGCGCGGGCGGGCAATGCTGGCCGGGCGCTTTTTGGAATACATGTCAGCGACCTTGATCTTGTAGTAGTCGGCCACCGTTTTTTGGATGTTTTCCACCGAAATTTGCCGGTTTTGGATGGACAGCAGGTCACGCAGCGCCTCACGCGCCAGCGCAATCGAGATCTCTTTTTGGTTGAAGCGTGAATAAGCCAGGCACTTGCGCAGCGCACCTTCAAGCTCACGCACATTGGAGCGCACGTTTTTGGCGACAAAGAACGCGACTTCTTCCGGCATTTCGGTGCCCTCGGCGCGCGCTTTGTTGATCAAAATCGCCACCCGCATTTCCAGCTCGGGCGGCTCAATGGCCACCGTCAGCCCCGAATCAAAGCGCGATACCAGGCGCTCGTGGATGTCGGTCAGGCCCTTGGGGTAGGTGTCGCTGGTCATCACAATGTGCGACTTTTTGGCCAGCAGCGCCTCAAAGGCATTGAAGAACTCTTCTTGCGTGCGGTCCTTGTTGGCGAAAAACTGCACGTCGTCGATGAGCAGCAAATCCAGTGAGTGGTATTTGTCCTTGAACTCGTCAAATGTCTTGCGCTGGTAGGCTTTAACCACATCCGAGACAAACTGCTCCGCATGGATGTAGAGAACTTTGGCGTTGGGCCGGTCCAGCAGCAGCCGGTTGCCTACCGCGTGCATCAAATGCGTCTTGCCCAAGCCCACGCCGCCGTAGATAAACAAGGGGTTGTACAAGTGGCCCGGCACGGTGGACACATGCATGGCGGCGGCGCGTGCCATGCGGTTGGCAGTGCCCTCGATCAGCGTGTCAAAGGTCAGCACGCTGTTGAGGCGGTTCTTGGGGGCCGCGGGTGTTGGGTCTGCTTCGTCCACCCTTGGCGGCGTCTGGACGGCGGCCAGCGCCATCGGGTTGCGCAGCGGTACTTCCCTGGGCGTGATGGCCAATTCCAGCTGCACCGCCTGGCCGCAGAGCTTTTCCAGCAGCGCAGTAATTGGCAGGCTGTATTGCGCGCGTATCCAGTCGAGTTTGAACCGGTTGGCCACGAACAAAACCACCTTGCTGACATCCTCCGACACCTGTGCGCTCAGGGGCCGTATCCAGGTGTTGTACTGCTGTTCGGGCAGGTCCAGCGCAAGCTGGTCCAAGCACGCCTGCCACAGGCTTTGCCCGGCATCGCTGCTGTTCAGGTCGGTTGTCAGGGGCAGGCTTACCTCGGTCATGGCGGTCTTCAAATCTGTGGACAGGTGGCAAAAATCAGCTCACCAATTGTAGGCTTATCAAACACTTATCCACAATTTTTGGAAGTGCGCTAGCAGTCTATGGTAACTGCTTCGCACGCACGCAGTTCACCGCCCAGTTGCCGGTTTTTTGCCTTGGGCGGAAAAGTTTGCGATAATGGAGGGCTGCCCCGCGCTTTCGTGAGCGTCAGGCAATCCATACCGACCAGACAGAGATAGGATTCAAAATGAAACGCACTTACCAACCATCGAAAATTCGCCGCGCCCGCACCCACGGCTTTCTGGTTCGCATGAAAACCCGTGGCGGCCGAGCCGTCATCAACGCGCGCCGTGCCAAAGGCCGCAAGCGCCTGGCGGTCTAATTTTTCTCAGGGTTGGCCCTGTCCTGAACGTGCAGCGGCTGAAAACCCGACCCCAGTTCCAGGCCGTATTGGCGAGCAAGTTGGGCGTGCGCACTGCACATTTTGCTTTGCACAGTTGCGATCTGGAGCAAATAAGCGCGCCGCGTGTTTCCTCTGCCGCCCTTGGCAAAGCGCAAGACGCGCTGTCGGAGCCAAAACTCCAAGCCGTCCTTGGGGCCATGGTGCCCAAGCGCTGGGCCAAGCGCGCCGTCACGCGCAACGCCATCAAACGCCAGATTTACACCGTGAGTGAGCAGTTCAGCGCCCATCTTGTACCGCGCGCCCATGTGGTGCGGCTGCGCGCCACGTTTGATCGCAAAGAGTTCATCAGCGCCACTTCTGAGCTGCTCAAGGGCGCAGTGCGCGCCGAGTTGCTGGATCTCTTCACCCGCGCCAGTGCCCATCCACAGCTGCGCGCTTGAAGCCATGGTGCGCGCCCTGCTAATCTTTATTGTGCGGGCCTACCGCTTGTTCTTAAGCCCCTGGCTGGGCACGGGTTGCCGCTTCGAGCCCACCTGTTCTGTGTATGCTCTGGGGGCCTTAGAAAACCACGGTGCCGCTGCGGGTAGCTACTTGGTCTTGTCCAGGTTGGCGCGCTGCCAGCCCTGGTGCGCTGGGGGCCACGACCCGGTGCCGACCGAAAAACCCCGGTTCTTTAGCCGCCTGATCTCTCCCTCTTCCGAAAAGAAATCTTCATGAACGATATTCGCCGCACTATTTTGTGGGTGGTTTTTGGCTTTTCCATGGTGCTGCTGTGGGACCAATGGCAGATTTACAACGGCCACAAGGCCACATTCTTCCAGGGCCAGCCTGCGAAGGTGGACGCGACAGCGGCGGCCCCAGGCGCTAAAGCTGCTGCGCCGGACGCTGGCGTGCCCGGTTCGGTGCTCACTGCGCCCGCTTCCCTGCCGGTCGGCGGCATGTCTGCGGCGGATGGAGTGGCAACAAGCGCGCCTAGCGAGCGCTTCAATGTCAGCACCGATGTGCTGAACCTGCGTTTTGACACCCAGGGCGGAACCCTGGTGGGCTCGCAATTCCTGAAATACGGAGATACCGCCGACCAGGCCAAGCACTTTGTGCTGCTGGATGACAGCAAAGACCGCATTTACCTAGCCCAGTCAGGCGTTGTGTCGGGCGCAGTGCCTGGAGCCTTCCCGACGCACAAGACACCGATGACCGTGAGTGGCCCGCGTGAACTCAAAGACGGCGCCGACAGCCTGCAAATCCGCTTTGAATCTGCGGACGTGGGCGGCATCAAGCTAGTCAAGACCTATACCGTCAAGCGCGGCTCGTATGCCGTGGCCGTCAGCCACGCCCTGACCAACACCACCGCCGCGCCGATTGCGCCGCAGCTGTATGTGCAGCTGGTGCGCGACGGCAACAAGCCCGCTGGTGAATCGGCGTTCTATTCCACCTTTACCGGCCCGGCGGTGTATACCGAAGCCCAAAAGTACCAAAAGGTCGAATTCTCAGACATCAAGAAAAAGAGCGCTACCTACGAAAAGCTGTCTACCACTGGCTACGTGGCCATGGTGCAGCACTATTTCGCAAGCGCCTGGATCTTGCCCGAGGGCATGAGCCGCACCATTTCGCTAGACGCTGTGGAGATGGGCGGCGGTCTGGCCGATTGCTGCTACCGCGCTGCCATGGTGGCGCCGCTCGAAGCCATTGGACCGGGCGCCACGCGCACGATTGAAACCACTTTCTTTGTCGGCCCGCAAGAAGAAAAAATGCTTGAAGCCCTGGCACCCGGCCTGGAACTGGTCAAGGACTACGGCTGGCTGACCATTCTGGCCAAGCCCCTGTACTTTTTGCTGGACTACATCCACAGCGTGCTTAAAAACTGGGGTTGGTCCATCGTCGGCCTGGTGCTGCTGCTGAAAATTGCCTTTTACTGGCTCAATGCCAAGGCCTACTCCAGCATGGCCAAAATGAAGGCCGTCAGTCCCAAGATCACCGAGATGCGTGAGCGCCTCAAAGACAATCCGCAACAAATGCAGCAAGAGATGATGCGCATTTACCGCGAAGAAAAAGTCAACCCCATGGGCGGCTGCTTCCCCATCATGGTTCAGATTCCGGTGTTTATCGCTTTGTACTGGGTGCTGCTGTCGAGCGTAGAGATGCGCAACGCGCCTTGGATGGGCTGGATCCACGACCTGTCGGCGCCTGACCCGTACTACATCTTGCCCATCATCATGACGCTCACGACCATGCTGCAAACCGCGCTCAACCCCGCGCCGCCAGACCCGCTGCAAGCCAAGATGATGTGGTTCATGCCGCTGGCGTTCAGCGTGATGTTTTTCTTTTTCCCCTCGGGCCTAGTGGTCTACTGGATTACCAACAACATTCTGTCGATTGCGCAGCAGTGGCTGATCAACACCCGCATGGGCGTGCCGCCGCAGTTCAACCTGCCTTCATTCAAGTAAGCGCAGCCCGCGCGGTTGCCATGCCCAGGGGCCGCGCAAGCGGCCCTTGCCGTTTTTGCTTCTTGTATAAGCTCCGCATTCTTTGCCCCACTTTATGCTCAGCCGCTACTACGACCCCATCATCGCCATTGCCACCGCGCCTGGGCGCGGCGCCGTGGGCATTGTGCGACTTAGCGGAAAAGACCTGGCGCCTTTGGTGCGCGCCTGGTGGGGCCGGGACTTGCGACCGCGCGAAGCCACCTACCTGCCCTTCCCCGATGCCGCTGGCGTGCCCATAGACCAGGGACTGGCCCTGTACTTCCCCGCGCCGCACTCCTTCACTGGCGAAGACGTGCTGGAGCTGCAAGCCCACGGCGGGCCGGTGGTGTTGCACCTGCTGGTGGCGCGCTGCTTAGCGCTGGCGCAGGAGGGCGGAGCAGCCCCCTTTTTGCCGCGCCTGCGCCTGGCCCAACCCGGCGAGTTCACCGAGCGCGCGTTTTTGAACGACAAGATCGACCTGGCTCAGGCCGAGGCCATTGCCGACTTGATAGACGCCAGCACCGAGGCCGCAGCCCGCAGCGCCACCGCCTCGCTCTCAGGCGCGTTTTCCAAGCAGGTCAACACCATGCGCGACGCCCTGGTGCGCCTGCGCATGCTGGTCGAAGCCACGCTGGATTTTCCAGAAGAAGAAATCGACTTTTTGCAAAAGGCCGACGCCCAGGGCCAGCTCACGCGCTTGCAAGCGGCCTTGCAGGCGCTGCAACAGCAGGCGACCCAAGGTGCGCTCTTGCGCGAAGGCATCCAGGTGGTGATAGCCGGCCAGCCCAACGCCGGCAAGTCCTCGTTGCTCAACGCCCTGGCCGGGGCGGAGCTGGCCATCGTCACACCGATTGCTGGCACCACCCGCGACAAGGTGGAGCAAATCATCCAGATTGAAGGTGTGCCGGTGTATGTGGTCGACACCGCTGGCCTGCGCGAGGGCCTGGATGCAGTCGAGAAAATCGGTATTGAGCGGGCCTGGGCAGCGATTGAAGGTGCCGACGCGGTGCTGTTTTTGCACGACCTGACACGCTGCGACCGTGCTGACTACGCCGCCGCCGACGCGCAAATTGCAGCCCAATTGGCACAAAAAATCGGTCGCCAGGTGCCCATCATCGACGTGTGGAACAAGGCCGATGCGGTGGCTGACGCAACCCAAACCATGCCTGGCATCCGCCTGTCCGCCAAAACCGGTGCTGGGCTAGACGCGCTGCGCGCCGCTTTGCTGCACGCCGCAGGTTGGCAGGCTCCGGCCGGCGGCTTGTTCATGGCCCGCGAGCGCCATGTGCAGGCGCTGCGCCAAGTGGACGCCCACCTGATGGAAGCGGCGGCCCATTTGGCCCAAAGCGCCCAGGCGCTGGACCTGCTGGCAGAGGAGCTGCGCCTGGCGCAAAACGCCTTGAATGAGATTACCGGCGCGTTCAGCTCGGACGACTTGCTGGGCGTGATTTTTTCCAGCTTTTGTATCGGCAAGTAAATGGTTCGCACTATGCGCAGCCCGGGCGCTGCCGCAACGCAGGGACTTTCGCTATGAATCAAAGCCAACGAGGACGTTTTTCCTGGGCACTAACACGCGCTGCGGTCTTGGTAGCGTTGTGGGTCATTGGTGGCGGTCAGAGGCCGTTATTTGCGGAGCCCGTGGCCTGCGGCAAGACCCAATTCCCCACGACCGATGACGATCAAGGTGCCGCAGACTGGTGCAAAGATGGCGTTCATGCCGACACTTTTGCGGTGAAGACCTTGCGTTCAACAAGCAAGCGCTTCAAAAATCCCATCCCTAAGACCGGGCTGCAGGATGAGAACAATTGCTTCAATTGGAGCAACGATGGCACGCCGTCGTATTCTCCCACCTGCAGCTGTGATGAGTACGTGCAGGCGTTTAGCTTGCTTGGTGATACCGCTGCCATTCGAAAAATCAATGCGGCAGACGCTGCGCAGGCCAAAGCGGTCCATTGCAGCCATCAATACGCTCTCGCCAGTCGATCCATCGTGAAAATAAACGTATCGCGGCAACTGCTAAGCAAGGTGATTCGAACCAGTGTGCGCTTTCAATCGGATGGCGGAGCTTGCCACGGCGACTTCACGCTTGAAACCTACGACCTCGGATCAGGACACCATTACAAACTGTCAGAAATAGTAAATAAAACTCCCAAATCTGAACTGGATCAGGCGGTGCTCTCCAGCTTTTCAAGGCTGTACCAAGCCAGATGGGACGGGAAATCAACAGCCGATCCAAGAAGCGAAGAAGAAAATAAGAAAACGTACCAGAACGCAATGGCCGCCACCCGTAGCTACTTGCGGACCATGGACCCTGGGACTACCGGCGTCATGATCGAAAAAAACAAGGTGTGGATCAATATTCCAGAGTTCCTGTTCGGCTGCGCCTCAGGTAACCTCAATCCCGTATCACTGCCAAACCACCTACTTAAAGCGGAATTTCTGAAGCAGCTCAACAAAGACGCTGCTGCGCATACGCCCTAGCGGTGAGAATCAGCTCGGGCTTTGTTTTCATTGGTTCTTGTATTGGAATCTAGAATGGCCCGATGAAACCACTGTCGCTCACCATGTCCGCAGCAGCACGTCAACGCGCCCTGGATTTGGCGCACGCAACCTTTGACACGGAAGCGGCCGCTGTACTTGGACTTAAGGCGCGTTTAGATGACTCTTTCGCCCAGGCAGTGGGAATGGTGCTAGCTATTTCCGGGCGCGTAGTGGTGATGGGCATGGGCAAAAGTGGCCATGTGGGCCGCAAGATCGCTGCCACACTCGCGTCCACCGGCACGCCAGCCATGTTCGTTCACCCGGCCGAAGCCAGCCACGGCGACCTGGGCATGGTCACGGCGCACGACCTGGTTCTGGTCATTTCCAACAGTGGCGAGTCGCAAGAGATCAGCGCCATCATCCCGGTGCTCAAACGCCTTGGCACGCCCTTGGTGGCCATGACCGGCAACCCCGATTCCAGCATGGTGCAGCACGCCACCGCCTGGCTCAACACCGCAGTTGACAAAGAAGCCTGCCCGCTCAATCTGGCGCCCACGGCCAGCACCACGGCGCAGCTCGCCATGGGCGACGCGCTGGCGGTGGCCTTGCTTGATGCGCGCGGCTTCAAAGCCGAAGACTTTGCCCGCTCCCACCCCGGTGGCGCACTGGGGCGCAAGCTGCTAACCCACGTCAGCGACGTCATGCGGGCGGGCGAGGCGGTGCCGCGCGTGGTCCTCACAGCAAGTTTTAGCGACCTGATGCGCGAAATGAGCGCCAAAGGCCTGGGCGCAACGGCCGTGGTGGACGCCCAAGGCGCCGTGTTGGGCATCTTTACCGATGGCGATTTGCGCCGCTGGGTGGAACGCGGCGTTGATTTGCGCGACAAAACCGCCCAGGACGTGATGCATGCCCATCCCACCACCATTGCCGCCCACGCGCTGGCGGTGGATGCGGTGGAGCTGATGGAGCGCCGTCAAATCACCAGCGTGCTGGTGGTGGACGCAGACGGACGCCTGTGCGGCGCCGTCAACACCAACGACCTGATGCGGGCCAAGGTGATTTGATGGCGGTCGTGTCCCCCTATGCCGCCGAGCTGTTGCAGCGTGCCCACGCGGTCAAAGTGGTGTTTTTTGACGTGGACGGCGTCTTGACCGACGGCGGCTTGCTGTATTCCGAGACCGGCGAAACCCTCAAACGCTTTCACACCCTGGACGGCCATGGCCTGAAGATGCTGCAAAAGGCGGGCATCACGCCCGCCGTGGTTACCGGGCGCGACTCTGCGCCCTTGCGCAAACGCCTGCAGGCTCTGGGCATCAGCCACGCGCATTTCGGCACCGAAGACAAAGGCCCAGCGGCGCAAAGCACTCTCGCAGACTTGGGCCTGGACTGGAGCCAAGCCGCCGCCATGGGCGACGACTGGCCCGATTTGCCCATGATGTGCCGCGCGGCTTTGGCCTGCGCACCAGCCAACGCCCACCCGGAGGTGCTGGCGCGCGCCCATTTTGTGACCACGCGCCAGGGCGGCCAGGGCGCTGTGCGCGAGCTTTGCGATCTGCTGCTCACCGCCAGCGGCCATTACCCGGCGCTGCTGTCGGCGTACACCCCGTGAGGCATCCGCTCGCAGCAATCTGGGACCGCTTCTTGCTGTCCTTGCCCTTGGTGCTGATGTCGGTATTGGCCCTGGCGAGCTATTGGCTGGTGCGCACCGTGCAGCCGGTCGCAGCGCCAGTGGCGCCTTCAGTTGCGCAGCATGCGCCCGACTATTTCATGGAAAGTTTTACCGTCAAGAACTTCACCAAAGATGGAAGCTTGCACGCCGAAGTGACCGGCGCCGCTGTCCGCCATTACCCCGACGCGCAGTGGACGGAGGTGGATGCGATCGAGTTGCGGTCGCAGGACGCGCAAGGCCGCAAAAGCACAGCCTCTGCCACGCGCGGTTTGTCCAATGAAGACGCCAGCGAAGTGCAATTGATCGGAAACGCCCATGTGGTGCGCGAGGCACAGACCCCGACCCCGATACAGGGACGCACCAGCCCACGCATGGAATTCCGTGGGGAATTTTTGCACCTTTTTACCAAAGAGGAACGGGTCAAATCGCACTTGCCGGTGGAATTGCACCACGGTGCAGACCGCTTTAAAGGGGACGCGCTGGACTATGACAATGTCACCCAGGTACTTCAACTCACCGGCCGTGTACACGCTACGCTGGTCCCAAGCAGTTCAGCGCCCTAGCTCTTGTCCGTTTGCAGGTTTAGGAACGTGCCGCAATAGCAAACGGACACAAAAAAAGGGCCCCAAAGGGCCCTGTTTATATTGCACTGGCACAAGGCCAATACAAGCAGGGAGTTGCTTAGTAGCCGCCGCCGCCGGAACGGCCACCGCCGTATCCACCGCCGCCACCGGAACGACCGCCGCCAGCGCCGCCAGCGCCGCCACCGTATCCGCCGCCACCACCAGCGCCGCCGCCGTAGCCGCCGCCACCGGAACGACCGCCGCCAGCGCCGCCACCGTAACCGCCGCCACCACCAGCACCACCGCCGAAGCCGCCGCCACCCGTGCGGGGAGGACGGGGTTCCATCGGACGGGCTTCGTTAACCACCAGGCCACGACCGCCGAATTGTTGGCCATTCATGCCATTGATTGCGGCTTGTGCCTCAGCGTCGCTGCCCATTTCCACAAAGCCGAAGCCTTTGGAGCGGCCCGTGTCACGTTCCATCATGACTTTTGCGCTGGAGACTGCACCGTACGCAGCAAAGGCTTGCTGCAGGTCTTCGTCACGGAAAGAATAAGGCAGGTTGCCTACGTAAAGTTTGTTGCCCATGAAAGGACTCCTCAAAATAACTCAAAACGCGATGGAGTCCAAAACCGCAATCAACAAACCAATAAAGACTTAGAGCAGACGCGAAACTGACCATACACCGCAAACTAGCCATGCCGATGTCACGACAAAGCGGAGCCATTATGCGCCTATTCGGGTATTGCGCCT
>CANEVH010000012.1 GCA_947442105.1 Comamonadaceae bacterium | reverse complement strand
GCGGGAAATGCGGGAAAACGAGGCTCAAACCGATGAAATCAGCCTCGAAAAGCGTCGGGAGTTCACGATATGAAAGGGTTGCGTGGAAATCAAATGTCCCGAGCAAGGCGCCACACTTTTGCGTGGGGTATTTCAGCAGCCTGTTAAGCCACCGGCCATGAGCAGCGACGTTCACCCCAAACAGCCGGAGGTCATGGATTTTTCTGCCTTCAAGGTGCTCGTTGTCGACGACAGCCGAACCCTGCGGCTGATTCTCGCCCAGCAACTTGGCGCGCTGGGCATTCACCACATTACTGAAGCGACCGACGGCTTAAAAGCCTTGGAACTGGTAAAAAGCACGGCGTTTGACCTGATGCTGCTGGACATGGAAATGCCAGAACTCGACGGTCTGGGCGTGCTGGAAATACTGCGCAGTGACCCCGCGCTTGAGTCGCCTGCCGTGATTGTGATATCGGGCGCCAGCGCCCTGGAGCGGGCCTACAAGTGCATTGAAATGGGGGCCGAAGATTACCTGCCCAAGCCTTTTAATCCGGTGCTGCTCAAGGCCCGCATTTTTTCCAGTTTTGAGAAAAAGCGCTTGCGTGACCTGGAGCGCGAACGCTTGGTGGCCCTGGACCAAAAAACACAGCGCCTGGAGTTTGAGCAGCTTAAAACCGAAAAATTAATGCTCAATATTTTGCCCCGCCCTATTGCAGAGCGCTTAAAGCGCGGGGAGCAACATATTTCCGCCCACTACCCCGAAGTTTCTATTTTGTTCAGCGATTTAATCGGCTTTACCGAAATGGCGTCCGGCGTGTCTGCGACCGAATTGGTCCGGCTTCTGAACGACCTGTTCACCCGCTTTGACAGACGGGCCGAAGCCCTGGGCCTGGAAAAGATCAAAACCATTGGCGACGCCTACATGGCCGCCGGTGGCCTGCCCATTCCCCGCGCCGACCATGCCGAGATTTGTGCCGACATGGCGCTTGGTATGTTTGACGACCTGGCCGCATTCAACCAAGAACACGGGCGCAGCCTGGACATGCGCATTGGCATCAATTCCGGTCCCGTGGTCGCTGGCGTTATTGGCTACACCAAGTTTTCTTATGACCTGTGGGGCAACACGGTCAATACCGCGAGTCGCATGGAATCGACTTCCCTGCCCGGCCGGGTGCAGGTGGCGCCGGCAACCCACGCCGCATTGAGGGGCAAGTTTTCCATGGAAGTGGCCGGCCAAGTCATGTGCAAAGGCATTGGCCAAGTCCACACCCATTTCTTGCTGCCCCGCACGTCCCGGCCGGGCTAGCGGTGTCTGAACCACGGCTAGGCAAGGCAAAGCACGCTCGCTTTCTTGCCCCCATAGGTGTAAGTCCCACGTCTGGCCATTGCCAACTTCGTTGACAATCTGCGCTTGGTTTTCTGCGAGATCTTCGGTCATCGAAGCCGCATTATTTTGACCTTGGAACACTATGACAAAACTCGCAATCCGCGTGGCCGAGACCATAGACGCTGTGAACAACCGACTCGCCATCATTGCAATGTGGGCGCTGCTGCTGTCGTGCCTGATCAGCAGTGGCAACGCGTTCGTGCGGTTCTTTTTCAGCAACAGTTCGAATGGCTGGCTAGAGATCCAGTGGTATTTATTTGCCGGTGCGGTGATGCTGGGTGCCGCCAATGTTCTGCGGCTCAATGAGCACGTACGTGTGGACGTTATTTATGGCCAGTTGCGCACGCGCACCAAAGTGTATATCGATCTGGCCGGCTTGGTGTTTTTTCTTATGCCCGTCATGCTATTGATGATTTACTTTGCATGGCCCTTGTTTTTTGATAAGTTCACGACCGGGGAAATGTCGAGCAATTATGGCGGCCTGATTCGCTGGCCCGTATGGTTGGCCCTGCCTTTGGGATTCTTTATGGTGCTGCTTCAAGGAATTTCAGAAGCCATTAAGCGAGTTGCGTGGTTAAATCACCAGTATGAAATGAATTTGGTATACGAAAGGCCATTGCAATGACGGTAGACCAATTTGCGCCCCTGATGTTCGTGGGGCTGATTATTGTCATGCTGATCGGGTTTCCAGTTGCGTTTTCTTTATCAGCACTCGGCCTTTTTTGTGGGCTTTATGCCATCCACATGGAATGGTTCCCTGCCAATTTTTTAGGAAACCTGCCTGCCAATGTATTTGGCATACTTTCTAACGAGTTGTTACTTGCTATCCCCTTCTTCACCCTGATGGGAACCTTGTTAGAAAAATGCGGTCTCGCCGAGGACATGCTCGACTCCATGGGCCAGCTGTTTGGCCCTGTGCGCGGTGGGCTAGGGTATTCCGTCATTATTGTTGGGTTTATTCTGGGCGCCATCACTGGCACTGTCGCTGGCCAAGTGATTGCCATGGCCATGATTTCTCTACCGGTCATGATGCGGTATGGCTACGATATGCGCTACACCACGGGTGTATTAGCTGCATCTGGCACCATTACCCAATTGGTGCCCCCGTCTTTGGTGCTGGTGGTCTTGGCAGACCAACTCGGTCAGTCGGTCGGCGATATGTACAAGGGCGCATGGGGTCCCTCCATGCTTCAAATACTTTTTTTTGCGGCATACACTTTTTTACTGGGCCGCTTTTTCCCGCACCATGTGCCAGGCGTGCCACCTGAGGCGCGCACCCTGGTCGGATGGGCTTTATGGCGCAAGTGTTTGCGTGGCATTATTCCATCGGGTGTGCTCATATTTGCGGTGCTGGGCAGCATGGGCGGCCTGCCTGGAATCAACACCGCGATTGCGACGCCCACCGAAGCGGGAGCCATGGGGGCGCTTGGCGCCTTTGTATTGGCGGCAATACACAAGCGACTCACTCTAGACGTTATCAAAGACGCGATTGCAGGCACCATGCGAATTACTGCGATGGTTGTCTTTATTCTTATTGGATCGCGCGTCTTCTCACTCGTTTTTCAGGGCGTGGATGGCGGCATTTGGATTGAACACATGTTGACCGGTTTGCCAGGGGGCCAGGCTGGATTTTTGATTGTTGTAAATATCTTTATATTTTTCTTGGCCTTCTTCTTGGACTTCTTTGAGATTGCCTTTATCATTTTGCCGCTGCTGGGGCCAGTTGCTGCGAAGATGGGTATCGATCAGGTATGGTTTGGGGTTTTGATTTGCGTGAATATGCAAACCAGCTTCATGCATCCCCCGTTTGGTTTCGCATTGTTTTATTTACGTGGCATTTCGGACACACTGTTCAAAAGCGGAACAATTCCCCGTAAAGTGGAGTCGCGTGATATATACCTGGGCGCTATACCATGGGTGCTCTTGCAGTTGTTGCTGGTGGTCGTGGTGATTTTTGTTCCACAAACCGTAACCGCATTTCTGGACAAACCAGCAGTCGTTGACTTGAATACGGTAGAAGTAACTGCACCCACACGCAAAACAGAGTCAGATACTGCCGATACCGACAAAATGAACCGATTGAACGATGCCATGAAGCCCGATGAACCGAGCAAGTGAGAGCGTGATGGTGCGTGAGATGGGCGCAGAGGAATCGGCTTTGGTAGGTGGGAATGAACGAGTATCGGGCTTTGCCTTTTCCGTTTTAACCAAAATTCTTTCCTTGCTGCTGACCCTTGGCTTGATTTATCTTGGCTTTACAACGATCGACGTTGCATCGCTGCATTCCTGGCAAGAAATTGGCTTGGTTCTAGCCGGACTTGCACTGCTGCTGGCAGGCCAAATCTACATACTGCGTAGCAAAACCACCATAGACCGCGAGTACATCAGCCAAAGCTGGTCTTTTCGAAAACGAGTTCGTATCGCACATATCGCGGAGTGCAAGCTAGTATATATTCCATTCCTCAGCTGGATCATTACCCCACGTTTGGTAATACGTGTCGGTATCGTCCATTTTTTTGTGTTTTATGCAGCAGACCCGGCAGTTCTGCGGGCGTTTCTTAGTTTGGTATACCAGCGCACATTGTCACCATTTCCACCTTCTGGCCCAAAATAAAACCCGCGTTTTGCGGGTTTTATTTTTGAATTTGAATTTGAATTACAGTTTTTGCGACTGCATAAATTCATCCATACTAGACTCGGCAAAGCTAAACCACAAATTAGTATCTTTGCGGAACGCTGCGTAGTCGGTGTATATTTTCTTCCAAGCCGGGTTGGTGTCATTCAACTCGGCGTACACCTCCATAGCGGCCTTGAACGATGCCGAAAGCACGTCTTTGGGAAAGGGATGGAGCTTGACCCCTTGACTGACCAAGGATTTGAGTGCGGGCATGTTGCGCCCGTCGTACTTGGCTTGCATATCTGTGTGCGCGTAGGTGGAAGCGCATTCCAGAATTGCCTTGTACTCGGACGACAGCCCTTGAAATGCCTTTTGGTTCACGTACAAAGAAAGCTGTGGGCCCACCTCCCACCAGCCTGGATAGTAGTAGTGCGGCGCAACTTTGTGGAATCCCAGCTTGAGGTCGTCATACGGGCCTACCCACTCTGCGGCGTCGATGGTTCCTTTTTCAAGCGCTTGGTAAATCTCGCCACCGGGAATGTTTTGTGGCACCACGCCCAAACGCTCCAAGACCTTGCCGGCAAAACCACCGCAACGAAACTTCAGTCCCTTCAGGTCGGCCACAGAAGATATTTCTTTGCGGTACCAACCGCCCATCTGTACGCCGGTATTGCCCATAGGGAAGTTCACAATGCCCACCTTGGCAAAATGCTCGCGCAGCAATTTGAGTCCATTGCCCTCGTACATCCAGGCCGTCATCTGACGGCTGTTCAATCCAAAAGGTATAGCGCAGTCAAGCGCGTACGTGGGGTCTTTACCGAAAAAGTAATACGAGGCGGTGTTCGCCATCTCAACCGTTCCGTTGGAAACGCCGTCGAGCACGCCAAACGCGGGCATCAACTCGCCAGCAGCGTGGGTGGTAACCGTGAATTTTCCACCGCTGAGTTCCCCCACTTTTTGGGCGAACACTTCACACACGCCGAACAAGGTGTCCAAGGACTTGGGAAAGCTCGATGCGATGCGCCAGCGCAACGTCGACTGGGCGTGCACCGCAGGCGCCATACCCGCAGCCAAAACCCCGGCAAGACCCGCATTTTTGATAATTGAACGACGATCCATAAATGTGCTCCGTTAAAGGTAAAACGATCTGTCCGCGCGTCGCGCCAAGGCAAGAAAGCCTGGCAGCAAGCCGCCGGGCCATTGTAGAAACGCCGCGCGTGCGCGCAGAGGGGGTTTTCCCTTGAAAAAGCGCCGGGTCAGACGCCGTATCGCACCCGGATAGACGCCTCGATGCCAGTCGCATCCAAGCCCTGCATGGCCATCAACTTGGCCGGGTCGCCGTGCTCGATAAACACATCGGGCAAACCCATTTGGAGCACTGGCACCGGCACAGGCAATTGCGCTGCCTGCAAGGCCTCCAACACCGCGCTGCCCGCTCCGCCCATAACGGCGCCGTCTTCCACGGTGACCAGGCAAGAATGCGTTTTGGCAATATCGATCAGCAGTGCCGTGTCCAGTGGCTTGGCCCAGCGCATATTGACCACGGTCGCGTTCAGCGCCTGGGCCGCTGCCAGCGCTGGCTGGAGCAAGGTGCCAAAAGCCAGTATGGCAATGCGCTCGCCTTGGCGCCGGATTTCGCCCTTGCCAAAGGGCAGCACATCCAGTCCGGCCAGGGTTGGCACGCCCGCGCCACTGCCGCGCGGGTAGCGCACCGCAACCGGCTGATTTTGCGCATAGGCGGTGCTAAGCAATTGGCGGCATTCACGTTCGTCCGCCGGGCAGGCAATGGCCATGTTCGGAATGCAGCGCAAAAACGAAATGTCATAGGCGCCGGCGTGCGTTGCGCCGTCCGCCCCCACCAGGCCCGCGCGGTCCAGGGCGAACACCACGGGCAGGTTTTGAATCGCCACGTCGTGGATCAGCTGGTCGTAGGCGCGCTGCAAAAAAGTGGAGTAGATCGCCACGACGGGTTTGAGGCCTTCAGCGGCCAGGCCTGCGGCAAAGGTGACCGCATGTTGCTCGGCAATGCCCACGTCAAAGTAACGCGCAGGAAAGCGCGCCTCAAACTCCACCAAGCCCGAGCCCTCGCGCATGGCGGGGGTAATCCCCACCAACCGCTCGTCGTGCGCCGCCATGTCGCACAGCCACTGACCAAACACCTGGGTAAACGTGGTTTTGGGCGCCACGGATGGCTTTTGCAGCCCCACAGCCGGGTCAAACTTGCCAGGACCGTGGTAGGCCACCGGATCGGCTTCTGCCTGCTCATAACCCTGGCCTTTTTTGGTCACCACGTGCAAAAACTGCGGGCCGGTCAAGTGGCGGATGTTTTCCAGGGTGGGAATCAAAGAATCCAGGTCGTGGCCGTCAATCGGGCCGATGTAGTTAAAGCCAAACTGCTCAAACAGCGTGGCGGGCACCACCATGCCTTTGGCGTGCTCCTCAATCCGCTTGGCCAGCTCAAACAGCGTGGGCGCGCCCTTGAGCACGCTTTTGCCCATGCTTTTGGCCTTGGCGTAAAACTGCCCGCTCATGAGCTGCGCCAGGTAGCGGTTCAGGGCACCCACGGGCGGGCTGATGCTCATCTCGTTGTCGTTGAGGATGACGAGCAACTTGCAGTCTTCCACGCCCGCGTTGTTCAAGGCCTCGAACGCCATGCCCGCAGTGAGCGCACCGTCGCCGATCACGGCAATGGAATAGCGGTCGTCCCCTTTAATCTTCGCCGCCATGGCCATGCCCAGGGCCGCAGAGATGGATGTGCTGGAGTGCGCGGTGCCAAAGGTGTCGTACTCACTCTCTGCGCGCTGGGGAAAGCCGCTCAGGCCACCGAGCTGGCGCAGGGTGGACATGCGCTCGCGCCGTCCCGTCAAAATTTTGTGCGGATACGTTTGGTGGCCCACGTCCCACACCACGCGGTCTACCGGGGTGTTGAACACGTAGTGCAGCGCAACCGTCAGTTCAACCGTACCCAGGTTGGAACTGAGGTGGCCACCGGTCTTGGACACGCTGTCAAGCAAGTAGGCCCGCACCTCATCAGCCACCGCGTGCATGTCCGAACGCGGCAGGCGCCGCAGATCGTGCGGACTGTGGATGCCGGGCAACAACGGAGCGCGAGGGTGCATGGAATGGGGCATGGGGAGTTCTGTCGGGGCAGAGTTTGTCAATGTAAACGTCACTATGTCAGTGTAATTAAAAATTCACAGGTGCGGCTCAATGACTGCGCTGAACCACCATGTCCGCTAGCGCGGCCAGGGCTGCGGTGTGCTCCAGGCCACTGTCGGCAAGCGCGGCGTGGGCCTGGGACAGCAAATCGTGGGCGTAGCACTGGCTGCGCTCCAGCCCCATGAGCGACACATAGGTCGGTTTGCCGTGCTCGGCGTCTTTACCAGCCGTTTTGCCCAGCGTGGCCGAGTCGGCGGTGACGTCCAGCACGTCGTCTACCACCTGAAACGCCAAGCCCAGCGCTTGACCATAGCTGGCCAAGGCCTTCTGCGCCTGCGCGCTGGCGTCGCCACAAGCGGCACCTAGCATCACACTGGCTTGCAGCAGCGCGCCAGTTTTGAGCTGGTGCATGTGGCGCAATGCCTGCTCATCGAGCGCGTGGCCTACGCTGGCCAGGTCAATCGCTTGGCCACCGGCCATGCCCGTGCTGCCCGCAGCCCGCGCCAACAGGCCACAAAGCCGGGCCTGCACCGCCAGTGGCACGCTGGCATCAGCCGGGGTGAGCAGCTCAAACGCCAGGGCCTGCAAGGCATCACCCGCTAGCAGGGCGGCCGATTCGCCAAACTGCACATGCACCGTGGGTTTGCCCCGGCGCAGCACATCGTTGTCCATGCAGGGCATGTCGTCGTGTACCAAGGAATAGGCGTGTATCAGTTCAACCGCACACGCTGCGCGCAGCGCCGCGCTGCCCCCCAACGCGTCGCCCGGTGCTGCTGCGGCCTCAAAAGCCGCCATCACCAAAAGGGGGCGCAGCCGCTTGCCACCGTCCAACACCGCGTAGCGCATAGCCTGTACCAAATCTGCCGGAGCGCCCCAACTTTGGCCCGGTAGGACTTCGACGGTGACCCAGCGCGACAGCGCGACTTCGACCAAAGTCAGATGCGCGCGGCTCCAAGCGTCGAGCGAAAAAGCGGGGGCGCTGCTCACGCGCTTTTCCAGGGTTTGAGCACGCCCTTGTCCAGCACCTTGATTTGGTTCTCCACCGCCTGGAGCTTGTCGCGGCACAGTTGCAGCAGCGCCGCGCCGCGCTCATAGGCCACCAGCAGTTGGTCCAGAGGCAAATCACCAGACTCCATGCGGCCCACCAAGCCTTCTAGCTCCTGCATTGCTGCCTCATAGTGGGTCGGCAGGGCTGGGGCATCGCTGGCGGGAGATGGGTTGCTGGCCTTGGGCATGGTGGGCGCTGCCGGTTCAGGGCAGGGGTGGTCTGGGTGTCGCGGATTTTATGCCAGTGCCCAAGTGTGGGAGTCGAATGCCGGGGGCGAATGCCTGGGGCGAAGCAGCCCCCCCGGTAGAATCCCCCTTCGCCCCCGGCTCCCTGCTAGCGGAAACCGGCTCCCCTTTTTCGGCGCTCTGTGCGCGATCTCCCTGTGGGGATGTTTAGGTCAGGTTCGCATGTCTGATTTAAGTCTTCAACTGCAGCAGGCTGCAAGCCAACTACCAGTTTCAAGCTATTTCGATCCCGCGCTGTATGCGCAAGAGATGCAAAGCATCTTCAAGGACGGGCCGCGCTATGTTGGCCACACCTTGAGTGTTCCGCAAGTCGGCGATTTTTACGCCCTGCCCCATGAGCAAGAAGGCCGCGCCTTGGTACACAACGGCAGCGGCATAGAGCTGGTGTCCAACGTCTGCCGCCACCGTCAAGCGCTGATTTTGAAAGGCCGGGGCTCGCTGCTGAACCCCCAAGGCGGACCGGGCAACGCCGCAGGCAACGCCAGTGGAAACATTGTGTGCCCCCTGCACCGCTGGACCTACAGCGGTGCCTCCACCGCCGCCCAAGCGCCAGCGACCGGCCGATTGATAGGCGCACCGCACTTTGCGGTGGACCCCTGCCTGAACCTCAACAACTATCCGCTGCAAGAATGGAACGGCCTGCTGTTCGAAGGCGGCTCGGCCCATGTTGCAGCACAGCTTGCCGGTCTGGGCCCACGCGGCGACCTCGACTTTGGCGGCTATGTGCTTGACCGGGTGGAGATGCACGAATGCAAGTACAACTGGAAAACCTTTATTGAGGTGTACTTGGAGGACTACCACGTGGGGCCTTTCCATCCGGGCTTGGGCAACTTTGTGACCTGCGAAGACCTGCGCTGGGAGTTCAAGCAGCACTATTCGGTGCAAACCGTGGGCGCGGCCACCCGATTGGGCAAGGCCGATGCGCGGGGCGGTTCGCCCGCCTATGAGCGCTGGCAGAACGCCTTGCTCAAATACCGCGAGGGCGTGCCGCCCAAGTTTGGCGCCATCTGGCTCACCTACTACCCGCACACCATGGTGGAGTGGTATCCGCACGTGCTCACCGTCTCGACGCTGCACCCGGCGGGCGTGGACAAGACCATGAACATGGTCGAGTTTTACTACCCCGAAGAAATTGCCGCCTTTGAGCGCGAGTTTGTAGAGGCGCAACAGGCGGCCTACATGGAAACCTGTGTCGAAGACGACGAAATTGCTGAACGCATGGACGCCGGGCGCAAGGCGCTCCTGCAACGCGGCGACAACGAAGTCGGCCCCTACCAAAGCCCCATGGAAGACGGCATGCAGCACTTTCACGAGTGGTACCGCGCCCGCATGGCCGTGTCGCTGGCAGGCACCGCAGCGGACGCAGCGTGAAGCCCCGGACCGGTTCGGGCGACTTGGCACCGGCCCTGTGGATGGTGCTGGGCGCCTTTTTGTTCTCCACCATGGCCGTGGGCATCAAAACCGCCGCACACAGCTTTGGCACCTTTGAGCTGGTGTTTTACCGGGGCGTGGTCAGCGTGGTGTTTATGGCGCTGATGGTGCGCGCCCGTGGAGCAAGCTTGCGCACGCCGGTGCCCCTGATGCACCTCACGCGCAGCATCATTGGCGTGGTGTCGCTGGGTTCTTGGTTTTACGCCATCGCGCATTTGCCCCTGGCCACAGCCATGACGCTCAATTACATGAGCAGCGTTTGGGTGGCTGCTTTCATTTTGGGCGGCGCCCTGCTCTACGGCCAGGCGCAGGGCCAAGGCCTCTTGGTGGCGGCGGTCTTGATGGGCTTTGCCGGCGTGGTCATGACCTTGCGCCCCACCATAGACCACGACCAGTTATTTGCTGGTGTGGTGGGCTTGCTCTCTGGCATAGGCGCAGCACTGGCCTATATGCAGGTAACTGCCTTGGGCAAGGCCGGTGAGCCCGAGGAGCGCACCGTGTTTTACTTTGCAGTGGGCACAGCCGTGCTGGGGGCTGTCGGTATTTTGTTCACCGGCCTGAGCCCTTGGGCGTCGGTGCGCGGGGTGGACGCAGCGTGGCTGGTGCCCATAGGTGTGCTGGCGTCGCTGGGGCAGTGGTGCATGACGCGCGCCTACCGCAAAGGCGCTACTTTGGTAGTGGCCAGCATGCAGTACTCGGGCATTGTGTTCGCCAGCGCCTACAGCCTGTTGCTCTTTGGCGATCACATTGCCCCACTGGGTTGGGTGGGCATTGGCGTCATCGTGGCCAGCGGCTTGCTCGCCACGGTGCTGCGCGCACGGGTATTGCCAAACACCCCAGCCGAGGAACACTAAGCCCAGCCCAACCCACCTAACCCGCCCCACACCAAGCAAAAGGAGTCAAGCGCCATGTACACCACACTCATTTCGGCAGCCCAACTGCAGGCCCTGCGCGCCAGCGGCACACTGTGCATGGTGTTTGACTGCAGTTTCGATCTGTCCCAGCCCGACGCCGGCCCGGCCATGTACGCCCAAAGCCACATTCCAGGCGCCGTGTACGCCCACCTGGACTCCGCACTCAGTGCCAAAGGCGAGCGCGCCCACACCGGCACCATGAGCGGTGGTCGCCACCCCCTGCCCGCGCGTGAAACCTTTGCGCAGTGGCTTAGCGCTGTCGGTTTCGAGAACACCATGCAGGCCGTGGTCTACGACCGCCAGGGCGTCAACTACTGCGGGCGCTTGTGGTGGATGCTGAAATGGCTAGGCCATGACGCGGTAGCGGTGCTCGACGGCGGCTTCGCGGCCTGGGTGGCAGAAGGCGGCGCGTTGGAAGCAAACCTTCCACCGGCACCCGCACACCACCCACAGCGCACGCCCTTCGCCCTCTCGGACCCCAAGGCCCGCCTCGTAGGCGCCGAAGCGGTACTGCGCCAACTCGGCCGCGCCGGGCAAACCATTGTGGACGCACGTGTCACGCCGCGATTCAAGGGCGAGATCGAACCCTTGGATCCGGTGGCTGGGCACATTCCCGGTGCCCTCAACCGCCCGTTTTCACTCAACCTGACGCCCGAAGGATTCTTCAAGCCCGCTACTGTGCTGCGCGCCGAGTGGGATGCCATGCTAGGCCCCTGCCCCGCGCAATCGGTAGTGCACCAGTGCGGCAGTGGCGTCAGCGCCATTCCCAACCTGCTGGCGATGGAAATCGCTTGCCTGCCCGGCAGCACTTTGTTTGCCGGTAGCTGGAGCGAATGGTGCAGCGATCCGGCGCGGCCGGTTGCCACCGGTTAGTAGGCGGACGGCGGGGGCCGTTGCAGTCGGATTTCAGCCCCCTCCTGGTCCACTGGGCTGGAGTTCGGGTAATGTCCCCTTTTTTTCTACCCCGCTGGGGTGGAGGGGTTTCCCCCCCTATCCCCCCAACCCCCTTTCCACCCCGGCGGGGTAGAAAGGGGGGCCAAGGTCCGAATTTGGTTTCTACGCTTCGGCTACGCTGCTAACCGCCTTGCACCTGTGGGTATGCCTGCGACACTTGCACGCGGCGCCGTCGCCGCGACGGCTTTATGGCTTTGGATGTTGCTGACTTCTCGAAGATTCGCGCGAGGCGCCGCCTCTAGCTAGCGGGCTGCCCCTGGTGTTGCCCTAGCCCGGAATCTCCACAAAGACCGCCGCGCCCAAACCCCGAAAGCCGTCGCGGCGACGGCGCCGCGCCCAAGTGCGGCAGGCCTACCCACAGGTACCAATACAGTAGAAGCCCAGCCGAAGCGCAGAAACCAAATTCGGACTTTGCTCCCCCTCTCCTCCCCGCTGGGGAGGAGAGGGGGTTGGGGGGTGTGGCGGGGCAAAGACCCCAGCGCCCAAACCCCGAAAGCCGTCGCGGCGACGGCGCCGTTCCTAGGTACTGCTGGCCTACAAACAGGTGTTAGGCCAGTAGCAGCCTAGCCGAAGCGCAAAAACCAAATTCGGACTTTGCTCCCCCTCTCCTCCCCGCTGGGGAGGAGAGGGGGCTGGGGGGTGTGGCAGGGCAGAGACCCCAGCGCCCAAACCCCGAAAGCCGTCGCGGCGACGGCGCCGTTCCAAAGTGTCGCAGGCCTACCAACAGGTGCAAGGCCAGTAGAAGCCTAGCCGGAGCGACAAATTCAAATTTGGCTGTTGGCCCCCCCCTTTCTACCCCGCCGGGGTGGAAAGGGGGTTGGGGGGATAGGGGGGGAAGCACTCAGCGGGAGCCGTGGGGCGGCGCAAGCACCAAAATTCAAGCCGATTGCGAGCCTGCAAGGCGCCGCCACATACGCCCCAGCAGGCGCTCAAAGTCATCCACAAAAGTAAACACCGCAGGCACCACCAGCAGGCTCAGCAGAGTGGACGTGATCAGCCCGCCGATCACCGCAATCGCCATAGGTGAGCGAAAACTGGGGTCAGCGCCCCAGCCCAGGGCCAGGGGCATCATGCCCGCGCCCATGGCGATGGTGGTCATGACGATGGGGCGGCTGCGTTTGTGGCAGGCGTCCACCAGGGCCTCAAAGCGCGCCATACCGGCTTGGCGGGCCAGAATGGCGTAGTCCACCAGCAGGATGGAGTTTTTGGTGACGATGCCCATGAGCATGATCAGGCCGATCATGGTGGGCATGGACAGTGCGCGCCCGGTCAAAAGCAAGAGCACAAAAGCGCCGCCAATGCTCAAAGGTAGCGCCGCCAAAATCGTCACCGGCTGTAAAAAGTCTTTGAACAGCAAGACCAGCACGCCATAAATACAAAGCACGCCAATGCCCATGGCGATGCCAAAGCTGGCGAACAAGGCTTGCATTTCCTGCGCGTCGCCCACTTCGGCGATGGACACCGCCGGGGGCAAGTTTTGCACGCTGGGCAAGGCGCGGGCCTCGGTATTGACCTCGCCCAGGGTGCGCGTGCCCAGTTCCACATCCAGGGTGACGTTGCGGTTGCGGTTGAGCCGGTCAATTTGCGCCGGGCCGCTTTCCATGGTCAGCGTGGCCACGCTGCCCAGCAGCACCGGGCCGTTTTTGCCCGGCACCGTGAGCCGTGCCAGCGCGTCCAAATCGGCGCGCACCGCGTCGGGCAGTTTCACGCGAATCGGCACCTGGCGCTGCGACAGATTGAGCTTGGACAGCGCTGTGTCGTAGTCACCCGCCGTGGCCACGCGCACGGTTTCACCAATGCTTGCCGCGGTGACCCCAGCGTCCGCCGCGCGAGCTGCGTCCGGGCGAACAATGATTTCGGGGCGCACCAAGGAAGCGCTGGAGCTGACGTTGCCGACGCCCTTGATCGTACGCAGCTCACGCTCCACGATTTGCGCAGACTGCAACAAGGCCACCGGGTCTTCGCTTTTGAGCACCAGTTGCATCTTGGTGCCGCTGTCCGGCGGGCCCACGTTAAACCGGGCACCGGGAATGTCCGCCATGCGGGCGCGAATCAGCGCGTCCACACCGATCATGGACTCGGCGCGCTCGGTGCGGTGCACGGTGGTGATGGTGAGCACCGCGCGGCGCGCCTCGGCTGAAGCGCCCGGCGCAAAAGTGTCGCCGCTAGAGCCGCCGCCAATCGAGCTGAACACACCCACCACCTGGGGCAATTGCATGACCGATTGGCGCACACGCTCGGCGGTGTCGGCGGTCTCTTTGAGCGTGCTGCCTGGGGGCAGCTCCAGCGTCACCTGGGTTTGGTCGCGGTCCGCTGGCGGCACAAAACCGGTGGGCAGCAAGGGCACCAGCGCAATCGAGCCCACGAAAAACAAGGCCGCGCCCAGAGCCGTCCACCAACGGTGGCGCAGGCACCAGCGCATGGTGCGCATGTAATGCGCCATGACCCAGCTATCGGGCGGTTCGGTGGTTTGCAGCGCACCGCTGGCATCTTTCGGTGAGCGCAAGATGTAGGCCGCCATCATGGGCGTGAGCAGCCGCGCTACCAAGAGCGAAGCCAAAATGGCCAGCACCGCCGTCCAGCCAAACTGCTTGAAAAACAAGCCCGGTATGCCGCCCATGAAGGCGGTGGGCAAAAACACCGCCACCAGGGCAAAGGTGGTGGCAATCACCGCCATACCAATCTCGTCAGCCGCTTCCATGGCCGCTTGCAGCGGTTTTTTGCCCATGCGCAGGTGGCGGGCAATGTTCTCGATCTCGACAATCGCGTCGTCCACCAGCACGCCCACCACCAGGGCCAGCGACAAAAGCGTCACCGTGTTGAGCGTGTAGCCAAAGTACTTCAGGCCCAAAAAGGTCGGAATCACCGACAGCGGCAAGGCGGCAGCGGCCACCAGCGTGGCGCGCCAGTCACGCAAAAACCACCACACCACCAGCACCGCGAGCACAGCGCCCTCGTAGAGCAACTCCATCGAGCCCTGGAAGTTCTCCTCTACCGGGCGGGCGTTGTCGATCACCGCCTTGAGCACCACCTCAGGATGCTCCGCCTGCAAGGCGGCGACCACAGCGCGTGCGCCGCGCGCCACATCAACTTCACTGGCCCCTTTGGTGCGAAGCACTTCAAAACCGACCACCGGCACGCCGTTCATGGTGGCCACGGCGCGCGGCTCGCTCACGGTGTCGATGACCCGCGCCACATCGCCCAGGCGAATGTGGCGCCCGTCTTGCAATGGCAAATCCAAGGCGGCCAGTTCGGCAGCCGATGGCACCGTGGCAATGGTGCGCACCGACTGCTCGGCCCCGCTCACATCGCCACGCCCACCGGGGGACTCTTGTTGCACCAGCTTGAGACGCTGGGACACGTCCAGGGCAGAGACTTGCAGTGCTGCCATTTGCGCGCTGTCGAGTTCCACCCGCACTTCGCGGCTGACGCCGCCCACACGCTTGACCGCCCCCACGCCGGGCAGGGCACGCAAGCGCTTGGCCACGGTGTTGTCCACAAACCAACTCAGGGCTTCGTCATCCGGGGGCACTTTGCCCACGCTTTGCGCAGGCGCGGCTTGCGCGGTAAACGTCAACACCGCCCGGCCTGCGGTCGAGGCCTTGGCCACCGAGGGGTCGCGCACATCGCTGGGCAGGTCGGCACGCACGCTGGCTACGGCGTCGCGCACGTCGTTGACGGCCTCGTTGATGGGCTTCTCCAGCACAAACTCCACGGTCACGCTGGCACTGCCGTCCAGTACCCTGGTCGCGACGTTTTTCACGCCCGCAAGCGTGGCCACGGCGTCCTCAATCTTGCGGGCCACCTCGGTCTCCAGCTGCGCTGGGGCGGCGCCTGGCAAGCTGGCGCTCACCGTCACAATAGGCAGCTCGATATCAGGAAAATCCTGAACCACGCTGCCCCGAAAAGCCAGCAGCCCTGCCAAGGACAGCAGGGCGAACAGCATGATGGCCGGAATCGGGTTTTTGATGGAGAGTGAGGAAAAATTCACACCCGCTCCTTAGAGTGCGCTGGCGGGCGTGCCAGGCTTGGGCGCAGCCGTGGCGACCGGGCTCGGCGCGGGCACGGTTTTGACCATGTCGCCATCGTTCAAAAACCCAGCTCCGCTGGCCACGACCATTGCCCCTTTTTCCAGGCCCTCAAGCACCTCCACCATGCCAGCAGAGGCGTCACCCACACGCCGCCCGGTGCTGATCTTGACTTGCGCTACCCGGCCGTCGGGCTTGACCTGAAAGCAATAGCTAAAGCCGTCGCGCACCACCACCGCTTGCTGCGAAATCGTCAGCGCCTCCGACTTGCCCAGCACAAAGCTGCCTTGCGCGTACATGCCCGGTTTGAAGCTTGCCGACAGCGGGGTTTTGCCGGGCGCCACGGGGCCGAGCAAATCGACATACACCAGGCCCAACCGGGTTTGCGCATCCACCGTGGGCGCCACCATGCGCACCCGGCCCTGGGCTTGGGCGCCGCCGGGTGCCACCACCACCACCGAGGTGCCCACCGGCACGCGGGCCAGCTCCGCCGATGTCAGCTCCGCGCGCCACTCCAGGCGGCCCTGGCGGATCATGCGAAACATCTCCGTGCCCGCCCCCACCACCGCGCCCAGCGAGGTGCTGCGCGCTGTGATGGTGCCGCTGTCAGGCGCCAGCACCTGGGTGTATTTCAGGCGCAAGAGTTGCGCTTGCAACGCGGCTCTGGCCGACTCCAGACGGGCTGCTGCGGTTTGTTCGGTGGTCAACAACTGGGCAATCTGCTGGGCACTCAGGGCGCCCGTGGCTTGCAGGGCGCGGGCGCGGTCGGCATTGCCCACCGCATCCGCACTGTTGGCCTGCGCTTCTGCCAACTGGGCGCGCGCCAGCGCCACGTCCGCCTGCACGCCCTCAGAAGCCAAAGTGGCCAGCAACTGGCCACTGCGCACCACATCCCCCACATTGACGTGCAGCGCTTGTACCCGCATGCCGCCCAATTCGGCGCCCACGCTGGCTTCTTGCCAGGCCAGCACATTGCCATGGGCCGCCAACACGGTAGGAATGCTACGCACCATGGCTTGCACCGTGCTCACGGTGAGGGCGGGTTTGACGGCTGCAACCGGTTTGGGGTCTGCGGCCTGAGAGCGCGTGCCCCACAGGCCCAAGCCCATCAGCAGCGCCGCGCCGCCCAACAGGCCCAGCGCCAGGCGGGGCTGGGTCCACATGGTTAAAAGGTTCATGGGTTTTACTTTCGAGGTCATTGCATCAATTCCATAGTGCTTGCGCTGCGGTCAGGGGGCCAGTAAGGGGACTGGTGGGACCACCGTGGTCTGCGCCTCCTGCGCGTCCCAGCCGCCACCAGCGGCGCGGTACAAGGCCACCCAGGCGCGCTGGCGGTCCAGCTGTAGCGTGGCCAAGGCGGACTCTGCCGCCAAGGCAAGGCGCCGCGCATCTTCTAGTTCGAGCAGGTTGGCCATGCCCTGCCGGTAGCGCAGCGTGCCCAGTTCAAGCGCTTGGCTGTAGCCGCCCAGGGCCAGGGCAGCGTCGGCGCTACGGGCCTGGGTGCTTTGCAAGTTCACCAGGGCCTCTTCCACCTCGCGCACCGCGTTGCGCACCTTGGCGCGGTAGGCCACCACGCTTTGGGTGTAGTTGGCCTGCGCCAGGTCCACATTGGCGGCGCGCTGGCCGGCGTCGAAAATGGGCAGGTTGAGCGCCAGCGGCCCAAGCGACCAGGTGGTCAGGTCGCTGTCAACACCCAGCGCGCTGTAGCGCAAACCGCCGATGGAGCCGCTCAGGGTCAAGCGCGGCCATTGCTGCGCGCGGGCACTGCCCACGGCCGCACTGGCCACCACCACATCGCGCTCGGCGGCAAACACGTCGGGGCGCTGGCTGATGGTTTGGGCGGGTAGCGCGGTGACCGCAAACGAGGGCAGATCGGGCGCCGAAGCCACGGGCCGGGCCAGACGCTGGCGCAATGCGCCTTCCTCCCAAGCCGTGAGCGCCACCAGGCCTTTGAGCGCCACATCGCACTGGGCAGTTTGCTGGCTTTGTCGGCTGCGGCCATCGGCAGCGCTAGCCTGGGCGAGGGCCAGGTCGCCCGCGCGAGCTAGACCAGCGCGCAGCAGCAATTCCGTCAGGCGCGCGGTTTCTTGGCGCGAGGCCGCGTCGCGCTGGGCGGTCTGCGCCAAGCGTTTGCACGCGCGCCAGGCAAAGTAGCTGTTGGCCAGCTCAGCCGCTACCGCCACCCGTGCGTCGTGCCACTGGGCCTGCCCGGATTGCACTTGGGCGTTGGCGGCCTCACTGGCCACACGGTTGGCGCCCACCAAGTCAATCTCCCAGCTGGCTTGCAGCCCCGCACTGCTGGTAGTGGCCACAGGCGTGAGGGGCTGGGTCTGGCCTCGGCTGGTGGCCAGGCTGGCGTCAACGCGCGGCACCAGCGCGGCCTGTGCGGTGGCCTGGTTGGCGCGGGCAGACTGCAGCCGCGCGGCGGCCTGGGCCACGCTGGGGCTGGCGTCTTGCGCCGCGTCCAGCAAATCAAGCAAGAGCGGATCTTGTTGCGCTTTCCACCAATCGCGCATTTGCACCAGTTGCCCCTCGTGTGGAAGGGGCGCGTGCCACTGGGTGCTGACCTGGGACGGCACCTGCGTGGGCGGCAAACCCAGGGCGCAGCCCGAAAGGCAGAGCGCCGCCAAGACTGCGCCCAAGACCGCCCACGGCAAGGCGTGCGGCTTGTGCACGGTGATAGGAATAAAAATTTTCATAAACGAAGAATAAGGCTTTGCGTCCACAGGGGTCAGTGCGAGTGCGCCATTTGGCTTACCAGCGTCACCAAGCCAATACCCACCAGCAGCCAAGCAATTTGCGCCGCCGTCTGGCGCGCCTCCAGGCGCTTTTGCAGTTGCGGGATCAGGTCCGCCAGCGCCACATACATAAAACTGCTGGACGCCACCACCAAAAAATAGGGCAAGTAGTCGGTAAGCCGTTCAACCAGCCAAAACCCGAGCAAGCCCCCCAACGCGGTAATAGCGCCCGCCAAAGACACCTTCAGCAGCGCCGCCTTGCGGTCTGTTGTGCCAGAGCGCAGCACCATGAGGTCGCCCATGTGGTGCGGCACTTCGTGGGCTAGCACCGCCAGCGAAGCGATCACGCCCAGGCGCACATCGGCCATAAACGCCGAAGCAATCAGCACGCCGTCGCCAAAGCAATGCACGCTGTCGCCCGCCAGCACCGCCCAGCCGCCCGATCTTGGGCCGTGCCCATGAGAGTGCGCAGGGCCATGGCCTTCGCTTTCAAGGGGAGCGTGGGTGTGGGCTTGGTCGCCGTGCTCGTGCCCGTGATGCCACAGCTCTGCCTTGTCGAGCAAAAAGAAAAACACCAGGCCGACCAGCAGCGTCGTGAACAAGTGGTCAGCGCCGATATCGCTCTCAAAGGCTTCGGGCAACAAGTGCATAAAGGCGGTGGCCAGCAAGGCGCCGGCCGCCAGGCTGAGCATGTGCTGGGTGTAGCGCGCCAGCACGCCAAAGCTGAGCGCCGCAGCCACCCAGACGCTGCCCACGCCCGCAAACAAAGTGCCTAGCAAAATAGCCAACAAAATCATTGGGCGCCTTGGCTTGGATGAGTCACATGCGTACCGAGCTGGGTGTTCACACGCCGTTGGCTTTGAACCACTGGGTCAGGCGCTTCCAGCCGTCTTGGGCCGCTTCTTTGCGGTAGCTGGGCCGGTAGTCGGCATGGAAGGCGTGCGGCGTGTCGGGGTAGACCACGAACTGCGAGGCCTTGGCCGCTGCCGAACCCACGGCCAGCGCTGTTTTCATAGCTTCCACCGTGTCAAGCGGGATGCCGGTGTCGGCGCCGCCGTACAGGCCCAGTACGGGCGCGTTCAGCTTGCCCGCCAGGTCCACCGGGTGCACCGGCGTGAGCGCCGTGCTCTGGCCCACCAGGCGGCCATACCAGGCCACTGCGGCTTTCACTTGGGGCTGGTGCGCGGCATACAGCCAGGTGATGCGCCCGCCCCAGCAAAAACCAGTAATCGCCAAGCGAGCGGTGTCGCCGCCGTTGCGCGCAGCCCAGGCCACGGTGGCGTCCAGATCGGCCATCACCTGCGCATCAGGCACCTTGGACACCACCTGGGCCATGAGCTGGCCTATGTCAGTAAAACTTGCGGCGTCGCCCTGGCGCGCCATCAGGTCGGGGGCAATGGCCAAATAGCCTAGCTGCGCCAGGCGGCGGGTCACGTCTGCAAGGTGCTCGTGCACGCCAAATATCTCGGGCACCACCAGCACCACAGGCGCATTTTTGGCGCCCACCGGGGCGCTGCGGTAGGCCGGCATGGCGTAGCCGTTAACGTCGATGGTGATGCGCCCGGCCAACAGGCCGTCGCTGGACGTGGCGACCACGGTCTGCGCCGCGACCGGTAGCACCGATGCCGCAAAACCGATACCAGCAGCGACTTTCAAAGCAGTGCGGCGGCTGGGCGGGGTATCGCTGAGGCGGGCGTCTAGAAGGGCTTGGGCGTCTTGCAAAGTGTTGTCGTTCATTGAACTTTCTCCCGGTTGGAATCGATGGGCCCCGCACGCTGCGGTGACGGGAATGGGCGAGGGCAGCAGGTCTTGCGCGGTGCTGGGGGCGATTTAGCACCGCGCAGGCCTTGGCGCAGATTGTGCCGGAGGCCCGAAGCCACGGCGCTGGTGCGGGTTGATGCCCGTCAGGCCTTTGGCTAATGCGCCTGGTCCCAATTGGGGCCTACACCTATCTCGGCCAGCAGCGGCACCTTCAGGGCAGCTACCTCGGCCATCAGGCGCGGAATCTCCATTTTTAGCCAATCTACTTCGGCCAGCGGCACCTCAAACACCAGTTCGTCGTGCACCTGCATGATCATCTTGCTGGCGTGGTGTTCGGCGTCGAGCACCTGCTGCACCTTGACCATGCTGAGCTTGATCAAATCCGCCGCCGTGCCCTGCATGGGCGCATTGATGGCGGCGCGTTCGGCGCCTGCGCGGCGCTGGCCGTTGGGCGAGTTGATCTCGGGCAAATACAAGCGCCTACCAAACACCGTTTCCACATAGCCGCGCGCCTTGGCCTGGGCGCGGGTGTCGTCCATATAACGCTTGACCCCGGCAAAGCGGGCAAAGTAGCGCTCGATATAGTTCTTAGCTGCCGTGTTGTCGATGCCCAGGTTGCGCGCCAGGCCGTAGGCGCTCATGCCGTAAATCAGGCCGAAGTTGATCACCTTGGCGTAGCGCCGCTGCTCGCTGCTCACCTGGTCCACGGCCAGGCCAAACACTTCGGCCGCCGTGGCCCGGTGCACGTCCAGCCCGTGGTGAAAGGCGTTTAAGAGCGCCTCATCATCGCTGATGTGGGCCATGATGCGCAGCTCAATCTGGCTGTAGTCGGCGCTGGCGATCACGCTGCCTGCGGGCGCCACAAAGGCCTCGCGCACGCGCCGCCCCTCGGGCGTGCGGATGGGAATGTTCTGCAAATTCGGGTCGTTGCTGGACAAGCGCCCGGTCACCGCCACCGCCTGCGCGTAGTGGGTGTGCACGCGCCCGGTGCGCGGGTGGGCGAGTTGGGCCAGTTTGTCGGTGTACGTGCCTTTGAGTTTGGCCAGGCCCCGGTGCTCCAAAATTTTGGCGGGCAGCGGAAAATCTTCGGCCAGCTTTTCCAGCAACTCCTCGTCGGTACTGGGCGCGCCGGTGGCGGTTTTTTTGACCACGGGCAAGCCCAGCTTGGTGAAGAAAATCTCGCCAATCTGCTTGGGGCTGCTCAAGTTAAAAGGCTGACCGGCCAAGGCGTGGGCCTCGGTTTCTAACTCCAGCATGCGCGCGCCCAGGGTCAGGCTTTGGGCGGCCAGCGTGGGCGCGTCGATCAGCACGCCGTTGCGCTCTATGCGGTACAAGGCCTCGCTGCTGGCGATTTCAAGTTCGTAGATAAAGCGAAGGCCCTCGTGGGCGGCGACCTGCGGCCACAGCAGCTGGTGGACATCAAGCGTCATGTCGGCGTCTTCGCAGGCGTATTGCGACGCGCGCTCAATGTCCACCTGGTCAAAGCAAATTTGGCTAGCGCCCTTGCCGCACAGGTCTTCAAAACTCAGGCCGCTGCGCCCCAGGTGGCGCTCCGCCAAGCTGGCCAGGCCGTGGGGTTTGTGCACTTCAAGCACATAGCTTTGCAGCATGGTGTCGTGCACATAGCCCTGCACCTCAATGCCGTGGTTGGCAAACACATGGCGGTCGTATTTGACGTGCTGGCCCAGCTTGGGGTGCAGTGCGCTTTCCAGCCAGGGTTTGAGCAGCGCCAGCACATCTTCACGCGGCAACTGCTCGGGCGCGCCGGGATAGCGGTGCGCCAGCGGGATGTAAGCCGCCTCGCCCGCCACTACGCACAGGCTGATGCCCACAATCTCGGCGCGCATTTCGTCCAAAGACGTGGTTTCGGTGTCCACTGCCACCAAGTCGGCGGCTTGCACTAGCGCGAGCCAGCGCACTAGCGCGTCCAGGGTGAGCACTGTTTCATAGTGCGTGGGGCGCTGCGGGGCTTGGTCACCAAACAGCGCGGTTTGGCCGGGCGCGTCTGGGCTGCCTTCATTCGGAGTTGCCGCCAAGTCGCCTTGGGGCGCCGGGCGGTCCGAAAACAAGTCTGCTTCGCCCGTGGCGCTGGCGCGCGGCGCCTGCTTAGCCATCTCGGCGGCTGCCGAGCGCGCCAGGCCTTTAAAACCGACACGCTCGTAAAAATCGTGCAGGGCTGCGGTCTCTTGCGGTCGCGTTACCAGATCGTCGAACGTCGGCAGGCCGGGCAGCCAGCCGCGCAGATCGCAGTCGGTCTTGATAGTGAGCAACTGCCGCCCGGTGGGCAGCCAGTCCAGCGCTTTGCGCAGGTTCTCGCCCACCACGCCTTTGATGTGGCCGGCGTTGGCCACCACGGCCTCCAAGCTGCCATATTCCTGCAGCCACTTCACGGCGGTTTTGGGGCCGACTTTGGACACGCCGGGCACGTTGTCCACCGTGTCGCCCACCAGGGTTTGGTAGTCCAGCATCAGGTGCGCGGGCACGCCAAACTCTTCTTGCACGCCGGCCAGGTCGCGCCGCTTGCCGTTCATGGTGTCGATGATGGTGACGCGCTCGTTGACCAGTTGCGCCAGGTCTTTGTCGCCGCTGCTGACCACCACGTCCATGCCCCGCCCAGCGGCCAGCACCGCCAGGGTGCCGATCACGTCGTCCGCCTCTACGCCGGGCACGTCGAGCACCCGCATGCCCAAAAGGTGCACCACCTCGTGAATGGGCGCAATTTGCAAGCGCAAATCGTCGGGCATGGGCGCGCGTTGGGCTTTGTATTGGGGATAAATCGCGTCGCGAAAGGTCGGGCCTTTGGCGTCAAACACGCAGGCCACATAGGCGGCAGGCACCTCTTTTTGCAGCGCCTGCATCATGTTGACCATGCCGCGCAGCGCACCCGTGGGGCTGCTGGTCGGGTCTCCGGGGGTGGCGCGCAAGTCGGGCATGGCGTGGAAGGCGCGGTACAAATAGCTCGATCCGTCGATCAGCAAAAGGGTGTTGGCGGCGTGGTTCATGCGGCCATTTTGCCTTCGCCTGCGGGCGCCCTAGGGCGCCTGAGGGTGCGGGAGGCACCCTACAATTGCTACTCGCCATTTTTGGCTCTGGGCGGCCCGCGCGCTGCAGTTGTTTCAGCGTTCATCACACGGGTTGGATTCATGGCGGTCTACACGGAAGTTTCATTCACCCAGGCCAGCGCCTTGTTCGATAGCCTGGGTCTGGGGCCGCTCACCCGCCTGGAAGGCTGCTCTGGCGGCATTGAAAACACCAATTACTTTGCCGACACCGCCCAGGCGCGCTACGTGCTCACCCTGTTTGAGCGCCTCACCGCTGCCCAACTGCCCTACTACCTGCGTCTGATGGCGCACCTGGCTGCCCACGACATTGCGGTGCCCAACCCGGCCGCAGACGCCAAGGGCGAGCTAGTGCACTCCTTGTGCGGCAAACCGGCATCCATCGTCAGCCTGCTGAGCGGCGCCAGCGAGCTTGCCCCCAGTTCCGCGCACTGCGCCCAGGTGGGTGAGATGCTGGCGCGCATGCACCTGGTGGGGCGCAGCTTTGCCATGCAACAAGACAATTTGCGCGCCCTGCCCTGGTGGAACGAGACCGTGCCCGTGGTACTGCCCCACCTGCAAGCCGCGCAAGCCACGCTGCTGCAGTCCGAACTGGCCTACCAAAACCACGTCGCCACCCTGCCCGCCTACGCAGCGCTGCCGCGCGGCCCAATCCATGCCGATTTGTTTAGGGACAACGTGATGTTTGCCCCGCAAACGGACGCCAAGGGCGCACCGGTGCTCAGCGGCTTTTTTGACTTTTACTTTGCGGGCAACGACGCCTGGGTGTTCGACATCGCCGTCACGCTAAACGACTGGTGCGTAGACCTGGACAGCGGCGCCACCGTGCCCGAGCGCACGCAGGCGTTTTTGACGGCTTACGAGCGCGTGCGCCCGCTGGAGGCCGCAGAACGCACGGTATTGCCGGCCATGCTGCGCGCCGCTGCGCTGCGCTTTTGGCTCTCGCGTTTGTGGGACTGGTATTTGCCCCGCGAGGCCAGCATGCTCAAACCCCACGACCCCACGCGTTTTGAGCGCCTGCTGCGCCAGTGCATTGCGCCCCATTGCGCGAGCGCCATGGTGCAAGCCGATTTTGCGACTGTGAACTGAAGCCATGAAACTCAATATTCTTCCTCCCCGCCAGGGCGTTGTGTGGGTCAAGCTGGGCGTGAAGACCTTTTTTAGCCAGCCGCTGGCGCTCTCGGGTTTGTTCTTCGTGTTCATGGCGCTCATGTCCATTTTGAGCGTGGTGCCGGTGCTGGGCAGCGCGCTGGCGCTGGCCCTGCTGCCCGGCGTAACGCTGGGGCTGATGGCGGCTACGCAAGAGGCAACCAAAGGCAAGTTCCCCATGCCTACGGTCTTGCTCAGCGGCTTTCGCGCTGGGCGGCAAGAGCTGCAGTCCATGCTGGTGCTGGGCGCACTGTATGCCGCCGGGTTTTTGCTGGTGCTGGCTTGCTCGGCCTTGGTAGACGGCGGCACGTTCGCCAAACTCTATTTGCTAGGGGGTGGCGTGGGGGAGGAGGTGTTGAAAGACAGTAGTTTTGAAGGCGCCGCCCTGCTGGCGCTGCTGCTGTACCTGCCCTTGTCCCTGCTGTTTTGGCACGCGCCCGCGCTGGTGCACTGGCACGGCATGTCCCCCCTCAAGAGCCTGTTTTTCAGCCTGGTGGCCTGCGGGCGCAACTTTGGGGCGTTCTTGATCTATGGGGTGGTGTGGATGGGATTTTTTATTGTGGTGGGCACAGTGATAGCGCTCATCGCCAGCTTTTCTGGCAGCGAAGAGGTGGTGGCAGCGGCGCTGTTTCCATGCGCCTTGGTGATGGCCTCGATGTTTTTTACCTCGATTTATTTCACCTTCGTCGATAGTTTTGACGCGACGACCGACGTGCTGGCCTGAGGTTGCGTGACCTTGCCTGGTAGCGCCTTGCGTTCTTTTTCTTTTTGTTCCTAATTCACATAAAAAGCGTACGTGGATCTGAAAAATTTCAGCCGATGATTCCAAGGCATGTGGGATGACGCGCCCAACAGATTGGGGATCTGAGGTATGAAGAAGATTAGTGCGCTCATGAGGCTTACCAAAAAAGGGGCTTCACGGCCCACCCGGCGCGCGTCAATCAATGTCCTTGTTTTCCTGCGGTGGCAGGTGAGTTGTGGCACTGCGGGCAATGGATACGGCTTTATCTTTAGCCCCCATGGCACCACCGCACGCTTCGTGGATGGCAGTGCTACCACTACACCAGCGTCAGCTTGGCCACGCTCAGCGCCAGCCACTTGGTGCCGTGGCGCGGGAAGTTGATTTGGGCGCGGGCGTCGTCGCCCGTGCCTTCGAGCGTGAGCACCACACCTTCGCCAAACTTGTTGTGAAACACCTGCATGCCCACGCGCAGGCCGTGGGCAGAGGGTTCTTTGCGGGCCACGGGGGCTGCGGCGCTGGCGCCATACGACGCCGAGCCCAGGCTGGCGTCTGCATATCCGCCCGATGGCGCCCCCCCGCCCTGGCCCCAGCTGCCGCGCAGGGGCTGGCGTTTGGGCGTCAAAAACTTCAGGCAGTCTTCGGGCAGTTCGTCAAAAAACCGGCTTTTTAGGTTGTAGCGGGTTTGGCCGTGCAGCATGCGGGTTTGCGAGTGGCTCAGGTACAGGCGCTGGCGCGCGCGAGTGATGGCCACGTACATCAGCCTGCGTTCTTCTTCTAGGCCGTCGCGGTCGCTCAGCGAGTTTTCGTGGGGGAACAGGCCCTCTTCCATGCCGGTGATGAACACGCAGTCAAATTCCAGGCCCTTGGCCGAATGCACCGTCATGAGCTGGATGGCGTCTTGCCCGGCCTGGGCCATGTTGTCGCCCGCCTCCAGCGCGGCATGGGTCAAAAACGCCACCAGGGGCGACAGGGTTTCGCCGGTGTCGCCAAATTCGGGCTCCAGCGGTGGGGCGTCGGGGCCCAGGCCCTGGCTGGCGGGGCTTTGGCTTAAGGCGCTTTCGGCGCCCTGCGCGCCCTGCTCGCTTGGTGCAGCGCGGCCAAAGCCTTCCAGGCGCACAAAGCTCTCGGCGGCGTTGACCAGCTCTTCCAAGTTTTCTATGCGGTCTTCGCCCTCGCGCTCCAGGCGGTAGTGGGCCAGCAGGCCGCTGTTCTCCAGCATGGTGGCCACGGTTTCGCGCAGGCTCAACGTTGCAGTTTGCTCGCGCAGCACGTCGATCTTGGCCACAAACGCGCCCAAAAGCGTGCCCGCCTTGCCCGGCACGGCGCTCACCGCGTCATGAAAAGAGCAGCCCGAGGCCTTGGCCATGTCTTGCAATTGCTCGATGCTGCGCGCGCCAATGCCGCGCGCCGGAAAGTTCACCACCCGCATAAAGCTGGTGTCGTCGTTGGGGTTGGCCAGCAGGCGCAAATAGGCCAGCGCGTGTTTGATCTCGGCGCGCTCAAAAAAGCGCAGGCCGCCATACACCCGGTAGGGCAGCCCGGCATTGAACAGCGCAGTCTCTATCACCCGGCTTTGCGCGTTGGATCGGTACAAGACGGCAATCTCGCTGCGTTGGTAGCAGTCGCCGCCTGGATGCTCGGACGGGGTTTTGAGCAGGTGGCGCATTTCGTCCACCATCCACTGCGCTTCTTCAAAGTCGCTGGGCGCCTCATACACGCGCACCGGCTCGCCCGGCCCCTGGCCAGTGCGCAGGTTTTTACCCAGGCGTCGGCTGTTGTGGCTGATCAGCGCGTTGGCCGAGTCCAGAATATTGCTGTGGCTGCGGTAGTTTTGCTCCAGCTTGATTTGGTGCTGAACGTCAAATTCGCGCACAAAGTCGGCCATATTGCCCACACGCGCGCCGCGAAAGGCGTAAATGCTTTGGTCATCGTCGCCCACGGCCAGCACCGCGCCGCCCTGGCCTTGCGCGTCCGCACCGCCCTGCCCGCCCACCCCGGCCAGCATCTTGATCCAGGCGTATTGCAGCTTGTTGGTGTCTTGAAACTCGTCGATCAGGATGTGGCGAAAGCGCCGCTGGTAGTGGGTGCGGATGTCGGCATGGTCACGCAGCACCTCGTAGCTGCGCAGCATCAGCTCGCCAAAATCGACCACGCCTTCGCGCTGACATTGCTCTTCATACAACTGGTAAATCTCTACCTTGCGCCGGGTGTCAGCGTCGCGCACTTCCACCGCTGCGGGGCGCAGGCCGTCTTCCTTGCAACTGGCAATAAACCAGACCAGTTGCTTGGGCGGAAAGCGCTCCTCGTCCGCGCCAATTTGCTTGCACAGGCGCTTGACGGCGCTGAGCTGGTCTTGCGTGTCCAAAATCTGGAAGGCCTGGGGCAAATTCGCGGTTTTGAAATGGGCGCGCAAAAAGCGGTTGCACAGGCCGTGAAAGGTGCCAATCCACATGCCCCGCGCATTAACGGGCAGCATGGCGGACAGGCGGACGACCATTTCTTTGGCCGCCTTGTTGGTAAAGGTGACCGCCAATATGCCGCCCTGCGACACGTAGCCGTTTTGCAGCAGCCAGGCGATGCGGGTGGTGAGCACCCGGGTTTTGCCGGATCCGGCACCGGCGAGTATCAGCGCGTGTTCGGGTGGCAGGGTGACGGCGGCGCGCTGCTCGGGGTTGAGGGCGCTGAGCACGGGTGAATCGGGGGCGGCGGGAAACAGGCCGTCGGCGGGGGAAGTGCCCGCGTGGGCATCGGAGAAGGTGTCGGGCAATTGTTGGAATGGCATGGATGCATTGTAGGAATGCACCGCGCTGCCAGAGACGCTTGCGCCCATGGTAGCGGTCGATCCGCCCGATGGGCCATCCGCTTGCCTTGAATGTGTTCTTAGCGTGTCAGCGCGCAGCCAATTCCATCGCCCGAACGATACGCATGGTTTCGACGCTTACGGTGGTGACGCGCATCAGCAGGTCCGCCACTTTTTCTTTGTAGTCACCAAAGCGGTAGGTGTTGAACTTTTCGCGGATGGTGGGGTCTTTGGGCTTCTTCTCTTTGTACTGGTCTAGCACCCAGTCCAGGGCGCTGCGGTTGCCCAGCGTGTAGGCCCAGGCTTGCGCTGGAACGCCGCGCAGCGTGGTCTCGCTGTCCAAGGCGATGGCGCCTGCGGCCACGTCGGCACGCAAAATCGCTTTGGGCTGCTGGCCTGCGGCGCGGGCCTTGGTGTCGGGCACGTCGGTGCGCGTTAAGGCAAAGGGCGCCACCGCCTCGTAGCCAATGTGCAAGTCCATCAGCGTCTCGCCCCACGCGGCCCATTGCCAAAAGTCTGTGTAAAAAGGAATGCGGGGGAATTCGCGCTTGAGGTTTTGCGCGTATTTTTCGCGGTACACCGGGTCGTGCAGCACGGCGTAGCAGTAGTGGAAGATGGCTTCTTTGCTGATCTTGCGGGCGGATTTGCCTTTGCCTATTTCGCCGGTGTAATGGGTGGTGAATTGTTGGAGCGCCCAGTCGGTAATGTTGTAGCCCACTTGGCCGCCTTCACCATGGCGCCCCAGTGGCAGGCCATAGGTGTCACCCGTGAAATGCAGGTCAAAAGGCGCGCCACCGGCCAGGGTTCGAAAATCTTTGTACATCGAAATGCAGATGGTCCGATCCCGCACAAAGTGGCGCATGGCCCCTTGCTCATCCACCAACACGTCAGACGCGTAAATCAGGCGTTGGGCAAAGGGGCGGTACACATAGGGCAGTATCTTGTCCGCGTCAAAGGTATCGGCCAAGCGCTGCGCTGCGCGGCGTTTGAGATTCCTGGACCACTTAATGACACTGTCATGCTCCTGGGGATTGCCCAAGTGTTTTGCGTAGACCGCTTGAAAAAAACAGACCTTGTCAATCAAGGGCTGCCGCTCCCGGTCTACCAACCATTCGTCCCTGGCAGTGTTCACGCCCAGTGAAAACAGTTTGAATATCGCCCGTTCTTTGGCAGCCGTTTTCGCCGCCTTAGTCTCCTTACTCGCCAGCGGAATCAGCGTCTCAAAATCATTGTTGGTCAGATTCACCCAGTTGTGCGATTTGTCAGGCGACACTTCGTCAAACGCCATGCTGCGCATCGGGTGGCTGGCAATATAGGCTAGCTTTTCGTCCGCCGTCTCCATCTCTGGCCTGCGCAGGTAATGCACGCGGGCCAGCTTTTTATCCTTGGCGCCGCTCACTTTTTTGACCATAAAGCTGATCGCCACGCCGGTTTGGATGCCAAACACGTTGTGCTTGGTGCCGCTTAGTTTGGGGTTGGCGCGCACGTCGCCGCCCAAGTCCACCACATAAATATCGGCAAATTCTTGCGCCACGGTTTTGCGAAAACCGTCAAAGGTGCGGCTCTCAATAAAACTGCGGTTGGTGACAAAGGCCAGCACGCCGTTTTCATGGAGCCTGTCGCTGGCCCAGCGGAAGAAGCGGGCGTACATGTCGTACAGCTTGGTCTTTTGCGCGCTGCTCTGGGCAATATAGGTTTGCTTGATGCGCGCATCAATCTGCGGGTATTCGCGGTTTTTGTTGTTGTCGTTTTCGTTCGCCTGGTTGGCGTTGTAAGGCGGGTTGCCAATCACCACGCTAATGCGGCGATCATTCTGGCGCTTGATGCGCGCCACATTTTCTTCGCTCACACTGCCAAACAACTCCGCCGTCGTGCCACGTGCAGCGGTGTGCAAGCCCACGTTGTCCAAAGTATCCACAAAGCACAGGCTGGGAAATTCTTCATAGTTGCCGGTGATGGCGGCGTAGGTGGATTCAATATTTAAATTGGCCACGTAATACGGCAATATGGCCACCTCATTGGCATGCAGCTCGTGCTTGTATTTGTGCTCCAGCTTTTTGGGCTGGCCGCGAAAGTGCTCCAGCAGCTCGCAAATAAAAGTGCCGGTGCCGGTGGCGGGGTCGAGAATATCTACATCCTTGTCGATCAGATTTTTGCCGAAATGCTTTTCGCACAGCCAATCGGCCCCGTCTATCATAAAGCGCACTATTTCATTCGGGGTATAAACCACGCCCAAGCGGTCCGCCGCTTTGGTGTTGTAAACCTTGTAAAAATTTTCATAAATAATTTTTAAGAAAGTTTGCTTCTCGCTGTGGCTGCTGATTTGCGCCGCGGCGGCGCGAATGGCGGCGTAATAGGTTTCCAGCCCCTTGAGGGTTTGCTTTTTTAACGCGCCGGTAAAAAATACGCCTTCAAGCGCATACAACTCACGGGCTACGTTGTTGTGCCGGTGAAAGTCGCTGTCGTCAAATACTTTGGCGAATATTTCTTCGGTCAGGATGTGCTGAATCAGCATTTCACGTACGTCAGCCTCGCCCAGGGAAGGGTTGATGGCCTCTTGTGCGTGGAGCAAAAACTTGTCTTCGGCGGCACGGAATTCGGCGTTTTTAAGGTGCTCGAGCTCAATCATCTCGCGCAAGGCCAGCAGCACGGCGGGCAAGTCGGTCTTGAACTGCTCCACGGCGGCGCGAAAGCCCGCAATCTCGGGCCGCTCAAACGCAAAAAACAGTTTCAGCAGCTTGGACAGCGCCAGCGTATCCGCCATGTCGCAGCGCAACACTTCGGCACGGTGTTGCCACAGCACGGCGGTGGCGTCATCGCTGAAGATGATGTTGTCTTGCGGATAGCCTTTTTTGAACTTTTTGCGGACCTCTTCGTCCAAATCGTCGTTGGCGTCCTTGGCCTCCCAGTAGCCCAGCGGCATACGAAGCTCGTGCAACAGCGCACCGTCCACGGCGATATTTGCCTTCGTTGCGGTTTTGAGCGGGTATTCGGCCAAAAAAATCAGGTCGTGCTGGCGGCCCCAGGCTTTGAGCAAGTCTTTGAACGCCTCACGAACAATGGTTTCGCGCTGGCTACCGCTGACCTTATTAATCAGATCCAACTGCTTGAGGTAGGCGTTGATGAGGATTTGGCTCATAGGGGGGCGCGGGCTGCTACGGTGAAAGAACTTGCTTGATTGGGGTTGCTGCGCACCCTCATGAAAGTCAGGGCGGGGTTCATGCGCTTGCTTGTGCCGGGATTATGGCGCTCGCTCAAGGTTTGACTTGCCCTCCTGAGTTCGACAACAAATGACGCAAGTTGTTGATTCATAGAGGACTCGCTTCCAACTTACCACTACAAAGGGTCAACTGGTCGTTAGGAGTCGGTTTTCTGATCTTCAAATTCTTCGGCCCCTTCTGCCTGGGCATCGTTAATGGCGGTGATTTTTTGGCCAGCGCGTGGTTTACTACGTGCACAGCGAGCTGATGCCGCTGTACTTCTCACCCTATACGAAAGCAAGCCGCCATGGGGTAGGCTCTGCCACTTAGCCAATATTGCACGCGGCGCAGGGTGCAAATGCGCTGGGAACTTCGCGTGCAATGCCGCCCTTCACAGGCAAAAAGGACACCCCGGATGATTCACACACTCACCGCCTTGGGCGGCATGCACGTAGCGCCGCACCATTTGGCCGCGCAAGCCGGACGCGACGTTTTGCGTGACGGCGGCAACGCGGTCGAGGCCATGGTGGCCGCAGCCGCAGCCATTGCCGTGGTCTACCCGCACATGAACGCCATCGGCGGCGACGGTTTTTGGCTCATTCACGAGCCTGGCAAGGCGCCGGTGGCCATCAGCGCCTGCGGCCCAGCGGCGGCGCTGGCCGACCTGGACTTTTACGCCGGGCACACAAGCATTCCCGCGCGCGGCCCCAAAGCCGCACTCACGGTGGCAGGCACCATTGGCGGCTGGGCCAAGGCGCTGGAGGTGGCCGCTGCCTGGGGGCCTGCCCTGCCCTTGTCGCGCCTGCTGGCGGACGGCATTCGCCACGCGCAGCAAGGCGTTGCGGTCACCGAGAGCCATGCCGCGCTCACCCGCGAAAAGCTCGACGGCCTGAAAGACGCGCCGGGCTTTGCGCAAACCCATTTGGTCAATGGTCAGCCGCCGGAAGTGGGCCATTTGCTGAAGCAGCCGGCGCTGGGCCGCACCCTGGCCGAACTGGCCGAGCGCGGCCTGGACGATTTTTACCGTGGCGAGTTGGCCCAACGCATAGGCGCCGAACTGGAGCGCGTGGGCAGCCCGCTGCGCAGCAGCGATCTGGCGGCCTACCAGGCGCAAATCGTTGCACCCCTGTCGGTACGCCTCAACGACAGCACGGTCTACAACCTGCCGCCGCCCACCCAAGGGCTCTCAGCGCTGATGATTCTGGGCCTGTTCGAGCGCCTGGGCGTGAAGCAAGGCGAAGGCTTTGACCATGTGCACGGCCTGGTGGAGGCGACCAAACGCGCTTTTCGCGTGCGCGACCGCGTCGTCACCGACCCCAAGCGCCTGCCAGCCGACCCCGCTGGCTTTTTGACCCCTGCCGCGCTCACCGAGCTGGCCGTCGGCATAGACCCCCACAAAGCCCTGCCCTGGCCCGACCTGGCCGTGCCCGGCGACACTATTTGGATGGGCTGCATCGACGCGCAAGGCCGCGCCGTGAGCTTTATCCAAAGCGTGTACTGGGAATTTGGCTCGGGCGTGGTGCTGCAAGACACCGGCATCGTTTGGCAAAACCGGGGCACGAGCTTCTCGCTGGACCCCAAGGCACTCAATGTGCTCAAACCTGGCTACCGCCCGTTTCACACGCTCAACCCGGCGCTGGCGGTGTTTGACGACGGCCGCGTCATGCCCTACGGCACCATGGGCGGCGAGGGCCAACCGCAAACCCAGGCCGCAGTGTTCACGCGCTATGCGCGCTTTGGCCAGGGCCTGCAGGCGGCAGTGACTGCGCCACGCTGGCTGCTGGGGCGCACCTGGGGCAGTGTGAGCACGTCCTTGAAGCTGGAAAGCCGATTCGACCCTGCCTTGGTGCAAGCCCTCAAGGCCGCTGGACATGCGGTGGAGGTATTGGACGAGGCTTTCAGCGACACCACGGGCCACGCCGGCGCGCTGGTGCGCCACCCCAATGGCCTGATCGAAGGCGCGGTCGATCCGCGCAGCGACGGGGTGGTGGCAGGAGTTTGACGGCGTGAGTGTGGGCGCCGGGAAGCATGGAAGAACTTTCATGATGGGGGGTGTGGCGCACCTGCATGAAAGCTAGCGCCACGCCCGCTATTCGACCAAAGCCACCGACTTGACCTGCGCCCACACGCTTTGACCCGGCGCCAAGGCCAGCGCGTAGGAGGAACGCGCGGTAATGCGCGCCAGCAGCGTGGAGGCGCCGCACCGCAGGCGCACCCGCTGCTGCGACGGATGCGCATCCGGCTCCAGGGCTTGCACCACACAGGGCAGCAGGTTTTGAATGCTGCTGTGGCGCGGCTGCTCCAGCGCAATGCTCACATCGCGCGCCAGCACGCGCAGGCGCACCGATTGGCCCAGCGCCAGACCGGTATCGCGCAGCCACAGGCTGCCGCCCGCAAAGTCCATGCGGGCCAATTGCCAGCGCGCATCGCGCTCGGCCACTGTGGCGCGCAGCAAAGCACCCAGACCTTCGCCTAGCAAGTCGGTGGTCGCCGCGCCTAGCGCAGCGCCGCCGGCCAGCACCTCGGCAACCGGCCCGCAGGCACGCACCTGGCCGCGCTCTAGCAGCACCAAGGTGTCCGCCAGGCGTGCCACTTCGTCGAGCGAGTGGGTGACGTACAGCATGGGAATATGGAGCTGGTCGCGCAGCCGCTCCAGCCAGGGCAAGACCTCTTGGCGGCGGGCGTGGTCCAAGGACGCCAGAGGTTCATCAAGCAGCAGCAAGCGGGGCTGGGTGGCCAGCGCGCGGGCGATGGCCACACGTTGGCGCTCGCCGCCCGATAGTTCGCTAGGGCGCCGCGCCAACAAGTCGCCAATCCCCAACAGGTCAATCGCCTTTTGCAATACGAGCGCGCCTGAAGCACTTTTGGCACGCTGCAAGCCAAACTGCAAGTTGCCGCGCACATCCAGATGGTCAAACAGACTGGCTTCTTGGAACACATAGCCTAGCGGGCGCCGCCAGGTGGGCACGAATAATGAGATGCTGTCGTCCTGCCAAACCTCCGGCCCCAAAGCCAACAGCGCATGCTGTGCCCGCTCCAGCCCGGCCACGCAGCGCAGCAGGCTGGTCTTGCCCGAGCCCGAGGCGCCAAACAGCACGCTAATGCCCTGGCCGGGCAGCCACACGTCCACGTCCAACACAAAGTCCGCGCGCGGCAAGCGCAGCCGGATCTGCAAGGCCGTAGTGGCCGCCGCCCTCATACCGCCACCCGGCTGGCGCCGCGGTGAAACCAGTTCAGGCCCAAAAGCACTGCAAACGAAAACACCAGCATGCCCGCCGCGAGCCAATGGGCCTGCGCGTATTCCATGGCTTCCACGTGGCCGTAAATTTGCGTGGACAGCACGCGGGTTTGGCCGGGAATATTGCCGCCCATCATCAGCACCATGCCAAATTCACCCACGGTGTGGGCAAAGGTCAATATCGCTGCGGTCACAAAGCCGGGGCGCGCCAGCGGCAGCACTACCGAAAAAAAGGTGTCCAGCGGCGACGCCCGCAAGGTGGCTGCCACCTCCAGCGGGCGCGGGCCTATGGCCTCAAACGCGCGCTGCAAAGGCTGCACGGCAAAGGGCAGCGAGTAAATCACCGACCCCAGCAGCAGCCCGGCAAAAGTAAAGGGCAAGGTGCCCCAGCCCAGCGCCTGGGTGATGTGGCCCACCGGCCCCTGCGGCCCCAGTAACACCAGCAAATAAAAGCCCAGCACCGTGGGCGGCAAGACCAGCGGCAGCGCCACCACAGCGCCCACCGGCGCCTTCCAGGCAGAGGCGGTGCGTGCCAGCCACCAGGCCAGCGGGGTGGCCAGCAGCAGCAAGAGCACCGTGGTCAGGCTTGCGAGTTGCAGCGTCAGAGCAATGGCGCTGCGGGTGTCGGCCTCCAAAAAGTTCACCAGGTGTAGCCGTGGCTTTTGAGAATGGAGCGGGCGCGCTCACCGCGCAGGTAGCGCAGCAGGGCTTGCGCGGCGGCTTGGTCTTTGGCGCCTGTTAGCAAGAGCGCATCCTGCTTTAGCGGCGCATACAAGGCCTCGGGCACCACCCAGGCCGAGCCTTGGCTGATCTTGCCGTCCACCCCCACCTGCGACAATGCCACAAAGCCCAGCGCGGCGTTGCCGCTGCTGACAAATTGCAAGGTCTGGCCCACGCTTTCGCCCTGCACCAGCTTGGCCTGCAGGCCTTGCGCCAGCCCCAGGGCGGTCAGGGTTTGCAGGGCGGCGGCGCCATAGGGTGCGGTCTTGGGGTTGGCGATGGCCAGCTTGTCAAAGTTGCCCGTGCGCAGCACTTCGCCTTGGGCATCGACCAGCGCGGCGTCCTTGCTCCACAACACGAGTTTTCCAATGGCATAGGTAAAGCGCGTTCCCACCACGCCCAGTCCCTCTTTCTCCAGGCGCTCGGGCGTCTCGTCGTCAGCGGCCAGCAGCAGGTCAAAGGGCGCACCATTTTTGATTTGCGCATACAAAGCGCCGGTGGACCCAAACGCCAGCCGCGCTTGGTGGCCCGTGTCTTGCGCAAAGGCCTGCGCGATCTTTTGCATGGGGGCTGTGAAGTTGGCCGCCACGGCCACGCTTAGCGCTTCGGCCTGCGCATCGGTGACCAGAGTCACCGCCCATACAAGCGCGCACCGCCATAGCCAATTTTTCATGGATACTCGCTATTCAAAATAGGGATAGCGCAGTATAGCCACACCGTTTTGACCGCAACAAGGCACAGCCATGAACACTACCGCGCTTCAAATCGCCCAAGCCCTCGGCCACCAAGCCTCCGACCGCCGAATCGACATACTGCGCCGCATTGGCGAGGTGGGCTCCATTTCGCAGGCGGCGCGGGGCGCAGGTGTGAGCTACAAGGCGGCCTGGCAGGCGATTGACACCCTGAGCAATTTGGCGGGCCAGCCCTTGGTGGAAAAGCTGGTGGGCGGCGCAGGCGGCGGCGGCGCGCGCCTCACGGATGCCGGGCGCAATCTGCTGGGCGCTGCCGAAAAAATGCAGCAAGCCCGCCTGCAGGCATTGCAGCCGCCGACCAGCCAGGCGGCGGATGGGCAAACGGCCACTCTTTGGGCGCTGAATTTGCGCACCAGCATGCGCAACCAGTTGCCTTGCACCGTGGCGGCGCTCAAAAACCACGCTGGCGCGGTGCGGGTCGAATTGCAGATGTCCGACAAAAGCCTGCTGTGCGCGCGCATCACCCGCGAAAGTGTGGAGCTGCTTAACCTCCAAGCTGGCCTGGCAGTACTGGCGCTGTGCAAGGCCACGGGCGTGGCCATGGTGGAAAGCGCGGACGCCGCTGCGGGCCACAACCTGCTGCCAGGGCAGGTGAGCCGTGCCACCCGCTCGCCAAATGGCGGCGAAGTGGCGCTGGCCCTGCCCTCGGGCCTGCAATTGGTGGGCTTTTGTGCGCCGGGCGCGCGGTTCAAAGTCGGCCAGCCTGCTGTTGCGGTCATGGACCACGCAGCCGTAGTGATCGCCCTGCCCCTGTGATCGGCTCTGCGCCGCGCAGCGGTTTGGCTGCTCACTGGACGACTTACACCGCTGCCAGAGGCCTTACCCACCAAACATTGACTGCCAAACATTGCCTCCCGAACAATGCCCGCCAACATGCGCTACCGATATGCGCCCGTTTCACCGTCCGGCATCCGCCTTGTGCACTTGGTCGCAAAGTGCTGCTTAGCACGCAAGGCTTTGCCTACAGTGCAGTCCACCACGCTATCCGTGCATTGAATTGAATTGAAAGAATATTTGCGATGTCTGCCTTTACCACCCCCGCAGCGCCCGGCCACACGCCTGGCGCGACCCTATGTCCTATGTTTTCACTCGCCCGATGCGTGCTCGGCACCAGTTTGTTACTCTTTCTCGGAGTCGTCGGCATGGCCCATTCTCAAGAGGCACTCCAGTTGCAGCGACAGGACCACAAGCGTATTCAAGCGACGGCGTATGCCCCAGCTTCGCCGACCTGCCAAGGAATTAGCATCATTTCGCCGGGGGCCGGAGGTTCTGAAAAGGGCTATCGGTACCTGGGAACAACCCTGTCCACACTCGGCTACCTTGCCGTAGTGCTAGATCACCCGGAAAGCGGTCGACGCGCGGTGCGCGAGCACGTTCAGCGCAAAGGGCTTCGCGAGGGCCTGGCCGAACTGATCAACGAGCCCGATGCCTATCGCGGCAGGTTCATGGACATCGCCGCAGCAAAGCGCTGGGCCAAAGACCGGTGCGAAGCGGAAGAATCGGTGTTGATAGGCCACTCCATGGGCGCTGCAACGGCCATGATGGAAGCGGGTGCGAGAAACAAGCTCGGTGTCCAGGGCACCGACGCCTTCCACGTCTACATCGCGCTGTCACCCCAAGGCGCTGGGTCGATCTTTCCTGCAAACGCATGGGCGGACATTCAAAAGCCGGTGTTGCTGCTCACCGGTACCGAGGACACCGAACTCGGTGGCGGCTCTTGGGAAACGCGCACCAAGCCGTTCAACAACATAGCGCCGGGGTGCAAGTGGTTGGGGGTCATAGATGGATCCAGTCACCTGAATTTCGCCGGGATTGGCCTTTCGCACCGGACCGAAGCGCTAGTCGCCCTGACCATAGGCAACTTCCTGAGCGCACTTCACCACGGAGATTGCAACCCCCCTGCACAAGTACAGAGCATGGAACTCAGCACGAAGTGACTACCCCGTCAGTAGGCAGCGAAGGCAAGATCAAAATGGCAAACCCAGACCGCGAACAAACCGCGTGCAGTGCGTGCGGTTCAAATGCAGGCTCATCGTGTCGCTGCCTTTTGTACCCTGCGCCGTGCCACGATCAGAGCATGGCTTGAATTGTGCGGATTTGATTTATTTGCGAATGGCAGGGGATTTTTGATGCACAGATTTGAGCTGCTTTGAGCGCAAACTGGCGGAAACGGAGGGATTCGAACCCTCGATGAGGCTCTACACCCCATACTCCCTTAGCAGGGGAGCACCTTCGGCCACTCGGTCACGTTTCCAGTGCTGCGATTATCACACGGTTTGGGCGGCGACTTTAGGCCGCCGGCTGGTCCAAATCAAAGGCTTTGTGCAGGGCACGTACGGCCAGCTCCATGTATTTTTCGTCGATCACGACAGAGGTCTTGATTTCGGAGGTCGAGATCATCTGAATGTTGATGCCCTCTTCACTCAGCACACCAAACATTTTGCTGGCGATACCCACGTGGCTGCGCATTCCGATGCCCACGATGGAGACTTTGCAGATTTTGGTGTCGCCGACCACGTCTTGCGCACCCAGGCTGGGGAGCACGTTGCTGCGCAACAGGTCCATGGCCTTGGCGAAATCGCCCCGGTTCACGGTAAAGCTGAAGTCGGTTTTGCCGTCTTTGCTCAGGTTTTGGATGATCACATCCACATCGATATTGGCTTGCGCTATGGCGCCCAGAATTTGGTAGGCGATGCCTGGCTTGTCTGGCACACCCAAGACCGAAATCTTGGCCTCGTCGCGGTTGAATGCAATGCCAGATACAACGGCTTGTTCCATGTGTTCGTCTTCCTCAAAAGTAATCAATGTTCCAGAGCGGGCCTCGACGTCAATGTCGATGTCCCAAGGGGTAAAGCTGCTGAGCACGCGCAGGGGAACGCGGTATTTGCCGGCAAATTCCACCGAGCGAATCTGCAGCACCTTGGAGCCCATGGAGGCCATTTCCAGCATTTCCTCAAAGCTCACGGTGTGCAAACGGCGCGCTTGTGGCACCACGCGCGGGTCGGTGGTGTAGACACCATCCACGTCGGTGTAGATCAGGCATTCTTGCGCTTTCATGGCTGCGGCTACGGCCACGGCCGAGGTGTCTGAACCGCCGCGACCCAGCGTTGTGATGTTGCCCATGGCATCTGCGCCCTGAAAGCCGGTGACGATCACCACTTTGCCCGCATCCAGGTCCGCACGAACCCGCAGGTCATCAATAGATTCGATGCGCGCTTTGGTGTAAGCGCTATCGGTGCGGATGGGGACTTGCCAGCCGGCGTAGCTGACCGATTGCAGGCCTTCGGCTTGCAGCGCGATAGCCAGCAAGGCGCTGGACGCCTGCTCTCCGGTGGATGCGAGCATGTCGAGTTCACGCTCATAGTCGGTGGTTTGCTTGGACGGAGCCAGCTCTTTGGCCAAGCCGAGCAAGCGGTTGGTTTCGCCACTCATGGCCGACGGCACCACCACCATTTGGTGGCCAGCGCGGGCCCATTTGGCCACCCGTTTGGCGACGTTGCGGATACGCTCGGTGGAGCCCATAGAGGTTCCACCGTATTTATGAACTATGAGTGCCATGGGCTTGGTATTTTTTTCGAAACTAAACCGTCGAAGTGTACCAAGCCAACACCTGCTTGCAGCGCCGCACAAAGCCATGGCCCACCTTGATGTCAATGCCGTGTCCGCGCGTGGTGCAGGCGGCTATCTGACGCATTAACTCGCGCAACTGCGCGCTACTGGCCTGGGTATGGCAGTGCTGAACTAGCCAAAGCCGCAGCAGGTTGGCCTGGCGCGCTGCGCTCAAGGCCTGCAAGCGTTTGATCTGCGGCGCGGTTCCCGCCTCGTCACAGACGCTCAGCCAATCTGCTGCCGCGATTTCGGTCAACAGCGCTTGCCCCTGGGCCGCATGCGCGGCGCTGCGTGCCAAGGTTTGGGCGTAGTGTGGAAACGCCTCGCGCAAGGCTGGCATCAGCCGCGCCCGAATGTGGTTGCGTAAAAAGGAGATGTCCGCATTGCTCGGGTCGTCAATAAACGACTCGCCGCGCAAGAACAGCCATTGGCGAATATCCGCAGCACTGACCGCCAACAAGGGGCGGTAAAAGTCCACCCCGTGGCGAACCCAGTGTGCAGGCATGGCGCTCAGGCCCGCCAAACCGGCGCCACGACCCAGCGCCAACAGCATGGTTTCCACCTGGTCATCGGCATGTTGGGCCAGTGCCACCGAAGCCATTGGCCTGTCAGGATGCGCGGACCGGGCAAAGCGGTCCAAGGCCGCGTAGCGCGCAATGCGGGCGGCATCTTCCGGGCTTTGTCCAGGCGCCGCGTGTGCGTCCACATATTCGATGGTTAAGGGGACACCAAGCCGCGCGCAAACGGCCTGGCAGTGGGCCTCGAATGCCGGTGCCGCAGCTTGGAGGTTATGGTTCACGTGCACGGCCACCACCTGGCCCGGCCAGCGCTGCACGCAAGCCAGCAGCAAGGCCGTGGAATCTGCGCCGCCACTGAAAGCCACCGCAAGTGGCAAGGCGGGCGCGAACTGCTGGATGGCCGCGTCGAGCGACGGGCTCATGGCCGGTGATCCGCTATTTGGCGCTGGCCTTGGTGTCCGTGAAGCGCCCGTAGCTTTGCAAGCGGTCGTAACGGCGGTCCAGCAGTTCTTTGACCTTGAGGTCGCTGATTTGGCGGTAGGCATCGCCCAAGGCGCGTTTCAAGAAAACTGCTGCCTGCTTGGGGTCGCGGTGCGCGCCACCCACGGGCTCGCTCACGATTTTGTCCACCAGGCCCAGGGCTTTGAGTCGCAGCGCAGTGATGCCCAGGGCATCGGCGGCGTCTTGCGCTTTGTCGGAGGTTTTCCACAAAATCGAAGCGCAACCCTCGGGGCTGATCACCGAATAAATGGCGTACTGCAGCATGACCACTTGGTCAGCCACCGAAATGGCCAGCGCCCCGCCCGAGCCGCCCTCACCAATGATGGTGGTGATGATGGGCACTTCGAGCTGCGCCATCTCAAAAATATTGCGTCCAATGGCCTCGGACTGGCCGCGCTCTTCAGCGTCAATGCCAGGGTAAGCGCCCGGTGTGTCCACGAAAGTAAACACCGGCAAGCCAAACTTTTCGGCCAACTTCATCAAGCGCAGCGCTTTGCGGTAGCCCTCGGGCTTGCTCATGCCAAAGTTGCGCAGACCGCGCTCTTTGGTGTCGCGCCCTTTTTGCTGCCCTAGCACCATGCACGGCGTGCCGTTAAAGCGGGCCAGGCCGCCCACAATGCTCAGGTCGTCGGCAAAGTGCCGGTCGCCATGGAGCTCCACAAAATGGGTGAATATCTCGTTGATGTAGTCCAGCGTGTACGGGCGCTCCGCGTGGCGGGCAATTTTGGTGATTTGCCAGGGCGTGAGGGTGCTGTAGATGTCTTTGACCAACTGTTGGCTCTTTTTGCTGAGCTGGTCGATTTCAGCGGAAATGTCCACCGCCGACTCGTTTTGCACGTAGCGCAGCTCTTCGATTTTTTCTTCGAGTTCGGCCACAGGCGCCTCGAAATCCAAAAATGTTTTTTTGGCCATATGCACTCTCCTTTTGCGTTGCTGCCCCACAGCCAGGGCGTGCAGCCCCGCCTAGTAGGCGACTGGAACCGGGTCCAGCGATCGCCAAATATACCAAGTCGCTACGCTGCAGTAGGGCGCCCAGGCGGCGGCCACTTCGCGCGCGTCGCTGCGGCTGACCATTTCGCCCGAGAAATAACTGCGGCTGATGCCATTGATCAGCCCCACATCATCCAAAGGCAGTACGTTGGGGCGCATCAGGTGAAAGATCAGAAACATCTCCGCCGTCCAGCGGCCAATGCCGCGAATGGCCACCAGCTCCCCGATGATTTCTTCATCGCCCAGGCCGGCCCAGGTGTCTACGCGCAAGCGTTGGTCGTCAAAGTGCAGGGCCAGGTCCACCAAATACTCCACCTTGCGCGCGCTCAGGCCCGCTGCGCGCATGTCATCGACCTTGAGACGCAGCACGTTGGACGGCGTCATCCCCTTGGGCAGGAGGGCAAAGCGGTCCCACACGGTTTGCGCCGCCTTGACCGATATTTGTTGACCCACGATGCTGCGTGCCAGGGTCACGAACGCGTCCCCGCGGCTTTCTAGCGCCGCGTCCTTGAACTGCGGAATCAGGCGCTTCATCACCCGGTCTTTTTTCATCAGGTGCTTGCAGGCTTCGTCCCAAAAGTCAGGCTTGACCAAGACCGTCGTGCTAGCGGGCTCCATGGCTACACCGCCTCCCAACGGGTGCCCTGGGGCGTGTCTTTGAGCACAATGCCGCGCTCAAGCAGGCTTTGGCGAATGCGGTCCGCCTCGCCAAAATTCTTGGCCGCCTTGGCTTGGGCGCGCTCGGCGATGAGGCTTTCAATTTCCGCCGGTCCAAACGTGTTGTCAGAGGCCGCTGCGCTCAGCGGGCTGGCATGGTTCACGGTGCCCACGCGCATCTGAAAATAAACTCCTGGATCTTGTTGCAACAGGCCCAGGCATGCGCCCAGCGCCTTGAGCACGCCCGACAAATGCGCGGAGTGCGTGCGGTTCACTTCACCGGCCAGGTCAAACAGCACGGCGACCGCTTCGGGCGTACCAAAGTCCTCGTCCATAGCGGCTTTGAAGCGCGCAGCATAGGGTTCGGTCCAGTCGATGGACACGTCCTGTGGCGCCACCAGCTTGAGGGCAGTGTAGAGACGGTTGAGCGCCTGGTTTGCGTCATCCAAGTGCACATCGCTGTAATTCAACGCCGTGCGGTAGTGGGTGCGAATCAGAAAAAACCGCACGACTTCTGCTTTGTATTTATCCAGCACCTCGCGGATGGTGAAAAAGTTGCCCAGGCTTTTGGACATCTTCTCGTTGTCCACCCGCACAAAGCCGTTGTGCACCCAAAACCGCGCCAACGGTTTGCCGTTGGCGCCCTCGCTTTGTGCAATTTCGTTTTCGTGGTGCGGAAACTGCAAATCAGCGCCGCCGCCGTGGATGTCGAAGGTTTCGCCCAAAGTATCGCAGCCCATGGCCGAGCATTCGATGTGCCAGCCCGGTCGGCCCTGGCCAAAGTCGCTGTCCCACTTGGCGTCCTCGGGTTCGCTTTCCTTGGCGGCTTTCCACAGCACAAAGTCCAGAGGGTCTTCTTTGCCGTCGTGCACCGCCACGCGCTCACCCGCGCGCAATTCGTCCAGCGATTTGCCCGACAACTTGCCATAGCCCGGGAATTTGCGCACCGCAAAATTCACGTCTCCGCTGCTGGCGCGGTAGGCCAGTCCCATGTGTTCGAGTTTGCTGATCATCCGCAGCATTTGCGGCACATAGTCGGTGGCGCGCGGCTCCAGGGTGGGGGGCTCAATGCCCAAGGCACTGATGTCTTGGTGCATGGCTTCGATCATCTCGTCGGTGAGCGCGCGGATGGTGATGCCGCGCTCCAGAGCGCGCCGGATGATCTTGTCGTCAATGTCGGTGATGTTGCGCACATAGGTGACCTGGTAGCCGCTGGCCTTGAGCCAACGCTGCACCACATCGAAAGCCATCATCATGCGGGCGTGGCCGATATGGCAAAGGTCGTAAATAGTCATGCCGCAGACGTACATGCGCACATGACCCGCCACAAGCGGGCTAAACACGTTCAACTGGCGGGACAAGGTGTTATGGATGCGCAAACTCATGAAAATTTCTTAAACCAAACCAAGGCGGGAAAGCGGGCCGCGCTAGGGAGTGCGCGTCTGAGACGGAGCCTGAACTGGGCCCTAAACGAAGCCGCAGAGCCCCCTCCGCTACAATGTCCCGCAGTATATCGGCGGCCGTTTTGTGCCCTTTTTCCGAAAAAATTCCCACCATTCCATGATGCTGCGCTGCGCCCGGATCGTCTTTTTAGCTTCGCTTTTTGCAGCCTTTGGAGCATCGGCGCGTGCGGATGAATACAGCGACGTCGCCCAGTTGTCTCGCGATGGAAAATACGCCGAGGCAATCACCAAGGCGGATAGCTTTCTCTCCAACAAGCCGCGCGACGCGCAAATGCGTTTTCTCAAAGGGGTGGCCCAGCGCGATGCCGGTAAAGCAGCGGATGCAATCGCCACCTTCACCCGATTGACGGAAGAGTTTCCAGACCTGCCCGAGCCCTACAACAACTTGGGCGTGATTTACGCCGACCAAAACCAGATGGACAAGGCGCGCGGCGCTTTTGAAGCCGCCCTGCGAACCCATCCCAGCTACGCCACGGCGCACGACAACTTGGGCGATGTGTATGCCAAGCTGTCCAGCGCCGCCTACAGCAAGGCCTTGCAGATAGAGGGCACCAGTGCCGCAGTCAGCCCCAAGCTGGCCTTGGTGCGCCAACTGGTCGGCCCCGGCCAGCCCAAAATCACGCTCTTGGCCGCCGCCAGCCCTGCCAAGCCCGCCGCAGTAGTCCCCACGCCAGCGCCCTCCCCCACGTCGGCGCTGGCGCGTGATGTGGCGGCGAATTCTCTGCCTAGCACCAAACCAGCGGCAAAGCCCACTACACAGCCAACTACCCAGCCACCGGCTGCAGGCAAATCAGCAGCCGATGCTGCAGTACTTGATGCAAAGACTGCGGTTTTGAACTGGGGCGCGGCCTGGTCTAACAAAGACCTCAAAGGCTATTTCAGTGCCTACGGCAAAGATTTCAGTCCCAGTGGCGGCGCAAGCCGCAGCGCGTGGGAGGCGGAACGGCGCTCGCGCATTGAAGGCAAATCCAAAATATCGGTGCGGTTGGAGGGGCTGCAGGTCACTGTGAATGGCAACAAGGCCACAGCCAAATTCCGCCAAGACTACCGTGCCAATGGTATTGCGATCTCTAGCCGCAAGACGCTGGAACTCGTCAAGCAAGGCGACGCTTGGAAAATTGTTCGTGAGTCGGTTGGCGGTGCTTAAGCAGATGGGTCTGATGATTGCATCCCTGTCATGAATATTCGGGGCTTGGGCGCTTGCAAAAGGCTCTTTTGGGGGGCTGCCGCGCTGACCATTGGGTTTTCTTGCCTTGCGGCGACCTCTGCGCCACAGCAAGACGGCGCGGGCAGCGCGGACAGTGCGGGGGTACGCAAGGCGCCAAAAATCGCAGGGTCGCCTGAAGCGCGCTTGCTGGCGATTTACCGCCTGATGGCCGACGGCGACACCCGCCAAGCATTGCATCAGGCAGAACAACTGGTGCGCGACACCCCGAACTTTCAACTCGCCCAACTGGTGTACGGTGATTTATTGGCAGCGCGCACCCGCACACTCAAGTCTATGGGCGATATTCCGGGCGCCACCAGCAGTTTCGACACATCCGTGCTTACTGAGCTGAAGGACGAGTCGCAGCGCCGGGTGGCAGCGGCCAAAGAGCGGCACGCCGAGGGCACCGTTCCTGCCCAATTTCTGAAAATTGCGCCCCAAACGCGAACGGCAATCGCCATTGATATCTCGCGCTCGCGGCTGTACTTGTTTACCAACGACGCCTCGGGCCTGCGCCTCGCTGCGGACTACTACGTGTCCATTGGCAAAGCAGGCACCGTCAAGAGCCAAGAGGGTGACCAGCGCACCCCGCTGGGCGTGTACTTCATTACCAGCAACTTGGACCCCAAAGCGCTGAACGAGTTCTATGGTGCGGGCGCCATGCCGCTGAATTACCCCAACATCCTGGATATCAAGCGCGGCAAATCAGGCAGTGGTATTTGGCTGCACGGTACGCCGCAACAGCAGTTTTCCCGTGCACCCCGCTCCACCGACGGCTGCCTGGTGCTGTCCAACCCCGATATCGTCGCGCTCATACGCCGGGTGTCGGTGGGGGACACCCCGGTGGTGGTCGCATCCCAGCTCGTCTGGAAGCCTGTGGGCCAGCTCCAAACCCAAGCAAAGCCCTTTGAATCTGCGCTCAGCGCCTGGCGGGATGCAAAGGCCGCTGGCGATTTGAATAAGGTGCGGGCATTTTACACGACTGATTTTTCCAGCAATGGAAAGACCTTGGATCAGTATTTGCCCCAAATCAAGTCGGAGATGAAGGCAATCAATCGGCACCATGTGCAGCTTAAAGACCTGAGCTATCTCCATTGGAACGATTCGGCGGAGACCATGGTCACCACCTTTGGTGAAGTGGTGGATGGACAGCGCACCGGCAAACGCAAACGCCAGTACTGGATCCGCTCCAACAACGGTTGGCAAATATTTTTCGAAGGAGTGCTTTGATGATGAACACCTTGGGCCGGCTTAGTCGCCGCAGTGTATTGGTCGGGGCAGTGGCCCTCTTTTTTGCATTGCAGGCCCCAGCGCAGGTGCCGGCCAACCCGAAGGTCAAATTCCAAACCAGCTTGGGTGATTTTGTGGTCGAACTGCAAAGCGAAAAAGCGCCCAAGACGGTCGAAAATTTCTTGCGTTACGTCAATGACAAGCACTACGACGGCACGATTTTTCACCGCGTTATTGACGGCTTCATGGTCCAAGGCGGAGGCTTTACGGCGGCGATGGTGCAAAAACCCACCCGCGCGCCCATCCCACTAGAAGCCAGCAACGGGCTGAAAAACGACATTGGCACCATCTCTATGGCGCGCACGGGCAACCCCAACTCGGCCACCTCCCAGTTCTTCATCAACGTGGCCAACAACACCAGCCTCAACGCGCCGCAACCCGATGGCTATGGCTACGCGGTGTTTGGCAAAGTCACCAGCGGCATGGAAGTGATTGACAAAATTCGCCAGAGCCCCACGGGCAACCAGGGCGGCTTCCAAAACGTTCCCACCACCCCGATTTCTATCAACGCAGTCAACCTGATCAAATAATATGAGCCAACCCAAAGTAGAACTTCACATCGCTAACTTCGGCGTCGTCACCGTCGAGTTGGACCAAGAAAAAGCACCCAAATCGGTAGCCAACTTTTTGGCTTATGTGGCCAGTGGCCATTACGACAACACGATTTTCCACCGCATCATCCCCGGCTTTATGGTCCAAGGCGGCGGAATGGAGCCCGGGATGGGCCAAAAGAAAACCGGCAAACCCCTTGAAAACGAAGCTGACAACGGACTCAAAAACAAAAAATACACGCTGGCCATGGCGCGCACAAGCGATCCGCACTCGGCAACATCGCAATTCTTTATCAATATCGCGGATAACGAGTTCCTGAACCACAGCGGGAAATCTGACCACGGTTGGGGCTATGCGGTTTTTGGCAAAGTGATCGATGGCACCGACGTGGTCGACAAGATCAAGGCAGTTGCCACGGGCCGCAAGGGCTTTCACGACGACGTGCCCAAAGAAGACGTGGTACTGAGCAAAGCGGTCGCTTTGTAAGCAGACGCAGCCGCCGGGCATGGAGATTAGCGCTGCGCCGCACTGGCAAACGGTGGATTTCGTGTCCGACCTTCACTTGCAGGCGCAGGAGCCCGAAACGCTAAAGGCCTTGGCCCTTTACTTGGCCCAGACACCAGCCCAAGCCCTGTTTATCCTGGGTGATCTGTTTGAAGTCTGGATAGGCGACGACGCGCTGCAGGCCAACGATGGCAGCCAGCACTCGGTGGTGAAACTCCTGCACCAGGCCAGTCGGCGCCTGGACCTGTTCATCATGTGCGGAAACCGCGATTTTTTGATGGGCCGCGAACTCATGGATGCCTGTGGTGCGAAGCAACTCGATGACCCCAGCGTGCTGCAAGCGGGCGCCCTGCGTTTGCTACTGACCCATGGCGACGCGCTCTGCTTGGATGACCTGCCCTACCAGGCGTTTCGCACTCAGGTGCGCAGCGCGGCCTGGCAAGAGCCATTTTTAAGCCAGCCCTTGGCACAGCGCCTGGCACTGGCGCTTCAGATGCGCGCCCAGAGTGAGGCGCAAAAACTACAACTTGCGCAGAACCAGGCACATTGGATTGACTTGGACACCCAGGCCTGCTTGGCGCTCTTGGCCGCGCACAGGGCAGACCACATGGTCCACGGACACACCCACCACCCGGCACGCCACGATGTGGGCAGCGGCCATGCACGCTGGGTGCTGAGCGACTGGGACTTGCACGCCCCTACCCCGCGTGCCGATGCGTTGCGCCTGCACGTGGCCGAGGGGGCCATCGAACGTGTGGACTTGGTGGCCGCCGTGTCCCCACTCTAAAGGCATATTTGTGGACGTGAAAGAACTTTCATGATTGGGGGCGCTGCGCGCCTTCATGAAAGTTAGCCCCTCGCCAAATCCCAGTGATTCGGCGAGGGGCAACGGTTTCAGCGCTTGAGCAAGGATTTCAGGCAGTTTTGCAAACGGCGCGCGTCGCCCTCAGCGTGCGGGGCGGACAGCGCAATCGCCACATCGTGGCCCCAGGTCTGCGCCGGAGTTGGGTCGTTGCGGCGGGTCAGCAGCTGCAACTGCATGGCGCGCCTGGCATCCAGGTGGTCGGCGGGCGTGGGTATTTCGGCAGCCATTTCAAGCCGCAGCAATGCTTCGGCAGGCGTGGTGCGGTGCGCGGCAAGCGTGCCGCTCAAAGCAGTGGCCCAGGCATTGCGTGTGGCAGCGTTCACCTGGTTGCCGAGGTCTTGCAGGCTGGGAACCGCTGCGCTGTCGCGGTTTTTCCAAGCGTCCATCAGTTGCGTGAGCGACTCGCCATGGGCTTGCGCAGCCAATTTGCGCAAAGCCATCTGCGCGCTTTCCAGCGCTTCGCGCTGCGCACGAAAGGCGGCGTCGCCCAAGCGGGGCGCAGCAGGGCGGGCATCGAAGCGCTCACCGCGCGCCTGCGCACTGCCAAAGCCACGGCCCTCTCCACGACTTTCACCACGGGAATCGCCACGTGCATCCGCTCGGAGGCGGCTGTCCATGTCAGCACGGGCGTCGCGCGGGCCACGGCCAGCGTCTTTTCGGTCACCCCACTTGCCGGGGCGCCCCGCGTCTGCGGCTGGCGCATCACGCTTCATACCAGGACGGTCATCGCCACGCATGGCCACCACGGGTTTGGGCGCTGGTTTGGGGGCAAGCGCTTCGGGCGCCGCCGCGTCAGCAGGCGGGGCCAAGGGCGTCGCCGCGTCCGCAGTTGGGGCCGAAGGCGTTGCCGCGCCAGCGGGTGGGGCCGAAGGCGTTGCCGCGCCAGCGGGTGGGGCCGCAGGCACCGGGTCCTCTGATCCGTTTGCTGGCGCGGCCAGTGCGCCGGGTTGCGCGCCGGTGTTTTCACCAGCAGCGCCTTCGGTGGTGGCCGCAGTGGCGGCCTCAACCGAGGCGGCACCGGCCTGCGCCACCGAATCGGCAACCGCCTGCACCTGCGCCTCTTGGGCGCCAGCCGCAGTCACCTGGGCTTGCGCCTGGGCCTGGCCTTGCAATGCGGCCTCTAAGGCGGCAATTGCGCTGCGAATCAGCTGCGCGTCGCCGCCCGCATTGGCCGCTTGCAAGGCCTTGGCGGCGTCAATGACCACCCGGTCACGCTGGCCGAGTGAGGCTTCGGCCTTTTCCCGCTCCAGGGTCTTGCGGTTGAAGGCCTCGTCAATCGGCTTGCGAAAGGCGTCCCACAATTTTTGTTCCTGGCGGCGGTCAATCGGCACCATGTGTGCCTGCGCCTGCCAGCGTTGTTGCAGGGCGCGCACTGCATCAATTCGCAGCACGGGCGCCTCGCCCAACACCTTGGCTTCTTCAATCATGGCGCGGCGCAGTTCCAGGCTTTGGGCCTGCAAGGCTTCCAGCGGCGCGGCGGCGGCCGATATGGCGGCTTTCCACAGGGGCTGCAGTTCGGCAAACGCCTTTTCGCCCAGGTGCCCAGCGTCACGCCAGCGGTCTCCAAACTGGTGCAGGATGCGGCTAAAACCTTTCCAATCGCCGTCGCGCGCGCTGCGGTTTTCTTCGGCCCAGGTGTTGAGTTCGGCAATCAGGGCCAGGCGCTGGTTGCGGTGTTCCACCGCGTCCGCTTTGAGTTTTTCGAGCCAGGCCTCGACCACTTTGTGGGCCTCATTGCAGGCCTCGTCAAAGCGCTTCCACATGGCGTGGTTGGGCACGCCACCTTGGTCGGTTTGCTTCCATTGCTCGCGCATGGCGCGCAGGGTTTCCTGCATTTTTCGGCCACCCAGGGCCTGGCCTTCGGGGCGTTTGAGCAGGCCTTCGGCCTTGATCAACAGCTCTTCGCGCAATTGGTCGGCGCGCCAGCGCTGCCAGCCCTCCAGCTCCCCGGCTGCCGCCAAGGCTGCCTGCGCCTGGTTTTCCAGCTTGTGGTCAATCACCTTGCCAAATTCTTTGAGCGCCTGGCGCAAGGCGTTGGCCGCACCCGCGCTGGCCTTGCCCTGGCCTTCGCTGGTTTGGGCTTCGAGCCGGGCGAGCACCTCGCGCACTTTGGCATTTGCTGCCTCGCGCACTTCAGGGTCCACACTGGGCTTGGCTGGTTTGGCGGCGGGCATCGCTGCGCCGCGCTGCGCCCGAATCTCTTCTGCCCACACGCCCACACCGGGCAGCGGCGCATCGGCATCTTGCGCAGCTACTGAGGCTTGCTGCACCGCGATTTGAAACGCCTCCCACACCACCAGCAGTTGGGCGCGGGATGCATCGAGCAGCGGGGTGAACTTCAAATCGGTGCTGGGCCAGCTAGCGTGGGCCACGAGCTGCGCGGCCTGCGACTGCCAGTGAGCCACGTCCAGTCCCAGCGCTTCGGACACCGCCAGCGCCTCGCGCCAGGACTTGGTAGACATGACTTCAATGCGCTGCGCCAACAAAACCGCCGCTTCCCGCTGTACTTGTGCTTGGTGTTGCAGGTCTTCGATCACGCGCACGCGCTCGGCTATTTGCGCTTTGAGGGTGGCCAAGGGCTCTTTGCTCAGCGGGGCACCGGCCTTGGCCGCGTCGCGCTGCCACGCCATGGCATCGGCGATATTGAGTTTGGGCAAATCCAGAAGCGTCTGGCCCTTGATCGACCATTCTGCGGACATGGCGTCTTGGATCTTGGCGCGCTTGGCGTCGTCAAGGCGTTCGCGCAACAACTTCGCTGCACCTTTGTCACGGCTGCTGAGCTCGCGAAACACTTCTGCGAGCTGCTCGCTGCTTGGGTTGGTGAGCAACCACTCCCGGACGCGGGTGGCGCGCTCGCCTGCGGTGGGGGCGCTGAAGGCGCCGCCCGTCATTTTGTCCAGCTGGGATAAATCGGAAGTTTTGGTAGCGGGAGTCGTCGGCACGTGGAGCCTTTGGTAAGTGGGAGGGCAAAAATGGCAGGGACGTATTTTCGCCGCTAATTCGGCACAAACCAAAATTTCTGAGGCCGACCCGCCGATACAGGCCGCGCACGGCGCGTACCGATCTCCAATTCCGACATTGGATTGAGGAACTAGAGAATAAAGAAAGCGTTTTATATCATTGACGCGGCATATAAGCCGCTCCTAAAATCGCGTCGCCCTCCTTAAGCTGGTTAGAAACACAGTAGCGTGAACCCTTGGTAGGCAGGACTAGCTGCCCCGATTCCGACGCAATGACTGGCCAGCTTTGGCGCGTTTCTTGCGCCACCGCCCGTTCGCTCGGCCCCCACCCCGTGGGTTTGCGCATCTCTTGCAGATGCAACCCACCTCGTTAAGGAAACACATGAACCCAGGCAAACGCATCCAACAGTCAATTGCGACACTGACCAAAAACCTGGTCGACGGCCTCTTTCAAATCACCCACAATGGTTTTGCCCTTTTGGGGCTGGCAGTGGTTTTTGGCGCCATCATGCTCGCTGCCAAGCCAGAAATTCGGCAAATCGGAGAATTGCAGCTCATAGGCTGGTTGCAGGACCGACAAGAATCACTCTCCGGCCTGGTTTCGGGCAAGGCAAGCGACCACGTGACCGCAGTCAACCCCAAAGACCTGCCAAAACCGCAGGCCGCGCTGGCCTTTTGGCTTGCCCGAAAGTACAACGTCGCCCCCGAGCCGCTCAGCGCTTTGGTGGCCGAGGCATATGAAACGGGTCCTCGCAACAAAATCGACCCCGCGCTCATCCTGGCCGTGGTGGCGGTGGAGTCGGGTTTCAACCCCTTTGCCCAGAGCCCGGTCGGTGCGCAAGGCCTGATGCAGGTCATGACCCATGTGCACGTGGACAAATACGCGCATTTCGGTGGAAAACTCGCCGCATTCGACCCCGTGTCGAATATGCGGGTGGGCATCAAAGTGCTGCAAGATTGCATTGCCCGTGGCGGCACAGTGGAGGCCGGCCTCAAACTCTATGTAGGCGCTGCCAATCTAGAAGACGACGGCGGCTACACGGCCAAAGTGCTGGCAGAGTATGTGCGGCTGCAGGCGGTTGCAGCGGGCCGTCCAGCACCCGCCGCCGCCACGGCCGCAAACCCGGTTTCCAGCCAGAGCAAGGCCTGAGCTGCCCCTCCTTCGCTGGCAATAGGTAGGGTGCATTGGGGGATGCCTTGGGCCTACAGGCTGCACTAGAATTGCGCGCTTCGCAGGCGGCGGCACGGGCGATTTTCATGCTTCGCACTGCTGGAGCGGCCCTTGCCGCGCCGCCCGTCTCAGCACCTCACCTGCACCGATCAACCACCCTCCAGGACCCACCCATGTACGACCGCAGCATTCTTGTTGAACAAACCGATCCCGAATTGTGGGCCGCCATCGTCGCCGAAAACGCGCGCCAGGAGCACCACATTGAGCTGATCGCCAGTGAAAACTACGCCTCGCCCGCCGTCATGGCCGCCCAAGGCAGCCAGCTAACCAACAAGTACGCCGAAGGCTACCCCGGCAAGCGCTACTACGGCGGCTGCGAAAACGTTGATGTGGCCGAGCAACTGGCGATTGACCGCGTAAAGCAAATTTTTGGCGCCGATGCGGCCAATGTGCAGCCGCATTGCGGCGCGTCCGCCAATGAAGCGGTGTTTTTGGCCTTTTTGAAGCCCGGCGACACCATCATGGGCATGAGTCTGGCCGAAGGCGGTCACTTGACGCACGGCATGCCGCTCAACATCAGCGGCAAGTGGTTCAACGTGGTGTCCTACGGACTTGATGCCAATGAGGCCATCGACTACGACGCCATGGAGCGCAAAGCCCATGAGAGCAAACCCAAGCTGATCATCGCTGGGGCTAGCGCCTATTCCCTGCACATAGACTTTGCGCGCTTTGCCAAAGTGGCCAAAGAGGTGGGTGCGATTTTTCTGGTGGACATGGCGCATTACGCCGGTCTGATCGCCGCAGGCGTTTATCCCAACCCGGTGCCCCACGCCGACGTGGTGACTTCCACCACCCACAAGAGCTTGCGTGGCCCGCGTGGCGGCATTATTTTGATGAAGGCCGAGCACGAAAAGGCCATCAACAGCGCCATCTTCCCCGGACTGCAAGGCGGCCCGCTGATGCACGTGATTGCCGCCAAGGCCGTCGCTTTCAAAGAAGCGCTCGCACCGGACTTCAAAGCCTACCAACAACAGGTGCTGACCAACGCCGACATCGTGGCCAAAACCCTGACCGAGCGTGGCCTGCGCATCGTCAGTGGCGGCACGCAAAGCCACGTGATGCTGGTGGACTTGCGCTCCAAGCACATCACCGGCAAAGACGCCGAGCGCGTGCTGGGCGATGCGCACATGACGATCAACAAGAACGCCATTCCCAACGACCCAGAAAAACCCATGGTTACCAGCGGCGTGCGCATTGGCACCCCGGCCATGACCACGCGCGGCTTCAAAGACGAAGAGGCGCGCGCCACCGCGCACCTGATCGCCGACGTGCTGGACAATCCGCACGACGCGGCCAATATCGCAGCAGTGCGCGCCAAAGTGCACGCGCTGACCGCGCGCTTTCCGGTTTACCGCTAAAGCCTCCCCAGGATGAAGTGCCCGTTTTGCGGCCATATGGACACGCAGGTCGCCGAGACCCGCGTATCCGAAGACGGTGACTTCATCCGCCGCCGCCGCCAGTGCGGTGCCTGCGACAAGCGCTTTACCACCTATGAGCGCCCGGACGTGAACTTTCCGTCCGTGGTCAAAAAAGACGGGCGGCGCATTGACTACGAGCGCGCCAAAGTCGCGTCCTCCATGAAACTGGCCTTGCGCAAGCGGCCGGTGAGCACCGAGCAGATTGACAGCGCGATTGAACGCATAGAGGAAAAGCTGTTGGCGCTGGGCCTGCGCGAGGTCTCTTCCACCCGCATTGGCGAATGGGTGATGCGCGAACTCAAAAAGCTGGACAAGGTGGCCTATGTGCGCTTTGCCAGTGTGTACCGCAGCTTTGAGGACATCGACGAGTTCAAAACCCTGGTCAACGAGGTAAACAATTGAGCGCTGTCGCGCGCCGGCGCTAAAGGCCCACAGCGCATGCCGCACATTGCGACCGCATTGACGCTGGCCGAGTCGGCACTGTGGCTGACATCGCCCAACCCGCGCGTGGGCTGCGTGTTGGTCAACGCCCAGGGCCAGGTCATAGGCCAAGGCAGCACCCAGCGCGCGGGCGGCCCGCATGCGGAAGTGATGGCTTTGCGCGACGCCCAAGCGCAAGGACACAGCACCCAAGGAGCCACGGCCTATGTGACGCTAGAGCCCTGCTCGCACCAAGGCCGCACCGGCCCCTGCTGCGAGGCGCTGATTCACGCGGGCATTCGCCACGTCGTCGCCTCGCTGCAAGACCCTAACCCCCAAGTCGCTGGCCAAGGCTTTGGTAAGTTGCGCGCCGCTGGCATAGAAGTAACGGTCGGTCCGGGTGCGGCGCAGTCGCGCGAGCTCAACCTGGGGTTTTTCAGCCGCATGGTGCGCAAGACGCCCTGGGTGCGGATGAAGGCCGCAGCCTCGCTGGACGGCATTACCGCCCTGCCCAATGGCGAAAGCCAATGGATTACTGGGCCGCAGGCCCGCGCCGACGGCCACGCCTGGCGCGCCCGCGCCTGCGCGGTACTCACCGGCATAGGCACGGTGCTGCAAGACCAGCCACGCCTGGACGTGCGCGCCGTGGACACGCCGCGCCAGCCCGCCTTGGTGATCGTGGACAGTGATTTGCAAACCCCGCCAGACGCGCCACTGTTTGAACCCCAACGCCCGGTATTCATTTACGCTGCCAACCCGCACCCCGAGCGCGAGGCAGCGCTGCAAGCGCGCGGCGCCACCGTGGTGTACCTGCCTGGCGCGCCGGGCCAAGCAGGTGCTCAGCCCAAAGTGGACCTACAAGCCATGCTGCGCGACCTGGCCGCGCGGGAAATCAACGAGCTGCACGTGGAGGCGGGCCACAAGCTCAATGGCTCGCTGTTGCGTGCGGGACTGGTGGATGAAATGCTGGTCTACCTGGCGCCAAAATGGCTGGGCACGGGGGCAGGCATGTCCCATTTCGGCCCCCTGGCGCAGCTCGCCGACGGCGTGGCGCTGCAGTTTCGCAGCGTGGACCGGGTAGGCGAGGATGTGCGCCTGCTGGCGCGGGTAGCGGGGCGCGACGTTTTTTAAAGCTCGAAAGGTATTCGTATGTTCACAGGAATCATCACCGGCATAGGCCACATTGCACAGGTTGTGCCCATGGGCGCCACAGCCGAACACGGCAAGCGATTGACGGTGAGCTGCCCCAGCGGCTACCTGGACGACGCGGGCCTGGGCGACAGCATTGCCATCAACGGCGCGTGCATGACGGTCACCAGCATGGACGCTACCGGTGCGGCACCCTATTTCACCGTCGACATGTCAGCCGAGTCACTGGACAAAACGGCCGGCTTGGATAGCCTGGGCGCCGTCAACCTGGAAAAAGCCCTGCGCGCCAACGACCGCCTGGGCGGCCACCTGGTCTCAGGCCACGTGGATGGCTTGGGCCAGGTCACGCACTTCGCCGAGGTAGGGGAAAGCTGGGAACTGCGCGTTCTGGCGCCCGCAAGCTTGGCCAAGTACCTCGCCTACAAGGGATCTATCACCGTCAACGGCGTGAGCCTGACGGTGAACCGCGTGGCCGATAGCGCTGAAGGCTGCGAAATCAGCATCAACCTCATCCCGCACACTGTGCAAAACACCGCGCTGCATCGCTTGCAAATTGGGTCCCAGGTGAACCTGGAAATTGACATGATCGCGCGCTATGTGGAGCGCATGCTCAGCAACGGCGCGGTGGGCTAAAACTTTTATTTTCGGAATACTTCACCGTAGCCATTGAGTCGGTAGCTTCGTACCCAATCAACAGTCATATTGGATGACCTTAAATTGCTCCACGACCCACTAAAGTCTGCATTTACCGCATTGTTCAGTATCAAGAAAAATGGACTGTTAAAACTCCAGTAGCCATCCAAATCGCGCAGCGTCGTTGTGGAGATTAATCGCCCGTCGACGTAATAAGAAATAGAGTTCGGCAACCAGGCGACTGCATAGGTGTGAAAACCTGCGCTCACATCCGCACCCACACCCAATTCAGCGACCGTGTATTGGTGGTTGTCACAGCAGGTGTTGGGTGCGTAGACCGTTGAATAGTGCGTGGCCGACGTGGTAAGCCATGGATTATCTCCGTGGATCTCGGTGATATCCATTTCGCCAGACAGTGGCCACCCCACCTGGTTGATGTTGTCACCCAGCATCCAAAAAGCCGGGTGGTTGCCGCTGCCATAAGGCATTTTGATGCGGGCTTCAATAAACCCGTACTTGAACGCAACTTTGCCGTGTGTATCAAAGCGTCCGCTGACAAAATAGCAGTTGTAAGACAAACAGTTTCCCGCGTCAGACGGCAGCGCGCCGGTAACTCGGGTGGTCGTAATGACCGCTGCGCCATCTTCACTGCCATTCAACGCAACTGCAGACGGTGCGTAATAAACCACTTCGGAGCCAAAACAGGCGCCCCCACCGAAAGACTCAGGGACGCGGTGGCAATTTCTTGCGGTCCAATTTCTGGCATCAATGGTCGCCCCTGCGGCGCCTGCAAAGTCATCGCGCCATAAAAGATCGCCAATGACCAAACCCGAGATTGTGGGAACCGTCGCGGAACACTGGGCGCGGGCATCCGCGGGGCTGACCGCGCTGGTTCGGGTTGAGCCGTCTGTGCAGGTAGCGGAATAGGAGGGTGGTTTATCGACATTACCCCCGCCAGAACCGCCTCCCCCGCAGGCGCTCAGAAATGCTATCAGTACCACACCAATGGCTGTGCGGCTTTGGCACCCTATTTGCATATCGGTGTCTCCCATTTTTATTCTGCCAAAAACGCTTGGCTTGACAAGTTTTTACATTCTCTCAGCACCCGCGCGTATGCGCACATCATGGGTATCGCCCAAGATCGGGCCAGCGCGTTTCTTGGTTTTAAAACGTCAGGGTTTTCACGCCGCTGGCCGTGCCCAACAAACAGACTTGGGCGCGCTGAAAGGCGAATACGCCCACCGTCACCACGCCCGGCCACTGGCTGACCTGGGCTTCAAAGGCCAGCGGGTCGTGGATTTTTAGGCCAGTAACGTCGATGATGTGCTGGCCGTTGTCGGTGACCAGCGGCTGACCGTCTTTGAGGCGCAGCACCGCGTGGCCGCCCATGGCTGCGAACTGGCGCACGACGCGCGCGGTGGCCATCGGAATCACCTCCACCGGCAGCGGGAAGGCGCCCAGCACGTCCACCAGCTTCGATTCGTCGGCAATGCAGACAAATGTGTCCGACTGCGCGGCGACGATTTTTTCACGTGTCAGCGCCGCGCCGCCGCCTTTGACCATATGGCCCTGGTGGTCGATCTCGTCGGCGCCGTCGATGTAGACCGACAGGCGTTCGACTTCGTTGGAATCAAACACCGCAATCCCCAAGGCCCGCAGCCGCTCGGTGCTGGCCACCGAGCTGGACACCGCGCCCTTGATCTGGTCCTTGATGGTGGCCAGCGCGTCGATGAACTTGTTGACCGTGGAGCCCGTGCCCACACCCACCAATTCGCCCCGCACCACGTAGTGCAGCGCCGCCTGGCCCACCAAGGTTTTGAGTGCGTCTTGGGTCAGGGCGCTTGGGTGCGGGGCATGGGTGGGTGCGGTGTCGCGGGGGCTTGTGTTCATCTGGGAAAATCACCGAAGTAAATAAGTAAACGGGAATTATCCGATGCCACTGGTCCCCTACGGCCTGGTCCGCCCCCTTTTGTTCCGCATGGACCCTGAGGCTGCACACGACCTGACCATGAACGCCCTGGCGCGCACCCAAGGCACGCGCTTGCAGCGCCTGTACGCGCAGCCCCAGGTGAGCGACCCGGTCACGCTGGCAGGCCTGCGCTTTCCCAACCGCGTCGGCCTGGCAGCGGGTCTGGACAAAAACGCCCGCTGCATCGACGGCCTGGGTGCCATGGGCTTTGGCTTTGTCGAAGTGGGCACCGTCACGCCCCTGGCCCAAAGCGGCAACCCCAAACCCCGCATGTTTCGCCTGCCCCAAGCGCAGGCTTTGATCAACCGCCTGGGCTTTAACAACCAGGGCTTGGACGCTTTTGTGGCCAACGTGCAGCGCTCCGCGCTGCGCCGCGCCCCCGCGCCAGCCATGCTGCTGGGCCTGAATATCGGCAAAAACGCCGCCACACCCATGGAGCGCGCCACCGACGACTACCTGGCCTGCCTGGACGGCGTGTACGCGCACGCCGACTACGTCACCATCAACATCTCCAGCCCCAACACCAAGAACCTGCGCGCCCTGCAAAGCGATGCCGCGCTAGACGCCCTGCTGGGCGCCCTGGTCGAGCGGCGCCAAGAGCTTGCAGCCCGACACGCCCAAGGCGGGCGGTCCGATCGCCACGTACCCCTGTTCCTGAAAATTGCCCCAGACCTTGACCCCGAGCAAATCGCGCTGATCGCCACCACCCTGCTGCGCCACAAGATGGACGGCGTGATTGCCACCAACACCACACTAGCGCGCGAAGCGGTGCAATGGCTGCCCCATTTCAACGAAGCGGGGGGCTTGTCAGGCGCGCCGGTGCGCGAAATGAGCAACCGGGTCATCAGCCAATTGCGCGCCGCCTTGGGACCGGACTTTCCCATCATCGGCGTGGGCGGCATCCTCAGCGGCGCAGACGCCGTGGCCAAAGTGCAGGCCGGGGCCGATGTGGTGCAGGTCTACACCGGGCTGATTTACCGAGGGCCCGCGCTGGTGCGGGAGGTGGCGCTGGCTTTAAAGGCCCTGCCTGCGAAGGCCTGAGCGGCGAGCAGCCGCTCAGTCGTCGGCGTAAGCCGCCAAGTCTGGAAATAGCACTTCGGTAAACCCAAACTTGCCCATATCCGTCATGCGCATGGGATAAAGCTTGCCCCAGAGGTGATCGCACTCGTGCTGCACCACCCGTGCATGAAAGCCCTCGGCCACGCGGTCTATCGGGTCGCCGTACTGATCGAACCCGGTGTAGCGGATGTGCGACCAGCGGGGCACGATGCCGCGCATGCCGGGCACTGACAGGCAGCCTTCCCAATCGTCCTCAGTGGCCTCGCTCAGTGGCGTGATCACCGGGTTGACCAACACGGTGGGCGGCACCAGAGGCCGGTCCGGGTAGCGCGGGTTGCGCGCGTTGGAGCCAAAAATCACCACCTGCAAGTCCACACCAATCTGCGGGGCCGCCAGCCCTGCGCCGTTGGCGGCGCGCATGGTGTCCAGCAAATCAGTCACCAGCAAATGCAGAGCGTCGGTGTCAAAGGCTGCGACCGGCTGGGCCACGCGGAGCAGGCGGGCGTCGCCCATTTTTAGGATATCGTGTACGGTCATGGGGTGTTCTCCAGCATCTGCCGCAAAGCCGCCTCGTCAATCACCGCCACGCCCAGTTCGCGCGCTTTGTCGAGCTTGCTTCCGGCCTCCGTGCCCGCAAGCACGTAGCTGGTTTTCTTGCTGACTGAGCCAGAGACTTTGCCGCCTGCGGACTCGATCAGGTCTTTGGCCGCGTCCCGCCCCAGGGTGGGCAAGGTGCCGGTGATGACAAAGGTCAGACCGGCCAGCGGTTTGGGCGCGTCGCTACTCGCTTCCAACGCGCTCCAGTGGATGCCACATGCGCGCAATTGCTCCACCACCTCGCGGTTATGGCTCTGGTCAAAAAAGGTGCGAATGCTTAGGGCTACGGTGGGGCCCACGTCGTTCACCGCCAGCAACTGCTCCTCGGACGCGTCCATGATGGCGTCGATTTGGCCAAAGTGGCGGGCCAGCGCCTTGGCCGTGGCCTCGCCCACGTGGCGAATGCCCAGGCCGAACAAAAAGCGGGGCAAGGTGGTTTCTTTGGACTTTTCCAGCGCGTCCACGATGTTTTGCGCCGACTTGTCCGCCATGCGGTCCAGCGTGGCCAGGGCGGTAAAGCCCAGGCGGTACAGATCGGGCAGCGTGCGGATCAGCCCGGCGTCCACCAGTTGGTCTACCAATTTTTCACCCAAGCCTTCCACTTCCACCGCCCGGCGCTGGGCAAAGTGCAATATCGCCTGCTTGCGCTGGGCGCTGCAAAACAGGCCACCGGTGCAGCGGTAGTCGGCCTCGCCCTCCTCCCGCACGGCAGCAGAGGCGCAGACTGGGCACGTGCGCGGCATGGTGAAGATGTCGCCCCGGCTGGCGGACGCCAAACTCTCAGGCACCACGCCCACCACCTCAGGAATCACATCGCCTGCGCGGCGCACGATCACTGTGTCGCCTACGCGCACGTCTTTGCGCCGGGCCTCGTCTTCGTTGTGCAAGGTGGCGTTGGTGACGGTGACGCCGCCCACAAACACGGGTGCGAGCTTGGCCACGGGCGTGAGTTTGCCGGTGCGCCCCACCTGCACCTCGATGGCCAGCACGGTGGTGAGCTGTTCTTGCGCCGGGTATTTGTGTGCCACCGCCCAGCGCGGCTCGCGGCTGACAAAGCCCAGGCGCTGTTGCAGGGCAAGCGTGTTGACCTTGTAGACCACCCCGTCAATGTCAAAAGGCAACTGGTCGCGCAGCGCGCCAATGCGCTGGTGAAACGCCACCAAGCCCTCGGCGCCTAGCGCGGTGCCGGTCAGCTCAGCCACCGGAAAGCCCCAGGCTTTGAGCGCCAGCAGCAGCTCCATGTGCGTGCTCGCCGCCAAGCTGCCGCGCACCTCGCCCACGCCGTAGGCAAAAAAGCTCAGGGGCCGCTCAGCGGCAATCGCCGGGTCGAGCTGGCGCACCGCGCCGGCTGCGGCGTTGCGCGGGTTGACGAAGGTTTTTTCGCCCTTGTCGCCGCGCGCAATGCGCGCGCGCTGGCGCTCGTTCAAGGCTTCGAAGTCGTCGCGGCGCATATAGACCTCGCCACGCACTTCTAGCACCTCAGGCAGATCGCTGGGCTTGGCAGCTATCAGCTTCAAGGGAATTTGGCCCACCGTGCGGATGTTTTGCGTCACGTCTTCGCCGTATTCGCCGTCGCCCCGGGTAGTGGCTTGGACCAGCACGCCGGCCTCATAGCGCAAATTGATGGCCAGGCCGTCGAACTTCAGCTCGGTTACATATTCCACGGGCGGCGCTTCTTCGGTGAGCTCCAGCTCTTTGCGAACCCGTGTGTCAAAGGCCAGCGCACCGCTGGATTCGGTGTCGGTTTCGGTGCGGATGCTGAGCATGGGCACCGCGTGGCGCACCGAGGCAAAGGCGTCCAGCGGTTTGCCGCCTACGCGCTGGGTGGGCGAATCGGGCGTGCGCCACTGGGGGTGGGCGGCCTCCAAGGCCTGCAGTTCCTGAAAACACTGGTCGTAGACAGCGTCGGGCACCTCGGGCGCGTCGAGTACGTAGTACTGGTGGCCGTGGTGCTGCAGCAAAGTGCGCAATTGCGCCATGCGCAGTTGCGGCTCTGGAGAGGCAGACACTGGTGCGGTGGGCTCAATGGAGGCGGCAGAAACAAAGTCGGGCGTTGGCATAGGCAGGGCAATTTACAAGGCTTAGAACACTTTGGGAGTGGACTGAGCGCGGTCCGTACGGCTTGGCATTCAGGAAAACAGGCGACGCGCCAGGCCAGAGCCGGCCGCAAAGTCGCGGGCTTCCAGCATGTCGTACAGGCGCTGCAGCTCATGTGCAATGCCGTCGAGCGCCTGGGGCGCCAGCGCTTGGCCCTTGTCGTCGGTGACGGTGCCGTCCATGCTCTGCGCCATGGCCTGGGCGGCCTGGCACATGCGGGCAAAGGGCTGCTCGGCGCGGTCGACCTGGGGCACGTCCAGGTGCAAGGTCAGCGCGCGAATGGCCGATTGCGCGGGGTCTTCGGCCAGCGCGGCCTGGCTGTCAAAGGCCAGTGACAACAGGGGCGGCGCGCCGTCTGTGGCTGATGGCAAAACCATGCGACCGGGCAACTGCCCCGGCACAAAGCCCTGCTGCGCGGCCATTTGGGTGACGTAGCCGGGGCTCCAGGCGGCATTGCGCGCGCGCAGGTTCAGGCCCAGCTGCGCATCGTGCACGCTGGCAAAGTTGTCCAGTTCGCGGGCGCGGGCCACTTCGTCGCGCATTTCAGGAAACTCGGGCGTGGCGCCCAGCGCGTCGGCAAAAGCCTGCGTCTTGACCACGAACTCGGAATACTCAATGTCGTTGAGCGCGCCGGAGCGGTTGGCCAGTTGCACCCCGGTCTGGAACACGCTGTAGCGCGCACCGGCCACGGGGCTTTCCCACTCCTGCAAGTCGGCGTTAAACCCCTCAATGGAAAACAGCTTGGTACCCGCGCGCCGGGTGCTGGGCATGGCGGCAAGCGCTGCCTCGCCGGGCACTTCTTTGGCCAGGGGGTCCAGGTTGACCGTGGCCACCGCGTCAATCAAGGTGTCGATGGGCAGGCGGCGCGGCGGGTGCGGGTGCAGGGCAATGGTGTCAAAGCCAGAATCATCAAAGCCGGGCTCTTGCGCATCGGCGGCTTGGGCAAGCGCCTGGGCCTGCTTGGGCGCATTGGTGCGCGCAGACCAGGCGCTGTGAAGCAATAGCGCCAACAAGACGAGTCCACCCAATACCGCCAAACCGACTTGCAAATCATTCATGCTGTGTTTCCAAGTTAAGCCGTCTGAACCAGCCCGACGGCTGCTTCCATATCCACCGCCACAATGCGCGACACGCCTTGTTCTTGCATGGTCACGCCAATCAGTTGCTCGGCCATTTCCATGGCGATCTTGTTGTGGCTGATAAACAAAAACTGGGTGCTGGCGCTCATGCTGGTGACGAGTTTGGCGTAGCGCTCGGTGTTGGCGTCGTCCAGCGGCGCATCCACTTCGTCCAGCAGACAAAACGGCGCAGGGTTGAGCTGGAAGATGGCAAACACCAGCGCAATCGCGGTCAAGGCCTTTTCACCACCCGAGAGCAGGTGAATGGTCTGGTTTTTCTTGCCTGGCGGCTGCGCGATCACCTGCACGCCAGAATCCAAAACTTCGTCACCCGTAATCACCAAACGCGCGTTGCCACCGCCAAACAGCTCGGGGAACATGCGCCCAAAGTGCTCGTTGACCTGGTTAAAAGTGCCCGAGAGCAGCTCACGCGTCTCGGCGTCAATGCGGCGTATGGCGTCTTCTAAGGTGGCCATGGCCTGGTTGAGGTCCAGGCTTTGCGCGTCCAGAAACTCTTTGCGCTCGCGCCCGGCGCTCAGCTCGTCCAGCGCGGCCAGGTTCACCGCGCCCAGGGCAGCTATCTCGCGGTGCAGCCGGTCAATCTCGCCTTGCATGCCACTCAGGCGCACGCCACCGGCTTCGAGGCTGGCCGCGATGGCGTCCATATCGGCCTGCGCTTCCAAGAGTTGCGACTGGTATTGCTCAAAACCCAGGCGCGCGGCCTGCTCTCTGAGCTGGAAATCGGTGATGCGCTGGCGCAGGGGCTCCAGCTCGCGCTCCAGCTGCAATCGGCGTTCGTCGCTGGCACGCAGTTTGGCCGTCAGGTCGTCGTATTCGCTGCGCTTGGCGCCCAGCTGCTGCTCGCGCTGCAACTTCAGGGCCAGCGCGTTTTGCAAACCGGCCTGGGCGGCGGCGGCGGTCAGGCGTTGCAGTTCGGCCTGCGCGCGGTCGGTTTCGTCCTGCACCGCCACGGTTTGTTGGCTTGCGGTCTCCACGGCGCGGGCCAGTTCTGCCAGGCGGGCGTGCAGGCTGCGCTGGGAAAACTGCGCTTCTTGGTGTTGGCGCTCCAGGCCGCGCTGCTGCTCGCGGCATTGGGACAGGCGGTTTTGGCTGAGCAGCACCTGCTCATCCAGCGCGGCATGGCGCTCTTGGCTGTCAGCGAGCTGCATGTCCAGTTCTTCAAAACGCGCCTCGGCAGTGAGCGCGCGCTCTTGAAGGTCTTCGAGTTGGGCCTGCACCTCAGCGCTGTCGGCGTCAATTTGCGCGCTGCGGCTGCGCACTTGTTCGGACAACTGCGCCAAGCGCAGCACTTCCACTTGCAGGCTGTGGCTGCGCGCCTGCGCCTCTTGGGCCTGGCTGCGCAAGGCGGCCAAACGCTGGGCAGCGTCGGCGTAAGCGGCTTCAGCGCGGTTCAGGGTGGCGCGCGATTCCTCGGCCATCAGGGTTTGCGCCCGCAGGTCGCGGTCCAGGTTTTGAATCTCTTGGGCGCGCGCCAGCAAACCGGCTTGTTCGGCGTCCTGCGCATAAAAACCCACGCTGTGCCGCGCAACACCATGGCCGGCAGGCACAAAAATCACCTCGCCTGCGCGCAAGCGGTCGCGTTGGGCCAGCGCATCTTCCAGACTGGGTGCGCTGTAGCAGCCCTCTAACCACGATGCCAGCACCGTAGCCAGCCCCGCGTCGTGCACTTGCACCACATCCACCAAGCGCGGCAAATTCGCCGCCCCGGGCGCAGACGCCGCCGCTGGGGGGCTGAAAAAGGTCAGTTTGGCCGGAGGCGCGTCGCTGCGAAAAGCCTGCACCATGTCCAGGCGGGACACTTCCAGCGCACCCAAGCGGTCGCGCAGCGCGGCTTCCAGGGCGTTTTCCCAGCCAGATTGCACTGTGATGCGGCTCCACAGACCCTGCAAATGCTCCAGCCCGTGCTTTTGCAGCCAGGGTTGCAATTTGCCGTCGGTTTTCAGGCGCTCTTGCAAGGCCTTGAGCGCCTCCAGGCGGGCGGACACATCGGCCTGGCGCGCAGACTCGGTGTTGAGTTGCTGCTGCTGGGCCCGGCGCGCGTCGTCCAACTGTGGCACGAGCGACTGCAGCTCTTCTAGACGGGCGGCAGCCACTTGCGCGGACTCTTGCGCGCTGTCCCAGTCTTGCTGCAATTGCGCCAGCCGGGCCTCGTCGGTGGCAGCCAAGCCCTGGCGGTCTGCGGCTAGGCGTTCCCGGCGGGCGCTGAGTTGGCGGCTTTGCTCGGTGACGCTGCGTTGCTCTGCCGCCAGCACGCCCAGTGCCTGCTGCACTTGCGCCACGCTGCTGCGCTGGGCATTGGCCAGACCCTGGGCGCGTTGCACGGCGTCTTCCAGCTCGGGCAGTTGCTGGGCCTGGTCTTCCATTTGCGCGGCCAGCAGCTCGGCCTGGTCCTCGCCCACGGTGCTCAATTCGGACAGGCGTTGGCTTTCTTCGAGCGCCTCGTCCTTGCGCTGCGCCCATTGGTTTCTCTGTTCTTTGAGGGTGATGAGCCGTTGCTCCACCCGCTGACGCCCTTCCACTACAAAGCGGATTTCGGCCTCCAGGCGGCCCACTTCGGTGCTGGCCTCGTAAAGCAAGCCCTGCACTTGATTGACCTGGTCGCCCGCAGCGTAGTGCGCCTGACGCACCGACTCCAGATCGGCCTCGATGTGGCGCAAATCGGCCATGCGGGATTCCAGCGCAATGACCGCGCTTTGGGCATCGGCCTGCACCTTAGCCTGCTCGGCCTGCGCCTCCGCGCGTTTGAGGTACCACTGCTGGTGCTGCTTGAGCGTGACGTCCGCCTGCAAGCCCTTGTAGCGCAGCGCGACTTCGGCCTGCTTTTCCAGCTTTTCCAGGTTGAGGTTGAGCTCGCGCAAGATGTCTTCCACCCGGGTCAGGTTGGCGCGGGTGTCGCCCAGGCGGTGTTCGGTCTCGCGGCGGCGTTCCTTGTATTTGGATACCCCTGCGGCCTCTTCCAAAAACAGGCGCAACTCTTCGGGCTTGGACTCGATGATGCGGCTGATGGTGCCCTGGCCGATGATGGCGTAAGCGCGTGGCCCCAGGCCGGTGCCCAAAAACACGTCTTGTACATCGCGCCGGCGCACCGGCAGATTGTTGATGAAGTAGCTCGACGTGCCGTCGCGCGTCAGCACCCGGCGCACGGCAATTTCTCCAAACTGGCCCCATTGCCCCCCGGCGCGGTGGTCGGCGTTGTCAAACACCAGTTCTACGCTGGCCCGGCTGGCGGGCTTGCGGGTGGTGGTGCCGTTGAAAATCACGTCCTGCATGGACTCGCCGCGCAGCTCGCTGGCCCGGCTCTCGCCCAAAACCCAGCGCACCGCGTCCATGATGTTGGACTTACCGCAGCCGTTAGGACCGACCACACCTACCAACTGGCCAGGCAGCAAAAAATTGGTCGGCTCTACAAAGGACTTGAATCCCGAGAGCTTGATCGAGTTGAGGCGCACTTCGGTGGGGGTAGGGCTTGGCGGATGTTGGGGGCAAAAAAGCCCAAGACCGGGCTTCTGTCTGGGGCGGCTTTGATGATACCGTGCAGGTGCACAAGGTTTGTCGCGCGCCCGCAGCGCGATTCAGCGTGGAAGAACTATCAGGATTGGGAGTGTGCTGCGCACCTTCAGAGACGTTCGCGCCACCCTCAGGCCGCAGGGGCCGCTTGCGCCAGGAAATGGGACGCCTCCTCGCCCAGTCGCTGCAGCGCGGGCGCCAGCGCCGCGTATCCAGCCGTGAGTTCCACGCTGGCGCCGCTCTTGCAAAGGCGCTCCACCCGAACGAGCTCCTCATGCAGAGAAGGAAAACAAAACACCGGCACAAAACCCTTGAGCGAATGCAGCCGCTCCCCCGCCTCGGCGACCTTCCCTTGCAGCAGCAAATTGGCCACCTCGGGCACATCTTTGGACAAAGTAGTGCACAAGACTGGCAACAAATCCAGCACGCCTTGGCGATTGCCCAGAAATTCCAGCGCGCCGGGCAGGTTAAAGCAGGTGTAATTCATAGTCACCCCAGGGCTTGTTTGCATCGAATCATCTCCTTATCAAAGAAGCGCTAGGAGGCCGTGTTCCCTGGCGCGCAGATTTCGAGTTTAGCAATGGATAAACGATAATTGAGCGCTATGAATGCCCGTTTGTCGCCCTCTTTGTCACCCAATTTGTCGCTACTACAGGCCTACCCGTTTGAACGCCTGCGCCAGCTGTTTGCTACCGTGACCCCCAACCCTGGCTTGCGGCCTATCAGCCTCGGTATCGGCGAGCCGCGCCACGCCACGCCGCTGCTTGTCAAACAGGCCTATTGCGACGCCATTATGGGCAGCGGCCTGGCCGGCTACCCGGCCACCGCAGGTGAATTGCCACTGCGCGAGGCGATTGCCAACTGGCTGCTACGCCGCTACCAACTCAGCGTGAGCGCGCAATCGCAAATTTTGCCGGTTAACGGTTCCCGCGAGGCCTTGTTTGCTTTTGCCCAAACCGTGCTGGCGCCATCGGCCAGCGGCGCCAAACCGTTGGTGGTTTGCCCCAATCCGTTTTATCAAATTTACGAAGGCGCTGCCCTCCTGGGTGGCGCCGAGCCCTATTTCGTCGCATCCGACCCCCAACGCAACTTCGCCCAGGACTGGGCCAGCGTAAGCGCCGACGTCTGTGCGCGCACCCAATTGCTGTTTGTCTGCAGTCCCGGAAACCCGGCAGGCGCCGTGATGCCCTTGGCGGAGTGGAAGCTTCTGTTTGATCTGAGCGACCGCTACGGCTTCGTGATTGCATCGGACGAGTGCTACAGCGAAATCTATTTCCGCGACGAGCCTCCGCTCGGTGGCCTGGAGGCGGCTGCGAAGCTGGGCCGCAGTGATTTCAAAAACCTGGTGTCTTTCACCAGTCTGTCCAAACGCAGCAATGTGCCGGGGATGCGCAGCGGCTTTTGCGCGGGTAACGCGGCGCTGATTCAGCAATTTTTGCTCTACCGCACCTACCACGGCAGTGCCATGAGCCCGGTGGTACAAAGCGCCAGCATCGCGGCCTGGAACGACGAAGCGCATGTGGTGGAAAACCGCGCGCTCTACCGGGAAAAATTTGCCCAAATCACGCCCCTGCTGGCCACGGTGCTGGATGTGGCCTTGCCCGACGCGGGCTTCTATTTGTGGGCCGCCGTCAATGGCAGCGACGAAGATTTCGCCCGCGACCTGTACGCTGCCTACAATGTGACGGTTTTGCCTGGCTCGTATCTGGCGCGCGACGCACACGGCCACAACCCCGGCGCAGGACGCATCCGCATGGCCTTGGTGGCACACACCGACGAATGTTTGGAGGCCGCTCAGCGTATCGTGGCCTTTGTGCAAGCGCGCAAGCAATCCCCCTAAGCGCTGCACGCGACAAAGCAACTCATTTCCATCACCCCCCATAACACCCCATAACGACACGCACCATGACCCAGCAACTCCAAACCATCCTCGACGCCGCGTGGGAAAACCGCGCCAACATTTCGGTCCAATCCGCGCCCAAAGAAGTGGCCGACGCTGTGGAACACGTCATTTCCGAACTCAACAGCGGCGCCCTGCGCGTGGCCACCCGCGACGGCGTGGGCCAATGGACCACGCACCAGTGGGTCAAAAAAGCGGTGTTGCTGAGTTTTCGGCTCAAGGACAACGCGCTCATCCAGGCGGGCGACCTGGGCTTTTACGACAAAGTACCCACCAAATTTGCCGGCATGACGGAGGCCGAAATGAAGGCCGCCGGCGTGCGCGTAGTGCCCCCTGCCGTTGCGCGGCGCGGCAGCCACATTGCCAAGGGCGTGATTTTGATGCCCTCCTACATCAACATTGGCGCCTATGTGGACGAAGGCACCATGGTTGACACCTGGGCCACCGTGGGTTCGTGTGCCCAAATCGGAAAAAACGTGCATTTAAGCGGCGGCGTGGGCATTGGCGGTGTGTTGGAACCCATGCAGGCCGGCCCCACCATCATTGAGGACAACTGCTTTATCGGCGCGCGCTCTGAAGTGGTCGAAGGTGTGATCGTGGAAGAAAACTCGGTGATTTCCATGGGCGTCTACCTGGGCCAGAGCACCCCGATTTATGACCGCGCCACTGACACGGTGAGCTATGGGCGCATTCCGTCAGGCTCGGTGGTGATTAGCGGCAGCCTGCCCAAGAACGAGGGCAAGTACAGCCTGTACGCCGCCATCATCGTCAAGCGCGTGGACGCGCAAACCCGCGCCAAAACCTCGCTCAACGACTTGCTGCGCGATTGATATTCACCCCCCCACACCACAGCACTTCAGGAACAAGCCTTGACACAAACGACCAAAAGCGATGTGTTGGAACGCATGCTGCGCTTCATGGTGGACAAGCGTGCCTCTGACCTGTATTTGTCGGCGAACAGCCCTCCGCTGATTCGAATGAACGGCCTGTGCGTGCCGATTACCAGCCAGCCGCTGGGCATTAACGCCCCGCGCGAACTGCTAGAAGGCATGGCGCCACCGGAGCGCATGGAAGAACTGCGCAGGACCAACGAGCTCAGCATGGTGGTCGGATTGGAGGGGCTGGGGCGCTTTCGTATCAGCGCCTTTTTCCAAAGGGGCACGGTGGCGGTGGTGATTCGCTATGTGCCGATCAGCATCCCGGCCTTGCAAGACAGCCCCTTGCCCAAAGTCTTGCGGCAGTTGGTCATGGAGCGGCGCGGCCTGGTGCTGATGGTGGGCGCCTCGGGCGCTGGCAAAAGCACCAGCCTGGCCTCTATGCTCGATTACCGCAACGAGCACATGTCGGGCCATATCTTGACCTTTGAGAACCCGATTGAATTTGTGTTCCAGCATAAAAAATCGGTGGTAAACCAGCGGGAAATCGGCTCGGACACGGTGTCGATGGAGCTGGCCCTGAAAAATGCCATGCACCAAGCGCCAGACGTGATTTTCATTGGCGAGATTCGCGACCAAGAGACTATGTCTGCGGCGCTGGGCTACGCGCAGTCGGGCCATTTGTGTCTTTCAACCATGCATGCCAACAATAGCTACCACGCGCTCAATCGCATACTGGGTTTTTACCCGGCTGCGTCCCGCGAGGCGGTGCAGCGCGATGTTTCTGTGGCGCTCAAGGCCATGCTGTCGCAGCGCCTGGTGCGCACCACGAGCGGCCAGCGCGTGCCGGCCTGCGAGGTGATGGTGAACACGGTGCGCGTCTCCGAGCTGATCCAAAGCGGTAACTTTGCGGAGATACCGAACGCGATGGAGCAATCGCTTTCCCTGGGCTCGCAGTCCTTTGAGCAAGACCTTGCGCGAATGATTAGCGACGGCACCATTACGCAAAGCGAGGGCTTGGCCAGCGCCGACTCCCCCTCCAACCTCCTGTGGCGATTACAAAATAGCAATGAGGTAGCCACTCCCGCCAATGCGCCCAAGCGAGCCGATGAGTCGCCGTTTACGCTGACGCTCGGTCCTTGATGTCCAGCACTGCCAACCCCACCTTGCAGTTGACCGAACAGCTGCTCGCCATCCCCTCAGTAACGCCTTTAGATGGCGGCTGCCAGACCCTGATTGCACAGCGGCTGGCAGTGCTTGGCTTTGTGTGTGAAACGCTGGAAAGCGGCCCGGTTGATTTTCGGGTCAGCAATCTGTGGGCCAAACGCACGGCCAACCGTTCTACAGGCGCAAACACTCCGGCCAAAACCCTGGTTTTCGCCGGCCACACTGACGTGGTGCCCACTGGCCCGCTGGCGCAGTGGGACAGCGCACCGTTTAGCCCCAGCCACCGCGACGGTCGGCTCTATGGCCGGGGCGCGAGCGACATGAAAACGTCTTTGGCGGCTTTCGTGTTGGCGATTGAAGAGTTTTTGGCCCATACACCCAAACCAGCGCTAAATATCGCCCTGCTGCTCACCAGCGACGAAGAAGGCCCCGCCGTAGACGGCACGGTGGTGGTGTGCCAGACCCTGAAAGCGCGCGGCGAAGTGCTGGACTACTGCATCGTGGGCGAACCCACGTCGGTGGAACGCACCGGCGACATGATCAAAAACGGCCGGCGCGGCACCATGAGCGGCAAGCTCACCGTCAAAGGCATGCAAGGCCACATCGCCTACCCCCACTTGGCGGACAACCCCATCCACCGAGCCATGCCGGCCCTGGCCGAACTGGTAGCAGTGCGCTGGGACGAAGGCAACGCCTATTTCCCCCCCACCAGCTGGCAGATCAGCAATATGCACGGCGGCACCGGGGCGAGCAACGTGATTCCGGGCGAAGTGGTGATTGATTTCAACTTTCGCTTTTGCACTGAATCCAGCCCTGAGTCGCTGCAAAGCCGCCTCTGCGCCATTCTGGACCGCCACGGCCTGAACTACGACCTGAAGTGGACGATTGGCGGCCTGCCATTTCTCACCCTACCCGGCACGCTGGTGGACGCGGTGCGCGACGCGATTCGCGATGAAACCGGCCTGGAAACCCAACTCTCCACTACCGGCGGCACCAGCGACGGACGCTTTTTGGCGCAGATTTGCCCGCAAGTCATCGAGCTGGGCCCGCCCAACGCCAGCATCCACAAAATCAACGAGTTTGTGGCTTTGGCAGACATTGAGCCACTGAAAAACATCTACCGCCGCGTGCTGGAGCGCTTGCAACAGCAGGCCCAGGCATGACGCTGCTGCCACTCATAGACGCCTGCGCACAACAACTCGCAGCTGCGGGTGTTTCCTTTGGCCACGGCACCATGAACGCCCAGGACGAGGCCGCCTGGCTGGTGCTATGGCAACTCGGTTTGCCGCTGGACACGCCGCTCGACGGCGAGGACAACCAAGCCGACACGCCGGTGGCCCAAGAGAAACAAGCCCTGGTGCACGCCTTGGTGGCCGAACGCATCCGCAGCCGAAAGCCTGCTGCCTACCTCACGCACGAGGCCTGGCTGCAAGGCTTTTCGTTTTATGTCGACGAGCGCGCCATCGTGCCGCGCTCGCTGATTGCCGAGCTGCTGGTGGACGGCGGCATGGACTACTTTTTGCGCGCCTCCACGCACAAGGTGCTGGACCTGTGCACTGGCAACGGCAGTCTGGCGGTGATTGCCGCCAGTGTGTTTCCAGACGTGGTCGTAACGGCCAGCGACTTGTCCGTCGACGCGCTGGCGGTGGCCCGCATCAACGTGGACAAGCATGATTTGCAAGACCGCATCACCCTGGTGCAGTCCGACGGCTTGCGCGCGCCAGAACTGGCCGCCTGCGGCCCGTTTGACCTGATTGTGTGCAACCCGCCCTATGTCAATGCCCACAGCATGGCCGCCCTGCCCGCTGAATACCGCGCCGAGCCTGCGCTCGCGCTGGACGGTAATGTGAGTGGCGGCAGCGATGGCATGGACTTTGTGCGCGCCCTCTTGCAAGAGGTGGGCGTACACCTGAATCCCCAGGGGGTGCTTGTGCTGGAAATCGGCAACGAGCGCCCCTACTTTGAAGCCGCATTTCCTTCGCTGGAAGTGATTTGGCTGGAAACCAGCGCGGGCGAGGACCAGGTCCTGCTTGTGACCCGCGAAACCCTTTACCCATGATTACTTTAAAAAACGTGACCTTGCGCCGAAGTGCCAAGGTCTTGCTGGAACACGCCTCGGTCACCCTGAACCCCGGGGAAAAAGTCGGCCTTGTGGGCCGCAACGGCGCTGGAAAATCCTCGCTATTTGCCTTGTTCAACGGCAATTTGCACGAAGACGCGGGCGAGTACTACATCCCCACCCAATGGCGTATGGGCCAGGTGTCGCAGGACATGCCCGAGACCGAGCAAAGTGCCACCGAGTTTGTGATTGAAGGCGACACGGTGCTCAACGCGGCGCGCGACGAGGTGAAGGCCGCCGAGGCCACCGACGACGGCGACCGCATGGCCAACGCCTACATGGCGCTCTATGACGCGGGCGAACATGACGCGCCCTCGCGCGCCCAAGCACTGATTTTGGGCCTGGGCTTCAAGACCACTGAGTTGGACAACCCGGTCAACAGCTTCTCCGGCGGCTGGCGCATGCGTTTGCAGTTAGCGCGCGCGCTAATGTGCCCGTCCGACCTGCTGCTGCTGGACGAGCCCACCAACCACTTGGACTTGGATGCCCTGGTGTGGCTGGAGGCCTGGCTCAAGCGCTACGAGGGCACCATGGTCGTGATCAGCCATGACCGGGAGTTTTTGGACGCGGTGACCAATGTCACTCTGCACATTGATGCGGGCAAGCTGGTGCGCTACGGCGGCAACTACAGCAAGTTCGAGGACATGCGCGCCGAGCAGATGGAGTTGCAACAAAACGCCTTCTCCAAGCAGCAGGACAAAATCGCACACTTACAAAAGTTCATTGCCCGCTTCAAGGCCAAGGCCAGCAAGGCCAAGCAGGCGCAAAGCCGCGTCAAGGCGCTGGACCGCATGGAGAAGATTGCTCCACTGCTGGCGGACGCCGACTTCACCTTCGAATTCAAAGAGCCGGCCAACCTGCCCAACCCCATGCTGTCCATGTCGGGCGTGAGCTTTGGCTACCCGCCTCCTGCCGACTCGCCGGACGACACGCCGCCCACGGTCATCGTGCAAAACGTCAGCCGCTCGGTGCTGGCCGGTCAGCGCATCGGCATTTTGGGCGCCAACGGCCAGGGTAAATCGACGCTGGTCAAGACGGTCGCGCGCGACCTGGCGCCTATCGGCGGCGATGTGACCGAGGGCAAGGGACTAAACATCGGCTACTTTGCGCAGCAAGAACTCGACGTGCTGCGCCCGGCCGACACGCCGCTGGAACACATGATTCGTTTGGTCAAGGAACTGACCGCCGAGGGCCGCATTGCCGGCCAAGCCACGCGCGAGCAAGACTTGCGCAGCTTTTTGGGCACCTTTAACTTTGGCGGCGACATGGTCAAACAGGCCGTGGGCAGCATGAGTGGCGGCGAAAAAGCACGCCTGGTGCTGTGCATGATTGTCTGGCAGCGGCCCAACTTGCTGCTGCTTGACGAGCCCACCAACCACCTGGACCTGGCGACCCGCGAGGCACTGGCCATGGCGCTCAATGAGTTTGAAGGCACTGTCATGCTGGTCAGCCACGACCGCGCCTTGCTGCGCTCGGTGTGCGACGAGTTCTGGATGGTGTCACGCGGCGGTGTGGCGCCCTTTGACGGCGACCTAGACGACTACCAGCGCTACCTGCTCGACGAAGCCAAGCGCCAGCGCGAGGCCATCAAAGAGACGCAAAACCAGCTCAACAAGCAGCAGGCCAAGGCCTCGGCAAAGCCCGCTAAACCGGTAGTGACACCGGATGCGCGGCGTAAATGGACCACCGAGATTGCCCGCCTGGACGCCCGCATCGCCACGGTCAGCGCCGAAGGCGCCGCGCTAGAAGGCAAGCTCAGCCAAAACCCCCTGCCCCATGAAATTGCCGAACTGGGTAAACGCCTGAAAAGCGTGGGCGACGAACTCAAAACCCTGGAAGAAGCCTGGCTAGTAGCCACTGAAGCGCTTGAGTCGGCAAGCGCCTAACTTTCATGACGGTGCGCAGCACCCCATCATGAAAATTCTTTCAGGTTCAGCGCTTGCCTTGGCCGCTCAGTGGGAAGCGGCGCCCGACTTTTCCGAGCCTGGGGCCGCTTTTTTATCGTCCTTGGCCGCCCCAGGGCTGGCTTGGACCAACAGTGTTTTACAGACCTTGACAGCAGGCTTTTTGTTGGTGGCCTCTGTCATTTCACAAATCCGTTCCACTTTGTACGCCAGCGCATCGCCCGCTACGCCCAGGCACGCCAGCACAACGGCAACCCCCATCCAAAGCCGAGAAACAAAGGCGTGGGGAACGGTAGCGTGTGATTTCATGGAGTGAACGACAAGGCGGGCGTCAAAACTGCAGGCAAACGTTTTGAGAGGGTTCAGAAATCGCTATGGGCGCGATGCGTCGAACCAGCATACGCCTAATCCCGGCGACTCACCCGCCACAGCACATTGCCCACATCGTCTGCCACCAAGAGCGCGCCCTGCGGGTCAAGCACCACACCCACGGGTCGACCATAGGCCTTGCCGTCGGCACTGAGGAAGCCAGTGAGCACATCCACGGGCATGGCGTTAGGCTGACCGTCTTTAAAGGGCACAAAAACGACCTTGTAGCCGCTGTGCGGCTGCCGGTTCCAGGACCCGTGCTCGCCCACGAACATGCCGCTGGCAAAGGCCGAGCCCAGGGTGTTGCCCTTGGCCCAAGCCAAGCCCAAGGCGGCGACGTGCGCACCCAAGGCGTAGTCAGGGACGATGGCGCGCTCCACCAGGTCCGCGCGTTGCGGCGTTACCCGGGTATCCACGTGCCTGCCAAAGTAGCTGTAGGGCCAGCCGTAAATGCCGCCATCGCGCACCGAGGTCAAATAGTCGGGCACCAGGTCATTGCCCAGCTCGTCGCGCTCGTTCACCACTGTCCACAAAGCGCCACTGGCGGGCTCCCAGGCCATGCCGTTGGGGTTGCGCAGGCCGCTGGCAAAGATGCGGTGGCTGCCGGTGGCAGCGTCCACCTCCCAAATAGCGGCGCGACCGGCCTCCACCTCCATACCGCGCTCCGCAATATTGCTGTTGGAGCCCACGGTGACGTACAGGTAGCGACCGTCCGGGCTGGCAATCAGGTTTTTGGTCCAGTGGTGGTTGATCGGGCCCGCAGGCAGGTCCACCACCTTGGCGCCCGGCGCCCGAATGCGCGTGTCGCCCGTGGCGTAGGGGAAGCGCAGCACCGCGTCCGTGTTGGCCACATATAAATGGTTCCCAACCAGCGCCATGCCAAAGGGCGAGTTCAGGCCGTCCAGCAGCACGGAGCGCATATCGGCCACGCCATCTCCATCGGTATCGCGCAGCAGGGTGATGCGGTTGGCGCTGGGCACGGTGGCACCTGCGCGCGCCATTACCAGTCCAGCAATCCAGCCTTTGAGTCCCTGGCTGCTGCCCGGCCTGTCGGGGGCGTTGGTTTCTGCCACCAGCACATCGCCATTGGGCAGCACATACAGCCAGCGTGGGTGGTCCAGGCCGCGGGCAAAGGCCACCGCACCCAAACCCGGCGCCGGGCGCGGCGCGCCACCTTCGGGCCAGCCCACTGCCGGCGCGATGTTGACGGTGGGCAGCAAGGCCTGCGATGGCGCTGGCAGCATGGGCTGCGCGCCCACGCCCGCAGCGTCGCGCAGCAGCGGCGCCTGTCCGCAGCCCAGCAAAGAGGCGAGCAGCAGGCTGATGGAAGCGGTGCGCTTGCAGTGCATGGACGGTCCTTTCAAGCAGTGAGGCAATTCCCTGCACCGACATGGACAGGGTATCGCGGACAAGGTAGGCGCCGAGCTGCCTGAGGTTCAGGTTCGCAGCCTGGGTGCTGCGAGCTTAGCTTGCCGGGTTAGTTGCCCAAGGTCGGATAGTCGGTATAGCCCTTTTCGCCGGGGATGTAGAAGGTGGCTATGTCGGGCGCATTCAGGGCGGCATGCGCCTTGAACCGCTCCACCAGGTCTGGGTTGGCAATAAAAGGGCGACCAAAGCCAATCAAATCGGCTTGACCGGCCACCAAAGCTGCCTCGGCACTGGCTTGGTCATAGCCACCGGCCAGAATAAAGCTTCCCCTAAAGGCAGAACGCAGCTTGGCCTTCAGTTCGGCGGGCACGGCGGGCGCCCCCATGGAGGAATGGTCCAGCAAGTGCACATACAGCAGGCCCATGGCAGACAGCGCTTGCACCAGTGACTCGTACTGCGCGTCTACCTCGGCAAACCCGCCGCTTCCGTTGAAGACGCCGTAAGGCGAGAGCCGGATACCCACGCGCTGGGCGCCTATGGCCGCCACGCTTGCGCGCGCCACCTCTAATGCAAACCGGTTGCGGTGGGCGGGGCTGCCGCCACAGCCGTCGGTGCGGGTGTTCACGTTGGCATTGAGGAATTGTTCGATCAGGTAGCCATTGGCCGCGTGCAGCTCAACACCATCGATTCCTGCCTCAACAGCCAGTGTGGCGGCATGTGCATATTCGGCCACGGCGGCGGTGATGTCTTCTTGCGACATGGCGTGGGGCTGCACATGGGGCTGCATGCCATGGGCATCGGTGTACATCTCGCCTTCGAGGGTGGCGCTGGTGGGGCCGACGGCCTTGGCGCCGGACGGAAGATTGGCCGCGCCCACGACCCGACCGCAGTGCATCAGCTGAAGCACGATCTTGCCGCCCTTGGCGTGAACGGCGTCTGCCACCAGCTTCCAGCCCTGGACGTGGTCTTGCTTGAACAAGCCAGGAATCCGGGCGTATCCCAAGCCATTGGGCGATGGCGACACGCCCTCGGTAATGATCAAACCCGCAGACGCCCGCTGGCCGTAGTAGCGCGCCATCAGTGCGTTGGGAGTATTGGCGTCTGTCGCCCGGCTGCGCGTCATGGGGGACATGACGATGCGGTTGGACAAGCCGAGCTGGCCCAGTGTGTAGCGATCAAAAAGCATGGTGGGTCCTTTTCGGTGGGTGGGTTTGGATGTTTCTACTGTGTGCATCTCAGGTCAAGCGCGGTGAATGCAAGCGGCCCCAGACCGGCATGCATCACTTTTGCCGCAGCTTGCCACTGATAGGTTTTTTGACCCCGACCGCCGTGCAATGCCCCTTACAGAGCGGCTTCCCACGGGCCCGAGCATCGCTGTATGACGTCAATGCCCCGCTTGGTAGCCACTGCAAACGGTGGGCGACCGTGCAGCTCTTGAACCCCACAAAAAAACCCCGCAATGCGGGGTTTTTTTGTGGCTGATATTCGGTCTCAGCCTGGGTTAAGCCTGCTTTCTATATTACGGTGTAAATGTGAGCAGCATCGGTCGATAGATTGCCTGCAGTGTCCGTGACATACAGCGCATAGCGACCTGCGGCAAGATTACTCAGCGATAAACTGGTTTCAGTGTTGGCGGCGATATCAATCGAATTCCAGTCGGAATTCGCAGCTGTAAAGATGTCCCCTACTTGAGTTACTGTGACATTGTCAATATTCACCAAATAGGCTTTGCCAGCTTCATTGCTTTTTACTGTTGCGTTGCCCGAGTTATTACTGCTAGCCTCGGTTAGCGTGGCCGTCGGATTGACCGTATCGTAATAGTACGTCAGCGGCGTGGACCAATCACCAGTGTTGCCTGCCAAGTCAATCAAACGGGCCTGAACAGTGTTATCTCCTTGATTGAATGAGCCCATTGGAATATCCATAGTGTAGTACCCAGCCGCTTGGGCCTCGGATAAAACGAAGTATGACGCAAAATTGTTACCTGGCGAGTTAATAAGCACACCATTAACCATAAGGTGCACCTTTGCGTTCAAGGCGTTATCGGTATCTTTAGTTGAATCCGTCGCATCGTACCTGTGGGTATATAAATCCGCATCGAAGGTCGAAGTCTTGAAATATACCTCAACGTTACCTGGTTCGGCAGCCAAGGACTCCAGCAAATTAATGCTCGCATACTCAGGAATTGCGTTGCCTATCTGCGGGGCCAGTGGATTGGTTTGATCAATGACGGTTCCACCTAGAGACACTGTACCTTCTTGGACGTTGCCCAAGGCGTCAAATTGTTGAACTTGAATCCTATTGCGGTCGTAATTACCTTCAAGCAAAGTAAAAGTGCCACCCGTGCCAGTACTGTCGAAGATGCCGTCGATCCAATGGGCACCACCGTCGACGCTGTATTGCCAAGTAGTGCAATTCAGGCTGCCAACTTTGACCGCGCCCACATTGCTGACTAAATCAGGTACTTGACCTGGGTTGGTGCCGGTATCAGATTTCAGCGCCAGCGTAACGGGTGTGGTGACCACCTTAAAAGCGAGTTCAGCGCTGTAACTGGTCGCCTGGTTCCCGGCGGCATCGACGGCCCAGGCGGTCAGGGAGTGCGGGTTTTCAGAAAAAGCAGGGGTTTCATAGGACCAAGTTCCGGTGAGAGCGTCGACCGCTACGCGGCCAAGAAAGGTGCCATCGCCGTAGACATTGACATACGCGGCGTCGCCACTGGCGCGACCCGATACAGTAGGCGTGCTGTCGTTCGTGGTGGCCCCATAGTCGATTTCACCCGTGACCGTACCTACGTTGTCGGTCAAGATGATATTCGTCAAAGCACCAGCGCTCGGTGCGCTGGTGTCCACCGTGGCGGTGTAAGCGGTGCCGGATGCGTACTAATTGCCTGCGGCATCGGCCACCTTGACGGTGTAGCTCAGGGCCTGTGCGTCAGTCAGGGTGCGGGTATCGCTGTAGCTCCAGGTGCTTTGGCCCCCAGAGGTGACGGTCACTACGGCATTGCCCAGGTAGGTCGCGCCGTCATAAACGCGCAGCGTCTCCCCAACGTCCAAGCTGGCCCCGGCGCTGACCCCGCCCAGGGTGCCGCTCACGACCAAACTGGTGTCATCGGTGGTTTTACCGGAATCGACGTTGCCTTGGAAAATGCCCACATCGTCGTACAAGCCGTTGACGCTTGAGGTGGTCGTGGGTGGGGTGGTGTCGAGCGTGTCGACCCAGATATCGCGCGTAACCGTGCTGGTGTTTCCTGCAGCATCGGCCTGAGTTACAGAAAGCGTCTCTGCGCCCTGACCCATGTTGGTGATGTCGGCGTCCACCAGGGTGTAGCTCCAGGTCGTGTCGGTGACGGTAGGCGTGCGGGTGGTCCCGCCAATGCTCAGGGTGACGGTGGCAGCACTCTCGCAGGTGCCGGTGATCGTGCTGCCGGTCTCCAAGAGATTGATGATGTCGTCGTCGGCCACCCTGTCGATGCCGGGGGTGCTGGGGGGCGTGGTGTCCACCGTGGCGGTGTAAGCGGTGCCGGATGCGTACTCATTGCCTGCGGCATCGGCCACCTTGACGGTGTAGCTCAGGGCCTGTGCGTCAGTCAGGGTGCGGGTATCGCTGTAGCTCCAGGTGCTTTGGCCCCCAGAGGTGACCATCACCGTGGCATTGCCCAAATAGGTCGCGCCGTCATAGACGCGCAACGTTTCCCCGCTGGCCAGGGTGGCCCCGGCGGTGTCGCCGCCCAGGGTGCCGCTGACGACCAGGCTGGTGTCATCGGTGGTGGTGCCGGAAGCCACATTGCCGGTTTTGATGCCCGCGTCGTCGAACAAGCCGGTGACGCTGGAGGCGGTGCTGGGGGGCGTGGT
>CANEVH010000011.1 GCA_947442105.1 Comamonadaceae bacterium | reverse complement strand
CAGCTTGCGCAGGGTGAACAGGCTCTCGGTGAAGGTGTCGGATCCGCGCATGGTGGGCTCTGGATGGGTCAGTGATTCGGTATTTACCTAGAACGCTTCAGAGGCTGCCGACGTGGACAGGGCGGAAGGTATTTCAGCAGCCTGTTAAGTTGTACTGGCGTGGGCTTGCAAACCCACGGTTTGCGGTACGGTAACAAACTGCCGTCTGGGTATTCGCAAAACATTTCAATTCAATGAGGTTTTGCAAGCAAATTCAAGATATCTTCTTGCCCACCCAGTACGTAAAGCCAGATAGTATGGCGGTTAACAAACTTCCCCAAGCGATATCAATGACTGCCAATCTCGTTGAAAAGTTTCTCATAACTGCCAGACTGGTGAGGTCGTAGGTCATATAACAAAAAAAGCCAAACAGGGCGCCATACAAAACGGCGTCGAACCAGGACTGCTTTGTAATTGCAGGCACGACAACAAAAATACAGACGCCTATTGCATAAAGTACATAAAAGGCGAGACCCAGAAGTAGTTTTGGCTCGCTGGCCATCAGATCTCCCATTTCAGCACGATAGAGCCCTTTGGCCTACCTAAAAGCCAAATCATATCTACCACAACAAGGGATATTAAAAATGAGAAATAGACGCCAAGGTACTTGAACATATTTTTTCTTTGACAAGACCAGTCAGGTCGGTTTAATTGATTTTGATGTGGTGGCATTTTCTTGCCACTTGCTTCATACATCGGACAACTCTAGCCAGTAATAGCCAACCATGCCAGCCTTGGGTTTGCGTACCACTATTTAACGTGGAAGAACTTTCATGACTGGGGGCGCTGCGCACCTTCATGAAAGTTATTGCACTGGTACGTAAAAAATCCAACCAGAACTTGAAAAATCCGGTAGATCAGAAAACTGTAGAAATGAAGATTTGGCGATTACTGTATGCAAGTCAGAAAGCAGAAAAAAAACTTGCGATGGCATCCTCTTACGTCTGCTTGACCATTTCGACACCTTCACTGTAATCGGATTTTTTTTAAATAATATGCGCTAACGCACATAATCTCTCGCGGCGTCACATTTGCCAGCCCTCACTTTCATGGTGGACGGTACTGCGCACTTTTACGAAAGTGAGGGCACTGGATGCCCCAGCGTGTTCCGGTTGGCAAGCGCGGCCGCTTCAAGCAGTTGACCGGCCAAGCCGCTTGCCCGCACGCTGGGCCGCGCGATGGCCGCCTGCAGGCTTGTGGGCTGCGCTTGCAGCAGCGTAAAGCACTCGCGCGCGCGGGTAATGCCGGTGTAGACCAGTTCGCGGGTCAGCACCCGGGCGTCCGCGCTGGGCAGCACCAGCGCGGTGTGCAAAAACTCCGAGCCCTGGCACTTGTGCACCGTCATGGCAAAGGCGGTTTCCACGTGCGGCAGGCGGCTGCTGGCCACGCTGCGCAAGGTGTCGCCGTCCAAAAAATACACGCGCAGCGCCGCCGCCGGGTCGGGCGGCGGCAGGGTGATGCCCACGTCGCCATTGAACACGCCCAACTCGGCGTCGTTGCGCGTCACCATGGCCGGGCGGCCCACAAACCACTCGCCGCGCGCTTTCAACAGCCCGGCCTCGCTCAGGGCAAGTTGGACGGCCAGGTTCAGGCCGCGCGTGCCCCAGTCGCCCTCGTGCACCGCGCAGACCAGGCGAAAGCGGTCAAAGGCACGCAGCACGGCCGTGGCCCAGGCGCTGTGCGCCGCGTGCGGGTCAGCGTGCACCAGGGGCAGCGTCTGGCGTGCGGTCACAGCGGTAGGCGCCGCCTGCGGGTCAGCGTGCTGCATGGCTTCTGGCCCGGCAAGCACCAGGCGCAGGTAGTCGGCGTAGCACGCCGGGGCACCGGCGCGGCCCTGCACCGCCAAGCGCAGCACGGCCCCAAGGTGCGGCTCGGGGCTCTGGTGCAGCACGGCGTTGGGCCCGTCTTGCAGCAAAGCCAGGGCGGCGGCGGCGTCTCCGGCATTGACGGCCAGCGCCAACTGGCCTAGCTTGCCGCCAAAGCGCCGGCTCTGGCGCAGCATGACCGTTTGCTGCGCCAGCGCGGACGCAGCGCCTGCAGGCTGGGGTGTGTGCCTGGGGATTGCCTTGCTTGCAGTATCGGTGTCTGTGTCTGTGGTGTTGGTGGTGCCGGGGTGCAGCGCGTCCGCGCCATCCACGCCATGGGCCAAAAACGCCGGTGCCAGGCTGCAGCCGGTCAGGGCCTGTGCATAGCGGGCGGTGGCGGCGTCGTACTGGCCAGCGCCTGCGCCCTGGCATAGGTCGCCCAGCACCGCGCCTGCTTCTACCGAAGCTAGCTGGTCTTTGTCGCCCAGCAAGATCAGCCGGGCGCTGGGTGGCAGGGCTTGTAAGAGCGCGGCCATCAGCTCCAGATTGACCATAGACGCTTCATCCACGATGACGATGTCCACGTCCAGCGGCGCGCTGGCATTGAAACGAAACTGGCGCGTGCCCGGCCGCGCGCCCAAGAGCGCGTGCAAGGTGCGCGCCGCGCCCATGCGCTGGGCGAATGCGGCCAGGTCCAGGGCTGCGCCGTGGCTTGCATGGTTTGCCTGGGTCGCCTGGGGCATGTGCGCCGCGTCGGGCTGCGAGTCGCCCGCCCGCGCCGGACCACTGGCCAATCGCGCGCCCAGCTCTTGCAGCGCGCTGTCGATGGACTGGCGCAGGCGCGCTGCGGCCTTGCCCGTGGGCGCGGCCAGCGCCACGCGCAGGTTTTGCGCCTGGGGCGCAGTGGCAAACAGCAGCGCCAGCAGGCGCGCGGCGGTATAGGTTTTGCCGGTGCCAGGGCCACCGGTGATGATGGTCAGCCGGGCGCGCAAGGCCAGGGCGCAGGCCAGCTTTTGCCAGTCCATGGTGTCGGTGGTTTTCACGCTCCTGGCCGAATCAGCGGCTGCGCTTGGGGCCAAAGCCGAGGGTGCGGAAGGTGCGGAAGCCGCCATGGCGTGGCTTGGGCTGGGCGCATCAAACAGCCGGTCCAGCCAGTGGCGGGCCAAGGCCTCGTCCACCGGGGTGGGGTGCGTTGCCCGCTGCACCACGGCCTGCGCCAGTTGCTGCTCTTGCAGCCAGTAGCGGCGCAGGTACAGCAGGGGCGCAGCGGCGGTGCCCGCCAGCACCAGCGGCTGGCCTTGGTCGGGGGTGTCTGGGGTGTAGGAGGTGTTGGCCCCGCTTGCATCGGCTCCCGTCGCCCCGTTCTCCCCATCCACCACCCGTACCAAGCTGCTTGCGCGCAGTGCCGCCAGCCACTGCGCCAGCGTGGTGGGCATCAACTGCCAGACCTGCTGCACGCTGGCCAGTGCGGCAGGCGGCCAATCCAACACGGTGCTGGCCTGCGCCGGGTCCACCACGGTTGCCAAGTCCAGACAGGTATGGCCGCGCCCTTCCACGTGCGCCAGCAAGGCCGCGCTGACCAGTAGCGTAGCGCTGGCCTGGGGCTCCAGCTCGGCCAGCAAGTAGGGCAAGGCGCTGTCGATGCGGCGCAGCCAGCCCTGGTCGGACCAGGCGCGCAGCGTGGTCAGCAGCGCAGCGGTCGCGTCGTGGGACGCAGTATCAGCGTCGGGCGGCGTGTTATCGCCGAGTCCACCCTGCGCCGCCGATGCTGCACCTCGCGGGGAGTCCGACGCCCTGGCCGTGGCATTAAGCGCGCCTTGCGCTGGCGCGAACCCGGCTTGGTCCGCTAGCGCGTCGCCGGGCGGCTCGGGAGGCAAAAGGGAAAGCTGATTCATAAAGCTTCCGGCAGCGGGGCCAGCATCTCTTCTGGCGCGCCCAGCAGAGTCAGGGGGGCGTCCGACGCCCTGGCGGTGGCTGTAAGCGCGCCTTGCGCTGGCTGGGAACCGGCTTGATCCGCTAGCGCGTCGCCGGGCGGCACTGTAGGCACAAGGGAAAGCTGATTCATAAAGCCTCCGGCAGCGGGGCCAGCATCTCTTCTAACGCGTCCAGCAGAGCCAAGTTGGGCGGTATGAGGCACACGCCGCGCGCGGGTCCGCGCACGCCGCGCAAATACAGGTAGACCGCGCCGCCGAGTTGGCGCGCCGGGTCGTAGGTGGCGCCCAGGCGGGCTTTTAGCAGGCGGTGCAGGGCCAGCAGGTAGAGGCTGGCTTGCACGTCGTAGCGGTGTTCGGCCATGGAACGCGCCAGTGCGGAGTCGGTGTAGGCCGCGTCGTCAGGCCCCAGGTGGTTGGACTTGTAGTCCAGCACCCAGTAGCGGCCTTGGTGTTCAAACACCAGGTCGGCAAAGCCCATCAGCATGCCCTGGAGCTGCTGCTGCGCCAGCGCTACGCGTGGCACGCCGGGCAGCAGGTGCGCGCGGCATGCGGCGTCAATGGCCTGCGAGTCCATGCGCTGGGCCACCAGCCAAAACTCCATCTCGGGCAGGGTCACGTCGAGCGTACACAGCGCGGCCTCGGGGCCGGGCAGCGGGCTTTGCACCAGCGCGGTCAGCCAGGCCACGAGCGCATCGGCTTGGGCGCTGTGGCCCGCGCGCTCGCAGCGTTTGCGCAGGCGCTCTTGCAGGGCCGGGTTGTCGGCCAGGGCAAATTGTTCGCCCGCCAGCCACTCCAGTTGGGCGTGCAAAAAATTGCCCGCTTGGGCGCCGCGCGCAAAGCTGTGCCAGGCGCTGGACGGCTGGGGCGCTAGCCGGGCCGCGTCCGACAGGGCGCCAGCAGGCAAGGCGGTGGCAGGAGAGGGTGGCGCCACAGGCAAGGCCAGCGTTTGGCTGATGGCGTTACGCGCGTCGGGGTCGTACTCACCCTCGCCTTCGTCGTCGGCAGGGCGGCTTTGGTGGATGGGCGACAGCTCAGACGGGGTGCTGGCCGCCGCCAGGTTTTTCACCATGCGCGAAAAGCTGCCAATCGCCCAGTCGCGCTCAAACTGGGCCTGGTAGACCAGCGGTGCGCGCAGTGGCGCGGGCGACTGGGCGCGTGCCAAGGGGGTGCGCGGGCTGTGCGCGGGCGCCGCCTGCAAGGCAATGCCCGCGCAGCCTGCGGCCAGGGCGTGCAGGCGGGCCTGCCAATCGGTGCTTTCATTCGCGTCCTCCCCCCCCAGCAATCGGCCCAAGGCGCTCTTGTGCGTGGCGCAGTCCGCGCTATTGCCTACGCGCAGGGCCGAGAAACCCAGCCACAGGCGGTGCTGCGCGCGCGTGAGCGCCACGTACAAAAGGCGCAGGTCTTCGCGCAAGCGGTCGGCGTCGGCCTGGGCGAGTTGCGCGTCGCTGAACTGCAGCAGCACCTGGCGCTCTCCGTAGTCCTGCGCCAGCGCCACAAACGTCGTGCCTTTGCGTTCCTTTGCCCGAAAGCTGCACGCAAAGGGCAGGCAGACCACCGGGTATTGCAGGCCCTTGCTTTTGTGGATGGTGACGACCTTCACCAGATCGGCGTCGCTCTCCAGGCGCACGATGTGCGCGTCGGGCGGAGCGGCGCTGTCCTCAATTTGGGTGATCAGCCAGCGGATCAGCGCATGCTCGCCGTCGGCGCTGCCGCTGGCGGTTTGCAGCAGCTCGGCCAGGTGCAAAAAGTTGGTCAGGCGGCGCTCGCCGTTGATCACATCGCGCCAGCGTGTGGTGATGTTCAGCTGGTGCAGGGTCTGGCGCAGCATGGCCAGCACGCCCTGAGTGCGCCAGACGGTGCGCAGCAGGCGCAGCTGCTCCAGGCGCTGGTCAAATGCCGCGTCGTCCTGCGCCAGCCAGGCCAGTTCGTCCAAACCCAGGCCTAAGGTGGCGCTGGCCAAGCCGGCGCGCACCAAGCGCACGTCTTGCGGATTGGCCACGGCGCGCAGCCAGTGCACCAGGTCGTGCGCCTCGGGGCTGTCAAACACCGAGTCGCGGTCCGACAAATACACCGAGGCCACGCCGCGCTGTTCCAGCGCCAGGCGCACCGCTGCGGCCTCTTTGCCCGTGCGCACCAGGATGGCGATGTCGGCGGGGCGCAGGCGGGTGAAGGTGCTGGGCTGGCCGTATGCATCCGTGTTATCGCCCCTGTGCTCGCCCGCGTCTGCGTCTCCATCTATGCCCGCGTCGGCACCAGCACTCGCACCAGCAGTCGCAGCCGCACCCGTACCTGTACCTGCACCCGTGATCTCACTCTCGCTCGCATCCGCACTGGCAATTGCCTTACCTCCGCCCACCTTAGCAAAGCCGGTCGCCGGGTCGCTCAGCCAGGCCACGATCTGCGCCGCGCAGATTTGGGAAAACCGTTCGCGCATCTCTTGCGTACTGTGGGTTTGCAAGTCGTGCACCAGGGCCAGGGCGGGCAGCGGGCCCTGGCTGTCCACCAGTTGGGTGTTTAGCCCTTGGGCCTGCACGCTGGCAAGGGGCAGCGGGTTGTCAAGCGCCTGGCGGTAGCCAAAAGCGCCGCCCGCTTGGCTGCCTTCGGCCTGCGCAAAGCAGTGGTTGACGGCGTCCACCAGCGCACGGGTGGAGCGGAAATTGGTTTGCAGCGCGTAGTGGCGCCCGGCGGTGGCCCGGCGCGCTTGCAGGTAGCTGGCGATGTCGGCGCCGCGAAAGCCGTAAATCGACTGCTTGGGGTCGCCAATCAGCAGCAAGGCGCTGGCCGCGTCGTTCTGCGCTACCTGGTAAATCCGGTCAAAAATTTGGTATTGCAGCGAAGACGTGTCTTGAAACTCGTCAATCAGAGCCACCGGGTACTGCTGCACCAGGTGTTCGCGCAGGCGCTGGGCGTGCGGTCCTTGCAGGGCGTCGTGCAGGCGCTGCAACAGGTCGGCAAAGCCAAAGTGGCCGCCCAGGCGCTTGCGCTCTAGCACCCGCGCGCGCACCCAGGCGGCCGCGTGCTGGCGCAGCGCCACGCCTATCTGGGGCAGCGCATCGCAGGCGGCGCGCAGGGTGGCAAATTCGGCGAATACGGGTGGGGGGGTGAATGGCGCGGCTTCGGGTTTGCGGGCTTGCTGCAGGCCTTCGGGCGCGAGGCGCTCCCAGCCGGTTTTGAGATCGGGCACGTCGTCGGCCCGTTCCCCTTTGGCCCAAGCGGCCAGCGTGGCCAGCCAGCCGGTGAAGTGCTTGGGGCTGAGTTTGCGTCCATCCCAGTCTTTTTTGTGGCCGCTGAGTTGCCCGTCCAGCCAGTCTTGCATCTCTTGCGCGCGCGCCGCCCAGCCTTGGCGCAGTTGGTCAAGAGCGTGCTGGTGCGCCGTGTTGGCGTGGGCCAGCACCTCGGCCAGTGTGGGGGCGTTTGCCATCGCGCATACGTCATGGAAAGCAGCCTCGGGCGTTGCCTGTTCGACCAGGGCGCGCATGTCTTTGACCAGCGCGTCCACGCTGCGCCACACGCCCATGACCTGCGCCAGCGCCTGCGCGTCCAGCGGGTAGCAGGCCTGGCGCCAGTAGTCTTGGCTGGCCTCGGTTTGCAGCGCCTCTTCGTCGGCCACCAGGGTTTCGTCAAACAGGTTGCCGCTGTCAAAAGCGTGCTCGCGCAGCATGCGCTGGCACCAGGCGTCTATGGTGGTGACGGCTGCCTCGTCCATGCTTTGCGCGGCCAGGTCCAGCAGCCAGGCGGCGTGGCTGCGCGCGGGGCCGCTGGGGTAGTCGGCCAGCAGGGTGGCTAAAAATGCGTCGGGGGCGGATGGGCTATCACCGCGAAAGCACTGCGCTGCTTCAATCAAGCGGGCGCGGATGCGGTCCGACAGCTCGCGCGTGGCGGCGCGGGTAAAGGTCATGACCAATATCTCTGCCGGACGCAGCGGTCGCGCAAAGCCGTGGCTTTGGCCATGGGCGTTGCCGTGGCCCAGCACCAGGCGCAGGTAGAGCGCGGCAATCGTCCAGGTTTTGCCAGTGCCTGCGCTGGCTTCGATCAGGCGGCTGCCCCACAGGTCTAGCAGCTCGGGCTGCAGGGGCAGGCTGGCGTCGACCGTGTTCATGTCTATGACTACGGCATGGCTCGCGCCCATGTTCATGTTCATGTTCATGTTCATGTTCATGTTCAGGTCCACGTCCACGTCCACGTCAATGTCTGCGCCATCGCTCGCGCTGCCTGGGTCTTTGTGCGTAGCAGGAGTGTTCATGGCGTGCCCCCGTTGTCGTCTTCGTCGCTGGCACCGGCGTCAGCGCCCGGTTTGGGGTGCAATGTGGCGCGCACATGGGTTTTTTGCCAGTCCAGCAGCGGCTGGTACATGGCCTGGGCCAAAGCGGTGAACTGGCCGTCGCTTTGCAGCACCTCCAAGTCCGGGAACACGCGCGCCATGCAGGCCTCTTCCACGTCGCCACGCAGGTGCTCTGCCCCCTCGTATTGCGCGCGCGCGGCCTGTTGCGCTTTGTCTGGCTGCTGTGCCTGCGCCAACCAGGCCAGCGCGGTTTTAGGCGGCAGGGGCAGGGGCGCTTGCATGCCCGTGTGCCAGAGTTGCAGCAACTGCTGCAGGGTGGTGCGCGCCAGCTCTGGGTCCATGGGCGTGATCTCAATCACGCTGTCGCGCCCCACCACCACGCCGCTGGCCTGAACGCCACTGGCAGCACTGGCCAGGCTGCGCAGCCAGGCGCCTAGCAACTGCTCGGGGCGGGGTTTGGGCTTGGTGGTTTTGGCGCACAAGTTGCCGGGTTCTAGTTGCAGCCAGGCGGTCTGCATTTCGCCCCCGGCGTCGCCGGGCACGGCCTGGCGCAGGCCATCCACCCAGTCTTCCAAGACGATGTCACCCGCCTGCAAGCGCAGTGCTTGGCGCGGTGCCGCAAGGGAAAAGCGTGTTTGCTGTGCGTGCCAAGCGCCCAATATGGCGGCCAGGGTGTCTTGCAACTGCTGCTGTGCCAGGTCGCCCAGGGCTTGCAGGGGCAGCGCGCCCGATTGGCGCAGCCGTGTCAGCGCCACTTGGGCCTCTGCGGTGGCGCTCTCAGCGCTGGGTGCGGCAGATGCGTCTTGCAGCAGGATTTGCACCAGCTGGTATGCGTCCAGGCCGCCCACAGAAAAAAGCTCGTCGTCCCATTGCGCAGGCGTGTCGTCGCCAAAGGCCACCAGCAGGCGCTGGCGGAAGAAGGCTTTGACCGGTTTGCGCAAAAACTGGGTGAGTTGCTGCAAGGTCAGCGGCACGGCAGGGTTGGGCACGAATGGAGACAAGGCATGACCCGTCAAGCCGTGGCCGTTGTCAGACCCGTCGGGGCCGGTTTGCTGGTGCATGGCGCGCCATTCGCGCGCGTAGGTGAACAGGGCGCTGTCGGCCTCAAAGTAGCGGCGGCTAAAGGGTTGCAGCGGGTGCTCGGTGGTGCGGCTGTTGACCACGGCGTCGCCCCAGCCCGCGCGCAGGTAGTCGCGCAACTGGGCCACGAGCACCGAGGCGGGTTGCTCGGCGTTGTCGCGCACATTGCGCCCGCTCCAGCTGACATACAGCAAGCGCCGGGCCGAGAGCACTGATTCGAGCATCAACTGGCGGTCGTCGTCGCGCCGGGAGCGGTCGCCCGGGCGCGCGGCGCTGGGCAGAGCCATAAGGTCAAAGTCGCTGTGCGTGCTGCGCCGGGGGTAGTCGCCGTCGTTCATGCCCAGCAGGCAAACTACCTCAAACGGAATGGCGCGCATGGGCATCAGCGTGCAAAAGGTAATGCCCCCGGCGCGAAAGCGCTGCTGGGGCTTGGGCAACTCCAGCGCCTGTAGCCAGGCGGCGCGCGCGACTGCCAGCGGCACGCTCTGGTCAAACCCGGCTTGTTCGCAGGCGCGCTGCCAGGCCAGCAGGCTGCTCTGCAAAGCGGCCAGTGCCAAGCGGTCTTCCTCGGACTCCGCCTGCAGCAAGTCGGCCAGCAGCGTTTGGCAGTGTTGCACCCACTGTGTGGGCGTGGCGTCTACGGTGGCCAGCGTCCACCAGCGCATCAGCGCCTGCAGCAGGTGGGCCAGCGACCCGGCCAGTTCGGCCTCCAGGCCGCCCACTTCGGCGTAGGGCGCAATGGTGTGCAGTTCGGCCAGCGGGGCGTCTACTGCATCGGCGCCACTGGCGTAGCCCAGCAGCATGCGGCGCAGGCCAAACCAGGCGCTGTTTTGTTCGCCGCAGGCGCCCAGGCCTAAGTCTGCGCGGTGGGCCGCGTCCAGGCCCCAGCGGATGCCCGCGCCCACCATCCACTGCGTGAGCTGGGGCAGCGCCTCGGGCTCCACGCCAAAGCGCGCGGCCACGGCCGGTACTTCTAGCAGGTCCAGCAGCTCGCTCATGCGGCAGCGCTGCGCGGGCAGGCGCAGCAGCCAGGCCACTGCGGTAATCAGCGGGCTGCTGGCCTGGGCGCCCATGTCGGCAATATCAAATGGGATGTAGCGCGCGTCCCCCCGCTTGTACTGGCCAAACACGGCGCGAATCGCCGGGGCCAGCGCTTCAATGTCGGGCACCATAACGATGATGTCGCGTGGCTTGAGCGGGGCCCGCTCTGGGCCGCCGGGCTGCGCCAGCGCTTGCAAAAGCTGGTCGTGCAGCACTTCCAACTCGCGCACCGCGCTGTGCGCGCTGTGAAACACGATGGAGCGGTCGAGGGCGTCAATGGCGCGCGCCGGGTGCTCGTGCAGCGGCACCAGGTCGCGAATACGGTTTTGCACCTGCTGCAAGAGCGGGGTGTCTGCGGCCCCATCGCTGTCGTCGCTGTCGTCAAAGTAGTCAATCTTGGCCAGGGCGAACTGCTGTTGGCTGCGCGGGGCGTCGTCATAAGCGTCAAGCAGGCGCACAAAGTCGCGGCTTTGGCGGCCCCAGGCGGCTAGCAGCGGGTGGGCGTGGGCATGCATGTCTTGCAGCGGCGTGTCCGTCAACGCTTGGCCATTGCGCAGGGGCTGGCGCCGACGGGCCGCGCGCAGCAGATCGCGCCCTTCCATGATGTCGCCCCAGTAATAGCGGCAGGGGTTGGGGATGGCCAAGATCACCTGGCTGTGCGGCGCAAGTGCGGCCAGCGCCTGCAAGGTGGCGCCTGGCATCTGGCTCATACCAAAGGCGGTGACGCGCTGGGCCACGGCGCGCTCCAGCGGCTCGCCGCTGCCCAGGCGGGTCAAGAACTGCTGGTGCAGGCGCGGGCGAATGAATTGTTGCTGCGCTGGTGTCAGCGTTGCCAACAAGGCGCGCCACAAGGCGCTTTGCCACAGTTGGTCGGGCGCCAGGGCTTGGGTCGTGCCATTGGCCAGCAGCACATGGTCGTGCCCGGCGGCCCAGGTTTCTAGCCAGTCGCTGCGGTAGTTTTGGTACTGGTCAAACAGGTCGGCGAGTTGGGTGGCCAGTTGCAGCAGGCGCGCGGCATCGTCGTCGCGCAAAAAACCGGCCACCGGTGCGAACACAGGATCGCCTAAGAGGCCAGGCAAAAGCTGCATCAGGCGCCAGGCCATGGGCAGTTTGTCCAGCGGCGACTCGCTGGGCACCGCCTGCGCGCCCAGCACCTGGCGGTAGGTGCGCCACAAAAAGCGCGAGGGCAACTCCACCCGGGTGGCGGCACACACGCCGCCCCGGCGCGCCAGCTCCATCTTCAGCCACTCGGCCATGCCGTTGCTTTGCACCAATATCACTTCTTCGGTCAGCGGCGGCAGCGGCGAGCGTTGCAGCCACGAAGCCACTACCTCGGCCAGGTTTTCGGCGCGGTTGCTGTGGAAGGCGACAAAGCCCGGCTGCAGGCGCGGTGCGCGTGCGCTCAAATGACCGCCTCTAGGCCCTTGCGGTCCAAGAGATTGAGCAGCTTGAGCGATGGACCGCTGGGGTGCTTGTCGCCTACTTCCCACTTGCGCACGGTGGACAGGCTGGTGTTGAGCACAGACGCCAGAACTGCCTGGCTGAGTTGAAGGTGGTTCCGCAAGGCGCGAATTTTTTCGCTGTCGTAGGCGGGGATGGGGTCCAGACAAAGTGCATCGAATTTGCGCATTTTCCGCTTGTCAATGAAACCCAAGCGATGCAAATCGCTTGCTGTTTCGTGGACAGCTTCAAAAATGGGACTCTTGGCCTTAGATTTTTGGGTCATGGCATATCTCCGTCAAAGATCCGTCGTTTGTGGCGTCATTCAGTTGTTTGCCGGTTCTGGCCAATAGTTGCTCGGCCACGTCTTTCAGCGCTTCTAGTTCGTCGTCCGAAATATTGGTGCGATCATTTTTTTCAAACCCGTAAACAAAAAACCACCGGTTTCCTTTGTTGGTGGCAAGCAAGGTTCGGGCCCCTGCGCGTTTGCCGCGACCAGCAAGTCCGACGCGTTTTTTGACAATGCCGCCGCCCAAGTCCGCATCGACCAAGCCTTGTGCCATTTCCGCAACTGCAGTGCAGAGTGCGTCGTCGCTGAGGGCAGTCTTGCGCATCCAGCGCGTGAAATAGCGGGTTTTAAACACACGTCTCATGCTTTATTGTGCCACTAAGTGGTATATATCTATTGTCCCTTGATCGCAATAGCGCCATAGCAGCGAGCAGGGCTCTTTTACCGTCCTTTTACCGTCGATCTCCCCATTTTTTACACCATGAGCCGTCTCGCCCTGACCCGTCACAAAATCTACCAAACCGTGGCCCGCCAGCTCCACGGCGTGGTGCCGTGCTGGGTGTGCGGCCAGCATGTTGCGCCCCCTGAGGCCACGCTAGAACACATCCGCCCCCAAAGCGAGGGCGGTAGCAGCCACCAAGACAACCTGGCCATCAGCCACGCCGCCTGCAACCACCGCAGGCACGCCAAAACGGTGGCGCCAGACTAGGCACCCAACCCCGTGCCTGCCTGCTGCGTGCAGGCGGTGCAGCAAAAAGTGGCCTGCCGTATACTGTTTTTTTAAACAGTAGTCATGCAAAAATGGTCGCCCAACTAGCCTTCCCTGCGTTTTTTGACACCAGTGCGTCTGGCGTTGGGGACCTGGGCGTGTTGGACGCACAGGAGGTCCAGGACTCTCTGGGCGCCCTGGACAGTTTGCACGCCGACGTTTGGCGCGCCCATGCCCTGGCGCTGGCGCCCCAGCGCACGGTAGCCACGGGTGATGCGCTGCTCGATGCCCACTTGCCCGGCGGCGGCTGGCCGGTGGGCGCGCTGACCGAGCTGTTGCAAGCGCCGGGCGTGCACAACGAATGGCGCTTGCTGGCCCCGGCGCTGGCCTGCTGTGGCGTGGGGCCGGTGGTGCTGGTGGCGCCGCCGCACCTGCCTTTTGCGCCCGCGCTGGCCGCCCAAGGTGTGGCGGCGCGGCGCTTGCTGTGGTTCAAACTGCCGTCGTCGGGGTCGGGGTCGGGGCCTGTTGTGGCTAGAGGGGCATCCGCCCAGCGGGCCAGCGCCACGCCCTTGTGGGCCACCGAACAGGCGCTGCGCTGCGCCCCGGTGGACGCGGTGCTGGCCTGGCTGCCGCAGGCGCGCGCCGACCAGCTACGCCGCTTGCAACTGGCGGCCGCCGAACACCACAAGCTGCTCTTCGTGATGCGCAGCGACCAGGCCCGCCAAGACGCCTCGCCCGCCGTTCTGCGTCTGTTCTTGTCGGCTGATGCCGATGGCGGCTTGTGCATTGACCTGCTCAAGCGCCGTGGCCCGCCGCTCGAAAACCCCTTGCACCTGGCAGCCCGCGCGCCCGCGCTGGGCCAGTTGTTGGCGGCGGCCACACTGCAACAGCCTGAACTTAGGCCGCAAGCGGCACCTTCTCCCACCCACACGGCCACGAACACAGCCGCCTCGGCGGTCCTCCCGACGGCCATTCGGCTACCGGTTCACCGTCTGCCCCAAGACCGCACGCGCAGCCGTATCGCCACCCGCAGCCTGTAAAACGCTTGCCATGGCTACGCAACAGCGCGCAAACCAAGGCGCAAACCAGGACGCACCCCAGCCGGGCGCTGCCGTCAGGCCGCACCTGCCGCCCCACTGGCTGGCGCTGCGCCTGGCCGCGCCGCCGCTGGAGCCCGCGCTTGGCGCAGGCACCACGGTGACCGATCCCCTTGCCGCGCTGGCCTGGCGCGCCCTGCAGCTCACGCCCTGGGTGGCGCAGTTGGACGGCGCGCTGGTGCTCGAAACATCGGCCAGCGAGCGCCTGTTTGGCGGGCGCAGCGCCTTGCTGCACAAGCTGCTGCTTCCTGTGCTGGCGCCGCTGCTTTGTGCGCAGGGTGCAACGGCGCTGGTGGCGCTGGGGCGCTTGTGGGGGGTGACCCACGGGGCGGCGCATGGTGTTGCCCCTGCGCTTGTGGAAGCGGGTGCGGGTAAAGCCACACGGGAGGCCACATCTGAGGCCACCGGCAAAGGCAGGCGTGCGGGCGCATCTGGTGGCGCGCCCAGCGGCAAGCCCGGGGCCGAGCGTGCTAGCAAGCCAGGGCCTGCGGACTTGGACAGCCTGGGCCTGCGCATGCAAAGCGACACGTTATCCGCCGACGCCTTGCCGCTGATGGCCCTGGCCGCCGCCCGCGCCCACGTGCCCACCTTGGAGCGCCTAGGCTGCCGCACCTGGGGCCAGCTGCGCGCCTTGCCGCGCGCGGGCGTGGCGCGCCGCTTTGGCGCCGAGCTGTTGGCCGCGCTGGACCAGGCCTATGGCTTGTGCCCCGAGGTCTATCCCTGGCTGCACCTGCCCGAGGTGTTTGACGCGCCGCTGGAGCTGGCCGCGCAGGTGGACACGGCCCCGGCGCTGCTGTTTGGCGCGCGCCGCTTGCTGGCGCAGTTGCTGGAATGGCTGCGCGCGCGCCAGCGCGGCGTGCTGGCACTAGAGCTGCGCTGGGAGCTGGATGCGCGACGATCCAACGCGCTGCACTTGGATGCCCACCACGACGCCAGCGGCTATGGCCGGCTGGAGCTGCGCACCGCCCACGCCACCCAAGACCTGCGCCACCTGGAGCGCCTGCTGGCCGAACAGTTGGCGCGCGTGGTGTTGCCCGCCCCGGTGCTGTATTTGCGCCTGCGCACCCTGGCCACCCAGCCGCTCTCGGGCGAAAGCCACAGCCTGTTGGTGGACGATGTGCGCAGCGGCGACAGCCTGCACCACATGCTGGAACGCGTGGCCGCCCGCCTGGGGCCCGAGCAGGTGCTGTGCGCCAGCACCCAGGCCGACCACCGGCCTGAGCGCATGCAGCACTGGCGGCCCTGCGCAGCCCCAGGTGCCGAAGACGCTGCCGCGCAGCGCGTAGGCAACAAGGGCACGTGGGGTGCGGCCCCAGTGGCCAGCCCCATTGCCGACTTGCCGTCATCGCCCGCGCCCGGCGCGCTCTACCCCAACTGGCTGCTGGCCACGCCGCAAAGCCTGCCGGTGCAGCACGCACAGCCCCAATTCCATGGCCCGCTGGATTTGCTGGTTGGCCCGCAGCGGCTGGAGGCGGGTTGGCTAGAAGGCGAGACACCGGCGCTGCGCGACTACTTCATCGCCCGCAGCCAGCGCCACGGCCTGTTGTGGATTTACTGCGACCGCTTGGGCGGGCGGGGCGGCGATGGCGACCCGCAGGCAGCGCAGGAGGCGCGGGCGCAGTGGTATTTGCATGGGTTTTTTGCGTGAGGGGGGTGGGGGCTGCAGTCCACATGCCTGTGCAAAACTGGAAGCCCGCGTCCACTCGATCTACAAATAAATTAAAAATAATATTTCTTTCAACTAACATGATTGAAACTAATACGAAAGTCTGGCCCCCTCCATGAAAAAAATATTGATTCTTGCCACTGCTGCATTGCTGGTGTTTGGATTCTTCGCGCTGGATGTGAATCAGTATTTGACCCTTGAGGGCATGAAAGCCAGCCTGGGACAGTTTGAGACACAGCGTGTGGCATCGCCCTGGGGCGTCGCGTTTGCTTTCATTGCGGTCTATGTCGTGGTCACGGCCTTGTCGCTGCCGGGCGCAGTCATCCTGACGCTGGCGGCTGGTGCGTTGTTTGGCCTTTCTGTGGGCACTGTCATTGTGTCGTTTGCGTCAAGCATCGGAGCCACCTTGGCGTTTTTGGCGTCGCGCTATGTGCTGCGCGATGCTATTCAACGGCGTTTTGGGGATAGGCTCAAAGCGATCAACGAGGGCATGGCCAAGGATGGCGTGCTGTACCTGTTCACGCTGCGGCTGGTGCCGATCTTTCCTTTCTTTCTGGTGAATTTGCTCATGGGTTTGACGCCGGTGCGTACCCTGAGCTACTACTGGGTGAGCCAGTTGGGCATGTTGGCGGGCACCCTGGTTTACGTCAACGCTGGTACCCAGTTGGCCCAAATTACCAGCTTGTCGGGCATTGTGTCGCCCGGCCTTCTGCTTTCGTTTGCGTTGCTCGGCGTGTTCCCCATACTGGCTAAAAAGTTCATGAACTTTCTGCAGAGTCGCCGCGTCTATGCCAAATGGCAGCGTCCTAAAACCTTTGACCGCAATCTGGTGGTCATTGGCGGCGGCGCCGCAGGCTTGGTCACCTCGTACATTGCGGCGGCGGTGAAAGCCAAGGTGACGCTGGTCGAAGCGCACAAGATGGGCGGTGACTGCCTGAACTATGGTTGCGTGCCAAGCAAGGCCCTGATCAAGTCGGCCCGCGTGGCCCACCAAATGCGCCATGCCGAAAACTATGGCTTGAGCGCGGTCGATCCCCAGTTCAGTTTCAGCAAGATCATGGCCCGGGTGCACAAGGTTATTGCTACTGTGGCGCCGCACGACAGCGTGGAGCGCTACACCGAACTTGGCGTGGAAGTGCTAGAGGGTTACGCCAAAATCATCGACCCCTGGACCGTAGAAATCAAGTTAAACAGCGGCGCCGTTCAGCGGCTGACCACCCGCGCTATCGTGATTGCGGCGGGTGCCCGCCCCTTCGTGCCGCCCCTGCCTGGGCTGGATGACGTGGGCTATGTCACCAGCGACACGCTGTGGGACGAATTCGCCCAACTTGATGCGCCACCGCCGCGTCTGGTCGTGTTGGGGGGCGGCCCCATTGGCTGCGAGTTGGCACAGAGCTTTGCCCGACTGGGTTCGCAGGTCAGCCAAATCGAGATGGCGCCGCGCATCATGGTTCGTGAAGACAGGGAGGTTTCGGACTTGGCCCGCGACGCGCTGACCCGCGATGGCATCGAGGTGCTGACCGGTCACAAAGCCTTGCGCTGCGAACGCGAGGGAGCGCGCAAATTCATCGTGGTCGAGCACCAGGGGGTTGAAAAACGCATCGAGTTTGATGCCCTGCTGTGCGCCGTTGGCCGCGTGGCCCGTTTGCAAGGGTATGGGCTGGAAGATTTGGGCATTCCCACCCAACGTACCGTCGCGGTAAACGACTATCTGGAAACGCTGTACCCCAATATCTACGCGGCAGGCGACGTGGCTGGGCCCTACCAATTTACCCACACGGCCGCTCACATGGCGTGGTACGCGGCTGTGAACGCCTTGTTTGGCGACTACAAGAAGTTCAAGGTGGACTATTCGGTGGTGCCGTGGGCGACTTTTATTGAACCCGAGGTGGCGCGCGTGGGTCTCAACGAGCAGGATGCCAAGGAAAAGAACATTCCGTATGAAGTCACCCAATACGGCATGGACGAGCTGGATCGCGCCATTGCCGATGGCACGGCGCACGGCTTTGTCAAAGTGCTGACGGTGCCGGGCAAAGACCGCATTCTGGGTGTGACCATCGTCGGCGAACACGCCGCTGATTTGCTGGCCGAATTTGTGCTGGCGATGAAGCACGGGCTGGGCCTGAACAAGATTTTGGGCACCATCCACACCTACCCCACGCTGGCAGAGGCCAACAAGTACGCGGCAGGCGAATGGAAGCGCGCGCATGCACCTCAAAAAGTGCTGAGCCTGCTAGGGCGGTTCCATGCCTGGAAGCGGGGCTAACGGAGATGCTTAAAAGGATTTTTCTTGCGCTGTGCCTGTTAGCAAGTTTGACCGCGCAAGCCCAGACACAGGGGTTTGACAGTGCCGCATGGGACACACTGCTCAAAAAACATGTGCAATTACTGCTTGGTGGGCAAGCCACCGAAGTGGATTACGACGGGTTCAAGGTGGAACGCGTCTCCCTTCAAACCGTTCTGGACAACACCGCCAAAGTAACGCGGCCGGAGTTTGACCGCTGGAGCAACCCGGCGCAACTGGCGTTCTTGATCAATGCCTACAACGCCTGGACGGTAGAGGCAGTGCTCACCGGCTACCCAGGCATCAAGTCCATCAAAGATGTGGGCTCATTCATTCAATCACCCTGGAAAAAGCGCTTCATCCCCTTGCTGGGCGAAACCCGGTCGCTCGACGATATCGAGCATGGCCTGATTCGCGGCTCTGGTCGCTACAACGATCCGCGCATTCATTTTGCGGTGAACTGTGCCAGCATTGGTTGTCCGGCGCTGCGCAAGGAAGCCTATGTGGCCGATCGTTTGAACGCGCAGCTGGAGGAGTCGACGCAGATGTTTTTATCTGACCGAACGCGCAACCGCCTTGCGTCTGACGTGCTCAAGGTGTCGAGCATTTTCAAATGGTACCGGTCAGACTTTGAAAAAGGATGGCGCGGCGCCAACACCTTGGCTCAGTTTTTGGCGCTCTACCGCGAAGCTTTGGCGCTGAATGCTGACGTGGCCAGTGGGCTGGCAGCAGGCCAACTTGACATCGAGTTTTTGGACTACGACTGGCGACTCAATGGCGTCAGTGGGTCTGCCAAGGGCGGCAAGCCCTGATGTTGTCCGTGGTTGTTCCGGCGCTCAATTAGCTTGCGACTTTCTGAATCAGGGTTCCAGCCGGACATCGTCAACATAGCCCAGGCTGTGACCGCCGGTATTGTCGGCGTCACCCCCTACCAGGATTGCCAGCAGCGGAGGCAAGGCGTCACTTTCCGCACCAAACGCCTGCCGAAAGTCAGCAGCGAGGTCGCGCGATTGCGCGATCCACTGCCCCAAATGCTGATGGCCGCTTGTGGTCACAATCATGCGCACACGCGACGTATACGCGTTGGGCAGCATGGTTGACGGATTCAAATTGTCGTCCCACACGTAGCACAGCGTGGCAGACGGCAATTTCTCAGCGCTGGCGACGCGTGCCATGCGCAACAGGTTGCGTTCTATCAGACCTAGCTTGTCAAGTGGCATGTCAAACAAAACGCACACCTTGAGAGGACTGTCGTCGCCCTGACGCGAGTACAGGTCTGCCCCTTGAAGCGCTACCTCAAGCCGCCATCGCCAGGTCAACCGCAAGCCGGTGGCGGTCGCGCCCGATGGCAGATCGTGTACCAGATTGCCATAAGACTGAAGCGCTGCTACGCGTAACACTTTGCGCCCATCGACATCTGCCATCGCAAAGCGGGTGATCGGAATTTTCCCGCCCGGAATCCCAACTACGCGCCATGGGGCGGGCGGCTGATCTGTCGTCGCCGATGAAAGCGGCACCACGGCAACACCGGCCGCCTGCACATGGAGGGCCACTACGGACGTGACCACCATCGCAGCCAGGGTGCGTGCGGCCATCTTCAGTGTCACGGAAGTGGTGCCGCAGCTTGGAAGACCGACATGCCAGCGGCAATCCGGGTGATGGTCGTCAGAGCACACAGCGCGGCAAAACCATAGGCGAGTGCACCGAACCACTCGGGGCAAAGGCACATCAACACAAAAACCGCAATGGTCTCGGTGCTCTCGGTCAATCCCCCCAGGTAATAAAACCCCTTGCCAGGGTAAGCCGTGCTCGTGATGCCCCGTTTAGCTGCCAGTGCGGCAAACGCCAGGAAAGTGCAGCCGGTCCCAATGAAGCTGTAGATCAACAAGGCCCCGGCCAGACCGTTTCTGCCCGGATCCGCCACCACAAAGGCCAGTGGAATGGAGGAATAAAAGAGGAAATCTAAGGAAATGTCCAAAAACGCCCCCAGGTCGGTCGGCCGGGTCAGCCGTGCCATCGCACCGTCAAGCCCATCAGCCACCCGGTTGAGAGCGATGCTGAGAATCGCCCACTGGGGCTGACCCAGTGCAATCAATGGAACGGCCGTGAGCCCCAGCACAAACCCGATCCAGGTCATTTGATTGGCCCGCAGGCCCCAGGCAATCAGGCTTGCGGCCACGCGCTTGAGGGGGCGATGCACCGTATTGTTTAAGGCTTGATCAAACATGGATGTGCTGCCAATCACTGATTTCGATCACCCGTCCAGCCTGTGGCACATCGGCCGGGTCATGGGTGACCAGCAAGGTCGGAATGTTTTGATGTTCAATTTGCTCGAACACAAAGGCGCGAAACTGGGTGCGCAACACCGCGTCCAACTTGGAAAACGGCTCGTCCAGCAAGAGCGCCAAAGGTTCGGCCAGCAGCGTGCGCATCAGGCTGACCCGCGCCCGCTGGCCACCAGACAGCGTGGCCGGGTCGCGGTCATGAAAACCATCCAGGCCAATATTTGACAGAGTTTGCTCCACGCGCTGTCGGCGTGCTTTGCCATCCCTGAACCGGGCAGGCAGTGCAAAAGCCAGGTTTTGCCCCACACTTAAATGGGGAAACAGCAAGTCATCCTGAAACAAAAGGCCGATGCGGCGCGCCTCAACGGGCAAGGTGTCGCATCGCACCTGGTTGAGCCACAGCTCGCCAGTGGCAGAAAAGCTGGGGTCCAGGTCGCCGATCACCCAGTTCAAGAGCGTCGATTTACCGGAGCCGGACACGCCGGTAAGGGTCACGACCTCGCCGGGGTTGAGGGCCAGCGACAAGTCTGAAAAAAGATTCTTCTCCGCGTTCGAGATCGTCAGGTTTTTGATGTTCAGCATGTCAACGCAATCCTTTTCGATGTCGCCCAAGCCAGTGTGTGGCGACCGCCGCCAAGCCAAAGGCCGCCATGGGTAAGGCGATTTGCAGCAATGCCTGCACCGCTAACACCCGCCGGTTGCCGCCGGCACTCAGTGCCACCGCTTCGGTCGTGACCGTGGTGAAACGACCGCCCCCGGCAAACAGGGTGGGCAGGTATTGCGCCACGCTTACTGCAAAACCAAGCGCCAGCGTCGCCAAAATAGGGCGCAAGAGCACGGGCCACTTCACGGCCAAGCAGGCCTTCCAAGGCGAATATCCTAAGGCCCGAGCAATGGTCATCAGGCGCGGATCAAACGCCCGATAGGGCCCGATGAGTGTGAGCATCATATAAGGCAGCACCCACAGCAGGTGGCTCCAGACCAGCGCGACAGCGGTGCCGTCCAAATGCACATGCAGCAAAGCAGCATATTGTCCGGCGACCAATGGCAAGGCCGGCACGATCAGTGGCAGGTACAGCAGCGCGTTCAGCCGCTTGGGCCCCCATTCCAGCCAAACCAGCACCGCAGGCAAACACAGCAAGCTCGCTGCCAGGGCCAGCCACAAAGTCGTCCAAAACGGTGCCCCATCAGCCTGTTGCCAAGTCTCTAACGATACGGCGGCAGGCAGCAGTGCCGGAAAAAACCATTCCTGCGCCACAGACCAAAGCAGCAACACAGCCATCACCGCATAGCCGAGCAAAAAAAGGGGGGTGTGCACCCTGGGCCAACGCGGACTTGCAGCAGGCTTGCGCTGCCCCGTCGGATAAGGCCGATGCAGTTTCATTAGCCACGCGAGACCGCGCACCGCCAGAGCGCAAGCCAGCATCACAGTCAACAGAATCAGGGACGCCGCGCTGCCACGTGCTTGCAGGGCGGGGTCGGGGTCGGTCAACCAGCGCCAGATCAAAACTGCCAAAGTCGGTGGTGTGCCGGGTCCCAGAATGATGGCCATGTCCACCACTGAAAGACCGTAAGCAAACACTGCCATCACCGGCCACTTCAAGCGCGGTAGCAACTGCGGCCACACAACCAAGCGCCAGGTTTGCGTGCGGCTGTAGCCCAAGGAGCGGCCCATGACCATCTGGCGTGAGACGGCTTGCTCACCCAATACCGCCGCTAGCACCCACAGCAAGAACCAGCTTTCTTTGATAGCCAGTGCCAAGGCCAGGCTCAGGCCATAGGGGTCTTGCACTGTGACCCAATCGGGTGGGCTGGTCCATTGCGCGAAATGGGCAACAGCCCTTGCCAACCAACCGGAAGGCGCGATCAAGAAAAACAAGCCAAGGGCAAAGGCAGCGTGCGGCACGGACAGCAGCAGCGGCAAGCGTCGCTGGAGCGACATCCATAACTGACTTGGATAATGCAGCGTGGCCAGCAAGCCCGCTATGCCGCACGCCAGCACCGTGCCGATAACACTGGAGACCAGGGTTGAGCGCAAGGCCTGCACCCACTGTCCGTCAAACCACAGGGATTGCCAAACCGCAGGGTCTAAGGCCGGATTTACGGCCCAATAAAGCCCCGGCAGCACGGGGCCAAAGATCAGCAAGACCGGAAGAGCAGACAGCCATCGCCAGGGCAGCCCAGCGCGGCTGCCAGGGGGCTTGGGCAAATTTCGCTCTAGCGCGAGCCGTAGCGCTTGAGCCACTCGGCCTCCAAGGCCTCTACCCAGCTGGCGTGTGGTTCAGGCAAGGTCGGTACCGCCTCATTCAAGGCGCCGGGTGCGGTTTTGCGAATCAGGGCTTGCGAGGCCGCCGGAAGTTTGTTGATATCCAAAACCGTGCCATCGCCCCATACGCTGATATCGGCCTTGCGGGTTTGTGCCTCAGCAGAGAGCAGGAAGTTGGCAAACACCTCTGCCCCCGCCTTGGCGCGTGCGTTTACAGGTATCGCCACAAAATGAACGTTCCCGATGGTTCCGCCTGTAAATCCAAAACTGTAGGCAGTGGCCGGCAGTTGTTTGCTGGCAATCAGATTGGCCGCTTCGTTGGGGTTGAAAGTGATCGACATTTTGAGTTCACCATCACCCAGCATGCGGTGCATCTCGGCTGCGCTGGCCGGGAACGTTGTGCCATTGCGCCACAGGCTGGGGTGCAACTGGTCCAAATAAGCCCACAGCGGCTGCGTTGCGGTAACGAACGCTGCGGGGGTGACGGCTTGTTGCAATGCGGCTTTGTTGGGCGCCAGCTCCAGCAGCATTTGCTTGACGAAAGTCGTCCCATGGAAGTCAGGCGGTTTGGGGTAGCTGACACGCCCCGGATGGGCTTTGGCAAACGCCAGCAAATCGGCTGCAGAGCGCGGGGGTGTGGGTGTTTTGGCGCGGTCAGCAATAAAGGTGAGTTGCGCTGTGCCCCAGGGCGACTCATAGCCTTCGGTGGGCACCGAGAAGTCGGTGCGCACGGGCTTGTTCAAATCCACGAGGTCCCAGTTCGGCAGGTTTTGCGCCCACGGACCAAACAGCAAGCCACCGTTTTTGAGCTTGCGGAAGTTTTCTCCATTGACCCACATCAGGTCCACAGAGCCGTCACCGGTGCGCCCGGCAGCCACCTCAGTTTGCACCCGCTTAACGACCTCGGCGGCATCCGTGATTTTGACGTGCCGCACGTCAACGCCATAACGGGTTTTGGCTTCTTTGGCGGCCCAAGCGATGTAGGCGTTGGTCGCCTCGCTGCCACCCCAGGCATTGAAATACACCTTTTGGCCTTTGGCTTCGTTTTGGGTCTGCGACCAGTCGGCTTGGGCCCAGGTGGACACACCCAGGGCGATAGCAATGGCAGCGAGCGTTGAAAGTTTCATGCAGGAGAACTCGATTCAAGGTTGATTGTTCTGATTAGGCGCGACAAACCGTCTAAATCATGAAAATAATGCGTTCCTTAACTGTAAAGACGCGCATTCGCCAAGTATGGCACTCCCACATGCGGGTGCCCGGTGCCGACTAGGTCTCGTACCAATTGAACCGGCAAGGCGCTACTGCTGTTCGCTGCAAGGTGGAGCGCCCTACTGTCGGTGACAGGAGCAATTCCATGCGCACTGGAGCGGGTCAAGCACAAGGGCACGCGGGGTGCGGCCCCAGTGGCCAGCCCCATTGCCGACTTGCCGTCATCGCCCGCGCCCGGCGCGCTCTACCCCAGCTGGCTGCTGGCTACTCCGTAAAGCCTGCTGGTGCAACACGCCCAACCCCAATTCCACGGCCCGCTGGCCCTGTTGGTAGGCCCGCAGCGGCTGGAGGCGGGTTGGCTAGAAGGCGAAGCCCCAGCGCTGCGCGACTACTTCATCGCCCGCAGCTAGCGCCACGGCCTGTTGTGGATTTATTGCGACCGGCTGGGAAGCAAGCAGGGCAGCGGCGGCAAGGGTGACCTGGAGGCGAGACAGGACGCTGCGCAGGAGATGCCGCAGGCGAAGGCGCAGTGGTACTTGCATCGTTTTTTGCCTGAAGAGGGCATGGCTGCGTGTCGGCATAAGGCACAAACCAGCGCGCACACCAACGCATAAATCAGTGCGCTTTCAAGCCCCTTGCGGTACGGAGGACGCGCAGGTGCAAGCGGTGAACGACGGGCCGCTGACGATTCCGATGCGCATGCGGAAGCGAAGCGGTACAAGCACACCGCAAGGTCCATGTGCAGTACAAGGATGCAGCTGACCGTGTAACGCTGCGCCTTGTGCGGCCACTGGGCTGCTTTTATTGGGGAAAAGTCTGGACTTTGGCCGCGTGGTGCGAAGTGCGTGAGGGGTTTCGCAGCTTTCGCATGGACCGAATGGCGAGCGTGCTTCCCATGGAGGGCCAGGGCGCAGAGTTCAAGGACGAAGCGGGGAAAAGGCTGGCCGACTTTTTGCGAAGTGCCGCACCGCCGGGTGTTCAACAACATTTAGACGGTACATGCTGACCTCGCCCCGTTTTGACGCAGGCAGAGCGAAGCCGGTTGATCATCTCGCCACATCATCTCGCCTCCATAAGCTACTGATAAACTGATTCAAGAGAGGTTTGTTTGCGAGGTCCGCCCGCAAGCCTGTGCCGCAGCCCACAAGGAGAGCGTTCTTGGAAGTTCGAAAGTTGCTAGCTCCCACCCTCGCTTTGCTGCTGCTCGGTGGCGTGGCGGGCGGTATCTGGTATTCCAATAGCCGTGTGGTCGACGAACGCACGGCGCAGCAGACTGCCAAGCTAGAAGCAGCCCGTCAGGTGAGCGTGCGCGGGCTTATCGGCTCCGAGAAAGAGGCCTACTTTGCCGACCCGCGCGTCGTCAAAGCCCTGGCCGCGCAGGGTATTACCGTTAGCGTCGAAAAAGCCGGTTCCCGCGCCATTGCCGCCCGCTATGACGCCAGCAAGTACGACTTCGGCTTCCCCTCAGGCGCGCCAGCGGCTGCGCAGCTGAAGGCACAGGCCAAGGCGGCTGCCGTCTTCAACCCTTTTTACACGCCCATGGTGTTTGCCAGTTGGCGACCCATCGCGGAAATCTTGGTGGCTAACGGCATCGCCGAACGCCAGGGCGACGTCTACTACGTCGTTGACCTGCCTGCCCTGATGGCGCTGGTGGACAAGGGCACACGCTGGCGCGAGCTCAAAAAAAGCGAGGCCTTCGCCACCAGCAAGGCCGTGCTCGTCAACTCTACCGACGTGCGCACCTCCAACAGTGCAGCCATGTACCTGGCGCTGGCCAGCTACCTGGCCAACAAGCAGCAGATCGTGCAAAGCCAAGAGGACGTCGACCGCGTGCTGCCGGTGGTGGCGCCGCTTTTCCTGCGCCAGGGCTTCCAAGAACAGTCCTCGGCCGGGCCTTTCGAGGACTACCTGGCGCTGGGCATGGGCAAGGCGCCGCTGCTCATGGCCTACGAGTCGCAGCTGATCGAGTTCTGGCTCAAGCACCCAGACAAATTCAAGAGCAATGACGCGGGCGGCATGGTCGTGATGTACCCCAAGCCCACCGTGTATTCCAAGCATGTGCTGGTGCCCTACACGCCCGCAGGCGTACGCCTGGGCACGGTGCTCGAAAACGACCCGGTCCTGCGCGCCCTGGCCCACGAGTACGGCTACCGCACCGGCGGCGAGCAGCGCGGCCCCGAGTTGTGGGCGCAGCGCGGCATTGCCGTGCCCGAGGTGCTCGTCGACGTGATCGACCCGCCCAGCTACGAGTGGCTGGAACGCATGACTGTGGCCATTGAGGCCCGCTTCAAGTAAGGACACCCCCATGAACACACCGCTCACCCCGCCTGTGGCCACCGAACTCACGCCGCCGCAGAGCTTTACGCTGGAGCCGCCTGCCGCCGTGGCGGCTGTGCCCGTGGAATCTGCCAGCGGCCGCGTGCGCTTGAAGGCCGAGGATGTGAATGCGCTGGACACGCAGGTGCGCCAGTTCATCGACGACATTACCGCGCACGACAGCCAAGACCCGAAGTTCAAGGAGGCCGTGGAGCGCATCCACAGCATGGGCGTGAAGGACATTGAGGCATCGGCCTCGGTGTCCAACCGCATGCTGGAGAGGCCCGTGAAGTCGCTGGAGAACGGTCTGTTCGACAAGGGCGCCGAAATCGGCAAGGGCCTGGTCGACCTGCGCCGCCAAATCGAGGCCCTAGACCCCTCGCGCCAGGGCGACTTGTTCTCGGCGCGCAAGCTGCTGGGCTTCATCCCCATGGGCAACAAGCTGGTCGACTACTTTGACAAGTACCAGAGCAGCCAGGCGCACCTCAACGCCATTATTGAGTCGCTCAAGCGCGGCAAGGACGAGCTGCTGCGCGACAACGCCGCCATCGAGACGGAAAAAGCCAACCTCTGGGGCCTGATGGAGCGGCTGGAGAAGTACATCCACATTGGCAAAAAGCTGGACGGCGAGCTTGCTGCGCGCGCAGTGGCTCTGGAGGCGTCCGACCCCGAGAAGGCGCGCGTGGTGCGCGAAGAAATGCTGTTCTACACCCGCCAGAAGGTCACCGACCTGTTGACGCAGATGGCGGTCAATATCCAAGGCTACCTGGCGCTGGACCTGATCCGCAAGAACAACCTGGAGCTGATGAAGGGCGTGGACCGTGCCACCACCACCACCGTGTCGGCGCTGCGCACTGCGGTCATCGTGGCCCAGGCCCTGGCCAACCAGAAGCTGGTGCTCGACCAGATCAGCGCGCTCAACACCACCACCGGCAACCTCATCGCCAGCACCAGCGAAATGCTGCGCGACCAGAGCACGGCCATCCACACGCAGGCGGCCAGCAGCACCATCGACATCGCCAAGCTGCAGCTGGCCTTTGCCAACGTCTACCAGAGCATGGACGCGATTGCCGACTTCAAGACCAAGGCGCTGAGTTCGATGCAGACGACTGTGGACACCTTGAGCGGCGAACTGGACAAGTCACGCACCTACCTTGACCGCGTGCGACGCCAGGAAAGCGCACAGGCCTTGTCCACCAGCACCGAGGTGCGGCTGTGACACCAGCGCTTGCGCTGCGCCGCCGCCGTGGCCTGGGCGCCCTGGCGGTGGCGGCCGGCCTGGCGATGCTTCTGGGCCTGAACGCCTGCGGCAAAAAGCAAGAAGCGCCACCGGCTGCTGCGGCACCGGCGGCCAAGGTATTCAAGGTGCTGGCAGGTTCTGAGGTGCGTGACCTAGAGCCCGCGCTCAAGGCCGCAGCCAGCAGCGTGGGCCTGGACCTGCATTTGAGCTACGCCGGCACGCTGGACATTGTGGAGCGCGTCAACGCCGGTGAGGCCTTTGACGCCATGCTGCCCGCCAACGGGGCCTACCCCTCACTGGCGCTGACCACGAAGCCGCTGGCGCGCGAGAAACTGTTTTATTCGCGGGTTGCATTGGGCGTCAAAGAGGCCAAGGCCCAAGCCCTGGGCTGGACCACCCAGGCGCCAAGCTGGGCCGAGATCGCCAAGGCCGCTGGCAAGGGCAGCCTGCGCTATGCCATGACCAACCCCACCAGCAGCAACACCGGCATGAGCGCGCTCTTCGCCGTCGCCTCCGCAGTGGCTGGCAAGACCGAGGACCTGACGGTGCAGGAGGTCGACGGCGCCGTGCTCAAGGCCTTCTTGTCGGGCCAGAAGCTCACCGCCGGCAGCTCGGGCTGGCTGGCCGAGGCCTTTGTCAAGGACCCCTCAGCGCTGGACGCCATGGTCAATTACGAGGCCGTCATCTTGCGCGCCAACGAAAAGCTGGCCGCCGCCGACAAGCTGACGCTGATCTATCCCAAGGACGGCGTGATCTCGGCCGACTACCCCTTGATGCTGCTGGCCGAGGCGCGTCGCGACGACTACACACGGCTCGTCGGTGCCTTCAAAGCGCCCGACGTGCAGCGCCAGCTAAGCGCCCAAGAATTTGTGCGCCCGGCGGTGGCCGATGTGCCCTTGGGCGCTGGCCTGCCCACAACAGCCGTGGTCGAACTCACCTTCCCGAACCGGCTCGACGTCGTGGACGCCGTGCTGGGCGCCTACCAGGGCGTGTGGCGGCGCCCGGCAACGTCGATTTTCGTGCTCGACATCAGCGGCTCCATGGCGGGCGAGCGGCTAGAAGCCATGCGCGGCGCGCTGAAGATACTGGCCGGCGCGGACGCCAGCAGTGCCAGCGCCCGCTACACGCGCTTCCAGAGCCGCGAGAACGTGGTGCTGATCGCCTTCTCCGACCGCGTCGAGCCGCCCGTGCGCGTGGGTTTCGAGCCGCGCTCGCTTGAGGCCGCACGCAAGCAGGTGCTGGCCTATGCCGATGGCTTGCGGGCCAATGGTGGCACCGGCATTTATGCCGCTCTTCTGGAGGCACAAGCGCTGGCAGCGGACGAACAAAAGCGGGATCCTGAGCGCTATGTGAGCGTGGTGCTGCTGACCGATGGCGAAAACACGGCAGGGCCAGACCTGGCGGCCTTCCAGTCGCAGCAGGGCAGCGGCACGCCGGTGCGCATCTTCCCCATCCTCTTTGGCGAGGCCAGCAACACCGAGATGGCCACGCTGGCACAGCTCAGCGGCGGGCGCGTGTTCGACGGTCGCCGGGCAGCGCTGAGCCTGGTTTTCAAAGACATTCGCGGCTACCAATGAACGCTGTCTCGCCTGCCAGGCGACCGCTGGCTCTGCGGCTGATGCTCTTCATCTACGGCAACGCCAACATCGCCGGCTGCGCACTGGCCTTGGCCGGGCCAGTGCTGCTCTTCGCCGGTCTTATCGGGCCGGGTTGGCTGTTCATCACCGCCGGGTTGTACGGCGTGGGCTGGCTGCTGGGCCGCAGCCTGGGCAGTGCACCCGAAATCGAACGCCGCATTGAGGACAGCCTGACCCTGGAGCAGACGCTAGAGCACCTGGACACGGTGGTCGTGCGCGCGCAGCCGCATTTGACGCCAGACATGCGCGGCCATCTGGACAGCGTGAAATCGTCAGTGGCCGAGGTGCTGCCGCGCCTGGTGGGCACGCGCGGCACAGACGCGGACCTGTACACCGTGCGCGAGACCGTGCTGCGCTACCTGCCCGAAACGCTGGCCAACTACGTCGCACTGCCGCCGGTCTTTCGCACGACGCACACGCTAAAGGACGGCAAGACGGCACGCCAACTCCTGGCCGAGCAACTGGCCTTGCTTGATGAAAAGATGCGCGAGATCGTGCGCAATGTTGCCAGCGCCGACGCACAGGCGCTGCTGAGCAACGGCCGCTTTCTGGAAATGAAGTTCCGCCAGCCCGATTTTTTGGCCCGCTAACTTTTGTGAAGGTGCGCAGCACCCCTCCAACTTTCATAAAAGCGCGCAGCACCGCCCATCATGAAAGTTCTTTCACCTTAACCGGCGTGCTGCTTGCTGCGAACAATCAAGCGGCTCTCGGTCAGCGATGACTTCACCGACCAAGCCTTGCGCTTGGTTTCGCGCAGGCCAGGCCTGTCGATGGCGCGGGCCCTGACCAGAGCCCCCACACACCTTGGCGCCAAGGCTTACCGCAGCGCGCGCCCGGTTCATCGCCCGCAGCCATCGCCATGGTTTGCTGAGGATTTATTGCGACGGGCTGGAAAGGGGTAAGGAAGGCCTGAGCGGCACAGGCGCGGCCCTGTCCTAAGGATGCAGCCAGGGCAAGCCTGGATTTTTCTAACCGCCCTGGTAGCCAGACTCCCGCTGGTGGCGAATGGCCAGCACAAGAATGCGGTCTAGGTCTGGCAAAAAACGGTAAAGCGCCAAGTATCCGGTTCTTCCCCGTGAGATCACCAGTTCGCGCTGTCCAAAGTGGACTTTGCGCCCTATCTCGGGGTGCTGGACCAAAATCTCCAGCGCTTCAAAAATCAGTGCGGCGGTGTTTTGTGCGGCTTGTGCGTCAGTCTCTTGCAGAAAATCACTCAGCCTCTCCAAGTCCAGCAGCGCCTGCGCCACGTACACCAGATCAGCCATGCGGTGGGGCCATGGGCTTGGCACCATCCAAAGGGCGCGCCTGCGGTCGACCCGGTTTGCCGCCTTGGAGTCGGGCCAGAACATAGGCCTTGACGTCCGCCGCGCCAAACACGGCGTTGGTGCCCAAAGTCTCTTGGTAAGAGGCCTCGCCGTCGGCATACAAGCGCTGGCGGGCCAAAGCGTGTTCCATGGCCTCTTGCAAAGTTTCCACCATCAGCGCATGGGCCGTCTTACCTTCAAACGCCGCGACTTGGGCTATGCGGGTCTTCAAAGCGTCGGGCAGCTTGAGCGAAGTGGTGCTGGACATAGGACTCTCCAAAAAGTGGCACCATGGTAGCACCGGGGTTTGCCAAGAAGGAAAGCTCCGCACTGCCGCATAGCGCTGCAGATCGCCGGTTCGTGTTGCCCACCGCTGGTCGTGGCGAACCATCAAAGCCAGCTTGAATGGGCTGGGCTCACATGAGAGAGATTTTTAAGTTGGAATAACTTTCATGATTGGGGTGCTGCGTACCTTCATGAAAGTTAAAGCGTACAAAAAAGCAAGACGGTGCGATCTGCTACCCAGTGCCTCAATGCGCGCGAACGCCCCATCAATGCCCCTTTAACGCCCCATCAGCGCCCTTAATCCGCCCCTTGAATCACCGCCGGATCAAACGCCTTGCGCCCAAACACCTCCCGCAGCATGGGCGCAAAGTAGGCCAGCGGCTTGGTCGGATAGGCCGGGTCAAAGGCGGCCTGGTCGTACAGCTCGCAAAAGCGTTTGCAGCTCTCAAACCACGGGTGGCCTGCGTGGGCCAAATACCCGTCCGGGTTGTTGCCGTAGTGGTGGGCGTAGTACTTCATTTGAAACAGGCCGTGCATTTCAATCACCCAGGTCACTTCGGCGCGCACATAGGGGCGCAGGATGGCTGCGGCCATTTGCGAGTGGTTCTCGGGCGCCAGCGCGTCGCCAATGTCGTGCACCAGGGCGGCCACCACCATATCGATGTCGGCGCCATCCGCTTCAGCGCGGGTGGCGCTTTGCAGCGAGTGTTCCAGGCGGCTGACTTGGTAGCCCTGCAGCGAATCGCCCAGGCCTTCAAGCGCAGTCAGCAAGCGGTCGGGCAGGGCGCGGATGTAGTCATGCTCCAAGGCCTGCAAAAACTGGTATTCCTCGGCTGTGCCGTCTTTCATTTGGATGAATGCAACTTGGTTCATGGCAAAGCCTCTGGGCAAAAGTTTGGTTTTTACGGATAAGGGACGCGGGGCTTAGGCCCCGAAGCGTCGGCTCAGCAGCCGGTAGGTGCTGCGCGGGCCGTCGCGGTCAATGTAGCAGCCTTGTAGTTGGCGATGGCCTTGCGATGGGTCAAACTCGGTGCGGCCATGCAGCACGCGGTTGTTGTCAAACATCATGAACCAGCCGGGGTCCAGGCGAAAGCGCAGCTCGTAGTGTGGGTCTTCAAACAGGCTACCCAGCCGTTTGCGCGCCGCGTGGTAGCGCTGGGTGTCGGCTTGGGACATGAGTGGAATATCGTCCAGGCGCGGGCTGTAGTGCACGCCGGTCATACGGCCCTGGCCGTCCAGCTCAATCAGCGGCGTCACGGCCACCAAGTGTGTCTTGTCCGCGTCGCGGTATTCAAAGCGCACCGGCACCTTGCTCAGCAGCGCAAAGCCTTCGGGGTCTTCAGCGCGCACCTGCTCGGCCACCGCCAGGCTGTCCACCAGGGTGGACAAGCCGCCCGAGGTCTCGTTTTGCAGGCACTGCAAGATCTGGATGCCGGGCACCGGGTCGCGGTAGGGGTTGTCGGTGTGCGGCCCCAGGGGCACCGGGCGGTAGGCCAGGTCGTTGGAGCCGGGGCGGGAATACACCTCAAAAAACGCGCCAAAGTTGGTGTCGCGCACATAGCCAAAGCGCCGCGCCACTTCCAGAATCGAATCGGCCTGGGTGGGGCTGCCATGCACCAGCAAAAAGCCCAAGCTAATGAAGTCGCGCAGCGCGCGGTGCAGCACCTCGTCTTGCGCCAGGTCGTCCCATGCATAGCTGGGTTGCGGCGAGATGTCGGCCGTCCAAGGGCGCGGCGCCGGGCATTCTTCGGACAAGACCGCGCCGGCCATCAGCTCTTGGGGGTCAAAGTCGCCGACAAAGCCGTCGCTAAACGCCAGGTGCAACTGGGACTGGTCGGCGTTCCAGCGGGCGGCGGTGAGTTGCAGGTCGGTGGGCAGCTGGTGCGGGTTCATCAGGCGCTGGCCAGTCACCAGGTCGCGCTGGCTGGGGTCGTAACTGCGGGCACGCAGCCACAGGGCGGGCAGGGGCGTGGTGCCCGAATCGCTTCGCAGCATGACTTGGGGCGGCGTGGCGGAGGGGTTGATTTCAATGGCAGTCACAACAAGCGTTCCTATCGGTGGATATGGGTGAACCCGTCGTGATACTAATCCAGCCCTTCGCCTTTGCCAGCCGGGGCGTGCCCGTGCGCAATTTGTGTAATTGAAGTGGACGGGTTTTCTCCCACTCTCCCCCAACCCCTTGCCCAGCGGGCGAGAGGGGGGCCAACAGCCACATTGGGTTTCGTCGCAACGGCCAGGCTTCTACTGGCGGGGCGCCTGTGGGTAGGCCTGCGACGTCTAGGAACGGCGCCGTCGCCGCGACGGCTTACGGGGTTTGGGTATTGCAGGCTTCTCGAAGGTTCGCGGCTGCGCGCCGCCGCTGCCAACCTCCGCAGCCTTTAGCCAAAGGGCAGTTCCCGGTGGTGCCCTAGCCGGGGCGACGAAACCCAATGTGGCTGTTTAGCTCCCCCTCTCCTCCCCGCTGGGGAGGAGAGGGGGGTGGGGGGTGTGGCAGGAAAAAAAAACCGTCGATGGCGAAAAAAGGGGTTTGGAGGGGATTGCCGCGAATCGGCAGGAAAGCACGTTCAACGCTTAGGACGGCGTTTCGCGCGCCTCGCCCGCCTCAACGGGCGCCAAACCCCGCGGGTCCATTTGCAGCACGGCTTGAGAGCTGGCATCCATCATCACGTAGTCGGCGCGGTGCGGCGGGACCGGCAGTTCGCGGCCTTGGCGCTTGGTGTAATACCAAACCGTCATCGCCAGTGCGCCCAGCACCAGGGCGAAAAACATCATGAGTCCTTCGGGGCCGATGTAGTCCATCAAGCCACCCGCCAGCGTGGGGCCGATGGTGGCGCCAATGCCATAGAGCAGCAGCAAGCCGCCCGTGGTCTCCAGCACTTTGGACGGCTCGATCAAATCGTTGGTGTGCGCCACACTCAGGCCATAGATGGCAAACGACAGGGCTCCGTACAGCACGCCCAGCAAAATGAGAAAGTTCTCGTATTCGCGCGCTAGATAAAAGCCCACCGCCGCCAGCACCGCCGAAGTCACGCAAATCCAAAACAAAATCCAGCGGCGGTCGTAGCGGTCGGACAAATGCCCCACCGGCCACTGAAAGGCCGCGCCGCTCAGAATGGTGATGGCCATGAAGGCCGCAGTGCGGTTGTCGCTAAAGCCCACGCCGTCGCCAAACACATTGCCCAGGCTGTAAAACGTACCGTTGATCAGCCCTGAGCCTAGGGCGGCAATAAAGCCAATGGGCGAGATGACAAACAAGGTCAGCAGGTTCATCGACGGCGCCTCCGCCTGGCGCGGCTCGCGGATGGTGGTCATGGTGGTAGGAATGAGGGCAAACGAAAACAGCACCGATACCAGCGCAAAGGGCACAAAGCCAAAGCGGTCGCCCACCAAAATCAACCACTGCCCCAGCGCCATGGACACGCCGCTGACCGCCATGTAGGCCGCAAACACCTTGCCGCGGCTCTCGCGGTCGGCCACCACATTGAGCCAGCTCTCGATCACCATGTACAAGCCCACGATGCACAGGCCGGTAACAAAGCGCAACAATCCCCAAAACCAGGGGTTGGTCCACACTGCGTGCAGCACCGGCAGGGCCGAAGCCACCGAGGCCATCACCGCAAACGCGCGGATATAGCCCACGCGCCGTATCAGCGCCGGGCAGGCATAGCTGCCGTAGACAAAACCGGCAAAGTAGGCCGACATGATCATGCCGGTGACCAGCGCCGAGTACTTGGCATACCCCGCTTGCGCGCCAATGGCTACCGACAACAGCGCAATGCCCACCACCAGCATGCTCACGCCGCTGAGCAGCGAGGCCAGGGGCCAGGTAAGGACGTTTTTGCGAAGAGAGGTCATGGGGCGAGGGCGCAGGGGCGGCTAGAGCAATACGCGCCATGGTGACACAGCCGCTGGGCCTGGGCTACTCAAAAAGCGACGTTTTGCGCGCTACCGGGGAGTTTCGGCGCTCTGGCAAGCGCAAAAATCGTCGCAAAATTCGGGAAAATCGTCGTCTACGCGCCATTTTTCGCCCCCTTTGCCCCTTACAGTGCGCCAACCGACGGACCTTCCACAGCAGGTAAAAATGACCGCCTCCACCGACGAGCAGCAAGCGCGCACCGATTTGGCGGCCGCCTTTCGCTGGGCCGCGCGCTGGGACATGCACGAGGCCATTGCCAACCATTTCAGCCTGGCGCTCAACGCATCGGGCACGCAGTTCTTGCTCAACCCGGCGGGCAGCCATTTTTCGCGCATCCGCGCCAGCGATTTGCTGCGGGTGGACGCTACGCAGCCTGTCGCCGCGCAGGCGGCCCATGCGCCAGACCCCACCGCCTGGCACCTGCACGCCGAATTGCACAAGCGCCTGCCGCAGGCGCGCTGCATTCTGCACACCCACATGCCTTACGCCACCACGCTGTGCTGCCTGCAAAACTTTGAATGGATGGCGCTGGACCAAAACGCCTGCCGCTTTCATGGCCGCATTGCCTACGACCGCGACTACGCGGGCATGGCGCTGGACGCTTCCGAGGGTCAGCGCGTGGCCGGATTGATGGGGCAGGGCAAAAGCGTGCTCTTCATGGGCAACCATGGCGTCATCGTGGTCGGCCCCACGGTGGCGCAGGCGCTGGACGAACTGTATTACCTGGAAAAAGCCGCCAAGCTGCAGGTGCTGGCCCTGTCCACCGGGCGGCCACTGGCGCTGATTCCTGAGCCGCTGGCCGCGCTGGCCTGCGCGCAGTGGAACGATTACCCGACCGCTTTCAGCGAGCTGCACTTTGCGGCGCTCAAACTCATCCTTGACCAAGAAGAACCGGAGTACAAATCATGAACCCCAACGTCATCATTACCTGCGCGCTCACCGGCGCGGGCGACACCGCAGGCAAAAGCCCGCACGTGCCCGTCACCCCCACGCAAATCGCCGCCGCTGCGGTGGAGGCGGCCAAGGCCGGTGCCACCGTGGTGCACTGCCACGTGCGCAACCCGGAGACTGGCCAATTCAGCCGTGACCCGGCTTTGTATGCCGAGGTGATGGACCGCATTCGCGACTCGGGCGTGGACATCATCGTCAACCTGACCGCGGGCATGGGGGGCGACCTGGAGATCGGATCTGGTGAGACGCCCACCCGCTTTGGCCCCAACACCGACCTGATTGGCCCCCTGGCGCGCCTGATTCATGTGGAGCAACTGCTGCCCGAAATTTGTACCCTGGACTGCGGCACGCTGAACTTTGGCGACGGCGACACGATTTATGTCTCCACCCCGGCCGCCTTGCGCGCCGGTGCGAAACGCATTACCGAACTGGGCGTTAAGGCTGAGCTAGAGATTTTTGACACCGGCCACCTGTGGTTTGCCAAGCAAATGATCAAGGAAGGCTTGCTGGACAACCCGCTGTTCCAGCTCTGCCTGGGCATTCCTTGGGGCGCACCGGCTGACACCACCACCATGAAAGCCATGGTCGACAACCTGCCGCCGGGCGTGGTGTGGTCGGGCTTTGGCATTGGCCGCACGCAAATGCCCATGGCCGCGCAGGCCATGCTGCTGGGCGGCAATGTGCGCGTGGGGCTGGAAGACAACCTCTGGCTGGACAAAGGCGTGCTGGCCACCAACGGCTCGCTGACCGAGCGCGTGATTGAGATCATCACCCGGCTGGGCGGCACGCCCATGACGCCAGCCCAGGGCCGCGAAAAAATGGGCCTGAAGAAGCGCGGCTGATCCGCCGCCTGCACGTAATCTGAAAAGAGACAAGCCACCATGAACTTCATTACCGACATCAAAACCTTCGCCGCCCTGGGCACCGGCGTCATTGGCAGCGGCTGGGTCGCCCGCGCCCTGGCCCATGGCCTGGACGTGATTGCCTGGGACCCAGCGCCCGGCGCCGAAGCCGCTTTGCGCGCGCGCACCGCCAAAGCCTGGGGGGCGCTCACCGCCCAAGGCCTGGCGCTCGGCGCTTCGCAAGACCGCCTGAAATTTGTGGCCACGGTGGAGGAATGCGTGGCCCACGCCGACTTCATCCAAGAAAGCGCGCCCGAGCGCCAAGACCTCAAACTGGCGCTGCACGCGCAAATCACCGCTGCGGCGCGGCCTAATGTGCTGATTGGTTCGAGCACCTCGGGCCTCTTGCCCAGCGACTTTTATGCCAGCGCCCAGCACCCCGAGCGCTGCGTGGTCGGCCATCCGTTTAACCCGGTGTATTTGCTGCCGCTGGTGGAAGTGGTGGGCGGCGTCCACACCGCGCCCGAGGCGGTGCAAGCCGCCATGCGGGTCTACCGCAGCTTGGGCATGCGCCCGCTGCATGTGCGCAAAGAGGTGCCCGGCTTTATCGCCGACCGCCTGCTGGAGGCCATGTGGCGCGAATCCCTGCACCTGGTCAACGACGGCGTGGCCACCACCGGCGAGATTGACGACGCCATCCGCTTTGGCGCGGGCATGCGCTGGTCCTTCATGGGCAGCTTTTTGATTTACACCCTGGCTGGGGGCGATGCGGGCATGCGCCACTTCATGGCCCAGTTTGGCCCGGCGCTCAAGCTGCCGTGGACCAAGCTCGAAGCCCCGGAACTCACCGACAGCCTGCTCGACGCCGTGGCCGAAGGCAGCGTGGAGCAACTCGGCGAGCGCAGCATTGCCGATTGGGAACGCTACCGCGACGACTGCCTGATGGCGGTGCAAGAGGCCATCAAAGCCACCAAACTCAAACACGGTATCGCGCCCGATGCCTGACACCGCCAGCGCCCCGGCGCTGCCCGTCATCTACCGCACCACCATAGTCCCCGCGTGGGTGGACTTCAATGGCCACTTGCGCGACGGCTATTACATGGTGCTGTTCAGCAGCGCGGTGGACGCGTTGATGGATTTGGCGGGTCTGGATGACGCCGGGCGCAAAGCCATCGGCCACTCCTGGTTCACGCTGGAGGCGCATATCAACTACCTGCACGAGGTGAAACAAGGTGCGGTGGTAGAAGTGCGCTTGCAAGTCTTGGGCGTAGACGCCAAGCGCCTGCATGTGTGCCTGAGCCTGCACCCAGCGGGCCAAACCACCGTGATGGCTGTGAGCGAACAAATGCTTCTCAATGTGGACATGTCTGGCCCGCGCGCCACGCCGTTTGCGCCCCAGGTGGTAGCCTATTTGCAGCCGCTGGCGGCGCAGCACGCGCATCTGCCGCGCCCGGCCCAGGTGGGGCGCGTGATGGCGCTGCCACCGGCCAAATAAGGCATAACCATGACCTCCGAGCACGCCGCCGCCTTGCCTTCCACCATGCACGGGGTGGTGCTCACCGCCTTTGGCGGGCCGGAGGTGTTGCATTACCGCGACGATCTGCCGCTGCCCCTGCCGCGCGCGGGGGAGGTGCTGATTCGCGTGGCGGCCAGCGCGGTCAACAACACCGACATCAACACCCGCGTGGGCTGGTATTCCAAGACCGCAGGCAGCGCTACCGAAGGCAGCGCAGCGGTGTTTGACACCGCGCAGGACGCCGACCCCAGCTGGGGCGGCACGCCCATGGCCTTTCCGCGCATCCAGGGTGCGGACTGCTGCGGCCACATTGCCGCCGTGGGGCCGGGCGTGGACGCCGCGCGCATCGGCCAGCGCGTGCTGGTGCGGCCCATATTGCGGGCCTATGCCGACTACCGCCCATACGCCTGCTGGTACTTTGGCTCGGAGTGCGATGGCGGCTTTGCCCAATACGCACGGGTGCCAGCGGATGCCGCTGTGGCCATTCACAGCGCCTTGAGTGACGCCGAACTGGCGTCCTTCCCCTGCGCCTATTCCACCGCCGAAAACCTGGTGGACCGCGCGGGGGTGAAGGCGGGTGAGCGCGTGCTGGTCACCGGTGCCTCGGGCGGCGTGGGCAGCGCGGCGGTGCAACTGGCCGGCCGCCGGAGCGCGCACGTCATTGCCGTGGCGGGCGCCGACAAACACGCCGCCGTGCGCGCGCTGGGCGCCGCCGAATGCCTGGCGCGCGACGCCGACCTGGCGCACGCGCTGGGCGCAGAGAGCGTGGACGTGGTCATCGACCTGGTGGGCGGTCCGCAGTGGCCAACCTTGCTGGATGTCTTGAAGCGCGGGGGCCGCTACGCCACCTCAGGCGCGATCGCCGGGCCGCTGGTGGCCCTGGATTTGCGCACCCTGTACCTCAAAGACCTCACCCTGGTGGGCTGCACCTTCCAGGACGACCGTATTTTTGACAATCTGCTGGGCTACATCGAGCGCGGTGAGATTGCGCCGGTGGTGGCCCACACTTTTGCGCTGCGCGACATCGCCCAGGCCCAAGCCACCTTTAGCGCGAAAAACTTCGTCGGAAAAATCGTGCTGCTCGCGCCGCCCTGAAAGTGTTTTGCAAATGACAAGCCCTGATTCCCCCGCCAAAAAATCCCACGGCCTGGGCACCCCGCTCGAAGGCACGCCCGCGCCGCTGTGGGACCCGACCGCGCCCATTGCCGCGCCCCTGTGCCTGTACCGCCCCACCGTGCTGCCCGCCTGGGTGGACTACAACGGCCACATGAGCGAGTGCTGCTACTTGCTGGTTTTTGGCGACAACTCGGATGCGTTTTTTCGCCTGGTGGGCATTGACGAGGCCTACCGCGACCAGGGCGGCCACTCGCTCTACACGGTGCAAACCCACATCCACAACATCCGCGAAGTGGCTGAGGGCGAACCGCTGCGCCTGACCCTGCAACTGCTGGACTTTGACGACAAGCGCGTGCACATTTTTCACGCCATGCACCACGGCGCCAGTGGCGACTTGCTGGCCACGGGCGAGCAAATGCTGGTGCATGTGGACATGGCCCAAGGCCGCGCTACGCCCATGCCCGCCGACTTGCAGGCGCGCCTGCACGCTATCGCCCTGGCCCACGCCATCCTGCCCACACCGCTCCAGGTGGGCAAGCCCATGGGCATACGCCGCAAGACGGCCTGAAGTTCGTACCGACTATTTGAAAGAGCTGCACCATGCATTTCGCCCTGAGCACCGAACACACCATGATCGTCGACACGGTGCGCGCCTTTGTCGAAAAAGAGCTGTACCCGTTTGAAGACGAGGTGGAGCGCACCGACGCGATTGACCCCGCGCTGGCACAGTCCATCCAGGCCAAGGCCATTGAAGTGGGTCTGTACGCCGCCAATATGCCGGCCGAGCTGGGCGGCGGCGGGCTGGACAACTTCAGCATCACGCTCATGGAGCGCGAACTCGGGCGCGCTTCTTACGGCCTGCAAATGCTGATTGCCCGCCCGAGCAACATCTTGCGGGCTTGCGAAGGCGCGCAGATTGAAGAATATTTGATGCCCACCATCCGTGGCGAGCGCCACGACTGCCTGGCCATGACCGAGCCCAACGCCGGCTCGGACGTGCGCGGCATGCAAACCCGGGCCACGCGCGACGGCGCAGGTGAGAACGCCGACTACCTGATCAACGGCACCAAGCACTTCATCAGCCATGCCGACATGAGCGACTTTGTGGTGCTGTTTGCCGCCACCGGGGTCGAGGACACCAAGCACGGCCCCAAGAAAAAGATCACCGGCTTTTTGGTGGACCTGAATTCGCCGGGGCTGACGGTGCGCCGTGGCCCGGCCTGCGTGTCGCACCGGGGCTACCACCAGTGCGAGCTGTTTTTTACCGACTGCCGCGTGCCCGCCTACAAGCGCCTGGGCGACGAAGGTGCCGGTTTTGATTTGATGGGCCAGTGGCTGGGCGCCACGCGCCTGACCGTGGCCGCCACCAGCGTGGGCCGGGGCCAGCGGGTAATGGAAATGGCCACCGAGTGGGCCGCCACGCGCAAGCAGTTTGGCCAGCCGATCGGCAAGTTTCAGGGAACAGGATTCAAGCTGGCCGACATGGCCACCGAGCTGGCAGCCGCCGAACTCTTGACACTGCAAGCCGCCTGGAAGTGCGACCAGGGCACCATGACCGATTCGGACGCCGCGATGGCCAAGCTATTTGCCTCTGAGGCGCTGGCGCGGGTTACTGACAACGCGCTGCAAATCTTTGGCGGCATGGGCTTGATGAACCAGCTGCCTATTGAGCGCTACTGGCGCGACGCCCGGGTAGAGCGCATCTGGGACGGCACCAGCGAAATCCAGCGCCACATCATCTCGCGCGCCATGCTGCGCGTGCACGGCGCGTGAGCGCGCCCGCAGCGCCAGCCACGGCGGGGGAACACGCGGCCCAAGACGGGTTGCGGATGGAAAACGGCGAGGTAAGTGGTGTGACGAGCGGTGTGACGAGCGGTGCGCAAGACGGCCTGCGGAATGACGATCAAGACGACGATCAAAGCGACGATCAAGACCGCGCCGGTCGCGCGCAGTTGCAACGCCTGTTTTCACCGCGCCACATCGCGGTGTTTGGCGGCAACGCTGCCGCAGAGGCCATTCGCCAATGCCGCAAGCTGGGCTTTGCCGGTGACCTGTGGCCGGTGCACCCCACGCGGGCGTCGGTGGAAGGCATCGCCTGCTACCCCAACGTGGCCGCGCTGCCCCAGGCGCCCGACGCCAGCTTCGTTGCTGTGCCGCGCGAAGCCACGGTGGACATCGTGGGCCAGTTGGCCGCGCGCGGCGCAGGCGGCGTGGTTTGCTACGCCTCGGGCTTTGCCGAAGTGGGCGGCGCGGGCGTGGCGTTGCAGCAGCAGCTCGTCCACAAGGCGGGCGATATGGCCTTGCTCGGCCCCAACTGCTACGGCATGCTGAACTATTTGGATGGCGTGGCCTTGTGGCCCGACCAGCACGGCGGCCAGCGCGTGGAGCGCGGCGTGGCACTCATCACCCAAAGCGGCAACATCGGCCTGAACCTGACCATGCAGCGGCGCGCACTGCCGCTGGCCTATTTGATTACCGTGGGCAACAAAGCGGGCAATAGCGTGGAAAGCCTGGTCGATGCGCTGCTGGCCGACCCGCGCGTGAGCGTGATTGGCATGCACATTGAGGGCTTGGACGATGTGGCGGCTTTTTCGCGCGTGGCGCTCAAGGCGCTGCGCCAGGGCGTGCCGCTGGTGGCGCTCAAGGCCGGGTCGTCCGCGCTGGGCGCACAAACCGCCATGAGCCACACCAGCTCGCTGGCCGGACCCGACGCCTTGTACGACGCGCTATTCGCCCGCTGCGGCGTGGCCCGCGTGCGCGACCCGGCCGGGCTGATAGAGACCTGCAAGTTCTTGCACGTGCACGGCGCGCTGGGCGGCAAGCGCATTATTTCGGCCAGTTGCTCGGGCGGCGAGGCCTCGCTGGTGGCCGACTTGGCGCAGCCGCGTGGCCTGGACATGCCGCCCATCCCAGGTCCGGCGCACGCCCGCCTACACGCGGTGCTGGGCGACAAAGTCACTGTGGCCAATCCGTTGGACTACCACACCTATATCTGGGGCGACCTGGCGGCGCAGACCGAATGCTTTACCGGCCTGATGGACTGCAACTTTGACGCCCACCTGCTGGTGCTGGACTATCCGCGTTTGGACCGCTGCAGCGCGGACAGCTGGGGCACCACGGTAGACGCCTTTGTGGCCGCAGCCCACGCCGGTGACGCGCTGGGCAGCATTGCAAGTAGTGACGCAGTAGATGGCTTAGTCAACGGCCTAGTGGGAGGCGTATCAGGCGGCTCAGTGGGAGGCGCAGGGGGCAGCGCGCGCAGCAAAGCCGCCACCGTAGTCGCCAGCCTGCCCGAAGACCTGCCCGAGGATTACGCCCAGGCGCTCATGGCCCAGGGCATTGCGCCCATGCACGGCCTGCCCGATTGCCTGGACGCCATTGCCCACGCGGCCCAAGTGGGCGCGGCGGCGCGGTCGCTGGCCGTGTTGAAGCAAATCCCGCCGGTGCAAGCGCTGCAAGCGGGCAGCCCGCGCACCCTGGACGAGGCCACCGCCAAGCGCACCTTGGCCGCCTTTGGCCTGCCGGTGCCCAAAGGCCAGGTGGTGGCCGCCGCGCAGGTGGCAGACGCTGCCGATTACTTGGGTTATCCCGTCGTGCTCAAGGCCGTGTCCGCGCAGTTGGCGCACAAAACCGAGGCCGGTGCGGTGCACCTGAACCTGGCCAATGCGAGCCAAGTGCACGCGGCGCTGGACAAAATGGCCCATCTTTCGGACCAGTTTTTGGTCGAGCAAATGGCCACCAACGTAGTGGCCGAAGTCATTGTGGGCGTGCAGCGCGACGCGCAGTTTGGCCTGTCGCTCACCGTGGGCGCCGGGGGTGTCTTGGTGGAGCTGCTGCAAGACGCCCGCACCCTGCTGCTGCCGGTGCAGCGCCACGAGGTGCAGGCGGCGCTGGAGTCCTTGCGCGTCTGGCCGCTGCTGCGCGGCTTTCGCGGCAAGCCTGCGGGCCACGTGGCTGCGCTGGTGGACGCGGTCATGGTTGTGGCTGACTACGCCCAAAGCCATGCCGACCGCCTGCTCGAACTCGATGTCAACCCGGTGCTGGTCATGCCCTACGGCGTGCTGGCGGTGGACGCGTTGATTCGATGTATTGACCCTGTTGTTGACCCCATTGCCGAAGGAGCGCCCCATGTCTGACGCCACCCCCGCTGCGGTTCGCACCCACGCCGAAGGCGGCGTGCTCACCATCACCCTGGACCGGCCCAAGGCCAACGCCATCAACGTCGCCACCAGCCACGCCCTGTACGCTGCCTTTGCCCAATTGCAAGACGACCCGGCGCTGCGCGTGGCCATCCTGACCGGCACCGGGCGCTTTTTCTCTGCCGGGTGGGACCTGACCGGCGCCACCGAGGGCGAGGCCATAGACGCCGACCACGGCCCTGGCGGCTTTGGCGGCCTTACCGAATTCTTCAGCCTGGACAAGCCGGTCATTGCAGCCGTCAACGGCCTGGCCATGGGCGGCGGTTTTGAGCTGGCGCTGGCGGCTGATTTGATGGTGGCCAGCGAAGCGGCCGAATTTGCGCTGCCCGAAGTCAAACTCGGCATGGTGGCCGACTCCGGCGGCCTGCTGCGCCTACCCCAGCGCCTGCCGCGCGCGGTGGCCATGGAGCTGCTGCTCACCGGGCGCCGCATGGGCGCATCGGAGGCCAAAAGCTGGGGTCTGGTCAACCAGGTGGTGGCGCCCGTTGACCTGATGGCTGCTGCGCAGGCGCTGGCGCAGCACATCGTGCAGTGCGCGCCCCTGGCCGTGGCCGCAGTCAAAGAGATAGTCCGTGCCACCGAGGGCCAAACCCTAGAGGTGGCGTACCAAACGCTGCGCCACGGCGATTTACCCACCTACCGCGCCATGCTGCGCTCGCAAGACGCGGCAGAAGGCCCACTGGCTTTTTCCGAAAAAAGACCGCCGCGCTGGACCGGGTGCTAGTCAGACGGTCTTGGTCTGGGCCTGGGTCCTCGCGGGCCAAGTGCCGCCTGGATTCATTCCCATCGTCACCGCATGCGCACGCGCAGTGTGGCAGACGATGCCGAACGAGCCGCCCCACCAATGGCGAGCCGCCTGCCAGCTGCGAGCACGGAGCGCGCCTCGCGCGATCTGCAAAGGCTTCAAAGCGAGCAGATGCGTTAATGACGCAATTCTGAGCCCGCAAGCACCACCGCGTCAGGCCAGGCAGCAAAGCCAAAGACAAGAACGCCGCGTACAAGGCGCCCAAACCACAGCCGCGCGCAATAGAGCAAGCCGCGCTCATTCTTCACCATGCAATCCAAGAAGGGGCCGCAAAGCAAGGGAAGCGGTAGCGATGGCGTCAGCGTTAAGCCCTCGGCGCCGACTACCACGCAGTGCCCACAAACGGCACGCCTAGCAAAGCCATCCGCTTGCCCATGCACAACACCGCCCGGTCCTTGCTCAGTAGCGCCGCGCCGTGCGCCACGGCCAGGTCGATGAACTTTTGGTCGTCCGGGTCTTTGCACGTCACGCTGGCTTTGGGTGCCACGTCCACGGTGTGCGAGAGGCGGTCAAAGTGCCCCAGCACCTCAGGCGCGCTGCGCACGTAAAACGCCATGCGTTTGAGGACCTGCGGGTAGCAAAGTACCCGCGCTAGCTCCTCACGCATCGCGGCAGTGGCCAGCCAGCGCGGCTGGCCTAGGGTGAGGGCGGCGGTCAAGGCTTGGTTCAGGGCCAACGTGGCCGGGTCTTGGAACACGAACAGGTCGAGCACGATGTTGGTGTCTATCACCACGCAGGCAGGCTGCGCGGGTTTTGAGATCGGAGGCACGGGCTTAGCGCTGCGCTCAGTCGCCGGCGGTTGGAGCGCCAGCCGCTTTGGCCGCTGCTGCTTCTTTGGCCATGCGCCCGGCCACCATGTCGAACTTGAACAGGCGGCATTCGATGGGGCCGTTCCACATCGGCACGCGGCGCGATTCTTTCAGGCGCATCTTGCCCGGCAGCTTCAGGTCGGGCGTGAGCACCCAGGCGCTCCAGCCGCTGAAGTTTTTCTTCCAGTGGCTGGCCAGTTGGCTGAAGAATTCGCCGCCGTCTTCGGTGTGCGCCAGTTCGCGCGCACCAAAGCGGGCTTGTTGTGCGTCGTCGTCGCGCCGGTCACGCGAAGGTGCGTCCTGGCGCCGTCCGGCACCGGCCACGCCGCCGACTTCAATACGCTCGCCGTAGGGCGGGTTCAAGATCATCACGCCACCGCCGGTGATTGCGGCGTCAATCGGCGGCATGCGCTGCAAGGCGTCGCCGCCCCGAAAGTCGATCACATCGGCCACCCCGGCACGTTGGGCGTTGCGCTGCGCAAAGTCAACCATGCGAAAGGACACATCGCTAGCATAAATCAGCGCCGCTTGGCCGGGTTCGGGTTTGACCACCGCCTCGGCAGCGTCCTTTTTCATCGCAGTCCACTCTGGGGCGCGAAAGGGCACAAACTTCTCAAAGGCAAAGCGGCGCAAGGAGCCGGCTGCAATATTGCAGGCGATCTGCGCCGCCTCAATCACCACCGTGCCGCTGCCGCAGCAGGGGTCGTACAGCGGTAGCAGGTCGTCGTCGCCCGAGGCCCAGCCGCTGGCGGCAATCATGGCCGCAGCCAGGGTTTCTTTCAGGGGCGCGTCGCCCTTGTCCTCGCGCCAGCCGCGCTTGAACAGTGGCTCGCCCGAGGTGTCGATGTAGAGCGAGCAGGCGTCGGTGGTCAGGTGGGCGTAAATGCGCACATCGGGCCATTGCGTATTCACATCCGGGCGCACGCCGCCCGAGGTCTCGCGAAAGCGGTCGCACACCGCGTCTTTGACCTTGAGCGCGGCAAAGTTCAGGCTGGTGAGCGGACTGTGCTGCGCGGTGACCTCGATCTTGATGCTCTGGCGCGGCGTGAACCAACGCTCCCACTCCACCGCCATGGCAGCGCGGTAGAGGTCGGCCTCTGATCGGTACTCGGTGTACAACACCAGCACCAGCACGCGCTGCGCCAGGCGGCAGTACAGGTTCAGGCGCATCGCGTCGCTCAAGGACGTGCGCACCGCCACGCCGCCGCGCTGCTTGGTGATGCAGCCCGGCGGCAGGCCGGTGATCTGCAATATCTCGGGGGCCAGGTAGTCTTCCACCCCGGCTGCGCAGGGGAGGAAGAGTTGGAGTTGGTTCAAGGGAGGTCTTTCAAAGCGCTTTGCGCAAACTCGCCGGGGCAATTTTCAGCCCCTCGCGGTACTTGGCCACGGTGCGGCGGGCGCATTCGATGCCTTGCTCTTTCAACATTTCGGACAGCTGGTTGTCGCTCAAGGGCTTTTTTGGGCTCTCGGCGGCAATGAATTGCTTGATGATGGCGCGCACTGCGGTGCTGGACGCGCTGCCGCCCGACTCAGTGTCCAGGCCCGAGCCAAAAAAGTACTTCAGCTCAAAAGTGCCAAAGGGCGTGGCCATGTACTTGGCGGTGGTCACGCGGCTGATGGTGGACTCGTGCAGGCCGAGTTCTTCTGCAATCTCGCGCAGCACCAGCGGGCGCATGGCCAGCTCTCCGTGGGTGAAAAAGCTTTTTTGCCGCTCCACCACCGCCGTGCTGACGCGCAATATGGTGTCAAAGCGCTGCTGGATATTTTTGATAAACCAGCGCGCCTCTTGCAGGCGCTGCTGCAAGCCCGCGTGGCTGGAGCTGGCTTTGTGGTTGCGCAGCACATTGGCGTAGACGTCGTGCACCCGCAGGCGCGGCATCACATCGGGGTTGAGCTGCACCCGAAACTTCGGCGTGGCCCCCGCCTTGTGCAGGGCGCTGACCAGCACATCGGGCACCACGATGTTGCGCTCCACGTCCACAAAGCGCCGCCCTGGCTTGGGTTCCAGGCGCGCAATCAGCGCAATCGCCTCGCGCACCAGCGCGTCGCTGCCTACGCCCAGCAACACCAGGCGCTTGATGTCGCGTCGCGCTAGCAGGTCCATGGGCTGCTGGCAGATGCGCAGCGCCACTTCTAGTACGTCCTGGTCGAGGTCAGTTTCGGGCGCATCCGTTTCCAAATCGGCCAGAAGCGCGCGCACTTGCAGGCGCAGGCATTCGCCCAGGTCGCGGGCACCCACGCCCACTGGCTCCAGGCTGTGCAGCAGGCCCAGCGCCACGGTGAAGTGGTGCACCAGGTCTTCGATGTGTGCCAGGTCGTCACCGGCCAGGCTTTGCGCCAGCGACTCCAGCGGGTCTTCCAGGTAGCCGTCGTCGCTCAGCGACTCAATCAAAAAGCGCAGCGCCGCACTGTCGGTATCGCTCAGGCGCAAGCGCAGCGCCTGGCGCAGCAAATGGGCTTGCAGCGACTCCTGTACGCGCGCCAGCTCGGTGGCGTCTTTGTCTTCCTCGTCGCCCAGGTTGTTGCTGCGCGCCTTGGCGTCCCCGCCCCATTCGCCATCGTCGGGCGTGGTTTCGGTGGTGCCGTCGCCCTCCCAGCTCACGCCGTCCTCGCCGGGCTCGGCGCTCAGTGGCGTGGCGTCCTGGTCTTTGACGGTGTCGGTGGCGCTGCTGGTGAAGTCGCTCGGGGCGCTGGGCGCGTATTCGCTAATGCGGTCGCCTTCGCTCACCGGCATGTCTGCCTGCGCCAGCCCAAACTGCTCGCGCTCAGCCGCCTCGTGGTCCATCTCCAAAAACGGATTGGCTTCGAGCATTTGCTCAATCTCTTGGCTCAGCTCCAGCGTAGAGAGCTGCAACAGCCGGATCGACTGCTGCAACTGCGGCGTGAGCGCCAGGTGCTGCGAAACGCGAAGGGATAGGCCTTGCCGCATAACGGTCTACATCTTGAAGTTCTCGCCGAGATACACACGGCGCACTTCGGCGTTGTGGACTATCTCGGACGGGGTGCCTTGCGCCAAGACGCGGCCTTCGCTGATGATGTAGGCGTGGTCACAAATGCCCAGGGTCTCGCGCACGTTGTGGTCGGTGATCAGCACGCCGATGTTGCGGTTTTTCAGGAAGGTGATGATGCGCTGGATCTCAATGACGGCAATCGGGTCGATGCCGGCAAAAGGCTCGTCGAGCAAGATAAAGCGCGGCTGCGTGGCCAGAGCGCGGGCGATTTCTACCCGGCGTCGCTCCCCACCGGAGAGCGCCAGCGCGGGCGAGAGGCGCAAATGCTCGACCCGCAGGTCTTGCAGCAAGGCGATCAGGCGCGCTTCGATGGCGGTGCTGGACAGCGGTTTGCCGTCTGGGCCGAGTTGCAGTTCCAGGACCGCGCGCACGTTCTCTTCCACGTTGAGCTTGCGAAAAATCGACGCTTCTTGTGGCAGGTAGCCGAGCCCCAAGCGCGCGCGGCGGTGGATGGGCATGTGTTCTATGTGCTGGCCGTCAATGGTGATTTCGCCGGCGCTGGCGCGTAGCAAGCCCACCAGCATGTAGAAAGAGGTGGTTTTGCCCGCGCCGTTGGGGCCAAGCAGTCCCACCACCTCGCCGGTGCGCACTGCAAGCGACACATCGCGCACGACCTGGCGCTTGCCGTAGGCGCGCTGCAAATGCTGGGCTTCGAGCACGCCGATGGCGGTCGCCGGGGGCAGCGTGGCTGCGCCGCCGTTCATTGCGGCTTGCTTTCCGGTGTGGCGGGGCTGCGGGGTGCACTTGGGGTGCTGGCAGCGGTTTCCGGTTTGGGCGTGAGCGTGGCGCGCACCCGGCCTTTGGGAGCGTCCGCCGCGCCGGGCGTGCTGCCGTCCACGCTGAACTTATCGGTCAGGTTTTCGTAGACGATCAAGGCGCCGCTCACCTCGTCGGCCAGCACCGCGCCCCGGTAGCGGCGCAGCAGCGCGTTTTTCTCAAAGCGCACCGTGTCGGCCTTGCCGTTGTACACCAGGGTGTCGCCCTGGCCTTCGATGTATTCGTCCAGTCCATCGCGCTTTTGGCGGAAAAAGGCGGGTTCTGCTGCGCTGCCGCTCACCGTGCCGAACTGGTAGCCCTCGGGGTCTTGGCGCACCTCAAGCTTGGCGCCGCGGATGGTGATGCTGCCTTTGGTCAGCACCACGCGGCCGGTAAACAGGGTGATTTGCCGCACATCGTCGTAGCGCAACACATCGGCCTCTACGTTCATGGGTTTGTTGCGATCAGCCTTTTCAGCCCGCGCAGGGAGGGCGAGCACGGTGCAGGCCACTAGCAGGGCGATGGAAACGATTTTCATAAAGGCACGAAACTTGCTGATGGGCACATTCGGCGCATTGTAGCCATGGCACTTGGGCCTGGGTTCGCCAAGGTGCCGCAGTGCCGGGGGCCGGTTTTGGGCTCGCTTGCGCCCCGTGTGGGCACTGCGGCCTGTAGCCCGAACTTAGGGTGAAAGCACTTTCATCACCAAGGTGAATAAATGTTCATGATCAAGAGAGCGCGCGCCCTCATGAACCTTAGGCCTTTTTATCCGCTTTAGCAGGTGCAGCTTTGGACGGTGCGGGCTTGGGAGCTGCCGATTTGGCCGCTGCGGGACGCAGGTCGGCGACCAAGCTGTCCACCACCTGCAAGGCGCGCTCCATGCTCTTTGCCATACTGCCGTCGGTGTAGTACCGGCCGGCCACGCCCAGGGCGGGCACGCCTTCTACCTTGTAGGCGTTTTGCAACTGGGAGGCGCGCTGGGTTTTGGTGACCACGCCAAAGGAGTTGTATTCGGCCTGGAATTTGGTGGCGTCCACGCCGTTTTTGCCCACCCATTCCACAATCGCCTCGCCGGTGGCGAGTTTGAGCTTGTCCACGTGGATGGCGGCAAACACCTTGGTGTGCAGCTTTTCCAATAAACCCATGGCTTCGAGCGTGTAGTACAGGCGCTGCTGGGGCACAAAGCTGGCGTTGAAGGCAATTGGCACGCGCCGGAACGCTACGTCCTTAGGCAGCTGTTTGACCCAGGCGCTCAGCGTGGGTTCAAAGGCGTTGCAATGGGGGCAGCTGTACCAAAAAAATTCGACCACTTCGATCTTGCCCGCCGGGGCGTCCACGCTGGCGGGCGTCTCCAGCACGGCGTAGTCGGTGCCTGCCACGGGTTTTTGCGCCTGGGCCTGGGCTAAGGTGCCAAAACCAGCGACCAGGGCGATCGCGGCTTGGGAAAATTCACGGCGTTTGAGCGTCATACCAACTCCAAAAAAAGATGAAAAACGGGGGGGCGCCTTAGCGCTGTACCTTGACCAAAGCGGTGTCAATGCCCGCCTTGTCTAACTTGTCTTTGGCGCGTTCGGCCTCGTCCACCTTCTCAAACGGACCCACGCGCACCCGAAACAGGGGCTGGCCGCCTTGTTCGCGCTCGGTCACTTTGGCTTCCACGCCCGCCAAGGCGAGCTTGGCGCGCTGCGCTTGCGCATCGTCGGAAACGCGAAAGGCGCCCACTTGCACGAAGTAAGACACCTGGGGCGCCTCGGCAGCGGCGGCCTTGGCTTTGGCCAGCGCCCCCAGCGGGTCGGGGCTGGCGGCGGCCTTGTCTTCGGCCTTGGGTAAGGCACGGGGCTCGGGCGCCGTTGCCGTCGGTGGGGTGTTGCTCACTGCGGGCGCTGCTTCTGAAGCGCTTGCCTGCGGGGGCAAAGCTTTGGCCGCCGGTTTGCCGTTCAAAAGCGCATTGGGGTCCCAGTCTTTGTTCTTTTTGCTTTCCGCATCGCTTTGGTCGGCGCCACGGGTCACGCCCTTGCTCATAAAGGGCAGCGGCACCTTGGTGACGTAAACCGCCACCCCCAGCGCTATGCCCAGGCCGACCACCAAGCCCAAAACAAAGCCCAAAATCGTACCGCCGCGCTGATTGTTCATTGTGTTCCCCTGTGCATTACATCTTTGACGGCGCGCTCACGCCCAGCACCGCCAGGCCATTGTGCAGCACCTGCGCCGTGGCAGCCACCAGGGCCAGACGCGCCAGCTTGACCGCCAGGTCGTCCACCAAAATGCGCTCGGCGTCGTAATAGCTGTGGTAGCAGGCGGCCAGCTCACGCAGGTAAAAAGTCACATCGTGCGGCGCAAAGTCGTGGGCGGCGGCCGTCAGCATCTCGGGGTACTTGGCCAGCAGCAGCATGAGCGCTTGCGCTTGCGGGCTCGTCAAGGGCGACAAGTCCACGCCGCCCAGCGTCTCCCGCTCGCCGCCCCAGGCCGCCAGCACCGAGCAAATGCGCGCGTGGGCATATTGCACGTAGTACACCGGGTTGTCGTTGTTTTTGGCCACGGCCAGATCCACGTCAAAGGTGTATTCGGTGTCGGGCTTGCGCGAGAGCAAGAAAAACCGCACCGCGTCCTTGCTGGTCCACTCCACCAGGTCGCGCAGGGTGACGTAGCTGCCCGCGCGCTTGGAGATTTTGACCTCCACGCCGCCGCGCATCACCCGCACCATGGTGTGCAACACATAGTCGGGGTAGCCCACCGGAATGCCCAGGTGGTGAAATTCGGACGCCGCTTGCAGCCCGGCGCGCACGCGTGCAATCGTGCCGTGGTGGTCGGTGCCCTGGATGTTGACGACCTTGCTAAAGCCGCGCTCCCACTTGGCCAGGTGGTAGGCCACGTCGGGCACAAAGTAGGTGTAGCTGCCGTCGCCTTTTTTCATGACGCGGTCTTTGTCGTCGCCGTAGTCGGTGGAGCGCAGCCACAGCGCGCCGTCTTTTTCAAAGGTTTTGCCCGCTGCCACCAGGGCATCTACGGCGGCGTCCACGCGGCCGCTGGTGTAGAGGCTGCTTTCCAGGTAGTAGTTGTCAAATTTCAGGGCAAAGGCCTGCAAGTCCAGGTCTTGCTCGCGGCGCAAATAGGCCACGGCAAATTCGCGCATGCCGTCCAGGTCATTCACGTCGCCGCTGGCGGTATAGCTGCGGTCGTCAGCCGCCACGGTTTTGCCAGCCAAAAAGTCGGCGGCGATGTCGGCGATGTAGTCGCCGGCGTACGAGGCCTCGGGCCACAGCGGGTCGCCGGGCTGCACGCCCTGGGCGCGCAACTGGGTGCTGGTGGCCAGGGTGTTGATTTGTACTCCGGCGTCGTTGTAATAAAACTCGCGGTAGACCTGCCAGCCTTGCGCGGCGTACAAATTGCAAATGGCGTCGCCCAGCGCCGCCTGGCGGGCGTGGCCCACGTGCAGCGGGCCGGTGGGGTTGGCCGAGACAAATTCCACCAGCAACTGCTGGCCGTTGGAGGCTTGTTGCCCAAACTGGGCGCCTGCGGCCAACACCTCGCGCACCACTTCTTGCTTGGCTGCGGGCTTGAGGCGGATGTTGATAAAACCGGGACCTGCAATTTCCAGAGCGTCCACCCATTGCGATACCGCGCTTTGCGCCTGCAGGGCCTGAATCAATTGCTCGGCCACTTGGCGCGGGTTGCGTTGCAGGGGCTTGGCCAACTGCATGGCGGCGGTGGTGGCAAAGTCGCCATGGGCGGCGACCTTGGGTGACTCCAAAGCGGCTTTGGCGCCCGCGCCGGGCATCAGGGTTTCGAGGGCGGTGGCCAGCGCGTGGAGGAGTTCGGTTTTGACAGAAAGCATGGGGCGCGATTTTACGGTGGCCCCTGGTGCACGGCGGCGGACGGCGTTGGGCGGCGGTAGGGCGACAGGGGACTTGGCGACGCGGTCCCGCAAGCTTTGGTGAACGAGCGTTCACTGGCACCTTGTATGCTTGCGCCAGCGCGCGGAATAGTCTGTGCGCGGGCCGGCCCACTGGGGCAAGGCTCATTTTTTTCCATGGGGGATATATGAAGCGAGTTTTTGTATTGATTTCTTTGGGCCTGGGCTTGGCGATGGCAATGGGCAGCGCCCACGCCGCCACCGACCAGCAAAACAAGATGGGCAGCTGCAACGCCGACGCCAAGACGAAAGAACTTAAAGGCGAAGAGCGCAAAAAGTTCATGAGCGAGTGCCTGAGCGCCAAGGTCGCCGATGCAGCCTCTGCTGCTACGTCGGGAACGCCACAGCAAAACAAGATGAAGACCTGCAACGCCGACGCCAAGACCAAAGAGCTCAAGGGCGAAGAGCGCAAAACTTTCATGAGCGAGTGCTTAAAGGCCAAGTAAGCCCTTTCGATGCCCCGTTTGCCGGGGCACCGCCCGCCAGACCCACCCCGCCAAGCCCTTCAGGCCCCGCGCGGTGGGTCTTGTTTTTTTAGGCATAACAGACCGTTCACCAGTTTTGCAGACATTGATCCCATGAAAAAAACCATTCTCATCACCGGCGCGGGCACCGGCATTGGCCGTGACGCCGCCTTCGCCCTGGCCGCACGCGGCCACCGCGTGCTGGCCGCCACCTTCAGCCTGGCCCAGGCCGACGAACTGCGCGCTGAAGCAGCCCGGCGCAGCGTGGCGCTAGAAGTGCACAAGCTCGACATCACTGACGCTTCCGACCGCGCGCAGGTGCTGGACTGGCCGGTGGACGTGCTGATCAACAACGCGGGCATGGGCGAATCGGGCTCGCTGGCCGAGGTGGACATGGAGCGCATTCGCCGGGTGTTTGAGGTGAATGTGTTTGGCACGCTGGCGCTCACGCAAGTGGCGCTGCGCGGCATGATTGCGCGCCAACGGGGCACGGTGCTCTTTGTCAGCTCGATTGCCGGGCGCCTGCCCATGCCGTTTTTGATGCCGTACTCCATGACCAAGTTCGCCCTGTCTGCGGCTGCCGCCGGACTGCGCGCCGAGATGGACCAGCTGGGCAAAGGCGTGCAGGTGGCGGTGATTGAGCCCGGCGCCATCCACACCGGTTTTAACCAGCAGATGAGCGACAGCAAATACGCGTGGATGAATGAGACGTCCTACTTCTACGGCCAGGCCGAGGCCATGAAGGCCAAAGAAAAGCGCACCTTTGCCTTTGTGGAAGCGCGCAGCACCGACTCCATCGTCGCCAAAATCGTCCAGGCCAGCGAAGCGGCGCGGCCCCGGCTGCGCTATGTGGCGCCTTGGATTCAGGGCGTGATGGTGCGGCTGGCGCGAATACTCGGCGTTTGAACCCGCTTGGCCCGCGCCGGGCTAAACGCTCAGCGTAATCCCGGCAAACACCGCAAAGCCAAGCCAGTGGTTCAGGCGAAAGGCCTTGAAGCAGCCGTCGCGGCTGCGGCTGCGAATCAGGCCAAAGTGCCACAGCGCTTGCGCCCCCGCAACTGCCAGCCCGAGCAGCCAGTAGGTTTTCAAGGCCGAGGCTGAAAGCACCGCGCCCCAGACCGCCAGGTAGGCGGCGTAAAAGCCCATGATGGCCGCCACGTCCCAGCGCCCCAAGGTGATGGCCGAGGTTTTGATGCCAATGCGCAAGTCGTCCTCCCGGTCCACCATGGCGTATTCGGTGTCATAGGCCAGCACCCAGAACAGATTGCCCAGCAGCAACAGCCACGCCACCGGCGGCACCGCACCAGTGACCGCCGCAAACGCCATGGGAATGCCAAAGCTAAACGCCACCCCCAGCACCGCCTGCGGCATGGCCACCACGCGCTTGGCATATGGGTACACCACCGCCACCGCCAGCGCGGCAAACGACCAGGCGATGGTGGCGGCGTTGGTGGTGAGCACCAAGCCAAACGCCAGCAGCGCCAGCACCGCGCCCAAAGCCAAAGCTTCCCGCACCGACACCCGCCCGCTGGTGATTGGGCGCTGGGCGGTGCGCTGCACATGCCGGTCAAAGTCGCGGTCGGCCACATCGTTGATGCAGCAGCCCGCGCTGCGCATCAGCACCGTGCCCAGGGTGAACACGGTAAGCAAATGCCAACCCGGAAAGCCGCCAGCCGCCAGCCACAAGGCGCTGAGCGTGGGCCACAGCAGCAGCAGCCAGCCGGCCGGGCGGCTCCAGCGGATGAGGTCGAGGTAGAGGGCGAGTTGCCGGGTGTGAGCGGGGAAGTCCATCGTGCCTAGTTGACCCTCCGCAACAGCTTGCGTTCAAAGTCGTCGGTTGCGTCTAGCGAATCAATCATGTCGTTGGCAGCATTCATGAGCCGCCCCAGATCGGCGCGCGGCAAGTCGGCAGCATTCTGAAAAACCACCATGGAGTTGAAATCCTGGCCCGCGCGCGTCAAGTGCTGCAAGATGATGGTGGCAAGACGAGCCTTGTCTCGGTTTGGCACGCCAAACAAATACAAAGGCGCTGCCCCACCCATTACAAAGTAATCGACCGGATAGTCACGTGCGTTGGCTACGCCTGGTACCACATAGCCCTCCGTCAAGCGCTCAGCACCCACCACCGTCTGCAATTTCTCTCGCAAATCTTCGTAAAACGTACTCTCCACGCGCAGACGGTTCAAAAACGTCAAATCATGAACCCGTGTTAACGCCTGCCCAATGCGCATCACACTCGTGCCTAAGTTGTCTGTCGTCGAATCAAGATAAAACTCCCCATCTTCCTCAGACAAGCCCGCATCCGCCAGCACTTGGGTCAGCAAACGCCCCCGTGTGCCTTCTCGCAACTTGGAAATATCGTTCTCATAGCTCAGGCGCATCATCGTCAAGCCCTGATCGCTGATGCGCAATCCTCCCGCTGGTGCCTGCGACACATAAATCGAATAGCCATCACCGTCAGGAAAAGTCCAAGGCGTATCTATCTGCCATAGTGCGTCGCCACGCGCGTGCACCGTCACACTGCCGCATAGTGCTTTGCAGAGAGTCGCTTGCATATCGGTTGCGTTCATTTTGAATCTCCAAATAGGTCCGGGGTCTGCGGTCCATCGGCATCGGTCGTTAAACCCTCTATATTGGCCCTGTGCACCAACTCGTGCAAAGCACCTGATAGGGTGTTGTAGGCCTCTGTAACTTCAGCAAACCCTTCCCCCTTCCGATTCGCCAGTAGGTACCGCTCCGTCAACAGGTGCACATGACAGCGGTATTCAATCCGCTGGCGCTCCAGCACATTGGGATGTGGGTGGTCGCTGCCATTGCATCGCAGCAAAATCACATCCTCCCCAGACTTGGCATGCCACAGCAAGCCCGCGCTGAACCCGTTGGCAATTTTGGTGCTTTGGCGGGTAAACAGAGTGAACCGGTGCGCGCCGTCTTTGCTGACTACGCGGTAGTCACGTCGCGTGTGCTTGCCTTCTGCTTTTTCGCGCGACTGCGGGTTTTCAACCTTTTTTGGCAAAGCAAGTAGCTGAACTATTCTTTCATCGCTGAGTGTTTCTATGCCCATGGTGAACCTTTCACTTCAGATGGAGCGTACTACCGTGCCAGAGTCGCGCACAGCCTTGAAGTTTTTGATCTTGATGGAATCCAGCATCATTTGATTAACCCTCGTTCAACATCGCGGTAGGCATTGTGCGCAGCCACCTTCACCGGCTGCGCCACCAGCGGAAAAGTGCCCAGAATGTGGGTGAACTCTTCCTCGCTCAGGCCGTAGAGGTGGGCCACCAGGCCGTCTAGCTCGGCGCGGAGTCTGGCGCGCTCGGTGGGGTCGGTGGCGCCGTCTTGGTGGCCTGTGAGGCCTACGGACAGGGCGAGGGCGTCGAACTCAGGGGTGGTGCAGATAAGGCGGGCGGCGCGGCTGACAACTGTCCGAAAGGCAGCATCACTTGCAACAGGTCTCGGCACCGGAAGTAGGTGAATTGCAAACTGGCTGACGTTGGAAGTCACTTGCTGCCGAATGAAATAATCTACGACGAACGAATTCAGTGCGGCACACAGATACAAGCTGCTTTGCGGATCAAGTATCTTGTCCACATTTACAAACAGCGAATGCACGACGACCGAGTTCGGCGGCAGGACGGTGCAAAAAAGTGTTCGCTCGTCCGTGTTGCGTGCAATGCGTCGAATTGCAATACGGTAGTGATGCCAGTCGTCACGCGGGAAAAACCGGGTGGTTTTGAATTTCTCTTCAGAAATCCACCACTTTGGTTTTTCTAGCCGGCCATCAAACTGGCCCATCATCTTGCCCTCCCAAACCACCAGGCCTTGGCCGTCGTGGTTGAACAAGGGGTGATCTTCCGAAGACATAAATTCACGTGAAATCGATAGGGGATCGCCCTTGCCCCACTTTCCGAGTGGGGTGAATTTCGTCAGCTTCTCGGCAATGCCCAATTCGCTGATCTGCTTAAATTCCATCACCGAATGGCTGTCGGGTGACAGGCGCTTGATGAGTTCTACCTCCAGCCACAGCGCGCCCTCGTGCGGAAAGTGGTCTAGATCGGCCACGTCGTGCCGCATAAAGGCCGCCGGAAATCGCGCGGTGCCGGTGGCGCCGCCTTGCGCTTCTACGGCCTGCGCGGCCAGCAGGTCGTCGGGCGGGGCACTGGCGTTGCGCTCGCCTGCCGTTTGCAAGCGGGCTGTGGAAGCTTTTTGAAAGGTGAGTACGACGAACTTGAAGCTGCGGTGTACGCCTTCAAAAATCTCTTTGCGGTTTTCAAAGCAAAACAGGCCCTCAATCTGCGTCTGACCAAACAGCAAATCGCGCAGGCCCTTGGCCCCCAGATCGGTGTAAATGCCGCTGGGAATAACGATGCCGCAGTGGCCGCCCGCGCGCAGCAGGTGAAAGCTGCGCTCCACAAACAGTTTGTAGAGGTTGATGTCGCTGCCCGTTTTTTTGCCGCCCACCACGGCGCTTTGGTGCTTGAACTCGGGTGCGGCGCGAAACCACTGGCTCATGTGCGGAAACCGGCTCTCATACGCCAGCCACGCCGCGCGCACTTCGGCGTTTTGCAGCAGGGTGGCTTGTTCTTTTTCAAACTCTTTGATGGTCATTTTGTTTTTGCTGACCACGTCGGAATACTCGGCAAAAAACTCTTTGGCCTGGGGCTTGAACACTTCCCACGGCGGGTTGGCCAAAATAATGTCAAAGCCGCCGCGCTTTTGCACAATGTCGTCAAACACATAGCCCCAGTGGAAAGGGGTTTGTGCATCAATATCCGCCCGCTCAACGAGCCGCTTTTTGGGTTTGCCAAGGGTTCTTTTTGCAGCATCCCATGTGGCCTGTTCAAACTTGATACCGTATTTCTCAAATTCGTCCCTCAGCATTTCGTTCATCACGACATTGGCGCTGCGCATCTCTGCATCAATTCCGTCTCGCAGGCCTCTCAAATCAACCGTCTTCCCAAGTCGGTCAGCGTGGTGGCGATAGGTATCAAGCTGACGATTTTTTTCGACTAAGAGTTGTGTGAATGAGCGAGCCTGCGTTTCTGCAAACAGGCTCATTTGTGTCATGGCTGTGTTTTTGCGATCAAAGTGCTGAGCGTCCACCCGCATCAGCCCCACCAGCGAGTTGCCGGGCAAGATGTTGAAGTCGATATTGGGCAGGGGTTCCAGGTCTTCCACCCGGCGCACGCTGGCCACCATGGACAAAAACAGGCGCAGTTTGGCGATTTCGCAGGCCTCTTCCATGATGTCCACGCCGTGCAGGTTGTCGGTGACGATGCGGCGTTTGATGTAGTAGCCCACACTGGTGTGGTTTTTTCTGATGGCTTTGAGCCACTTGTCCAGCTCGGCGCTGGCACCCAGTTCGGCGCGGCCCACCACGGCGTAGTAGACGTTGATGAGACTTTTGAGCGCGGCCACCAAAAACGCGCCCGAGCCCACCGCCGGGTCCAGGATGGTGATGCTGGGCAGCACCGTGTTGACCAGCTTGAGCGCGGTGCGTGCGTCCATGCGGGCCAGCAGGTCGGACACGGTGGCGAACTTGATTTCTTTGAGGCCCAACTCGGGCATGGCGGGCTCGTACACGCGCTCCAAAATGAGCTGGTGGATGCTGCGGTCGGCCAGATAGCTGGTGATCTCGGGCCGGGTGTAGTAGGCGCCAAAGGCTTTTTGGTTGATGTATTTCTCAAAAATGTAGCCCAGCACGTCGGGGTTGATCTCGTCTGCATCGCCGCCGGGCGTGTCGTCCAGGTGCCAGGTGAAGCTGGCAAACAGCTCAAAGACGCCTTTGAAGGCGGCGTCTGCCACATGCAAAGTTTTGCCAAGGCGCAGGGCGTGGTCGGCGTCCAGCTCCAGCTTGTGGGGCAAAAACAAGCCGCCGTTGAGGTAGGGGATGCGCCCGGTCAGCGCCAAGGCGGCGGGGCTGCGGTCGGCCTCGGGCTTGGCAAAGGCTTCAAAAAACAGGGCGGCCAAAAACTCGCCATAGAAACGGTTGTCGCCGCGTTGCGCGCTGTGGTGTAGCTGCTCGCGCAGGTAGTCAAAGCGCGGGCTGCCAGTTTGGTCTTGCAAAAAGCCTTTTTTCTGCAAAAACCAGACAAACATCAGGCGGTTGAGCAGCACGCTGGCGTACCAGCGTTTGTCGCGCTCGTTGTCAATGCCGTGGATGTGCTCCAGCAGCGCCAGGTGCTGCTGCTGGTAGGCGGCAAAGAATTTTTTGGTGGTTTTCTCGACGTCCAGCGCAGCGGCTATGCGGCGCGCGGCCTCCAGCACGGGCAGGCGACCGGATGCGTCCAGCTCAGACAGCTCCACCACCATGGCTTGGAGCTTGCTGGCAAACAGATCGACGGGCTGGCCTTTGAAGTATTCGTGGCGGCGCGATGTGAGGCGGGGTTTGCCGGTGTCGGGGTGTTTGTCGCGCTTTACCCAGTACCACTGGCTCATGCCGGCGCCGCTTCTTTGGTCGGTGAAGATGAGTAGGTTTTCGGCGTGGCTGCTGGCAATGTGCTTCCACACGCGCATGCGCTGCTGCTCGTCGGGCCAGCCCGCGTCCATCACCACCTGGATGGCGACCACGCCGCCCAACTCTGCCACGGTGCGGCGGGCGAAGGTGGTTTCGCCTGCTGCGTCGTCACTCCAACTTGCCTGCGCACTGGCGCGGTTCCAGCCCAGCATGTCGATGAACAGGCGAACAAAGTCGAAGGCGGCGAGGTGCTTTTCAAAGGCGGGGAAGTCGAGTTTGGCCATCATTGACCTTTTTGCCGGTGCGGGTGGCTTGCGTCATAAGTTATCGACATTTTTATAAATCTCCTTATTTTTCAATAACTTACAAACGAGTGCGCCGTCATAAAGCGTCATAAAGCGTCATAAACCGCTTAAACCGTGCTCTTGGGTGGCAGGGTGTAATAGGCGGTTTTGCGTACGCCGTGGAGCACTATTTCACCGTTTTTGACCATGCGCTCCAGCACGGCGCCAGCCTCGCGGGGTGCCAGTTGGCACAGGTCGGCCGCGTCCTGGCGGCGAATCTGGCCATTTTCTTTGAGGTAGTTTTTGATCATTTGTACGCGTTGTATTGGCTCAAACGCCGCTTGTCGTACGTATTCAGCCTTTTGCCCCAGAGTGCGGTAGACCGCCGGGCTCAGCGTAAATTGTCGACTTCTGCCGCTGCTGTGGGCACGCACCAATCCACTTTCTGCCAAGGCCTCCATCAAACCCGTCGCTTGGGGCGCACTGCATTGCAGTTGCACAGCAATGTCGGCTGCGCTGAGCCGACGCGCTTCGCGCAGAGCCGTCAGCACCAACAGGGTTTCTACCGGTAAGGCGCTCTTCTGGCGCGCCTCTTCTTGAAGCACCATGCGCACAAAGGCCAAGTCGGCGGGCTCGGTGCTGATGCTGAGCTTGACCAGATCGGCCATGGACTGCGCATAGTCGGGCGCGGGGCGGCCAAAGCGCAGCATGCTGGTGTAGATCATGTCCACACCGCGGCCTGTGCGGTCCACCAGGCCTAAGCGCTTAAAGGCGTCGGCCAGCGCGGGGTTGCGCGGGCGGGGTTCGGTGGTCAGCAGGTTCGCCAGGCTCACGCCATCTACAAAGCCGCCGGGGTTGCTGATGATGAGCTCGTTCTTTTGCCAGCACACGCGCACCGGGCCACGGCGGGCGTAGTCGCGGTGGACGAGTGCGTTATTGATGGCTTCACGCAGGGCGTCTACTTCCACCCGGGCTATGCCGATGCGGAACAGCCCTTCGTTAAATTCTTGCTCGGTATTGACGCCGCGTGAGAGCAAGTCCAGCCACTCCACCACTTCAATCAGCGCGGCACGAGAGCCTTCGTTTACCTTGACTTGGGTCCCATCAAGCACCTGAAACAACACCTCGTGCGTGGGCACCAGGCGGCGCAAGCTGTCGGTGCTGCCGATCAGCAACAGGCCCAGCAAGGTGGGCTGGCGCACGCCAGCGCGTGTGATGGTGAGGGAGAGCGCGCCGTCTAACTGTTCATCGTTCAGCCCCACCAAGGACTTGTCGCTGCGAGGGTTGTTGGCAATGATGGAGCGCAGGCGCGCACGTTGCAGGGGGTCAAAGTCGGCGAGGGTGGCATCGGCCACCGGCTCGGCTGACATGTCCACCAAGCGGAAGTCGGCGCGGCGGCTGGTGTATTCGCTGGGCAAGAAGGGCACGCACTCGGGTTGGCCCTTGCCGCCGATGCGGCGGCGCTTTACCAAGCCGTCGGATCGGGCAATGATGTCCGAGCACTGCGGCACTGCCATGGCGGCGACGCGGCCTGACGGCGTGTGGATCTCTTGCACCTGCACTTGCAAGCGCGGCACGGTGCGGTTCGCAACCAGCGCGGCCAGCCCTGCAATACTGGCCGGGCGGGTGGTATGCAGGCCGGTGACGCTGCCATCGTTTTCCACCCCTAAATACAAGGTGCCGCCGTTGGCATTGGCGAGGCAGATAAGTGCTTCGATCAGGTCGTCATCATTCAGGCAATCGCGGTCGCTTTTGAACTCGACTTCCAGTGTTTCTGCTGACGGAATGGTGTGCTGCGACATAGGCATTAGGCAGCTGGCACCAAGCCCATGGAGCACACCACGCGCGGCTCGCGCAAGGCGGTGTCGTCTTCGGTGTAGGTCAGGCGCCCGTCTTCACGCAAGGACTTGACTGCTTGCGCCAGTTCGTCGTCATTTACGCCGCCGCGCATCAGGCGGTTGAGCATGTCGGCGGCGGTTTCGAGCAGGGGGCGTTGGTACATGTCGTCCAAGGCGCGCTCTAGCTCGTCGTCGCGGAACAGGGTTTTCAATTGCGCCGTGGCGTAGGGTTTGAGGCGTTCATAGGCGCGCCTGCGCGGGCTGCTGGGGCGGCCCAAGCCTCCGCCTACGGCCTTGTCTTGGCTGGCTGCCAGTTGCAGGCCAACGGCCACCCAGTCGTGGTGGTGGTCGGCTCGGGCCACTGCGGGAGTGCCGGGCGCGCACTCGGCTGCGCGCAGCACAGTGAATTGGGATTCGGTCACCGTCTTGCCGTTAGGCCCCACCCACGCCAAGTGGTCGTTGCCTTCGGGGGACTTTACGTACACCAGCGCGCCGCCTTTGGCCGCATCAAGGCCTAGCTGCGCAAAGCGCGCACTGTCTAGGCTAAAGCTTTTGGCGCTGTACACCACAGGGGGCAAAGCCTCTATGGCGCGGGCTAGCTCCGGGTTGTCTTGGGTGGCTTGCTTCCACACTTGCCAGGCGTAGGAGGCCAGGTCCACTTCATCGTCCGCGTCGTCCAGCACGCCTTGTTGTTCGGTGTAGAGGTGGCGTATGGTGCTGGCTTCTTCGTCGTCAAAAAATGCTTCGTCGGTGCCCACCACTTCGGCGTTCTCTTGTAAGCGCTGGCGGATACGCGAGCGCAACTGAATCAGTTGCTCCACGCCCTCGGCGGGCAGGATTGAGTAGCAAAAAATCTCTTCGGCCTTTTGGCCAATGCGGTCTACGCGGCCGGCGCGTTGAATGAGCCGGATGATGGCCCAGGGCAGGTCGAAGTTCACCACCACATTGCTGTCTTGCAGGTTTTGCCCTTCGGACAAGACGTCGGTACAAATCAACACCCGTACCTCGTCCGCCTTAGCCACTGTCTTTTGGTTAGACCTTGGCGAAAAGCGGCATGCCAGCGCGTAGGGGTCTATGCTGGCACCCGTGGCCACCTCCACATGGGTGATGCCTGCGGCGCGGGCCTCACGCGCCAGGTAGCGAGCGGTGTCGGCAAATTGGGTGAACAGCAGCACCTTGTCTTTGCCATGGGTTTTTGTCACCAGTTGCAAAAAGGCTTGTAGCTTGTGGTCCTTGGCGGCCTCCCAGGGGCCTTGGTGGGCCAGCAGTTCACGCAGTGCTTGGGTGTCTTGGGCAAGGTCTTGCGCCAAGCCAGCCTTAAATAGACTGGGTCGAATCCACTTGAAGCGCTTTTTGAATGGCCCGGCGTATTGTTCGTACACCGCCTTGGCCCGCGCCAGGGCGTCGGGCACCGCGTCAAGCTGCGGTACAGCGTCTACCAGGCCGTCCAGCAGGTCTTCTTGGTCGCCTTCCATGCCGTCGGCATCTTCGTCCACGCGCTCCAAGTCCAGCAGGCCTGCGTCTAAAACTCCCACTGGCAAGTCCAGCCCGTTTTCAATGGCGTACAAGTAGATCTGGTTGCGCAGAATATGCCGGTCTATCGACTGCAAAAAAGAAAAGCCGCTTGATTCGAGTCGCTTGAACAGGTTGGTTCGGCAAAACCCCATCAAGCGCTTGCCCGCGCGTCCCAGGTTTTCAATGTGCTTGCGTTCGGCGGGGGAAGCGGTTTTCTCAGCGGTGGGATCAAGGTACAAGCCCAAGCCGTAGCGTGGTACGTGGAGCGCGTTGATTTGGTCCACCACGTGGGGCGAGTAAAGATGGGCGTAGCGGTCCGCCGGGTCCGCGTCGTTGACGGCAAAGGTGAGCGACACCGGTTTGCGCACAGGGAAATAGCGCTTTTCGTCGTCTTTGCCCGTGATGTAGCGCCTGCCCTTGTCGTCGGCAGCCGTGTAGTGCTGAACGATGAAGCTGCGCGTGCGGCGCACCATGTAGAGGCGAATGAGCTCGCGCCAATCGTCAAACTCGTCGCTCTTTTCTATGGCAAGTATGGAATTGACTTTGCATTGGTGCTTGCGTTCGAACTCGGCTTCGCTCATGGCGTTCTTGCGCATGAAGCGCTCTGGCCGGATGCCAATATTGGCCCGCTCGTCAATAAACAAGCGCAGTTGGGATGACAGGTCGCTCTTGGTCTTGTTGTAAGGCGTGGCGGTGAGCAAGATGACTTTGGCATCACAGCTCTTGATGTAGTCCGCAATGGCTTTGTAGCGGCGGCCTTCGCGGTTGCGCAGGTTGTGGCTTTCGTCGATGAGCACCAAGCGGTAGCGCTTAAGGTCGGGCAGCTTTTTGGTGACCTGTGACACGGGCAACACCATGCCACGCAAGCCGTAGCCCGTGCGGTAGCCCTCCCACATGGTCTCCAGATTTTTGGGGCAGATGATGAGGGTTTCATAGCCCATATCGTCTTCAAACATGCGCGCCAGTGCGGTGGCCATGATGGTTTTGCCCAGGCCCACCACATCGCCAATCATCACCCCGCCACGGCGGTGCAGATGCCGCGCTGCAATTTTGACCGCGCTCTTTTGAAACTCGAACAGCTCTTGTTCAAAGCGCCCCGGCAGGCGGAACTGGCTTAAGCCGGCACGCGCCTCGGTGCTCAGGTGGTAGGCCATGCTCAGGTAGATGTGGTGCGGGGGAATGGTGTCTTCACGCGCCCAACTGGTCTCGATGATGGTGGCAAGGTCTTCAGACACGTCCAGCGCCCAACGGTCGCCCCAACGGGCGTCGAACCACCGTGTGAGCTTGTCCGTAGCCAAATGGTCCAGCACATCCACATTGAGTTCGCCTTGTTTGGACAGCCCCGACAAGGTCAAGTTGCTACTACCCACGAAGCCGGTGATCGGGTTATTGATGTCATCTCTAAAGAGCAGATACAACTTGGCGTGCAAGGGGTAGGGCAAAAACAGTTTCACCACCAGTTGCTTGGCGCGGAGCTGCCGCGCTAAACGGCGCAGGCCCGCTTCGTCACTGCCAGTGGGGATTCCCAAGGTGATTTGCTCGCGCAGGTGGGCGGCAAACTGCATCTTCATGCGGCTGGCGGTGGCGTTGTCAAGCCAATCGCCGTCCGCTGTCTGGCGGTACAAGGCGCGGATTTCATCGGCCGGGGGGCGCTGCATACCGACCAACACGCGGCATACCTGGCCGATTTCCGGGTTCCAGGGCTGCACCAAATCGTCAATCGCTTGCCAACCACGTAAATTTAGGTAGCCCACACAAAAGTCCGCCCGCTGCGAAATCTGCATGGTGCCACGCAAGGTGGTGAGCAGATCTTGGTCGATGTTGTCAAAAATGCGTGTCATTGGTATGCGCTTTGTGTCCCCCGGCGGTTCATTGTGTCGCCGATTTCTAAGACAAACGGGTCACACCCGGCAGCGCGCAGGCGTAGACCGCGTTGCGCAGCGCGGCAATGGCTTCGTAGCGGGTAAAGCTGCGCCGCCAGGCCAGCACCACGCGCCGGGTGGGCGGCGGGGCGCCCTTGTCGTCCTGCACCGGCAGGTATTTGACAAAGGCGTCGTCCTTGCCCCGCTTCTTGGGCAGCAGCGCGCCTTCGGGCACGCTCAGGCGCGGTACCAGGGTGATGCCCATACCCGCGGCCACCATGTGTTTGATGGTCTCTAGTGACGAGCCCTCAAAGCTCTTGCGAATGCCTTCGGCGTTGCTGGAAAAGCGCGCGAACTCGGGGCAGACTTCGAGCACATGGTCACGAAAACAATGGCCGTTGCCCAGCAGCAGCATGGTCTCATTCTTGAGTGCGTCGGCGCTCACGCTGCTGTGTTGGGCCAGCGGGTGGTCGCGCGGCACAGCGGCAAAAAACGGCTCGTCGTAGAGGGGCGCAATCGCCAGACCCGCGTCGGGGAAAGGCTCGGCCAGGATGGCGCAGTCGATCTCGCCGGTGCGCAGCATTTCCAGCAGTTTGACGGTGAAGTTTTCTTGCAGCATGAGCGGCATTTGCGGCGTGCGGGTGATCACCTGGCGCACCAGGTCGGGCAGCAGGTAGGGCGCGATGGTGTAAATCACGCCCAGCTTCAGAGCGCCGGCCAGCGGGTCTTTGCCGCGTTTGGCAATGTCTTTGATGTTGGCGGCCTGCTCCAGCACGCTTTGCGCTTGGCGCACGATTTCTTCGCCCAGCGGCGTGACCGTCACCTCGTTGGCGCTGCGCTCGAACAGCTTCACATCCAGCTCTTCTTCGAGCTTTTTCACCGCCACCGACAGCGTAGGCTGCGACACAAAACAGGCGTCTGCTGCCTTGCCAAAATGCCGCTCGCGCGCCACGGCGACTATGTATTTGAGTTCGGTCAGGGTCATGGGGTGGGGTCTTTCACCGGTTTCATTAGCTTCACCGGGGGCTTCCAGGCTTTCGCCGTGGCGCGCTGGGCGAATTTTTTGTCGTCAAAGGTGGCCACGCTGGCGCATTGGCGGTAGGAGGCGTGGTGCAGCGCGTCGGCAAAGTCAAAGCCCTCGCGCAGCGCCGTGGTGGCCCACTGGCAGGCTTGGCGGTCTTCTAGCTCCACATTGGGCAGGGCGAGCAGGTGCTCCAGCACCGCCACCACGTCAGCCACCGGGCTTTTGTAGTAGCCGCGCAGCACCCATTCCAGCTCCAGCAGCACGGTTTTGGCCACAAACAGGCGCTGCCCGCTGTCGATCAAGGCCTTGGCGGCCAGGCTTTGCTGCTGTGTGGGCGCGTCGTCGCTGGCTACGTAATAGCGCGCCAGCACATTGGTGTCCAGGCCAATCACGGCTCTTGTGCCAGGCTGGCTGCATCAAAGTCGGCCGGCACCGCCGGGCGGTGGCTGCGAATCAGCCCAAAGCCCGAGGCGGCCACATCGCGCGCGGCGGGCGCCGGGCGCAGTGCGATGTGGTCGCCCTCAATTTCAAAACACACCGCCGTGCCGGTATGCAAGCCAAAGTGGCGCCGCAAGTCGCGCGGGATGGTGATCTGGCCTTTGCTGGTGATGGTGGGTTGCATAGCTGGGGCCGCAGCGTGGCGGATGAAAAGTAAGAGCAGGTAATACTATCACGCACGCACTATCACGCACGCGGCATTTCAGGCCTTCAAAAACTCCGCCTTGGTGCCCATCCAGCGCTGCACGTGTTTGTGCGCCAGCGCCGGGTGGCGGTCCAGCAACAAAGGGGCTTCGCGGCGGGCCCAGTCCAGGATGGCGTCGTCGGTGGCCAGGTCGGCAAAGCGCAGCATGGCGTCGCCGGATTGGCGCGCGCCCAAAAACTCGCCGGGGCCGCGAATCTCCAGGTCGCGCCGGGCGATCTCAAAGCCGTCGTTGGTCTCGGCCATGGCTTTGAGGCGCTCGCGCGCGGCCTCGCCCAGGCGTGGCGCGTCGCCGGTCGCATACAGCAGCACGCAGGCCGACGCCGCCGCGCCGCGCCCCACGCGCCCGCGCAACTGGTGCAACTGGCTCAGCCCAAAGCGCTCGGCGTGGTCTATCACCATCAGCGAGGCGTTGGGCACGTCCACACCCACCTCAATCACCGTGGTGCTGACCAGCACGGCGGTGCGGCCCTGCACAAACTCGGCCATCACCGCCTTTTTTTCGTCAGGTGCCAGGCGCGAATGCAGCAGGCCCACGGTGAACGTGGCGTCGGGCGATTGCAGCGCGGCGCTGATTTCGGCGTGGGTTTCCGTGGCGTTGCTCAGGTCCAGCGCCTCGCTTTCCTCGATCAGCGGGCAGACCCAATACACCTGGCGGCCTTTGGCTACCTGGGCGCGGATGCGCTCGATCACTTCGTGGCGGCGCGCCTCATGGACCACCTTGGTGACGATGGGCGTGCGCCCGGGCGGCAACTCGTCCAGGGTGGACACGTCCAGATCGGCGTAGTAGCTCATGGCCAGGGTGCGCGGAATGGGCGTGGCCGTCATCATCAGCAAATGCGGCTCCATGCCCTCGTGTTGTAGCTTGCCGCGCAGTGCCAGGCGCTGGGCCACGCCAAAGCGATGCTGTTCGTCAATCACCGCCAGCGCCAGATTATGAAACTGCACTTTGGTCTGGATGATGGCGTGCGTGCCCACCACCAGCTTGGCTTCGCCACTCTCAATCAGGGCCAGCATGGCGCGCCGCTCTTTGGCCTTTTGCGTGCCGGTCAGCCAGGCGGTGGTGATGCCCAGGGGCTCCAGCCAAGCCAGCAGCTTGCGGAAATGCTGCTCGGCCAAAATTTCGGTGGGCGCCATCAGCGCGCATTGCCAGCCGGCGTCCATACAAATAGTCGCGGCCAGCGCGGCCACCACGGTTTTGCCCGCGCCCACGTCGCCTTGCAGCAAGCGGTGCATGGGCACCGGACGGGCCATATCCAAGGCAATCTCGGCGCTCACCCGCGCTTGGGCGCCGGTCAGGGCAAAAGGTAGCGTCGCCAGCAGGCGCTGGTGCAGCGCATCCGCACCCGGTGCCAGGGCCAGCACCGGCGCCCGCAGCGCCGCGCGCTCACGCCGCGACTGCAGTTGCGAGAGTTGCTGCGCCAGCAGTTCTTCGGCCTTCAGGCGCTGCCAGGCTGGGTGGCTGTGGTCCATCAGCGCGTCCACCGACACGTCGGGGCGCGGGTGGTGCAAAAAAGCCAGGGCTTCGTGCAGCGTCCACAGGCCTTGGCGGCTGTCGTGTGGCAAGGGGCTCAGGTCGCCGGGGGCAAAGGTGTCAGACAAATCGGCGCGCGCCAGGCCGCTGAGCACCGCTTTGCGGATATAGCTTTGCGGCAGGCCGGTCACCGTGGGGTAAATGGGCGTGAGGGTGTTGGGCAAATCGCCCCCAGCGGGGCGAAAGCTGGGGTGCAGCATGGTCCAGCCCATAGAGCCGCCCTTGACCTCGCCGCGCGCCCGAATATGCTGGCCTACGGCCAGCGCCTTTTGCTGCGCCGGGTAGAAGTTGAAAAAGCGCAGGGTGCACACGTCCGAGCCGTCGTCCACCCGCACGATGAGCTGCTTGCGGGGGCGGAAGCTGAGCTCGCTGTCGACCACACGGGCCTCAATTTGCACCACATCGCCCTCGCGCGCGTCGCGCAGCTTGACGATGCGGGTCTCGTCCTCGTAACGCAGCGGCAGGTGCAGCGCCAGGTCAATGTCGCGGTACAGGCCAAGTTTGTGCAGCGCTTTTTGCGGCGCAGACAAGGACGTGGAGGGTGGCGCGGCGGCGGGCGCTGGGGTCGGCATGCCAAGCATTGTGCCGCCACGGCCAGTGCGTGGCCTGGGTGGGACAATCCACCTCCTCTTGTTCGAACCCTTCACTTGGAACGGGCCCGTCCGGCCCTCAAGCACCATGACCCCCGCTTACACCCTCAGCGACTTTGATTTCGCCCTGCCCGAACACCTGATCGCCCAGCAACCGGCACCCCAGCGCAGCGGCGCGCGCCTGTTGGATGCCAGTGGCGCCGTCGCAGTGGACCGCATCTTTCACGAACTGCCCAGCCTGCTGCGCGCGGGCGACCTGCTGGTGTTTAACGACACCAAAGTGCTCAACGCCCGCCTGTTTGGCGAAAAGGCCACCGGCGGCAAGTTGGAATTGCTGGTGGAGCGCGTGCTCGGCGGCAACCAGGTGGCCGCGCACCTGCGTGTGAGCAAAAAGCCCGCCGTGGGCGACACCGTGGCGCTGCACTGCGCGCCCGGCCAAGCCGACGGCCTGCGCGCCACGCTCTTGGGGCGTTGGCCTGACGCGCAGGGGCCGCTGTTTCGCTTTGTGTTATCCAACGACGCGGGCGACGACCCGTACACCCTGATGGAGCGCCACGGTCATATTCCGCTGCCGCCCTATATTGCGCGCCAGCAAGACGGCGTGGACCCCGACGCTGCCCAAGACGCCCAGCGCTACCAAACCGTGTTCGCCAAGCACCCCGGTGCCGTGGCCGCACCCACCGCCGCGCTGCACTTTGACGCCGCTTTGCTGGCCCAGCTTGCCGCCCTGGGTGTGCAGCAAGCGCATGTGACGCTGCACGTGGGCGCGGGCACGTTTCAACCGGTGAAAACCGAAAACCTGGCCGAGCACCGCATGCACAGCGAGTGGTACGACGTGCCCCAAGCCACGCAAGACGCCATTGACGCCTGCAAAGCGCGCGGCGGTCGCGTGGTGGCCGTGGGCACCACCACGGTGCGCACGCTGGAAAGTTGGGCCGCCAGCGGCCTGGCCCGTGGCGACACCACCATCTTCATCACGCCCGGCTTTCAGTTTCAGTTGATCGACCTGCTGGTCACCAACTTTCACTTGCCCAAGTCCAGCCTGATGATGCTGGTGAGCGCCTTTGCCGGATACGCGCGCATCCGCGCGCTGTACCAGCATGCGATTGCCAGCGAATACCGCTTTTTTAGCTATGGGGACGCGATGCTGCTGGCGCGGGCGACCGCGCCGTAAAAAAGTTCAAGCTCAGCAAACCCGCGCTTGGGCGCATGCGCTAGCCCGCGTTCAGGGGGTGGCTTTGGGCCCAGTGAAGCAGGGCTTGCAAACACTCCGTGGCCGCAGGCTGTGCCGCCCCTGTGCGGGTCAGTGCGTGCACGTCGCCGTTGAGCGTGCTGTCCGTCAAGGGGCGCAGCACCACCTCGTGGCTGTGAATGTTTGCCAACGAGGCGGGCACCAACGCCACGCCCAAGCCGGCTGCCACCAGGGTCACCATGGCGGGGGCCTCAATGACTTGCTGTACCACGCGGGGCACAAAGCCCGCCGCCACACAGGCGTCAAACACCTTTTGCGCATAGACCGAAGAGGCCGGGCGCAACATCACCAAAGCCTCGGTTTGCAAGTCTTGCAGGGCGATATGCGTGCGCTCGGCAAGTGGGTGCCTTAGCGGAAGCACCACGACCACCGGATCGCGCCAGAGCAGCTGCGCCTGCAAGCCGGGGTGCTCCGTCGGACTGCGCATGAGGCTGATGTCCACCGCCCCGTCGTGCAGCGCTTGCAGGTGGTCGGCCGGCATCATTTCATGCAAGACCACATCCACCTTGGGTCGGCTTTGGCGAAACGCGGTGATAAAGCGCGGCAACGGCCCCCAGAAGTGCGAACCCGCCAAGCCCATGTGCACGCTGCCCTCAAAGCCTTGCGCTACTTGCCGCACCTGGGTGCGTGCCTGTTCTAGGCGCTGCAGAACCGCCCGCGCGTGGGGCAAAAACGCGGCGCCTGCCGCGCTCAATTGCACGCTGCGGCTGGTGCGCTCAAACAGCCGGGCGCCCAGCTCTTCTTCCAAGCTGGCGATCTGAAAGCTCAGCGGCGGCTGCGACACATGCAGCTTGTGGGCGGCGCGGGTAAAGCTCAATTCCTCGGCCAGAACGGTGAAGTAGCGCAACTGCCGCATTTCCATAATCAATACCTTTAGGCTATGAATGAATCTGAATTATGTATTGGACGGTATGAATAAAGCCCACCAAAATTCGGTCAATTCCAAGTACTGCAATCATCGATCCACCATGAAAACTGCCTACCGCATCGGCCTGATCGTTCCCAGTTCCAACACCACCATGGAAACCGAAATTCCCGCCATGTTGCGTGCCCGCGAGGGCGTTCTGCCCGAGCGCTTCACCTTCCATTCAAGCCGCATGCGCATGATGGAGGTGACGGCCGAAGAACTGGCCGCCATGGACCGCGACTCGGACCGCTGCGCGCTGGAGTTGTCCGACGCGCGCATGGACGCCATGGCCTACGCGTGCTTGGTGGCCATCATGAGCATGGGCCTGGGCTACCACCGCGTGTCGCAGCAGCGCTTGCACGGGGTAACGGTGGCCAATGGCGGGGCCGCTCCGGTCACCAGCAGCGCGGGCGCCTTGGTGCAAGGCTTGCAGGCCATGGGCGCCAAAAAAGTGTCCATCATTGCGCCCTATATGAAACCCCTGACCCAGTTGGTGATCAACTACCTGGAGAACGAAGGCATTGAGGTGATCGACAGCCTGTCGCTGGAAATCCCCGACAACTTGCTGGTGGGCGCCCGTGACCCAGCAGCACCAGCAGAGCTTTGGAAGCGGCTCAATGTGCAGGGTGCCGATGCCATCGTCGCGTCGGCCTGCGTGCAAATGCCATCGCTCGCCGCCGTTCCGCTGATTGAGGCGGCCAGCGGCCTGCCCGTGGTGTCCAGCGCGGTATGCACCACCTGGTCCCTGCTCAAGCAACTGGGTTTGGAGGCGCGGGCTCCAGGCTTTGGGGCGCTGCTGTCGGGGCGGTTTTGAGCTTTGGCTGCTGCGCTGGGTTTAAATGCTTTTTTTCAGATTTTTTAACGGTACTTTCAAGGAGTTTGATATGGGTTCCATGGTCACTTACACACGCCCCGACGGGCAAAGCGCCACCGGCTATCTGGTGCAACCCGCTGCGGGCAGCGCGGCGCCGGCCATCGTGGTCATTCAGGAATGGTGGGGGCTGAACGCGCAGATCAAGCACGTGGCCGAACGCCTGGCGCAGCAGGGCTACCAGGCTTTGGTGCCTGATTTGTACAAGGGCCAGCTAGCGCTGAAAGAAAACGAGGCCAAGCACCTGATGGACGGCCTGAACTTTGGCGACGCAGCCAGCCAAGACATCCGTGGTGCGGTGCAGTTCCTCAAAGCCGCAGGCGCACCCAAAGTAGGCGTCACCGGCTATTGCATGGGCGGCGCTTTGACGCTCTTGTCCAGCGTTTTCGTGCCCGAGGTGGACGCCGCCGCCGTGTGGTACGGCTACCCGCCCCTGGAATATGTGGACGCCAGCAAGATCAAAGTGCCGCTCATGGGCAGCTGGGCCATCCACGACGATGTGTTCCCGATTGCCGGGGTGGACGCCTTAGAGCAAAAGCTCACCGAGGCCGGCGTGGCCTACGCCTTTGACCGCTACGAGGCCAAGCACGCGTTTGCCAACGAGGAGGCCGATAGCAACAACCTGGCGTACCTGAAGTACGACGCCAATGCGGCCGCCAAAGCCTGGGACAAGACGCTGGCGTTTTTCCGCAAAAACTTGGCTTGAGTCGGCAGCCTTGCCCGGCGCCCGGCTCAGGCGCCTGGTTTGGGCTGGTAGCGCACGCCGTCGAGCCCTTGGTAGTCCACGTCCTGCGTCCAGAACGTGGCGCCAAATTCGCACGCCATGGCGTACATTGCCGCGTCGGCCATGGCCAGTTTGTGGCGCGCGGCGATTTGGGCAGCGGCCACGGCGCGCGCGTCGGTCAGGTCCAGCACGCGGCCCAGGCGCATCACGTCCAGGCAGCGGTTCACCAAGTCGGCGTCCAGACTACGGCTGAGCACCCGGTGCACTTCAAACAGTGCGATGGTGGGCACCAGCAGGTTGTTGCGGTCTTCAATCACGGGTTTGAACACTGGGCCGTTGGCACCAGCGCGGAAGAACTCAATCCAGCCGGATGAATCAACGACGTTCATTCAAAACTCCCGGTCTGGCTCTTTCTCGGGCTCAATGTCGCCGAGGTCATAGCCTTTGAGCATGCCGTAATAAGCGCTCATGGGCAGCTCTGGCTTGACCACTAGCTCGTTGCCGCGCAGTTCAAAATGGATGCGCGAGCCCGCCGTGATGCCTAGCTTGGCGCGCATGGCCGCTGGCAGGGTGACTTGGCCTTTGCTGGACACGATGGCTTCTACTTCTGCAATCTCTGACATACAAATCCTCCAAGCTTTGAAAAAGTAAAGAAAAGTATAAAGTAAAGCGACTGGAGATGTAAATTTCTTCCAAAAAGTAAAATCCACCCATGCTGAAATTTGACTTGCTCCAATCCGACCCCGCCTCTGCCGACGGCAGCTACCTGGGCAGCCACGCCCGCCGGGGTCGCCTCACCCTCAATCACGGGGTGGTGGAGACGCCGATTTTTATGCCGGTGGGCACTTACGGCACGGTCAAGGGCGTTATGCCGCGCAGCCTGCACGAGATGGGCGCGCAAATCATTTTGGGCAACACCTTCCACCTGTGGATGCGCCCCGGGCTGGATGTGATTGAAAAATTTGGCGGTCTGCACGCTTTTGAGAAATGGGACAAGCCCATCCTGACCGATTCGGGCGGCTTTCAGGTCTGGAGCCTGGGCGCCATGCGCAAGATCAGCGAGGAGGGGGTGCGGTTTTCGTCCCCGGTCAACGGCGACAAGCTGTTTTTGACACCCGAGGTCAGCATGCAAATCCAGACCACGCTGAATTCCGACATCGTCATGCAGTTTGACGAATGCACGCCGTATTTGTCGGTCGAGCCCAAGACCAAGGGCCAGATCACCACCGAGCACGAAGCGCGCGCCTCCATGGAACTGAGCCTGCGCTGGGCCGAGCGCTGCAAAACCGAGTTCGCCCGGCTGCACAACCCCAACGCGCTGTTTGGCATCGTGCAAGGCGGCATGTTTGAGCACCTGCGCGACGAGTCGTTGGCGGCGCTGGAGGCGCTGGATTTCCCGGGTATTGCCGTGGGTGGCTTGTCGGTGGGCGAGCCCAAGGCGGACATGCTGCGCCTGCTGCACCACATCGGCCCCAAGCTGCCCAAACACAAGCCGCACTACCTGATGGGCGTGGGCACGCCCGAAGACCTGGTGGCCGGGGTGCAAAACGGCATCGATATGTTTGACTGCGTCATGCCCACGCGCAACGCGCGCAACGGCACACTGTTTAGCCGTTTTGGCGACCTGAAAATCCGCAACGCCCGCCACAAAAGCGACCGCCAGCCGCTAGACACCACCTGCACCTGCTACGCCTGCGCCGGTACCAGCGGCGTGTCGTGGGACGGCGGCGGGCGCGAGGGCTTTAGCCGCGCCTATTTGCACCACCTGGACCGCTGCGGCGAGATGCTGGGCCCCATGCTGGCCAGCATCCACAACCTGCATTACTACCTGAACCTGATGCAGGGGGTGCGCGACGCGCTGGACGCGGGGCGCTTTGGCGCCTTTGTGGCGCAGTTCCACACCGACCGCGCGCGCGGCGTCTAGGGCGGGCGCCGCCCATTCGCTTTGCTACACTGAACGCCATGTTTATCCACCGCATCAGCATTACAGGTTGCAGCGACCGGGGAGCCTGGCCCTGGCGGACCTGGCACGCTTTGCCAGCGTCTGGCGCGGTGCGGGTGGCCTGAAGACTGCGGTCTTTTGCCTCCCCCCAGCGGCCCAGGCGCATTGCGCGCCGGACCGGCACGGGATGCCCCACCAGGCCCCGAAGTCCGCGTGAATTGAATTTCTTTCACCACAGCGATGTTGCGCACCACAAGGCATGCGCAGCCTGCGCCCCGAACTTCTAAAAGGCATGGACCCGTCGTGACCCCCCAAACTTCTGAGACCGAATTCGCCGCCCTGGCCGCCCAGGGCTTTAACCGCATCCCACTGACCGCCCAGGCCTTTGCCGATCTGGAAACGCCGCTGTCGCTCTACCTCAAACTCACGGCCAACGCGCCGTACACGTTTTTGCTGGAGTCGGTGGTGGGCGGTGAGCGCTTTGGGCGCTACAGCTTTATTGGCCTGCCCGCCCGCACGCTATTGCGCAGCAGCGGCTTTGGCGCCCAGGCCCGCACCGAGGTGGTGACCGACGGCGTGGTGGTGGAAACCTCGTTTGTGAATCCGCTGGACTTCATTGCCAGCTACCAGCAGCGCTTCAAGGTGGCGCTGCGCCCCGGCATGCCGCGCTTTTGTGGCGGGCTGGCGGGTTATTTTGGCTACGACGCGGTGCGCTACATCGAGAAAAAGCTGGAGGCCAGTTGCCCGCCCGACGAACTGCATTGCCCCGACATCTTGCTCTTGCAATGCGAAGAGCTGGCGGTGATTGACAACCTCTCGGGCAAGCTGCATTTGATGGTCTACGTGGACCCAGCCACGCCCGATGCCTACGCGCGCGGCACCGCGCGCTTGCAGGCGCTCAAAAACCAACTGGCGCAGGCGGTGCAAATCCCGGCCGTGGTGCCCAGCGCGGGCCACCCGGCGCAGCGCGACTTTGCCAAGGCCGACTATATTGCCGCCGTGCTGCGCGCCAAAGAGCTGATCGCCGGGGGCGATTTCATGCAGGTGCAAGTGGGCCAGCGCATTAAAAAACGCTACACCGCCTCGCCCCTGAGCCTGTACCGCGCGCTGCGTTCGCTCAATCCCAGCCCCTACATGTATTACTACAACTTCAGCGGTGCGGCCCTTGGCGGCGCCGACTTCCATGTGGTGGGCGCGAGCCCCGAGATATTGGTGCGTCAGGAAACCTTGCCGAACTTGGACACCAAAGTCACCATCCGCCCACTGGCCGGCACCCGCCCACGCGGCGCCACGCCCGAGCTGGACAAGGCGGCAGAGCACGAGTTGGTGAACGACCCCAAAGAGCGCGCCGAGCACGTGATGCTGATTGACCTGGCGCGCAACGACATTGGCCGCATCGCGCAGATTGGCACGGTGAAGGTGACGGACGCGTTTTGCATCGAGCGCTACAGCCACGTCATGCACATCGTGAGCAACGTGGAAGGCACGCTCAACCCCGGCATGACCAGTATGGACGTGCTTAAAGCCACCTTCCCGGCGGGCACACTGACCGGCGCGCCCAAGGTGCACGCCATGGAAGTGATCGACCAGCTCGAGCCCACCAAGCGCGGCATCTACGGCGGCGCCTGCGGCTACCTGAGCTACGCTGGGGACATGGACGTGGCCATTGCCATTCGCACCGGCATCATCAAAGACCAGACGCTCTATGTGCAGGCCGCCGCCGGCGTGGTGGCTGACAGCGTGCCCGAGCTGGAATGGGCCGAAACCGAACACAAAGCCCGCGCGCTCTTGCGTGCGGCCGAACTGGTGGAAGAGGGATTGGAGTGACCATGAAACTGCTGATGATCGACAACTACGACAGCTTTACCTACAACATCGTCCAGTACTTTGGCGAACTCGGCGCCGAGGTGGAAGTGTTTCGCAACGACGAAATCACCCTGGAAGGCATTGCCGCGCGCGCGCCCGACCGGCTGGTGATCTCGCCCGGTCCCTGCTCACCCAAAGAGGCCGGCATTTCGGTGGCCGCCATCCAGCACTTTATGGGCAAGCTGCCCATTTTGGGCGTCTGCCTGGGCCACCAGGCCATAGGCGCTGCGCTGGGTGGCAGCATCATCCGTGCCCAGCAATTGATGCACGGCAAAACCAGCGTCATCTGCACCACGCAAGAGGGTGTATTTGCCGGGCTGCCCGCGCAGTTCACCGTGAACCGCTACCACTCGTTGGCGATTGAGCGCTCTACTTGCCCCCCCGAATTGGCGGTCACCGCCTGGACCGATGACGGCGAAATCATGGGTGTGCGCCACACCCATCTGCCCTTTGCACAGCGCATGGAAGGCGTGCAGTTTCACCCCGAGAGCATCCTGACCGAACACGGCCACGCGATGCTGAAAAACTTTTTGCAATAAAGGCCACCCATGAACAAGCAAGTTGACCTGCGCAGCGACACCGTTACTCAGCCCACCGCCGCCATGCGCGCGGCCATGTTTGCCGCCCCTCTGGGCGACGATGTGTTTGGCGACGACCCTTCGGTCAATGCGCTGCAAGAGCGCTTGGCCGACATGCTGGGCTTTGAGGCGGCCTTGTTCATGCCCACCGGCACGCAAAGCAATTTGTGCGGCCTGATGGCGCATTGCCAGCGCGGCGACGAATACATCGTCGGCCAGTCCGCGCACACCTACCGTTACGAGGGCGGCGGTGCGGCGGTGCTGGGCAGCATCCAGCCGCAACCCTTGGCGCAAAACGCCTCCGGGCAAATGGCGCTGGCCGACATTGCCAGCGCCATCAAGCCCGATGACTGCCACTTTGCCCGCACCAAGTTGCTGTGCCTGGAAAACACCTGGAACGGCCACCCCATGCCCATGGACTACCTGGCGCAGGCCACCACGCTGGCGCGCAAGCACGGCCTGGCAGCGCATCTGGACGGCGCGCGCCTGTTCAACGCCGCAGCCGCTAGCGCAGCGCCGCGCGAGGCCGTGGCGGCGGCTGCCCGGCGCATTGCCAGCTACTTTGACAGCGTGTCGGTATGCTTCAGCAAGGGCCTGGGCGCGCCCATTGGCTCGGCGCTGTGCGGCAGCAAAGAATTGATGGCCCGCGCCCACCGCGTTCGCAAAATGACCGGGGGCGGCATGCGCCAATCGGGCGTGCTGGCAGCAGCGGCGGGTTACGCCTTGGAGCACCACCTGGAGCGCCTGGCCGACGACCACGCCCTGGCGCAGCGCCTGGCGCAGGGCTTGCAAGGCATTGACGGCTTGCAAGTGCGTTCCGCCCAAACCAATATCGTTTTTGTCGACGTGGCCGATGGCCGGGGGCCGGATTTGCTGGCCTTCCTCAAAGCGCGCGGAGTGCTGGCAACCGGCTTGATCGGCCTGCGCTTTGTCACCCACTTGGACGTGGACGCGGCGGGCATTGACCGTGCGGTGGACGCGATCAAGTCCTTCTTCAGCCAAAGCGAGGCGGCAGCCAGCGCACCCGCTGCCGGTCGGGCTGCGGTGTACTGAACTCGCGCCGGATGCCCATCGACCAAGTCCTGCTGTTCATCGCCGCAGGCTGGCTGCTCAACCTGACGCCCGGGCCGGACGTGCTCTACATCGTGTCGAGCACGCTGCGCGCTGGTGTGCGCGCCGGGGTGCTGGCCGGTCTGGGTATCACGGCGGGTTGTTTTGTCCATATTGCCGCTGCGGCGGTGGGTGTTGGCGCGCTGCTGGCTGCCTCCAGCACCGCTTTTGCCCTGCTCAAGTACGCGGGCGCGGCCTATCTGCTGTGGACGGGCGTGCGATTGCTGATGGCGCGCCCACCGGCTGCCGACAAAGCCGGCGCCTGGCTGGGCGCACCCGCACCCGCGACCGCACCAGCGGCTTCCTTGCGCCAGGTGCTTATGGGTGGTTTTTGGACCAATGTGCTGAACCCCAAGGTGGCGATTTTCTTTCTGGCCTTTGTGCCGCAGTTCATCGCCCCAGACGAAGGCCACAAGACACTGGCTTTTGTCCTGCTGGGCGTGTTGTTCAACCTCAATGCCATACCGGTCAACATCGGCTGGGCGCTGGCGGCAGCCTGGATGGCGCGCCGCGTCGCGGCGGTTCAGCGCCGCCTGCACCGGCTCGACCAACTGGCCGGCCTGATGTTTGTCGGCTTTGGCCTGAAGCTGGCCTTGTCGGACAATCCGGCCTGATTTTTATTGTTTGTCCCGTCTGACCAGCGTCGTACCCGAAAGCGTCCCATGTCCTCTTCATCCAACATCACCCCGCAAGAAGCGCTGCAACGCACCATCGAGCACCGCGAAATCTTCCATGATGAGATGCTGCACCTGATGCGCCAAATCATGTCCGGCGAGATGTCGCCGGTGATGATGGCCGCGCTCATTACCGGCCTGCGCGTCAAAAAAGAAACCATTGGCGAGATCACTGCCGCCGCACAAGTGATGCGTGAGTTTTCCACCAAGGTCGAGGTGGCCGATAAAACCCACCTGGTGGACATCGTGGGCACCGGCGGCGACGGCGCACACACTTTCAATATCTCCACCTGCGCCATGTTTGTGGCCGCTGCGGCCGGAGCCAAAGTCAGCAAGCACGGCGGGCGCAGCGTCAGCAGCAAAAGCGGCAGCGCCGATGTGCTCGAAGCCCTGGGCCTGAACATCAACCTATCGCCCCTTCAAATCGCCCAATGCATCGCCGAGCAGGGCGTGGGCTTTATGTTCGCGCCCAATCACCACCCGGCCATGAAAAACGTCGGCCCGGTGCGCCGCGAGCTGGGCATTAAAACCATCTTCAACATCCTGGGGCCGCTGACCAATCCGGCGGACGCGCCGAACATCTTGATGGGCGTCTTCCACGCCGACCTGGTGGGCATCCAGGTGCGCGCCTTGCAGCGCCTGGGCGCCCAACACGCCGTGGTGGTCTACGGCCGCGACGGCCTGGACGAAGTTAGCCTGGGCGCCGCCACCCTGGTGGGCGAGCTCAAAAACGGCCAGATCACCGAATACGAAATCCACCCCGAAGACTTCGGCCTGGTCATGGCAAGCAACCGCGCCCTGAAGGTGGAAACCGCCGACCAATCCATGGCCATGCTGCGCGGCGTGCTGGACAACCAGACGGGCCCGGCCAAAGACATCGTGGCGCTCAACGCTGGCGTGGCCTTGTATGCCGCCAATGTGGCGCCCACCATGATGGACGGCGTGGCGCTTGCCAGAGCCGCCATCGAATCCGGCGCCGCCAAGGCCAAAATGCTGGCGCTAGTGGCTTTGTCACAGCGTTTGGCCAGTTAGTCTCTTTGCGCTACTACCCGCCCCTTTCAGGACAAGAAAAAATGAGTGACATTCTGGACAAAATCGTAGCCGTCAAACACCAGGAAGTGGCCGCTGCCAAGAAGCGCAAGCCGCTCGACGTGATGCGTGCCGACGCCGAATCCCGCGTGCTGACCCGCGACTTCGTGGGCGCCCTGCGCGCCAAGATCGCCGCAGGCCTGCCCGCCGTGATTGCCGAGGTGAAAAAAGCCAGCCCGTCCAAAGGCGTGCTGCGCGCCGAGTTCATTCCGGCGGACATCGCCCAAAGCTACGCCGAACACGGCGCCGCCTGCCTGTCGGTGCTGACCGACGTACAGTTTTTCCAGGGCAGCGTGGACTATTTGAAGCAAGCGCGCGCCTCGTGCCAGTTGCCAGTGCTGCGCAAAGACTTCATGGTCGACGCCTACCAAATTTACGAGTCCCGCGCCATGGGCGCAGACGCAGTGCTGCTGATCGCGTCTTGCCTCGACGATGCGCAAATGGCGGACTTCGAGGCCATCGCCCGCAGCCTGGACATGGCGGTTTTGGTGGAAGTGCATGACGAGGCAGAGTTGGAGCGCGCCTTGCGTCTGAAAACGCCGCTAATGGGCATTAACAACCGCAACCTCAAGACTTTTGAGGTGTCGCTGGACACCACGCTGGCCTTGCGCGCGCTGGTGCCCGCCGACCGGATTCTGGTTACAGAAAGCGGCATCCAGACCCGTGACGACGTGTTGCGCATGGGCGCAGCGGGCGTCAACGCTTTTCTGGTGGGTGAAGCGTTTATGCGTGCACCTGAGCCGGGCGAGGCGCTCGCAGCCTTGTTTGGCTGAATCGTCCGTGAGCCTGTTCCCTGAGGATGTAGCGGCAAGCCAGTTGCAGGTGGCAAATCCTGCTGCTTGGCCCGTTGCGCCGGGTTGGCAGGCCTTGGTGAATGCGTTTTTTCAGTCCCCTGAGGGAGTCCGTTTGCTCGCGTATGTGTGCCAACGGCTAGCCGCTGGGGCCGTGGTGTTCCCGCCGCAACCCCTGTGCGCTTTGGAGCTAACCCCGCCAGAGTCGGTGCGCCTGGTCATCCTCGGGCAAGACCCCTACCACGGGCGTGGACAGGCCGAAGGCTTGGCTTTTTCGGTCGGTCCCGGCGTGCCGCTGCCGCCATCCCTACGCAATATCTTCAAAGAGCTACAACGTGATCTGGGTCTATGCGCGCCTGACTATCCGCATCCGGGGGGCAGTCTGACCGAATGGGCCAAAGCGGGCGTGCTGCTGCTCAACACCTGCCTCACGGTCGAAGAAGGACAAGCCGGCAGCCACCAGGGGCAGGGCTGGGAGGCACTGACCGATGCGGTCATTCAGCACTTATCCCAGCGTTGCGAGCGTCTGGTGTTCATGCTCTGGGGGGCGTCTGCCCAGGCCAAGCGCGGCCTGATTGACGATGCGCGGCACTTGGTGCTTACGGCCAACCACCCCTCGCCTTTGTCTGCCTTGCGGCCACCCACGCCGTTTTTAGGATGCAATCACTTTTCGCAAACGCAAGCCTGGTTCGAGTCGCTCGGGCAAGCGCCGATTCAGTTTGGACGCATGCCGATCCTCAATTTCCACCGCACGGCAGCCAAGGAATAGCTGGGGGCCATGTTTGACTTCATGGCATAATTCGGGGTTCACGTTTGGAGAGGTGGCCGAGTGGTTAATGGCAGCAGACTGTAAATCTGCCCTCTTACGAGTACGCTGGTTCGAATCCAGCCCTCTCCACCAGTGAAGTAGTTTGCATAGCGCGCGGGACAAGCCATTGTGCTAGCTCTGCGCGGCGTCAGTGTCACGCGGGGTTCGTATAGTGGTAATACCTTAGCCTTCCAAGCTAAAGCGAGGAGTTCGATTCTCCTACCCCGCTCCACGCAAGTGGAAATTGAAGTTTTATTCGGTCTGCTTTTGCAGGTGCGAGCGCCCATTTGGCTCAGTGGCAGAGCACTCCCTTGGTAAGGGAGAGGTCGCGGGTCCGATTCCCGCAATGGGCACCATTGTTTGTCGGTTGTAGTGTGGCTGCTGGGTGATTCTTTTCAGCGGACGCGCGTCGTATTTTGTAGTTTGAGCTCATCACTTTTCGGAGTCTGAAAATGGGAAAAGAAAAATTCACACGTACCAAGCCCCACGTCAATGTGGGCACGATTGGCCACGTTGACCACGGCAAAACCACGCTGACAGCGGCCATCACCACGGTGCTGGCAGCCAAGTTTGGCGGGCAGGCCAAGGCCTATGACCAAAT
>CANEVH010000010.1 GCA_947442105.1 Comamonadaceae bacterium | reverse complement strand
TTGTAGCCCATGTACCAGCTACTGGCCTCCACCGCCGTGGGCAGGCGAATGCCTTTGTCCTTGAACTCTTTTTCCTTCTTTTTGTCGTCGCCCATGGCCACGATGTAGCCGGTGCCCACGTCCAGCCGCTCAATGGCCGGGGTGTCGTAGTAGCCCTGCATGAACTTGGCTTGCAGGGGCACGCCTTCTTTCTCGATGTCAAACACCACTTTGTCCACAAAGGGCGTGGGCTTGCCACAGTCGTCCAGGTAGCCTTTTTCCTTGTCGCCCGGCTCGCCTTCGCAAGGGTAAGGCTCGCCCCGGTAGTTGGGGTTACGCTGCAGCACGTGGCGGCGGTTCTCGGTGAACTCGGTCAGCATGAAAGGGCCGGTGCCCACCGGCCAGTAGTTCAGCGACAGGTTTTTTTTCACCATGCCGGGCTGGGCATAAAACTTCTCGGCCTCCCAGGGCACGGGCGAGAAAAACGCCATCGCCAGCCAGTATTTGAACTGCGGGTACTTGCCTATCACCCGGATGCGCAGCGTGTGTTTGTCGGGGGCGCTCACGCCCTCCAGCGGAAATTGGCGAAAGTCAAGAAACGGCAAGTCGCGCTCGGTAGGCGGGATGTTGGCGCGCATCGCTTTGTCGGTGGCGGCGACCTTGGCACCGTAGTCTTTCAGCCCCACGATGTAGTCCGCCATGGTCGAGAACGAAGGCGACACCACCCGCGGCGTGGCCAGGCGGCGAATGGCATAGACATAGTCATCGGCTATCAGCTCGCGCGTGCCGCTTTCGGCAAAGTCGGTGATCTGGTACTTGTCCGCCGTGTCTTTGGCGGTGAGCGCGTGGTACAGGTAAGCACCCTGCGCATCCTTGGCAAAAGCCGGGTGCGGCGCAAACAAAATGCCAGGCTTGAGGTGAATGTCGTACACCGACTCGGCAATTTGCGCACCTGGCGCGTCGTCCGGTAGCGGCTTGCCCGCCTTGTCCAAGTAGCGCGGGGCGGCCACTTCGGTGGCGGCGCGGCCTGTCAGTTCGTAGGGCCGTTTGAGGTAGTGGTAACCGTAAGGCGGCTCATAGACCTGGTAGGTGTAAGGCGTCTCGTCGTTGGAGTACGAGCTCGCCGGGTCCAGGTATTTGGGGGAGCGGCCGCTAAAGGGCACGAAGAGGGTGTTGGTTTGCTCGGAATGCGGGGGGTGGGGGTTGTTCAGCGTTTCCGTGCAGGCGGTGACAGACAGGCCCACGCACACCACCACAGCCAAACGCCGCAAGAAAAGCGAAAAAGGCGAAAAACGACCCTTGCAAGCAAGGCAACTGCCAACCACCATAAAAAGACCAGCCCCTCGTTGAGTTCACTCGCAATGTGCGCCAAAGCATAGCGCAAGCGTGGATCCCCAAGGATGAAGCCCGTGCACCGCCCTATTCCACTGTCCTATTCCGCCGCCCGCACCCGCACAAAACTCGCAAATTTGGGCAAGCCCGAAGGCGTACGGTCGCGGTAGCGGTAGGTAACCCTTGAGCCAATAGCCGGTGGATTGGCGCGCTCCGCAGCGCTAAAGCCGGTACCCAAGGAAAAGCGCTTGCCGTCTGGCATTTCCAGCAACAAGGCGCCCATCTGGCCCTCAAACTTGCCCTTGCCCGGCACATGGGCCACCACAGTGGCTTCCTCGTCGGGTTGCAGCTTGAGCTTGCGCACCGCCTCGCTGCGCCCAGGCTGCCACGGTGCGTCGAGCCGGTGCAAAACCAAGCCCTCCCCGCCCGCGCTCGCCACCTGTTGCAAGCGGGCTTGCAAGCCCGCCGCGCTAACCAAGCGGCTTTGCTCCACCGCCCCCAGCCAAGGCAGGTCCGCCTTGTGCACCAGGTTTTGCACTTGCTGCGCCCGCGCCTCAAAGGGCACGCCAGGGCTGGGCGCATCAAACAGCATGTAGCGCAGGGCACGCCAATCGGCATCCACCGGCTGTACTTTGCGCACCGCGCCAGACAGGCGGTCAAAGGTCTTGCGCCCCATCCACAGTTCGCCATCAAGCGGCTGGGGCGGCAGGCCCGCCACAAACCAAGCGGGTGCGGCAATGGGGCGGCCACTGCGAAAGCGCAATTCAGTTCCGTTCCAAATAGCGCGCACGCCGTCGAGCTTTTCGCTCACGAAGTAGAGGCTGGGGTCGAGTTGCGGAGCCCAATCGCTGGCCCACTCACCCAAAGCAACCGGAGCTTTGTCACTTTGCGCGGCTTGGGCCGTGAAGTTGGTGGCAGCCAGGGTGTACAGCCCCCACGCCAAGGCATGGCGGCGGCGCACACCGGCTATGGCGGGAGCAGCGGACGTAGCTGACGCAGCGCGCGCAAAAAGGCTTTCGTTCTTGTATTGCATTGTTCTCCTCCCTGAAAACCCAGCCAAAGTGCTCTGCGGCACTTTTGGCAATTTACCCACGCCGCGCTGCAATGTAGGCGTGCCGCCCCCACTAAATCAGCAGGCGCGAGGAGCGCGGCACGTGGGACATCAAAAACTCCATCTGGTCCGCCAAGATGCGGCGGTTGCGCAAAATAAAGTCTTCCCACAGGCTGGGCACATAGGGCGCGTACAGCAGCGGCATGCGCGCCTGCTCGGGCGTGCGGTGGCTTTTGCGGTGGTTGCAGGGGCGGCAGGCCGTGACCACATTCATCCAGGTGTCCACGCCCTGCTGGGCAAAGGGGATGATGTGCTCGCGCGTAAGGTCGGACTCGTGAAAATGACCGCCGCAGTACGCGCAGATGTTGCGGTCCCGCACAAACAGCTTGCCGTTGGTCAAGCCGGGGCGCAGGTTAAACGGGTTGATATTGGGCACGCCGCGCGTGCCGATGATGCTGTTGACGCGAATGACAGACTGCTGGCCGGTAACGGCGTTGTGGCCGCCGCGAAACACCGCGATTTCGGCCCCGGACTCCCAGCGCACTTCGCCTGCGGCGTAGTTGACCACCGCTTGTTCAAGGGAAATCCAGGACTGGGGAAGCCCCTGCGCCGACAGCTTCAAGACTTTCACAAACAACGCCTCCAGTTTCGGTTGATACAACACTACCAAGGAACGCCAAAAGCCGCAGTGATGGGCGCGCTTTTTGCGCCTTCAATGCCTGCGTCACAATATAACCCGTTTACGTGACGTACGGGCCCTCGTCCCTTTGACCTCCTGCGTAGGCAACTCTAAGAAGACAATATTCCATGCAGGTTTTTCGCGGCTTCAATCATCCAGAGCTGGCCCAGTCCTGCGCCCTCACTATCGGCAACTTTGACGGCGTGCACCGGGGCCACCAGGCCATGCTGGCTTTGTTGCGCAGTGAGGCGCAGCAGCGCGGCGTGCCCAGTTGCGTGCTCACTTTCGAGCCCCACCCGCGCGACTACTTTGCCAAGCTGGCCCGCCAACCCGACTTGGCGCCCTCGCGTGTGGGCACTTTTCGGGACAAGATTGCCGACTTGGCGCACAGCGGTGTGGACCAGGTCGTAGTGCTGCCGTTCAACGCCGCGCTAGCAGCCCAAAGCCCGCAGACCTTTGTGCAGCAGGTATTGATAGACGGGCTGGGCGCCAAATATGTGCTGGTGGGAGACGACTTTCGCTTTGGCGCCAAGCGCGCCGGGGACTACGCCCTGCTCGACGCCGCAGGCACGGCGCATGGCTTTGACGTGGCGCGCATGAACAGCTATGAAGTGCATGGCCTGCGGGTGTCCAGCTCAGCCGTGCGCGACGCCCTTGCCGAAGGCCAAATGGAAGACGTTGCGCGCCTGCTGGGTCGGCCCTACCGGGTGTCTGGGCATGTGGTCCATGGCCGCAAACTCGGGCGCAGCCTGGGCTTTCGCACCCTGAACCTGCGCTTTGCGCATTGGAAACCCGCCACCAGCGGCATCTTCGTGGTGCAAGTGCATGGGCTTGACGCCCAGCCGGTGGCAGGCGTCGCCAATTTTGGCGTGCGGCCCTCGCTGGACGCCAACGACGTGAACGGCGGGCGGGTGCTGCTGGAAACCCATTGCCTGGACTGGCCCGCCGCCCTGGGCAGCGAGGGGGCCTACGGTAAGATTGTTAGCGTGGAACTGCTTCATAAACTGCACGACGAACTGAAATACGACGGCCTGGACGCCCTGACCCAGGGCATACAGCGCGACTGCATTGAGGCGCGCGCCTGGCTGGCCGCCCGAATTTGACCGGGCACGCTGGCGCACCTTGCCCCGCGCCGCCCGCTTGTCGCACCTAGCAGGCGACACCAGCGACCCGCCCTCCTCTTTTTTGCCCCACGGCACCGACCCGAGATGCTCCATGACCGACAAAGTTGACTACCGCACCACCCTGAACCTGCCCGACACCCCCTTCCCCATGCGCGGCGACCTGCCCAAGCGTGAGCCCGGCTGGGTGAAGCAGTGGAACGAAGCGGGTTTGTACAAGCGCTTGCGCGCCTCGCGCATTGGCGCACCGCTTTTTGTACTGCACGACGGCCCGCCTTACGCCAATGGCAAATTGCACATTGGCCACGCGCTGAACAAGGTGCTCAAGGACATGATCGTCAAGTCCAAGCAGCTCGCCGGTTTTGACGCGCAGTACATCCCCGGCTGGGACTGCCACGGCCTGCCGATCGAAAACGCCATTGAAAAGCTGCACGGCCGCAAACTCAGCCGTGACGACATGCAGGCCAAAAGCCGCGCGTTTGCCACTGAGCAGATCGACCAGCAGCGCGAAGACTTCAAACGCCTGGGCGTGCTGGGCGACTGGGAACGCCCCTACCGCACCATGGACCCGGCCAACGAGGCGGGTGAAATCCGCGCGTTCAAGCGGGTGATTGAACGCGGCTTTGTCTACCGGGGCTTGAAACCTGTGTACTGGTGCTTTGACTGCGGCTCGTCGCTGGCCGAGTTTGAGATTGAATACGCGGACAAGAAGAGCGATACGCTGGACGTGGCCTTTGAGTCCGCCGACCCCGCCGCACTGGCCGCAGCCTTTGGTCTGGCCGCCCTGCCCTCGGCCACCAAATCTGCCTTCGCCGTCATCTGGACCACCACCGCCTGGACGATTCCAGCCAACCAGGCACTCAACGCCAACGCCACCATCACCTACGCGCTGGTGGACACGCCGCGCGGCTACCTGGTGCTGGCTGCATCGTTGGTCGATAAGTGCCTGGAGCGCTACGGCCAGACCGGCACCGTGATTGCCACCGCTATGGGCGAACAACTGGGCGGGCTGCACTTCAAACACCCCTTGCACGACGTGCACGAGGGATACCGCCGCCTGTCCCCCGTGTACTTGGCCGACTATGTGAGCGAAGGAGACGGCACGGGCATGGTGCATTCATCCCCCGCGTATGGTGTCGATGACTTCAATAGCTGCGTGGCCCATGGCCTGAAATACGAGGACATCCTGAACCCGGTGCAGGGCAACGGCACGTATGCGGACGACCTACCCCTGTTCGGCGGCTTGAACATCTGGAAAGCGTGCCCGCGCATTATTGAGGTGCTGGGCCAAAGTGACCGTTTAATGGCCACCCACGCCATCACCCACAGCTACCCGCACTGCTGGCGCCACAAAACGCCGGTGATCTACCGCGCCGCCGCGCAGTGGTTCATCCGCATGGACGAAGGCGCAGGCGTCTTCACCAAAGACAAAGCGCCCAAAACCCTGCGTCAACTGGCGCTGGACGCGATTGAGCAAACCGATTTTTACCCAGAAAACGGCAAAACCCGCCTGCGCGACATGATTGCCAACCGGCCCGACTGGTGCATCAGCCGCCAGCGCAGCTGGGGTGTGCCGGTGCCCTTCTTTTTGCACAAAGACAGCGGCGAGCTGCACCCGCGCACCATGGATATATTGGACCAGGCGGCGGACATGGTGGAGGCTGGTGGCATTGAAGCCTGGAGCCGCGCCACGGTGGAAGAGATCTTGTGCCAACCCGGCGACGAGCCGCAGGCTTACACCAAGAGCACCGACATTCTGGAAGTGTGGTTTGACAGCGGTTCGACCTTCCAGCACGTGCTGCGCGGCAGCCACAAAGACGCCTACGACCGTGCGCCCTTTCATGAGCAAGGGCCGGAAGCCGACCTGTACCTGGAAGGCCACGACCAGCACCGGGGCTGGTTTCACAGCTCGCTTTTGCTGGGCTGCGCCTTGTACGACCGCGCGCCCTACAAAGGCCTGCTGACCCACGGCTTTGCCACCGACGGCCAGGGCCGCAAGATGAGCAAAAGCCTGGGTAACACCGTGGCGCCGCAAGAGGTGACCGACAAGATGGGAGCCGAAATCGTGCGCTTGTGGGTGGCGGCCACCGACTATTCGGGCGACCTCAATATCGACGAAAAAATCTTGGCGCGCGTGGTCGACACCTACCGCCGGGTGCGCAACACGCTCAAATTCTTGTTAGCCAATGTGAGCGACTTTGACCCAGCCATTCACACCGTGCCCGATGCGCAATTGCTGGAAATCGACCGCTACGCCCTGAGCCGCACGGCGCAATTGCAGTCCGACATCCTGGCGCACTTTGCGCAGTACGAGTTCCACCCGGTGGTGTCCAAGCTGCAGATTTTTTGCTCGGAAGACCTGGGCGCGTTTTACCTGGACGTGCTCAAAGACCGGCTGTACACCACTGCGCCCGATTCGCTGGCGCGCCGCTCGGCCCAGACTGCGCTGTGGAACATCACCCAGGCCATGCTGCGCTGGATGGCGCCCTTCCTGAGCTTTACCGCCGAAGAAGCCTGGGCGACGCTGGGCGCGGCGGGCAAAACGCCTATCACCACGCGCGACTCGATTTTCATGGATACCTTTGTGGCGCTGGACGCGCCCGATGTGGCCTTGTGCGCCAAGTGGGCGCGCATCCGCGAGATCCGCGAGGCGGTGAACAAAGACATCGAGGTGCTGCGCGGCAGCGGCCAGGTGGGCGCGTCGCTACAGGCGGTGGTGACTATTAGCGCCGACGCGCAAGACCTGGAAATATTGCAGAGCCTGGGCGCGGACCTCAAATTCGTGTTCATCACCTCAGCTGTGGCGCTGCAAGCCGGGGACGCCTTGACGATAACTTGCGGCGCCAGCACGGCGGTCAAGTGCGAGCGCTGCTGGCATTACACCGACGACGTGGGCTTGGACGCTGCCCACCCCGGTATTTGTGGCCGCTGCGTCAGCAACCTGTATGGCGCGGGCGAACACCGCGTGGTGGCCTGATGGCGCGGCGCGGTAACGCTGCGGGTCTGGGCCTGGTCCACTGGCTGGCCATTGCGCTGGTGCTGCTGCTGGCCGATCAATTCACCAAAATCTTGGTGATCGGGAGCTTTCAGCTGGGTGAGGGAATTCCGGTGACCGGGTTCTTCAACCTAGTGCGCGTGCACAACGCGGGCGCGGCGTTTTCTTTTCTGGCGGGAGCCTCGGGTTGGCAACGCTGGTTTTTTACCGCCCTGGGCCTGGTGGCGGCGGTGGTGATCGTATGGATGCTGAAAAACCACCCGGTTCAGCGCCTGTTTTGCTTTGCCCTGGCCTGCATTTTGGGCGGGGCGGTGGGCAATGTGATTGACCGCGTGCTTTACGGCTATGTGGTGGATTTTCTGGACTTCCATTGGGCGGGCATGCATTTCCCCGCCTTTAACGTCGCAGACAGTGCTATCACTGTGGGCGCTGTCTGCCTGATTTTGGACGAGCTGCTGCGGGTGCGGCGGGGGCGTTGAACCCACGCGGTGCGCATCCAGGTAATGCGCCGCGACCGCTGGGGCGCACCCGCGGCCGCTGGCGCATTCCAGAGTCAGACGGTCAGGATGGTGCACCCAGTGGTTTTGCGCGCTTCTAGGTCGCGGTGCGCCTGTTGCACGTCTTCCAAGGCGTAGCGCTGGTCAATGTGGATGGTTACTTTGCCGCTGGTCACCGCCTCGAACAAATCATCAGCAATGTCTTGCGTGCTTTCGCGCGTGGCGATGTGGGTGAACAGGGTTTGGCGTGTGAGGTAAATAGAGCCTTTGGGGCCGAGAATGCCTGGCGAGACCGGCGCCACCGGGCCGGAGGCGTTGCCAAAGCTGGCCATCAAACCGAACGGCGCCAGGCAGTCGAGCGACTTGTCGAACGTGTCTTTGCCTACCGAGTCGTAGACCACCTTCACGCCCTTGCCGCCAGTAATCTCCTTGACCCGCGCCACAAAGTCTTCGGTGGCGTAGTTGATGGCGAAGGACGCGCCGTTTTTAAGCGCCAGCGCGCATTTCGCGTCTGAGCCTGCGGTGCCGATGAGCTGCAATCCCAGCGCCTTGGCCCATTGGCAGGCAATCAGGCCCACACCTCCGGCGGCGGCGTGGAACAACACAAAGTCCCCGGCGTGCAGGCCGCCTTGGGGCAAGGTGCGCTTGAGCAAGTACTGCGCCGTCATTCCCTTGAGCATCATGGCCGCGCCAGTCTCGAAGCTGATGGCGTCGGGCAGCTTGCACACGCATTTGGCGGGCATAACGCGGCGCTCGCAGTAGGCGCCGGGCGGCTGGCTTGCATAGGCAGCGCGGTCGCCCACCTGCAAGTGCGTGACGCCGGCGCCCACGGCTTCGATCACGCCCGCTGCTTCCATGCCCAGCTGCACCGGCAGGTTCATGGGGTACAGGCCGCTGCGCTGGTAGACGTCGATGTAGTTCAAACCGACCGCGTGATGGCGGATGCGCACTTCACCCGGGCCGGGTTCGCCCACGGCAATGTGCACCAGGCGCATGTGCTCGGGGCCTCCGTGCTGGTCAATTTGGATGGAACGGGACAGGCTGGACGACATGGCGGGTACTCCGAAAAGGAAATGGTGTTGCTTAAGGTGGAAGAACTTTCATGATTGGGGTGCTGCGCGCCTTCATGAAAGCCAGAGTGCAAGAACATTCATGACTGAGGGCGCTGCGCGCCATCACGCTTCATGAAAGTAAGCAACAAGATTATCGGGCCAAGCCGCACGGAACCCACACGCGGCGCCCATGCACGGGCAAGCGCAGCGAAGGTGCTGGTGCTGGTGCTGGTTACAGTTGGCTCCCATGAATACCTCCCATGGCCCGGGTCTGAGCCTTAAGGCCATCGTCCTGCTGACTTTGCCGCCGTTGCTGTGGTCGGGCAACGCGGTGGTGGGGCGCATGGTGGCTCCGCTCATTTCGCCCATGACGCTCAATGTGCTGCGTTGGGCGCTGGCGCTGCTGATTTTGTTGCCCCTGGCGCCCTGGGTACTGCGCCGGGGCAGCCCCCTGTGGGCGCAGTGGCGGCGCTTTGCGGTCTTGGGGTGCTTGAGCATCGCCAGCTACAACGCCCTGCTGTACTTGGCCTTGACCACCTCATCGCCCATGAACGTCACCCTGGTGGGCGCCAGCACGCCGGTGTGGATGCTGCTGATTGGCCGCCTGTTTTTTGGCACCGCCGTGCGGCTGCGCCAACTGTGCGGGGCAGCGCTTTCCATAGGCGGCGTGCTGCTGGTACTTTGCCGGGGTGACTGGGCGCTGTTGGTCCATATGCACTGGGTGATGGGGGACCTGTACATGCTGCTGGCGTCGTTCTCCTGGGCCTGCTACAGCTGGATGCTGGCCCACCCTACGCCAGAGTCTGCCCCCATCCGTGCGGATTGGGCCGCCTTCTTGCTCGGGCAGGTCGTGTTTGGTCTGGCAGGAGCGGTGGCTTGCGCGTCGCTGGAATGGACTTGGACCGACGCCCGCTTGGTCTGGGGCTGGCCGCTGGGCCTGGCCTTGATTTTCATAGGCGTGGGGCCTGCCGTGCTGGCCTACCGTTCCTGGGGCGCCGGCGTGGCGCTGGTGGGGCCGGCCAGGGCCGGGGTTTTCATGAACCTCACCCCATTTTTTGCCGCCCTGCTGTCGGCCGCTTTTTTGGGGGAGCCGCCGCAAGCCTTCCACGCCGCCGCGTTTTTGCTGATCGTGGCCGGCATTGCCTTGTCCGCGCGGCGCTAGGCTGCGCCGCTACATCGCCCCGCTACATCGCCCCAGTAAAGGCGCCGCCGTCCATCAGCAGGTTTTGCCCGTTGATATAGCCCGCCATCGGGCTGCATAAAAACGCGCAAAAAGCACCAAACTCCTCTGGCGTTCCAAAGCGCTGCGCCGGTATGCCTTTGCGGCGTTGCGCGGCCAAAGCATCGACGCTTTGGCCGGATTTTTGGGCGGCGGTGGCAAACAGGCCGTTGAGTCGGTCAGTGTCAAAAGCGCCGGGCAGCAGGTTGTTGACGGTAACCCCCTGGGCGGCAATGCCGCTGCGCGCCAAACCGGCCACAAAGCCGGTCAGCCCGCTGCGCGCGCCGTTGGACAGGCCCAGCGCATCAATCGGCGCCTTCACGGCGCTAGAGGTGATGTTGATGATGCGGCCAAAGCCGCGCGCAGCCATGGCATCGACCGTGGCCTTGATCAGCTCAATCGGCGTGAGCATATTGGCGTCTACCGCCCTTATCCAGTCCTCGCGCGTCCAGTCGCGAAAGCTACCGCTGGGCGGGCCACCGGCATTGGTCACCACGATGTCAAAGTCCGCCCGCATCGCAAACACTGCCGCGCGACCAGCCGGCGTGGTGATGTCTTGGGCGCAGACCAGCACCTGGGCATTGTTGCCCTGCCCGCGCTCGGCACGTATGCCCTCGGCTGCCGCCTGCAGCACATCGGCACGCCGCGCCACCATTAGCACGTTCACGCCCTCCAACACCAAGGCGCGCGCGCAGCCCCAGCCCAAACCCCTGCTGGCCCCGCACACCAGCGCCCATTTGCCTTGCAATCCCAAATCCATGCTTGACCTCTTTTACTTAACTTTTGATTAACTTTTGCTCAATGTGCTAGTGCCGCCGGATGGCGCTTTTCCCCGTGTGCATACCAACACGCCACCCATCACCAACACCGTGCCGCCCAGCACCCACAGGGTCAAGGGTTCGTCCAAAAACCATGCGGACATCGCCAGGGTGGACATCGGACCCACCATGCCCACCTGCGCTGCCAAGCCAGCGCCCAAACGCTCAATGGCCAGCATCACCAGCACCACCGGCACCACCGTGCAGGCCGTGGCGTTGAGCACGGACAGCCACCATACCGCACCGTCGAGCGTTGCCAGCACCGACCAGGACCGCAGCACCGCAAATTGCGCAATACAAAAAAGGCATGCCACGCAGCTCGCCAGCCCCACCAGGCGCAGCGCGCCCAGGCGGCGCACCAGCTCGCCGCTGTAAGACAGGTACAGCGCGTAACTGACCGCGCTGCCGAACACCAGACCGGCGCCCAAGCCCACGTTGGCGCCTGTGAGCCGCACCTCATGCCCAAACACCGCCAACACGCCGCCGTAGCTAATAGCCAGACCAGCCCACTGAAAACCATTGATAGGCCGGCGGTACAGCAGCGCACCCAAGAGCAGCACGAGCGTGGGATTGAGGTAAAGAATCAAGCGCTCAAACGAGGCGCTGATGTAGGCAAGTCCGGCAAAGTCCAGAAAACTGGCCAGGTAGTAGCCGGTAAAGCCCAGCCAGGCCACGCCCAGCAGGTCTTTTTTTGTCAACACCACCACCGCTTTGCCCTTGCCTGCACGACCCGCCCACCAGGCCATAAGCGCAAAAAATGGCAGGGCCAAAAGCATGCGCAACATCAAGAGGGTGATGGCATCCACACCGTGGCGGTAAGCCAGTTTGACGATGATGGCCTTGCCGCTGAACGCCACCGCACCCAGAAGCGCCATGGCCAGCCCACCGGCCAGCGCAGGTCGCAAGGGCGCCAACGGTGCTTGGGCAGGGGGCAGGTGGGCGGTCATTGCGGGGCAGAGCACATTGGTTCAGACGCTGATTGTGACTGCACGCCCTCGCGTGCCACCGCCCGGCAGCCAGATAGCGGCGGCGGCGATACCGAAGCCTGCGCAAGACCGGGGCAAAATGATGGGCTTCCTCCCCTTGAAGTTACAACGCTCCCCATGCCAGTGTTCAACCGTATGAATCAACCCCTAGGCGCCCGGCTGTTGCGCCGCATGCCCGGCGCGGTCCGGCGCTTTTTGATATGTGCCCTGGCAGCTTGCGCGGTATGTGCCAAAGCCGAGGCAGGGCCGCCGCCAGCCCCCATGCCAGCGCGAGCATTTCAAGTCATCGATGCGGTCTGCGACGCTGACAGTAGCGAAACAGGGCCCAAGGGGCAATTCGTCTGCCAATATGTATGCCGCGACCGCGACCGCACCAAGCTCGCTGTGGTGTACAGCAATTCGGGTTCCGGTCAATGCCGCTCACCCATCTCGCGAAAAATCAAACAGTACGCCAAATCCGCAGCGCCCTGAGCCGCTGGCACCGACCTGACGCCGTGCCCAAGCGGCCAGGAATTGAGGAACTTTATAGTGGGCTGCGGAGGTCGAGCGTTTGCTTGGCCAGCTCGTAGTTGGGGTCTGTGTCATCCAGACGCCAGCCTGTGGTCAGCATGCGGTTCATGTACTGGCAGTTGTACAGAAACGGAAACACCAGCTGCGATAAACCAAAGGACAGCAAGGTGATCAGCAGATGCGGCACACCAACGCCCAGTTCGCCCCTCACCACCGGCACAAACCAGCCAAACACCAAATGCGTCCAGTTGTAGCCAATATAGCCAGTTTTCACCAAGCCTGAGTCACGATGAATGATGCGCACGGGCTTTTGCAGCCCCAGCAAAAGCAGCCCAAGAACAATGGGGCTCACCAGGATCACGAAAACAAGCCAATGAAAAACAGAAAATTCGAACATGGCCGTGCCCTTCAGAGTACCCACGTAGTCCGACGCCAGGGGATCAGGTTTCCCAATCTGCTCTGCGCTTACGGGATAGGTCCCGTCAATCGCCAAAGTGTATTCCGCCGCTAGTTCAAGTACAAAGTGCGATCCACTTATACGATCAAGCCATGGCGCGACCAAACCCGCAACGGCGCATTGCCGATCTTCACATCATGCACTCCGACCAAAGGCTGCTTTCCGTGAACTTGAATACCATCGACCGAGGTACCGACCGTGCTGTGTAAGTCGTGCAACCAGACTTCGTTACCCATGTTCACGATCACCGCGTGCCGACGACTGGCGGACGGTGCATCAATGGGTAAGTTATTTTCGGCCAGTTTGCCAATGGAGATCAGCTTGTCGGCGAACGTCATCTTGTTACCCCGGTATTCAATCATCACCGTGTTCGTGGATTTAAGGGCGGCGGGCAATCCAAAGCGGTAGTCCTGAAACACCAGCTTTTCCAACAAGCTATCCCATCCGCCCAACGCTTGCGGCCCAGCCAAGGCAACCTGAGCGTTGTAGATTGAAAAAGGGCTGCCCTTATCGCGTGCCAACTGTTTTTGCAGCCATGCGGCATCCAGCTCTTGCAGCCCCAGGCGTGCCAGTAGACCAGCGTTCTCAATCGCGGTGTTGTCGCACTTTTCAGCGCGCAAGACCTCCGCCAGGCGCTTCATCTCGTCAAACCGCCTGACCGTCCAGTAACACTCCAGCAGCAGGCAATGGGCCTCAATATTCAGCGGGTTGCGCGTGACCTCATCGCTCAGGGTGGACAGCGCCATGGGCAGTTCGCCACGCTGTAGGTATAACCATCCCAGTTCCAGGCCCATCAGGTTGCCGCTGGGACCGTGTGCAGCGTCTTTCAGAATGTCATAGGCCGCATTAGTTTGGTGTTGCATCAGCTTGATGCGCCCCGCCAAAAGAACAGCGCTGGGCAAACTGGGGCTTAGGCGCTGCGCCGCCACCGCAGCATTTTCTGCTTTGCGCCAGTTGCCACGCTTTAGCGCTTGTTCACCCGCCAGCACCGCCCGGTGCGCCTTCATGGCGTTGCGGTCCACAGTCACCGGCACACTGCGCGCCCGCAGCGCAGTAGCCATATCGGCAGCAGTTTGAAAACGCAGTGCGGTATCCGGGTGAATCGCTCTCAGTGCAATCTCAATCAGCCAGGTTGGCTCATCCAATCCCATTGGCAATGTGCGTTGGCGCTTCGCAGCCTCCAACAAGTCGCCCGTCAGTTTGCCCCAGGGGTGACCTCGATTCAGCAACTCCAGCAACGTCACCCCCAAGGCATAGATGTCCTCTCGTGCATCGTCACGTTGGGCCAGCCCCTTGCCTTTACCGGGCGAGCTGTAGATCACGGTGCCGCCGGTGGTGTTCACAATGCCAAAGTCCGCAATCACCGCCATGCCATCGCGCAGCAAGATGTTGGGCGGTTTGATGTCGTGGTGTACCAAGCCCCTCGCATGCACCGCTGCCAGCGTGTCGCATAGCTGTAGCATCCATTGCACCACCTGGTTGATCCACAACCGCGTGTCCGTCGGCTGTTCGTCCCGCAGGCGCTGCGCCAGGCTGCCACCTGCGCAATGTTCCATAACCAGCGCAAGCTGTTTTCGATGCCTGAAATGGTGGTGAAAGGTGACAACGCCGGGCAGGTTCAACCCAGCAAGCGCCCGCATCTCTATCAAAAATTCCTTGTCCTCACCAGGATTTGCAGCGTTCAGAAATTTGATGGCGACATGGTGATCGCCCAGCACCGTGTCCCGCGCCAGCCACACTTCACCAAAGCCACCTTGTCCCAGCGTGTGCAGCAGCCAATACTTGTGGTCAAGCTGGTCACCGGCCTTTAGTGTCATGGCACTGACCTAAATCACATTCTTGTAAGACTGTTCAATCAGTCCCACAACATATTCCAGTTCGCTGGCGGATTTTAGGTACACGCGGCGCTTCATGGTCCAGTTGTATCCATCCGGAATCGTATCGACCAGCCCTTTTGGGTCCACAAAGTCAAAAGGTCGCAGGTGAATCTTCAACTGACTTTTGCCAATATGGACCTCCGCGAAGTTGTTGCCCATGCGGTATCCCACATAGGAGCCCGTTGGGTTTTCAGTGACCGAATCGTCGATGGCCACTATGCGTTCACGCAGCTCGGCAAACAAGGTCTTGATGTCGTCTGTTGCCTTGGACAACAAGTTGTCCAGCGAATTGACGGTTTCGGTAACTTGCGAAGATTTGGTATTGCCCGCCGCCAACGCCATAGGCACATGTGTCGCCGCTGTTTCTGGCACGTTGACAGGCTCCAGCGCAAAAATGCCGTCCTCGTAGTAGCGGTACTTCATCAGTTCAATGCGCAGAGGTACCACTTCGGCCGTGTCAATGTCAAATTTGCTGTAGCTTTCTGCCACGCAAATGACACGGGGGTTGTGCCAGTCGAGCTTGATCTTGTCGGCATTGTCTTTGCCAAGTTTGTCGATCATCAGCTTCTCGAAGAAGCCAGGCTTCTGTGATTTCAGCCACTTCAAATACGAAAGCGACTGGTTGATGACGCTGTCATTTTTGTTGCGCTTGTACTCAATGATGACCGGCGAACCGTTGGTGTCCACCGCCAGCGTGTCGATCCGCCCGCCAAACGTGGTGGTGTATTCGGTGGCTAGAAACAGCAGGTCTAGCACCTCGATCAAATTGGCCTCGACTAGTGCCTGTAGGTTCTTTTCTTTGTCGAACGGCAGGCTGCTCAGCTTCTTGATTTTTGTGCCGGAGATTTTGAAGATGGGCATATTGGGGCGTTCCTGCTTTGTTCTGTTTTAGTGCTGCTTCAATGCCCGCAGGGCATTTGTCAGTTGCGCAGCCGTCAACTGCAGCAACGTTGACCAAGTCCATTTGTCCAGCAGGACCGTGCGATTTGCATTGATCCCGGCCACCCATACGTTCCGTTTTGGGGGCCATCCCGCCGTACACATAGCGGCCCACAAGTCGGCTGGCCCGATTTCGTGTGGCGCCATTGTGAAAGGTAAAGCCAAATTTTTCCTGTTGGCCAACTCACGTAGTCTGCACATGAAGACCACACGCAGAAAACCCGCTGCTAAAGCCAATTCCTCTGGCAACACACCAGGCTTTGCAATCAAAGACGTTGCGATTTGAAGTGCGTTTACCCGTGCTTGGTTGCACCATTGACAAATCGCATGGCTGCGATGGCAGCGCGCTGTTCCCCCCCACTCATGGCGGTTGGGTACGAATGGCTGCCCGGGTTAAACACAGTGTCGCGGTAGAGAGCAAGCACTTTTAACACCCCGTCATATGCGGGCTTTGCATGATTGTTGTCCGCCCACTTCTCAATGGCGCTGAAATAGACATTTGAATCAAGCTTGCGCGGTTCTAGACTGAACTGAATCGGGACCGATTGCACTGCACATTGAACCTTTAGCCACATCTCAAAAGCAGACCGCGCATAGACTGCAGCCGCCCGCCAATCGCTGTTTCCCAGGTGGACAGTTGCCCGATTCAAATAATCCTCGATGACATCGCGCTCCCGCTGGGCAATGGTGGGGCGATAGATGGCATCAGCTTCAGCATTAGCAAATAGCTCGATGACATTCCAGCCACCATTCAGTTTGGCGCGCGCACGGGCAGTTTCAAACCACAAGCGGTCATGTGTCAACAAGACAATCTGCCAATCACGAAAGTGCTTCTCCAAGACATCCAGGACAGGTATGCGATTTGCTTGATCCAGTCCAATCAAAACGTCGTCCAAAACCAGTAACTTCAGTGTATCTGGCGTCGTTTGGGGAACCATAGCCAGCCGACTTGCGAGATAGATAGCAAGTCCCAGAGCAGACAGCCGTGCCTCATTCAGAAATGAGTGGGGTGCGGCGGTAGGGTGAGTCCGGAATCGGACATTGAGCGGCAATACCTGCCCCTCAAAATATCGCTTCGCCCGGAGACGTTCGCAATTTGGCGTCAACCCACCGAAAGTCAGCGGCATCAATTCGAGATCCGCATGTCCCAAGTCATTCAACAAACGCTGCAGAAGCGGATTTATTGCCTGCAAAGCAGCATTCATACCGGCATTGAATGCAACTCTTGCGTTCTCAAGAGGTACAAGAATGCCTTTGTTGGAAGACGGCAGAAGAAAAACTCGAGATTGCACCCCAGTCCACAGGTTACCAATGGTTGTCTGACTGACCCCGCTGCCGCTGGGATTTGCAACCCTGAAACCTGCCAACAGTGTATTCACAGCGACACTAAATAGGTTGACGCCAGCGGTGGGGGCTGTGTACCGATACGTACCCTCGGCTGTCTTCATGCGTTCGCCGATGAGAGTATTTGCATAGTTCGTGTCCAGAATGGACCGATAGTCAAGCACGGCCGCTCGCAACCTCGCACCCTGCACGTCAGAGGCTTTTTGCATGGGTACGGTTACCACCGTGGTGCCAGTCCAGCTGGAAGTCGTCCCATCATCAAATTCAACCCTGACTTCGCAAACACCACCTGCCGGCCCCGTGAAAACGTTTTTGTGTTTGGCGATATCTCCACTTGATACTGGATTGAAGAAGCCTTGTAGCGCATGAAACAGCGAGCTCTTCCCACTCCCGTTCTCCCCATAAACCAGCAAGTTCTTGCCATCCAGTTCAAATATAGCGGGCGCTGGGCCGGGGAAGGCGCGAAAGTCGGTGAGGCTGAGGGTTTTGATCTTCACGTTGCGCGGCCCTTGGACGGTTTCGAACGGACAAGGGCTTGGGGTTTGGCCGGTTGGGCTGGCGTAATGCCACCCAACAGATCGGGCGCAGTTGACACGGGCAGGTAGTTGGCTTTACTCACCACCTTTTTGCCCGTTTTGGCTTCTAGCGCTTTACGGGCGTTACCGGCAATTTTTCCGCCTTCTCTGGCGGAAGTCCGGTTTTCATCAAAACCCAGTGCATCGCTGCGGCGGGCAATCTCGGTGGTGCTGGCTTCGCCCAGCATGGTGAAGATCAGCTCCAGGTCGGTCATGTGGTCGCGTAGGTTGTTGCCTCCTTTGACCACGCCCAAACCTTTGAGTTGGCTGTGTTCGCCAGGCGTTATGCCAAAGGTGGCGCGGGCGATTTCTGCGGTCAAGATGGAATACTCTTTACCCTCTGCTACGCCCCGCGCCTTCCACTCGTCGGTCAGCTCCCCGCGCACAGACATAGAGCGCAGCCGCTTTTCGATCCACGCCTGTGGGTAGCCCTTGGCCTGGTACAGCTCTCGGGCGCGGGCGCTGGCCAGCTCGGGGTTTTCTATTTCTTTGACCCGCTCGTAGCCCACCTGCGCCAGCCAGCGTTTGAAGGGCTCGGCCTTGGGCGACGGGATGGACTGGATGATGCGGAACAGGCCCTCGGTGTTGGCGCAATCGGTCTCGCGCTGCTTGCCGTCTGGGGCCGTCAGTTTCAACCCGTGACAAAACGTCACGGGTTGACCGCTCTCGGCATTGAGCCGCTGTTTGAGTTTGCGCCAGTAGGCACCGGCATCCGGGCTCGCAGTCAGGGTGGCGCAAACATCCACCACGGAAAACCACCATTCTTCCTTGTGCCAAACACGGCGGATGCTTGACTCCTGAAAAACGGCGATGTGGTTTGCGGGTTCTGTAGCCGTTTTGGCTTTCTTATTCATAACGCTCCCGTTTTATTCAAGACGTACACACTGTGGCTTTAATAGCTCACGCCCAGTCCAAGAGGGCTAGCGGCCTATTTCATTCACCACCTTCAATCAGTCGCACCACCTCCAGCGTTTGCAGCTCGAACAACTGTCCGTATATGGAGTGCCGGGGGTGGAAGATTTCGGCAGCTTTGGCCTGCGCGTCCATGGCGCCTGTAATGCCCGCTGCGGTGCAGGCGTCGAACAGGCGGATGTTTCTGGCGTGCAGGTCTTCAGGGAAGAATAGTTCGTAGACCAGGCCGTTAAGGAGGCGTTCGTATTCGGGGCGGCTGATGCCTGCCGTGACAGCAATCACAATGCACTCAATAACAGTAATTTGGTCTCTGCTCGCCCTTGGGATTGGAATTTGCCCTGAGTACCGTGGCTCAAAGTCAAAAAAACCGCCTTGCTTGGTGGCGAAGGTCTGTACCGCCAACCATGCTGCAATTACGGAATTCACGCACGCGGCGGCAAGTGCCGTGGAAGGCGGAAGAAAAATCGTGCTTTTGTTGTTGCTGAAATAGCCGGTCTGGTCAACCGCCGCCATGGGTGTTGCAGCAATTGCCGGAATGATGATCTTGGGCAGCAGGAATTCTTCCCAATACGCAATGTTGTCCTGAATGTGAAACCACTCATAGGACCCCGCTTTCCGGCCAGGCCACGCCCCTTGCGTCTTGTCATCCCAAGCATCCGGTTTGGGTTCAAGCTGTTTGCGAAACGCTTGCAAATGGGCTTTGATGGCTGGGTAGCTGTCAATGTCAATGCCACGTCGGGTGAAGATCAGCCACAAGTCTTGCGACTCCACATTCCAACGCTTGACATCCCGCCCGCGTAAAAATGGGTGAATGAGATCCGCAGACTTTGGATCTTGGGCCACCAGTGCATCACACTGCTCGCGGGTGAGGACAAATGCCTCATTCAACCCGGTCAACACGCCGCGATAGAACCGCCCCTTGCAGTATTCGCCAAGCGGCTGACCGGCTTTGCGAATGCGGGCTAACAATAGGCGTTTAGTGGGTGGCTCCAACTGCCAGCCATCACGCTTGAGGTCCCGCTGGGGCACGCCAAAACGTTCTGCAGCAAACACATCGGGGAAATCGCTTACGCGGTAGTTAATGTTGTTGCTGTCCCAGTTCAGCACCGACACATCGTTCTCCACATCGCTCTGCGGTATCGCCTTATCGCGCTTGGTCGCAATGACGATGGTGGGGTACGCCAGCGCGTCAAACACGGCTTCGTCGCCAAAGTCGATGATCTGGCGCAGTTCGGTGTGCGTGACCATGTATTCGCGCAGGGCGGTGCCGTATTTGGCGCGGAACCATTTGTTGCTGGTGATGAAACTCAGGCAGCCGTGTGGATTGAGCAACTGAAGTGAGCGCTCGTAAAAATACACATACAAGTCTGCATCGCCGGTGTAGCACTCGTAATGCGGTTTGAGTGCAGGTTTCTCTTTGGTAATGCTCGCGCCTTTGACATAGGGCGGGTTGCCAATGACGATGTCAAAACCGCTACGAAAACCAAACATCCACTCGGGGTCAAAGAAATCGGCGTGGCGGTTTTGGTCAAACGGGTCCCAGGCGGTCATGCGCTCGGCGTCGCCAGGTTTGAGGGTCAATTCGGCTTTGAGCAGCTTGGCCAGCTCATCACGCAGGCGCAATATTTTTTCTTTGCGTTTGCGCTTGTCTGCAAAGCGCTTGGCGGCAAAGTGGCTGGCGTTGGCGTCGCGCAGCTCGGCTTCTTTGTCGGCCACATCCGGGTTGGCCAGCAGGTCTTGCTGCCCACCGCCGCCGCGCGGAATCGGCAGCAGGGTGTTGGCGGCGACGATTTTGGTTTCAAGGTTGGGCAGCGGTGTCAGGCGCTGATGGTCAGTCCCCAACTTTTGCTCCACCACCAAACTAATAAAAAAGCGCAGCTTGGCTATCTGCACGGCGATGGGCTGAATGTCCACGCCGTACAGGCACTTTTCAATCAGGTAGAGCTTGCGGGCGTAGTCCGCATAGTCAGGGTCGGCAAAGTCAGCCTCAAATTTGTCCAGCGCGGCCAGGGCGGCCGTGGTGTGTTCGTCGCGCAGGGTGGGGTCACGCAGCTTTTTGGCGCTGGCCAGCTGCTCGACCAGGGGTGCGCGGTTTTGGGCTTTCCAGAGCGCGTTGTCCGGGTCTAGCTTGCGCAGCACGGCCACCAGTTTTTGCAGCATGCCCATGGGGAAGGCACCCGAGCCGCAGGCTGGGTCTAGCACGCGCAGGCGCTCTATGGCGGCAATAAGGGTGTGGGTTTCCGCGGCGGTGAAGTCGTGGCCGGTGTGGCGGTAGCTCAGCAGGCGGCGCAGGCGCTCGCGCAAGGGGTCGTCTGGCCCACCAACGAGGTGGCCGCCTGGTACCGGATTGGCTGCAAATGCGTCCAGCGCCAAATCGCCAGGGCCGTTGTCCAAATCCAGCAAGCCGTTCACAACAAAGCGGGCGGCAGGGTGCCGCACCGGCACTGCTGGGGCTAGAGGCCGCTCCAGGTAACAAACCAGGGCTTCGTCCACCATGTAGTCCACCACCTCACGCGGGGTGTAGAAGGAGCCGCTTTTCTTGCGTGCGGTGGTTTTGGTGTCGGGGTTGTAGCTGGCCAGCAGGTTTTCAAATACCTTGCCTAGCAGCTCGGGGTCTAGCGCCACTTCTTCTTCTACCGGGGTGTTTTCTTCGATGGTGAACTTGTAGCTGTCAAATATCTTGAGCAGGCCGCGCGGTTTGTACTTGCGGTTTTTGGTGCCGAACACGTCGTTCAGGTCTACCTCGGCAGCACCATCGCCAAAGAACAGTTCGTTGGGGATGTGCATAGGGTTCTCGGGCCGCTCCGAGAAGCCGTCCACGCGCAGCACGGTTTGTTTGCCTTCCGTCACCACCAGCGCAGCCAAGGCGTGGTCACGGTTTATGTCTTCGGGTGTGACCAGCTTGTCCAGGCACTCGAATAGGCCACCGTTCAAAAACGGTACTTTGCGGAACAGGGCCAGTGCGGCGTCCGGGTCTTTGAAATCGCTCTTGTAACGGTAGGCGGTGTGGATCAAGTACTTGTCCATCCGCTTGGGGCCTGCAGTGGCGCGCCACACGCGCTGTTTGTTGCCGTCTTCGTCTTCGTCTGCCGTTTCGGTGTTCAGTGTGGCAAAAAACAGGTTTTGCAGAATGGCTTTGTAGTAGTTGCCTCGGGCGCCGTGCTGGTGGGGCGGTGTGTTCAGCAGCCCTGCCAACGCCTTTTCGTCAAACAGGGCGGCGGGCACTAGATGCTTTTCCTTGAGAAACCAGACAAAGATGAGCCTGGTGAGCAGGCGGATAAGGGCGACGGTGGGGCGATTGTTAGTCGTTGGATCGTCTGATTTTTCCAGCGGCTGGCCTTTGGGGAACACCACACCCGTACGGTCCAGGATGGCCCAGTAGTACCACTCGGCCAGGTCTTTGTAAAAGCGGTCGTTCAGTGCCTTGACGTCTAGCACTTTGAGCCAGGCGTCATAGAGTTTGTCGAAACTGGAGGGCACGTACTTGGCATCCACCTCGGTCAAAGCCATGCTTTCCAGAATGCGAAGGTGAGCGGCGTGGGGGGCGCGCAGGTCAATGTCTTTGATGAGGGAGACTTTGCCTTCAATCACGTCTTGCGACGCGTCGCGCTTGTTGGCGCGGCGGTGGATGACCGAGACCGACAACAGCGGCGTGCCATCTTCGAGCGGGTGGCGAAACAGCAAGATGGCAGGCATGGGGAACAAGCGATTGACCTCGCGCGTGAGCGCGGCCAAGCGCGTGCGTGACCAAGAGCCAGGTTTCAAATCGATGGCCAAGAAAACAAAGCTTTCCACCTGCCAGGATTGCACGCCGCCGGTTTCGAGCAGCAGGCTGGCTTGCCCAGCAGCTAGGGCGGGCAGTTCGTCATTGGTGAGCTGAAACAAGAAAGCCGCGCTTTGCCAATCGGCCAGGCTGGAATGTGCGGGGTTGAGTTGCTTGCTGCCACCCAGCAGGCTTTCAATTTCATTGGAAAACGCGGCTGGTTGGGTGGGCAGGTCCAGTGTTTTGTGGCTGGCGTACCCAAGTTTGCCAAGCAAAGCGGTGGCGCTGGTGCGCAGATCGCCGGTGGCTAAGTTCAGTAGCGCGGTGTTTAGTTCGGCACGTAGCTTGAGGTTGCTCATGTGGTGCTTGCCGTTGGTGGCTGAATGACCAGCCAGGTGATGAGCTCAAAGCCGTTGTTGCTTTGCACTGCCTTAGCCGCATCCAAGAGTTTGCCGCCCCGGCCCGTGAACAGGTTGGCGGCGTTTTTCCGGGTGAACTGGGCCACGATGGCCGCTACGGTTTTGTCCAGCAGCGCGGAATACGCGCCCATGTCTTGCCCGTGGCGGGTTTGCTCGTCAAACAGTTTGCACAGGTCGGCATAGGGTTCGGTCTTGCCCTGGCACAGGGCGCGGAAAATTTCAAGCACTTGCTTGGGGGCTGCAAAGTTGTAGCGCACGGCGCCGTCGGCATGGATGTAGACCAAAAAGTAAGGGCTCAGAGGGTTGACTGCTTGGGCGCTTGCATCTGTTCCAGTGTTACCGGTTGGGGCATGGTGTTGCTGGCGCAGGCAGTAAATGACGCCGGGCTTCACCGTGGCGTGTTGGGTGCTGGTGGGCACCACGCCATACAGGCCAAAGGGAGCATCCTGCAATTTGGCGCGGTTGGCTTCCACATAGTTGCTCAGGTCCATGCGGAAGTCGTCGAGGCTGAACTCGTTCAGCGCGACAGATTCGTTGAAGTCTTCCAGGTCCAGCACCTCATCTTTCAGGCGCATGAGCTGCTTGTCGCGGTACTTCAGGTCTTGTTGAATCAGCTCTTCCAGTTCTGCGTTGCTCAGCACGTTGTCTTCGTTGGTGGCAGATATGTCCACCAGCGCCATGCGCGCCTCAACCCGATTTTTAAGGTTGATGTATTTGTTCAGGTCTGGCGTTGGCCAGAAGTTGACGAGCTGAATGGTGTCGTTAGGGCTGCCAATACGGTCAATACGGCCGAAGCGCTGAATGATGCGCACCGGGTTCCAGTGGATGTCGTAGTTGACCAGCAGGTCGCAGTCTTGCAGGTTCTGGCCCTCAGAGATGCAGTCTGTGGCGATCAGTATGTCAATCTCACCGTCCTGTGGCATCCTGGACATCTTGGCGCGCTGCTTGGCGCGTGGGGCAAAGTTGGTCAGTATTTGGTTGAATTCCGCATTGCCAAACGTCGAACGGTTGGGGCGGGCACCGCCAGACACCAGCGCTATGTGAGTGCGCAAGGTGGCGCTGGCCCATGGCTCCAGTTGCTCGTACAAATAGGCGGCGGTGTCTGCAAAGGCGCAAAAAACAATGATCTTGCGGTTGGGCTCACCCCGGTTGTTGGTAGTGGGCGTTGTGACCTTGTCTTTAATGATGGCTTTTAGTTCAGTCAGCTTGGCATCACGTTCTGGCGTAACACCACTGGCGCTTGCGGCAAGCATGGCAAGCTGGCGTTTGTCGGTGGCCAAGTCGGTCAGCCAGTCGTCCACACGCATGTGTTCCAGCCGATATTTGAGGGTGCCCACCTCAAAAGCTTCACGTAATTCTTCGTCTTCTTCCGCCTCCATCAAGAACAGTGTGGCTTGCAAGTCCTGCGCTTTGCCATCACGCAGCTTTTGGTAGCTTTTCAGGCGTTCTTCCAAGTCTTCAATTTTGTTGACAGTGCGTTCCATGGTGATGGCGAACGATTTGACCGAGCTTTCCAGCCGCTTCAAAAAGTTCACCTTCATCATGCCGATCAAAAACTTCTCGCGGTTCTCTTGGCTGAAATTGCGCACATTGGTTTCGCCCTGGTACTGATCTTTGAATTGAGGCAGCACATAGATGGAAGGCTTGAAGAGGGCGAGCTGGTACTTTTCAATCTCTTCGTTCAACTTATCGTAGGTGGGGAAACGGCCCTTGCTGTCGATTTCTGAATACATCGAAATCGGTTTAGCCCGTTTGGGAAATTTGCCAATCTGCGCCATCGAGGCGCGGTAGTACTTTTGTATGTGCTTGCGGGAGCGGGCGATGGTTAACTCGTCCAGCAAAGTGAAAAAGCCAGCAGGCAGCCCATCCATCAGGTCTTTGGGGTCCCTATCTCCAGGGCGTTTGGCCCATTCAGAAAAAGTCTTTTGCGCGGTTTCCAGCGTGTGCTTGATGCTGGCAATGCCGGTAGTGGGCATCAGGGCATGATCGCGCCCTTCAGACACCAGATAGAGCTGGTTGCGCAAGTCTTTCAAGTCATTGTTGACTGGCGTGGCCGATAGCAGCATGACCTTGGTTTTGACCCCGGCCTGGATGATGTCTTGCATCAGGCGTTCATAACGGCTGTGCTTGATGATGTTGCCTTCTTCGTCGCGTTTGCCTTTGACGTTGTTGCGGAAGTTGTGCGATTCGTCAATCACTACCAAATCGAAATTGCCCCAGTTGATGGCGGCAAGGTCAACGTCGCCGGCCTTGCCAGCGTCACGGGAAAGGTCGGTATGGGACAACACCATGTAGCTGAACTTGTCCCGCACGAAAGGGTTCAGTTCGGTCATGTTGCTACCGAGGTAAACCGTCCAGTTCTCGCGCAATTTTTTGGGGCACAGCACCAGCACGCGGTGGTTGCGCAGCTCAAAGTATTTGATGACAGCCAGCGCGGAATAGGTCTTACCCAAGCCTACGCTGTCGGCCAGGATGCAGCCGTTGTGTGTGTTGATTTTTTGTACTGCACCCTTGACGCCATCTTTTTGAAATTCAAAAAGTGTTTTCCAAATTTCGGTATCGGTAATTGCCGTGTTGTCAAAGAACTGAGCTTGTTCCTGCTGGCCGGACAGGAACTTTTCAAAGACGTGGAACAGGGTCTTGAAGTAGGTGAACTCCGGGGAATGGTCTACATAGAGCTGGGCCAGGTATTCCAGCACCTTGGCTTTGACATCTTCGACCTGTGCGGTGTCTGACCACAATTCATCAAACCAGGCTTTCAAGTCAGTGCGATCACGGTCGCTGTCGACCACCATGTTCAGCTCGATGTTCGGTGCGGCGGATAACCCCAAGCCGCGCTGCGTGAAGTTGGAACTGCCCATGAGGGCGTGTTCGCGCCGACCGTCGTCAATGTGATACAGCTTGCCGTGCAGTAGGTTGGATTCGCGGATGGAGCGGATTTCAACCTTGCTGGCGATCCACTCAGCGCAGCGGCGCGCTACATCTTTTTGTTGAAGACGGTTGGCAAGCTCCAACCCCTCGTCTTCAATCTTGAAAGCCTTTTTGTCGGTCTTCTCAGGGTCTAGCGTCTGAATGAATTTGGGCTCGCCAAACAGGAACTGGAGGGATTCGATACCGTCAAGCTGATCGCTCAGGGCTTCGTAGGCATAAATGGTGAAGTAGGCAGACACGACTGAAAGGCGGCTGCCACTGATGGCTTTTTCTTTCAGGAATTCTGCGACTTTGCCCCTGGTCCTGTTGTCTCTGATACCTGATTTCAAGTGAATCCCTTCTTGTATGCCCTTGCCATCGCCCAGCCTGCCAGTTGTCGATTCATGGGAACAGACGATCTAGGCTTGCATTGCTCTAACTGGCACTGTTTCTGGGAGTCTACAGCCCGTTTTTTAGTCTGTCGGGCATCTCGCGGCAGTTCTACGCCAGAGAAGTAGCCGTTTTGCGAAACAGATTTACGCACTCACCATTCAAGATGCCAGGCTCCGAGCCCATGCGCTTGCGCAACTTACAGGTACGGGTGGATGCGCGGTCGCCAGCGCTGTGCAGAATAGGGAGATGACGATATGTAGCCCGTTGAACTTTGGCGCTTAGCTAGGCAGGCGAGCGCGTTAGGCGGCATGAATGTCTTCCGCAGATATGGGCCAAAGCTCAAGTTTTCCAGACGGTCTGCGCCGGGTAGCGGCCTTTAGCTTGGCCACCTTGCGCGCTTGTACGGGGTTGGTGCCTGCCGCCTTTTGCGTCTTGGCCGCAGTGCGTGCCGCGCGTGCAGCCTTCAGGGCAACGGCAGGGTAGCTACCCAGCGCCGGCCTCCCGTCCTTGCCGTCAGCATAGGTTTTCCAGAACCACCGCTTCGATCCGGCGGGACTTACCTCAAGATACAGGCCCTCGGTGTCGGTAAGACGTGCCCGTTTTTTGTCCGGCGGGCATAGAGCGTTTCGGCAATCGGCATCGGTGAGCATGGGGTTCTCCAGTGAGAACCGGGGAACAACTGCCAATAAATCCCGTTTACACTGGTTCGTTACCCGGTTTTGGGCTGGCAGTCAATAGCGCCCACTATCGGTTTCTAGAGGCCAAGCCCTTGATTTGCAAATCAAAAAGGCCTCTGGGTATCGCTACTCAGAGGCCTTTTTAACTGTCTAATGGTCGGTGTGAAAGGATTCGAACCTTCGACCCCTTGCACCCCATGCAAGTGCGCTACCAGGCTGCGCCACACACCGAATCAGCTTGAAATTATAACCCGCCAGGCTGCCCAACTGTCCCCATCTATAGCCTTTGCGTTAGTCGTCACCGTCAAGCAATGCCTTGATCGCCAGGAGTTCATGGCGCAAGGCAGACCAGCTCTGGGCGCTTCCAGACATGGCGCTGGGGTGCGCAACGTGATCTTCGGTGGCAGCACCGGTCTCGGCGCCGGTAGGCTCAATCAGGCTTTCCACACCGTCGAGCAAACTCTCACCATTGCGCTTTCTATCCCGCTCATGCTCCATGAGTTCTTGGATTTTGTTGCGCGCACCGCTGATGGTGAAACCTTGGTCGTACAGCAAATCGCGGATGCGCCGGATCATGAGCACTTCGTGGTGCTGGTAGTAGCGCCGGTTCCCGCGCCGCTTCATGGGGCGCAACTGGGTGAATTCTTGCTCCCAATAGCGCAAAACATGGGGCTTTACGCCGCACAACTCCCCCACCTCACCGATGGTGAAGTAGCGCTTGGCAGGGATGGATGGGGAAACTTTCTCCATTGAAATCAAGGCGATAGACAAAAGAGTGCAGAGGCTACTCTAAGTGGATGCAAGTTGCAATGCGGGCTTTTTCCGTGGCTGTCAGGCGCGGTCACTGGCTTCCATGGCGGTGCCTGGCAGCTTGTCGCCTTGGATCTGGCCTTTGAGTTTGTGGCTGGCGTGGAAGGTCACTACCCGGCGGGCCTGGATACCGATGGCCTCCCCGGTGCGTGGGTTGCGCCCTGGTCGCGGGGCCTTGGTACGGATTTGAAAATTCCCAAACCCGGAGATTTTGACGTCGGTTCCAGCGACCAGTTGCTCGGTGATGAGGTCAAAAAACGCGTCGACCATGTCCTTGGATTCGCGCTTGTTCAAGCCCAGTTGCTCAAACAGCAGGTCTACCAGTTGCGCCTTGGTCAGGGCTGCGGTTTCAAGACTGTCTACGGATAGCTGCATGGCGTTCTTTCTGCGGGCGATGGGCTGCCTGTTTTTCAGACGCGCTGGTGCGCACGCAGATCCTGCGCGAGTTGGTGCAAAACCGCCTTCACCGCCTGCTCAATTTGATCTTCGGTGAGCGTGGCGTCGCTGGCGCCAAGTGTCAGGCGCACGGCAAGGCTTCGTTGCGCCGCAGCTGCCAACCCAGCATCCGCTGCAGCGGCTTTGGGCCGGTAGACGTCAAACAATTGCGCACTTTGCAGCAGGCCATCGGTAGCCGCCGCGTGGATGGACGCCATCAGCGCCTGGTGGCTTACGCCATCGGCGACCATGACCGCGATATCGCGCTGCACCGCCTGAAACTTGGGCACCGCAGCGAACACTGGCACCCGACTTTGCAGCACCGCATCCAAGTCCAATTCAAAAACCACCGGCGCCTGGGCCAATTCATAGGCCTGGCGCCATTGGGGGTGGAGTTCACCAACGTAGCCCACAACGCGCTCGCCCACCATGACTTGGGCGCAGCGGCCGGGATGCATCGCGGGGTGACTACCGGGCATGAAGTCAGGCTTGAGCGGGGCAAAAAGCGCCTCGACATCGCCTTTGACATCAAAGAAATCAACCCCTGTGTCTTTGCGCCCCCATTGCAGCGCGTCGGTAGCGCCCGAAGCCAGGCCCGCCACCCGCATCGGCTGGTCGAAGCCCTGCACCGTGGTATCGGTGTTTTGCACCGCCTCGTTGCGCAGGAACACGCGACCCAGCTCAAACACGCGCACGCGCGGCGCCTTGCGCGCCTGGTTGAACTGCAGCACTTGCACCAGAGAGCCAATCAGCGAGGAGCGCATCACGCTCATCTGGCTGGCAATCGGGTTTTGCAGCTTGATCGGCGCGGTATTGCCCGCCAGCTCGCGCTCCCAGCGCTCTTCCACAAAGCTGAAGTTAATGGTTTCTTGGTAGCCCATGGCGGCCAGGGCACGGCGCACGGCAAACGGGCTACGCTGTGCCTCAGAGCGCAGCTTGGCGGTAATAGGCCCCAGCGGCGGCGTGTGGGGCAGCTGGTCGTAGCCCACCATGCGCGCCACTTCTTCAATCAGGTCTTCTTCGATCTGCAAGTCAAAGCGATAGCTCGGCGGCACCACGGTCAAAACACCCTCGGCCTGCGTGACATCGAGCCCCAGCCCGCGCAAAGCGTCAAAGCACTGCGCCTGGGTCAAGGGCATGCCAATGATTTTTGCGGCGCGCGCCAGCCGCAGTTGTACTGGGGCGGGCACCGGCATGTGAGGCTGCTGGTCATCGACCGGGCCGCACGTCGTGTCGGGCGTGCCGCAAATATCCAGAATCAGCTTTGAGAGGTGCTCAATATGCTCCACCGTGGACGCTGGGTCCACGCCGCGCTCAAAGCGGTGACCGGCGTCGGTCGAAAAGTTGAAACGCCTGGAACGCCCGGCAATCGCCTTGGGCCACCAGAACGCCGCCTCCACATACACATGACGCGTGGCGTCGGAAACGGCGGTAGCGTCACCGCCCATGATGCCAGCCAGGGACTCGACCTGCTGTTCGTCGGCAATCACCCCCACCTGGCCATCGACTTCAACCGTATTGCCGTTGAGCAGCTTGATCTGCTCCCCCGCCCGGCCCCAGCGCACATCCAGGGCGCCGTGGATTTTGTCCAAGTCAAAAATATGCGAGGGTCGACCCAACTCGAACATCACGTAGTTGGAAACATCCACCAAAGCAGTCACGCTGCGCTGGCCGCAGCGCGCCAGGCGGTCCACCATCCACTGCGGCGTTGTGGCCTGCGGGTTGAGATTGCGAATCACGCGGCCGGAAAAACGACCACACAAGTCCGGCGCGCTCACCGTGACCTTAAGGGTGTCGGCATTGCCCAGTGCCACAGGTGGAAACTCGGGCTGCACCAGCGGCGCGCCGGTGAGCGCCGCCACTTCACGGGCCACGCCGTAAACGCTCAGGCAATGCGCCAAATTGGGTGTGAGCTTGAGGGTGAACAAGGTGTCGTCCAGATTCAGGTGCTCCCGAATGCTTTGGCCCAAGCGTGCGTCTGGCGCCAGCTCCAGCAAGCCGCCATGGTCGTCGGCGAGTTGCAGCTCTTTGGCCGAGCACAACATGCCTTGGCTTTCCACGCCGCGCAGTTGCCCTAGCTTGATGACAAAAGGCTTGCCGTCCGCGCCGGGGGGCAGCTCAGCGCCCACCAGGGCGCAGGGAACGCGAATACCGACGCGGGCGTTGGGCGCACCGCACACGATATTCAATAGCTCGGGTACGCCCACGTCCACCTTGCAAACCCGCAAGCGGTCGGCGTTGGGGTGTTGCTCGGCGTGGCGGATTTCGCCCACCACGATATGGCTGAACGGCGGCGCCACGGGCTTGAGTTCTTCTACCTCCAGCCCCGCCATGGTCAGCGTGTGTGCGAGTTGCGCAGTAGTGAGCGGCGGGTTGCAAAAGGCCCGCAGCCAGGATTCAGGGAATTGCATAGGCTCTTATTCGAATTATTGAAACTGCGAGAGAAAGCGGATATCGCCGTCAAAAAATAAGCGCAGGTCATTAACACCGTAGCGCAGCATGGTCAGGCGGTCCGGGCCCATGCCAAAGGCAAAGCCGATGTATTTCTCAGGGTCCAGGCCCATATTGCGTATCACGTTGGGGTGCACCTGCCCAGACCCGGCCACCTCCAGCCAGCGCCCTGCTAACGGCCCGGTGGCAAACTGGATATCGATCTCGGCGCTGGGCTCAGTGAACGGGAAGAAACTGGGGCGAAAGCGCAAGACCAGGTCCTCGCTTTCAAAAAATGTGCGGCAAAAGTCGGTAAAAACGAACTTCAAGTCCTTGAAGCTCACGTTCTCCCCCACCCACAGGCCTTCGCACTGGTGGAACATGGGCGAATGCGTGGCGTCGCTGTCCACACGGTAGGTGCGCCCGGGGGCAATCACACGAATCTCGGGCATGTCACCGGCAAACAGACCTTCGCTGGAGTCGCCCGCAGCGGCGCGGTATTTTTTTACGTGCTGCACCGCATAGCGGATTTGCATCGGGCTGGTGTGGGTGCGCAGCAGCAGGGGCGCTTTGTCGGTGCCGCCTTCGACATAAAAAGTGTCGTGCATAGAGCGCGCCGGATGGTCTTCAGGCGTGTTCAGGGCGGTGAAGTTAAACCAATCGGTCTCAATCTCTGGGCCTTGCGCGACGTCAAAACCCATGGAACCGAAGATGGACTCAATGCGCTCCAAGGTCAAAGACACGGGGTGCAATCCTCCCGCGCCCCGTTGGCGGCCGGGCAAGGTGACATCCAGCGCTTCGGCCTGCAATTGCAATTGCAATTCGGCATCGGCCAGGGCCTGGCGGCGCTGGGTGAGTGCGGCCTCGATCGCCTGTTTGGCCACGTTGATGGCAGCGCCGCGCGACTTCTTCTCGTCCACGCTGAGCGCGGCCATGCCCTTCATCAGCTCGGTCATGCGGCCGGATTTGCCTAAAAACTGGGCCTTTGCGTTTTCCAGATCGGCCGGCGTGTGCGCCTGGGCAAACGCGGCGCTGGCCGCGCTGACGATGTCATTCAAGTCGGTCATACGAAAGTGAGAATCTCGGGGCTAAAGAAAAATGACTGGCACAAAAAAGGGCTAGTGCTTTTTCAAGCGCTAGCCCTTGTCTCTGGTGCGCCATACGCCTCAATCCAAGGCGCAGCGGGCGGGAATCAGGCTGCCAGCTTGGCTTTCACTTGTTCCACGATGCCCGCAAAAGCGGCCATGTCATGAATCGCGATATCGCTCAAAACCTTGCGGTCAATCTCGATATTCGCTTTTTTCAGTCCGTTGGCGAACTGGCTGTAGGTCATGCCGCATTGGCGGGCTGCGGCGTTGATACGCGCAATCCACAACTGACGGAACACGCGCTTTTTGGTACGGCGGTCACGGTAGGCATATTGCCCAGCCTTCATTACCGCTTCTTTGGCGACGCGAAAGACATTACCGCGGCGACCGCGAAAACCCTTGGCAAGGGCGAGAACTTTTTTGTGGCGGGCGCGAGCCGTTACACCACGTTTGACGCGAGGCATGTGTTTACTCCTTGTTCGTCGTTAATTAAATGCCACGACCGGGCAGCATCTGCGCCATGTGACCCATATTGGTCTCATGAACTCCAGTGGAGCCCCGCAAGTGGCGTTTATTTTTGGTGGTCTTCTTGGTCAAGATGTGACGTTTGAAGGCTTGACCGCGTTTGACGGTGCCACCGGGACGAACGCGAAAGCGTTTTTTCGCCGCGCTCTTGGTCTTCATTTTGGGCATGTGGATGCTCCTTCTATCTTGTGCTCGTGAGGCGTCTGGAAAGAATTTCCAGCCTTGTTGGCCCCGAGCCACTTTTAAAATCGATGCCAGCGACCAAACTGGCACGAACTATTTCTTAATTTTTTCTTAACTGTTTCTGTCTACGCAGTCGACTCTTGAACCGGCTTGGCTGCGCCACCCGGCTTTTTCTTGCCCGGTGCAATCATCATGACCATCTGGCGACCTTCCAACTTGGGAAACTGCTCCACCACAATCAGGTCCGCCAGCTCTTCGCGCATGCGCTGCAACAAGGCCAGACCGATCTCTTGGTGGGTAATTTCACGACCGCGAAATCGCAGCGTAATCTTGCACTTGTCACCGTCTTCCAAAAAGCGCTTGATGTTGCGCACTTTGATGTTGTAGTCGCCATCGTCGGTACCGGGTCGGAATTTGATTTCCTTGACCTCGATGACCTTTTGCTTGGACTTCGCTTCCGCTGCCTTCTTTTGCTCTTGGTATTTGAACTTTCCGTAGTCCATCAAGCGGCAAACCGGCGGAATGGCGGTGGCGGATATTTCCACCAAATCCACATCCAACTCACCGGCCATACGAAGGGCCTCCATGAGACTGACGACCCCGAGGGGTTCATTCTCTATGCCTGAGAGCCGGACTTCCGGCACCATGATTTCTCGGTTGAGGCGGTGTTTGCGTTCTTCACGCTGACGGCGGTCACGAAATTCAGTAGCGATGGCTCAATCCTTCACAATATTTGCCCAAAGGGCTACAACCGCGCGGCACGCGACGGACCAACTTCATCTTTGGAAACAACCTTAGACAAGGGATTTGTCAGCAATGTCGCTTTTTATGATTTGCACAAAGGCATCTAGCGGCATTGCACCGAGGTCTTTACCCCCTCGGGCGCGCACTGCGACGGAACCGGCTGCCATCTCCTTATCACCTACAACAAGCAGATAGGGCAGCTTCTGCATCGAATGCTCACGTATTTTATACGTTATTTTTTCGTTCTTAAGGTCCAGATCAACCCTAAGCCCTTGATCTTGCAGCGATTTCGCAACAAAACGCGCGTAATCGGCCTGTGCGTCGGTGATATTGAGCACCGCGATTTGTACCGGCGCCAGCCACGTTGGCAAGGCGCCAGCGCTCTCTTCGATCAGAATTCCGATGAATCGCTCCAGGCTGCCGACGATGGCGCGGTGCAACATGACCGGGCGGTGGCGGGCGCCGTCTTCACCCACGTATTCGGCGTCCAGGCGTTCGGTCATGAAGAAGTCGACTTGCATGGTGCCGCATTGCCACTGGCGGCCTATCGCGTCCTTGAGGGTGTATTCAATCTTGGGGCCGTAAAAAGCGCCGTCGCCCACGGAAATCTCAAACGCGCATCCCGAGGCACGCAGGCTTTCCATCAGCGCGTGCTCGGCCTTGTCCCAGCTTTCATCTGAGCCAATGCGCTTTTCGGGACGGGTGGCCACCTTGTAAATGATGTTCTTGAATCCAAAGTCGGTATAGACCTTTTGCAGCAAGGCCGTGTAGTTCACGCATTCCTGCAAGATCTGGTCTTCGGTGCAAAAAATGTGGCCGTCGTCCTGGGTGAAGCCGCGCACGCGCATGATGCCGTGCAGGCCGCCCGAGGGCTCGTTGCGGTGGCATTGGCCGAACTCGCCGTAGCGCAGCGGCAGGTCGCGGTAGCTTTTGATGCCTTGTTTGAAGATCAGGATGTGGCCGGGGCAGTTCATCGGCTTCAAGGCGTATTCACGCTTCTCGGACTCGGTGACGAACATGTTTTCGCGGTATTTGTCCCAGTGGCCGGTTTTCTCCCACAAGCCTTTGTCGATGATTTGCGGGCCTTTGACTTCCAGGTAACCGTTGTCTTGGTAGACACGGCGCATGTACTGCTCTACGCCCTGCCACAGAGTCCAGCCCTTGGGGTGCCAGAACACCAGGCCTGGCGCGTGGTCGTCGATGTGAAACAGGTCGAGTTCGCGCCCCAATTTGCGGTGGTCGCGCTTTTCGGCCTCTTCGAGCATGGTGAGGTGCTGCTGCAAATCGTCTTTGGTGGCCCAGGCAGTGCCGTAGATGCGCTGGAGCATCTCGTTTTTGTGGTCGCCGCGCCAGTAAGCGCCGGCCAGCTTCATGAGCTTAAAGAATTTGAGCTTGCCTGTGCTGGGCACGTGGGGGCCACGGCACAGGTCTTCGAAATCGCCTTCGCGGTACAGGGAGACCTCTTGGTCAGCAGGAATGCTCTCGATGATTTCCGCTTTGTAGTGCTCGCCCAGGCTTTTGAAATAGGCCACCGCCTCGTCACGCGGCAGCACACGGCGCGTCACCGGCTCGTCTTTGGCGGCGAGTTCGGTCATTTTTTTCTCGATCAGCGCCAAATCGTCGAGCGTGAAAGGGCGTTTGTAAGAAAAATCGTAAAAGAATCCGTGCTCAATGACCGGGCCGATGGTGACTTGGGCGTCAGGGAACAAGCTCTTGACCGCGTAGGCCAGCAAGTGCGCGGTGGAGTGGCGAATCACTTCTAGACCGTCGACGTCTTTGGTGGTGATGATGGACAAAGCGACGTTGGTGCTGATGGTGTGGCTGGTGTCAACCACCACGCCGTCGATCTTGCCCACCAAGGCCGCTTTTGCAAGGCCTGCGCCAATCGATGCGGCCACCTCGGCCACGGTCACCGGACCGGGAAATTCGCGCGAAGAGCCGTCGGGAAGTGTGATCTGAACCATGGTCATAAAGCAAAAAAGCGCGGCAGGTGCCGCGCTGGAGGTGGGTTGAAACGCTAGCTTGCGATTTTACGCTGGCCTAACGCGGTCCATTTTCAGTGAAACTGCTCTTCTTCGGTCGAGCCGGTAAGCGCCGTTACGCTGGACTTGCCGCCTTGGATGACGGTGGTGACTTCGTCAAAGTAGCCGGTGCCCACTTCTTGCTGGTGGCTCACAAAGGTGTAGCCGCGATCACGCGCTGCAAACTCGGGCTCTTGCACTTTTTCCACATAAGCAGTCATGCCGCGTGCCACGTAGTCTTGCGCCAAGTCAAACATGTTGTACCACATGGAGTGGATGCCAGCCAAGGTGATGAACTGGTACTTGTAGCCCATGGCGCCTAGCTCGCGCTGGAACTTGGCGATGGTGGCATCGTCCAGATTTTTCTTCCAGTTGAACGAGGGCGAGCAGTTGTAGGCCAGCATTTTGCCGGGGTGCTTGGCGTGCACCGCGTCGGCAAATTTCTTGGCGAATTCGAGGTCTGGCGTGCCGGTTTCGCACCACACCAGGTCGGCATATTCGGCATAGGCAATGGCGCGGGAAATGGCCTGCTCGATGCCTTTATTGGTTTTGTAGAAGCCTTCGGCGGTGCGCTCACCGGTCAGGAAGGGCTTGTCGTTCTCGTCGTAGTCGCTGGTCAAGAGGTCTGCGGCTTCGGCGTCGGTGCGGGCAATCACCAGCGTGGGCACGCCGCAAACGTCGGCGGCCATGCGCGCGGCGATCAGCTTTTGGCAGGCTTCTGCGGTGGGAACCAGCACTTTGCCGCCCATGTGGCCGCATTTCTTGACCGAAGCCAGTTGGTCTTCCCAATGCACGCCTGCGGCGCCGGCTTTGATCATGGCCTTCATCAGCTCAAAAGCGTTCAGCACGCCACCGAAACCGGCTTCGGCATCGGCCACGATGGGGGCAAAGTTGTCGATGTAGCCCTTGTCGCCCGCATCAATGCCTTTGGAGTGCTGGATTTCGTCGGCACGGCGGAAGGTGTTGTTGATGCGCTCCACCACGGTGGGCACCGAGTCCACCGGGTACAGGGACTGGTCGGGGTACATGGAGGCGTAGGAGTTGTTGTCGGCTGCGACTTGCCAGCCCGACAGGTAAATGGCCTTCACGCCCGCTTTAACCTGCTGCATGGCCTGACCGCCAGTGAGCGCGCCCAGGCAGTTGACGTAGGGTTCGGTATTGACCAGGTTCCAGAGCTTCTCGGCGCCACGGCGGGCGAGCGTGTGCTCGATGGGGAAGGAGCCGCGCAAGCGCACCACATCGGCGGCGCTGTAGCCACGGGTGATGCCCTTCCAGCGGGGGTTGGTGGCCCAGTCTTTTTCAAGGGCGGCGATTTGCTGCTCGCGGCTTAGCTGTTCGGTAATTGATTGCGGCATGTAAACACTCCAGAGTTGGTAAGGGGATGGCATCGCTCGCTATGCAATTGCGGTGCCGGTGCTCCTATTCTAGGTCTTATATAAGACAGAAGTCTTCTCTTATGTCTTATATAAGACTTAAGATTTAATCATTGAAATCAATGACTTGCGCACCACAACTTGCCATGAAGATGCAAAACCGGCGCGATGAAACTTTGGGAGAGCCCGACTGCACGCATCAACATTTCGCATTACGAAAAAAGGGTGTGCAATCCAAAAGCGCTACGACGGTCCAGTTGCCCCAACCCCGTGCGTGCCAAAGCGGCGACGCGCGCGGAAAGACTAAAAAGCGTCGGCGTAGCGCGCCATCTCCCAGGCCGACACCTGTTGCTGGTACGCGTCCCACTCCTGGCGTTTGAGCAGCAAAAACTGCGCGCAAAAAGACTCGCCTAGCTGCGCGCGCAAGGGAGCGTCGTGCTCCAGTGCGGCGAGCGCATCGTGCAAATCCCTGGGCAGGCGGTCTGGCATGGGCGCGCCACTGGCAAAGCGTTCGTACAAATCCTCGTCGCATGGCGTGGGTGCCGACATGTGCTTGTCGATGCCGTCCAGGCCCGCCAAGAGCGTGGCGGCAATCGCGGCATAAACGTTGCAGGACGCATCGGGCAAGCGCCATTCCAGCCGACCGGCGACCGCCCGCAGCAAACAGGTGCGGTTGTTGTCGCCGTAGGCCTTCCAAACGGGCGACCAGGTGGTGCCCGAGGCGCTGTAGCTGACCGCCAAACGTTTGTAGCTATTGACCGTGGGTGCGCACAGGGCGCTCAGAGCGTCCGCGTGGGCCAACAAACCGGCGGCGAACTGGTGTCCCGCGGCGCTTAAGCCGAGTGCGCCGGTGGGGTCCGCGAACACGGCCTTGCCATCGGCATCCGTGATGCTTAGGTGGAAATGCAGGCCGCTGCCCGGTGCCTGGGCCAGCGGTTTGGCCATGGCGCTAAACACCATGCCGTGCTTTTGCGCAAGCGCATGCGCCGTTTGCTTGAAGAGCATGTAGCGGTCGGCAGCAGCCAGCGCGTCGTCAAATTTGTAGTTGATTTCGTACTGTCCGCTGGCGTCTTCATGGTCGATTTGCTGCAGTTCAAAGCCTAGTGCGGTCAGCGAGGCACGCATGTCGTCCAGAAAGGCATGATTGCGCTGGATGGCCTTGAGGTCGTAGGAGGGTTTGTCGAGCTGGTCTTGGGCGTCTGCAACCTGCCACGCCCCAGTGCTGGCCTGGCGCAGCAAAAAAAACTCCGGCTCTATGCCCACCCACAGCGTCCAGCCGCGCGCCTGGATGCGCGCCAGCGCTGCTTGCAGGAGTTGGCGCGAACAGGTGTCTAGCGCCTGACCACCCGCAAAACCATCGGCCACGCCATGGGCCACGCCGGGCATAAATGGCAATGGCCGAAGGCTGGACAATTGCAAACGGGCGTAGTACTCGCTTCGGGCGCCAAAACGTGGCAGACCGGTGCCCCAAATGCTGGGCCCGGCAAAGCCCGAGCCCTGCTCCACCCACTCCTGCAAGTTTGTAAGGGGCACCAGCTTGCCTTTGGCCACGCCATGAATATCGCAAAACTGCACCAGCACCGAATGGATGCCCTGTGCTTGCAGGCGGCTCATGGTCTCTTGGTAAACGCTCATAAACAACAGCGCACCACTGAATGTGGCGCACGCTCAGAAGAAGTAGGCCGCGCCCGATGCGCGGCGGGCGAAAAAAGTTAGGCGAGCGCGCTGTCCAAAATAGCCAAGGCCTCGTCAAAGACCGTGTCTTCAATCGTGAGCGGAAACAAGAAGCGCAGCACGTTGCCATAAACCCCACAGGTCAGCAGCAAGAGGCCTTGTTTGAGGGCGGCTTGCTGTACTTTTTTGGCCATGTCCGCGTCCGGGGCGCCGGTTTCCGCGTGGACCAAGTCGCAAGCGACCATGGCGCCCAAGGCACGCACGTCGCCGATGCACGGATTTTTGGCTTTGGCAGCCAGTAAACGGGTATGCAGGCGCTCGCCCAAGATGCGGGCACGTTCGCACAAGCCTTCTTCTGCCATCACATCAAGCACTGCGTGCGCTGCTGCCACCGCCAATGGGTTGCCCGCGTAGGTGCCGCCCAGGCCGCCAGGATTGGGCGCGTCCATGATGGCGGTGCGACCGGACACCGCCGATAAAGTGGTGCCCCCGCCCATGCTCTTGGCCATGGTCATCAGGTCCGGGGAGACACCGAAATGCTCCATGGCAAACATCTTGCCGGTGCGGCCATAGCCGGTTTGCACCTCGTCGGCGATCAACACAATGCCGTGCTGGTCGCACAGTGCGCGCAGCCAGTGCACCGCCTGTGCCTGGATGGGGTTGAAACCGCCCTCGCCTTGCACGGGCTCAAAAATAATGGCTGCGACGCGGCTGGGCTCGATATCGCACTTGAAGAGCTGCTCCATCGCGCGCTGGGTATCGCCCAGATCGGCGCAATGGCAGGGAAAGGGCACGTGGTAAATCTCAGGCGCAAACGGCCCAAAGCCCGCTTTGTAAGGCTGCACCTTGCCGGTGAGCGCCACCGCAAACATGCTGCGGCCATGGAAGGCGCCGCCAAAGGCGATGACGCCGCTGCGCCCGGTATACGACCGGGCGATCTTGACCGCGTTTTCCACGGCCTCGGCACCTGTGGAAAAGAGCGCCGTTTTGGTGGGGCCATCAATGGGAACGATGGCATTGATGCGTTCGGCCAAAGACACATATTCCGCGTAGGGCACCACTTGGTAGCAGCTGTGGGTGAATCGCTGCAATTGGGCAGCAATGGCAGCCTGCACCTTGGGGTGCAAATGACCCGTGTTGAGCACCGCAATGCCGCCCACAAAGTCAATAAAGCGGCGGCCCTCGATGTCCCACAACTCAGCGTTTTTGGCGTGGTCTATGAAAAAGTCGCCCATCACACCCACGCCACGCGGGGTGGCGGCCAGGCGGCGGGCGTGCCAATCGGCATTGGTGCCCAGCTCGGGGGCGGTGCTGGCCACGCTGCTGGGGGCGGCGAGGGTCTCGGGTTTCAAAATCGCGTTCATGGTGGCCTTAGATGGATAGAAAAGTCGGTTTCGACAAGGAAAAGCGGTGCAAGCGTCAAACAGAGGGCACGGGCGCGGTTTCAGCGCGGATGGCTGCGGCGATTTCGCGCTCGCGGCGCCGCGTCTGGCGCGCCACCCACACGCTGTAGGCCACGATCACGATGGTGACGGTCACTATCAAAAGCGTGGCAGCGGCGTAAATCGTGGGATTGATGCCGCGCCGGGCGTAGCCAAAAATCACCTGCGGCAAGGTGCTGACACCCGGACCCGACAAAAATTCGGAAATCACAACGTCATCGAACGAGAGCGTGAACGACAGCAAAAAGGCCGCCAAAATGGCCTGGGCGATATTGGGCAGCGTCACCAAATAAAACACCGCAAACGGTCGGGCACCCAAGTCCATAGCGGCCTCTTCGAGCGCGCGGTTGACTTCAAGCAAGCGCGACTGAATCACCACCATGCCGTAGGCCATGCCCAAGAGTGTGTGGCCCAGCACAATGGTCATAAACCCCCGCTCGGGCCAGCCAAAGGCGTTTTGCACGCCCACCATCAGCAGCAGCAAGGACAGGCCAATCACCACCTCGGGCATCACCAAGGGTGCGTTCACCATGCCGGAAAACACGGTGCGACCCCAAAACCGGCGGTAGCGCACCAACACAAAAGCGGCAAAAGTGCCCAACACCGCCGACAGCACCCCGGTGACAGCGGCCACCTGCAAGGAGAGCCAAAAGCCCTCCACGATCTTGGTGTCTTTGCCCAGCGCCTCGTACCAGCGCAGCGAAAAACCGGTGAAGTTAGCGTCCTGGCGGGTGCTGTTGAACGAGAACACCATCATGAAAAACAGCGGGATGTACAAAAACAAGAACACCAGCGCCATCCAGACTTTGCCGAAATGCTTTTCCAAAAAAGTTTTCATGGTGGCTGCCTTACTTCTTGTCAGGCCCAGGGCCTGTATCGCCGCTGTACTGGTAATAAATAGCCAAGGGAATGATGATGAGCCCGATCATGGCCACGGCCAACGCACTGGCGCGTGGCCAGTTGTTGCTGGTGAACATTTCGTCCCACACCACGCGGCCAATCATGAAGTTTTCTGGCCCGCCCAGCAGGGAAGGAATCACAAATTCACCCACGCAGGGAATGAACACCAGCATAAACCCCGCCACGATGCCCGCCTTGGACAAGGGCACGGTCACCAGCCAAAAGGCCTTGAAGGGCGAGGCGCCCAAGTCATAGGCGGCTTCCAACAAGCGGAAATCCATCTTGACCAAGTTGGCGTACAGCGGCAGCACCATGAAAGGCAGGTAAACGTAGGTCATGCCCACCAGCATGGAGACATTCGTGTAAAGCATTTGAATGGGCTCGGACACGATTCCCAACGCCATCAACACCTTGTTGAGCACGCCTTGGTCAGCCAAGATACCTTTCCAGGCATAGACCCGCAGCAAAAACGAGGTCCAAAACGGCAGCATCACCATCATCAACAGCGCCGGGCGCACGCTGGCGGGCGAGCGCGCAATAAAGTAGGCAAACGGGTAGCCAATCACCAGACACAGCACTGCAGTCCATAGCGCGTACCACACAGAGCGCGCATAGGCTTCCACATACAGGGTTTTGAACAGTTCGCCACCTTCGCCGGTGCGAAAGATGGACCAGTAGTTCTCGTACTTGAGACTCAGAATGCCTGTTTGCGGGTCCCAGATGGGCTGAAAGGGATGGATGTCGCCGCCCATGTCCACAAAGCTGATGTAGAGCAGGATGCAAAACGGCAGAAAAAAGAACACGCCCAACCAGGTAAAGGGCACGCCGATCACAACACTGCGACCGGGCAAGCGGGAGAGGATGCGTTGCATGGCAGGCCTCCTTATGAGCGCAGCACCACGGCGGCGCGGTCGTCCCACCAAAAATACACCGGGTCTTCCCAGGTAATGTCGCTCAGGTCGTGGCGCGAGGTGTTGGCCTCGGTGATCTTGAGGCGGCTACCGTCGCTGGCCAGCACGATGTAGGTGTTGTAAGAGCCAAAGTAGGCAATTTCCTTCACCGTGCCGTGAAAAAGGTTGAAGCCCACATCGGGCCGCGTTTTGCTGATTTCCAGCTTTTCGGGGCGGATGGCGACTGCTACCGGCATATTGAGCGCGCCGCTGATACCGTGGCCCACCGAAACCACGCCAATGCCAGTGGTCACCGCGCAATGGTCGGGCTCGTCGACGCTGAGCTTGCCCTCGATCAGGTTCACATTGCCAATAAAGTCCGCCACAAAGCGGTTGGCCGGGTGCTCGTACACCTCTTCGGGCGAGCCCACTTGCAGCACGCGGCCCTTGCTCATCACCGCAATGCGGTTGGCCATGGTCATGGCCTCTTCTTGGTCGTGGGTGACCATGACGCAGGTGACACCCACTTTCTCAATGATGTTGACCAGCTCAAACTGGGTTTGCTCGCGCAGCTTTTTGTCCAACGCGCCCAACGGCTCGTCAAGCAACAGCAACTTGGGCCGTTTGGCCAGGCTGCGCGCCAGCGCCACACGCTGCTGCTGCCCGCCCGAGAGCTGGTGGGGCTTGCGCTTGGCAAAAACGCCGAGTTGCACCAAGTCCAGCATTTCGCCCACGCGCAGCTTGATTTCGTCGCGCGGCAGGCCTTCGCGCTTGAGGCCAAAGGCCACGTTCTCCCAAATGTCCAGGTGCGGGAACAGCGCGTAGGACTGGAACATCATGTTCATAGGCCTGTCGTAAGGCGCGAATTGGGCCACATCTTGGCCGCCCAGCAAAATGCGGCCAGAGGTGGGCGACTCAAAGCCCGCCAGCATGCGCAGCAGCGTGGACTTGCCGCAGCCCGAGCTACCCAGCAGCGCAAAGATTTCGCCCTTGGCAATCGACAGGGACACATCGTCCACCGCCACCGCCTCGTCAAAGCGTTTGACCAGTTTCTCGGTCACCAGGTAATCGGCGGTGTGGACTTGCGACATTCCTACTTCCTTCTCTTTGGCTTGTGGGGCGGCGGTGCTGCCCAACAGAAAACAAAAAGGGCTGTTTATACCTAGCGTACAAACAGCCCTGAGGGTGCAATCAAAGGGGCTTACTTGCCCTTTTTGAATGCGTTGTAGGCGTTAGCCACCGATTCACGCCCTTCATTGGTGAACTTGCCAGGCGCCACCAGCTTTTGGGCGAACTCGGCGTCCACAAAAATGGTTTTGTTAGCCGCCACTTCGGGCTTCATCTTCTCCAGCGCAGCCTTGTTGCCGGTGGAGTAGCTCATCTCGTCGGCCATGCGGGCGCCGTTTTCTGCGCGCAGGTAGAAGTCGATAAAGGCGTGCGCATTGTCAGGGTGCTTGGCGTCTTTGGTGATGGCCATGGTGTCATAGAACACCAGCGCGCCAGTGCTGGGCAGCAAGGCTTCAATCACGTCTTTGGAGCCGTTTTCCTTGGCGCGACCGGCGGCAATGTTCACATCACCCGACCAGCCCACCACCGCGCAGGCTTTGCCACCGGAGATGTCGTCAATCATGGTGGAGCTAAAAATGCGCACGTCCTTGCGCACCTTGGCCAGCATCTCGGCAGCAGCCTTGTGGTCGGCTGGGTCATTGGAATACGCGTCTTTGCCAATGTAGTGCAGCGCGGGCGGAATGATTTCGGTGGGTGAATCCAGGTAAGCAATGCCGCAGGACTTGAGCTTGGCGGTGTACTCGGGCTTGAAGACCAGGTCCCAGGCGTTTTCAGGCATGGGCAGCTTGCCCAGGGCTTTTTCTACCTTGGTGCGGTTAATGCCTACGGTGGTAAAGCCCCAGGCCCAGGGCACCAGGTGTTTGTTGCCCGGATCGGCCTTGACCAAGCCCATCATGATGGCGGGGTCGAGATTGCCGTAGTTCTTGAGTTTGGCGCGGTCCAAGGGCTGGAAGAAGCCGGCTTCTGTTTGCGCCGGGCTGAAGGTGGTTCCGGGCACCACAATGTCGTAGCCCGTATTTCCCGCCACCAGCTTGGCGTTGAGCGCCTCGTTGGTCTCGAAGGTGTCGTAGTTGACCTTGATGCCAGTTTCTTTCTCGAACGCTGCAATCATGCCCTCGGGCACATAGTCAGGCCAGTTGTAGATGTTGAGTACTTTTTCTTCGGCGGGCGCTGCCGCCACCGGCGCGCTGGCAACAGGTGCCGGCGCTTCTTCTTTTTTACCGCAGGCTGCAAGGGCGAGCGCGCTGAGCGTTAAAGGCCAAAGGTACTTTTTCATCATAGGAATCTCCAAAAAAAGAGGGGAAATCAAATTACGGGGAGGCAATACAGAGCCGAGGAAAATTATAGGAGTCAATCTCGCCAGCCTGCCGCTTGGGCGTCGGCCAGCGTCAGGTCCAAAACGCGGTGGATGAGCCCAATGAGTTCGTCAATCTGGGCGTGAGTAATGGTGAGCGGCGGCGCAATAATCATGCGGTCGCCTACGGCGCGCATGATCAAGCCGTTGGCAAAGCAGTGGGCGCGGCAGCGCATACCCACTTCCAACTCAGCGGGGAACGGGGTTTTGTTCGCTTTGTCTTTCACCAGCACCAAGCCTGCCATCAGCCCGCATGTCTCTGCCACACCCACCAGCGGGTGCGCACTGAGTTCTGCAAATTTTTGCGCCAAGTAAGGCCCCACATCGTCACGCACCCGGCCCACCAGGTTTTCGCGTTCCATGATTTCGAGGTTGGCCAGCGCCACCGAACAGGCCACAGGGTGGCCGCTGTAGGTGTAGCCGTGGTTGAACTCGCCGCCTTGTTCGATCAGCACTTGGGCCACGCGGTTGCCCACCATCACGCCACCCAGCGGGATGTAGCCGCTGGTAATCGCCTTGGCAAAAGTCACCAGGTCGGGCCTGTAGCCAAATTTCTCATAGGCAAACCAGTGGCCCACGCGGCCAAAGGCGCAAATCACCTCGTCGCTTATCAGCAAGATGCCGTACTTGTCCACAATGCGCTGAATCTCGGGCCAGTAGGTGGCGGGTGGAATGATGACGCCGCCCGCCCCTTGCACCGGCTCGCCAATAAAGGCCGCCACTTTATCGGCGCCGATTTCCAGGATTTTTGCCTCCAGCCAGCCCGCAGCGCGAATGCCAAAGGCGTCGCTGCTTTCGCCAGGCAGGCCTTTTTCGAAAAAGTAAGGCTGCTCGATGTGGGTGATATTGGGAATGGGCAAATCGCCCTGGGCGTGCATGCCGCTCATGCCGCCCAGCGAGGCCCCGGCCATGGTGCTGCCGTGGTAGCCGTTGACGCGGCCGATGATGACTTTGCGCTCAGGCTGACCCAGCAAATCCCAGTAGCGGCGCACCATGCGCACGTTGGAGTCGTTGCTCTCGCTGCCGCTGGACGAGTAAAAGATATGCTCAAAACTGCGGTCGCCCACCGTGGGCGCCAGTGATGCCAGCTTGGCGGCCAGGGTGGCGGCCGGCACATTGGTGGTCTGGAAAAAGCTGTTGTAGTAAGGCAGCTTGAGCATTTGCGCGTGCGCCGCGTCGGCCAATTCTTGGCGGCCATAGCCCACGTTGACGCACCACAGTCCGCTCATCGCATCCAACATGCGTTTGCCCTCCGAGTCCCAGACGTAAATATCCCGGGCCTCGGCAATCACCCGCGCGCCCCGGCTATTGAGGTCTTTGAAGTCGGTAAAGGGGTGGAGGAAATGCGCGCTGTCCATTTCCTGGATGTGTTTGGTGTCTAGTGGGGCATTCATGGGATCGGTCTTGTTGGTTAACGTGGGTGGCAATACGCGCTTCAAACGTGCAACAGCAGGTGCTCGCGCTCCCAGGGGGAGATAACTTTCATGAATTCGTCGAACTCCAGCTCTTTGATTTCCGAGTACACGGTGATGAACTCCTTGCCCAGCACTTCGTGCAAATCCGACTCGCGGCGCAGCCAGTCCAGCGCCTCACCGAGGCTGCGCGGCAGCGCATAGGGCGCCAAATAGGCGTCGCCCTTCATCTCCGGCTTGGGTTTGATCTTGTTTTTGATGCCCAGGTAGCCGCAGGCCAGAGTCATAGCCATGGCCACATACGGGTTGGCGTCTGAGCCGATTACCCGGTTTTCTACCCGGCGCGCGGCAGGGGTAGAAATTGGCGAGCGAATGCCCACCGTGCGGTTGTCATAGCCCCACTCGATGTTGATGGGCGCGGCCGAATTGCGGCTCAGGCGGCGGTAGCTGTTCACATAGGGCGCCACCAGCACCATGGCCGCCGGAATGTAGCGCTGCAAGCCGCCGATGTAGTGCATAAACATCTCGGACGGCGTGCCGTCTTCATTACTGAACACGTTTTTGCCGCTGGCCACATCCACCAGGCTTTGGTGCACGTGCATGGCGCTGCCGGGCTCACCGGCAATCGGCTTGGCCATGAAGGTAGCGTACATATCGTGGCGCAGCGCCGCCTCGCGCACCGTGCGCTTAAAGAAAAACACCTCGTCGGCCAGACCCAGCGGCTTGTTGTGGAAAAAGTTGATCTCCATTTGCCCAGCGCCCACTTCGTGGATCAGCGTGTCCACGTTGAGTTCCATCTTGTCGCTGTAGTCGTAAATCTCTTCAAACAGCGGGTCAAATTCGTTCACGGCGTCAATGCTGTAGGCCTGGCGCGAAGTCTCGGCCCGGCCGCTGCGGCCAATGGGCGCCTTGAGCAAGGTATTGGGGTCGGTGTTGCGCGCGGTGAGGTAAAACTCCAGCTCGGGCGCTACGATGGGCTGCAAGCCCTCGGCGGCAAACAAATCGCACACCTTGCGCAGCACGCTGCGCGGGGCAAAAGGCACCAGGTTGCCGGCGTGGTCAAAACAATCATGAATCACCTGCGCAGTGGGGTCGGTCGCCCAAGGCACGATGCGCACCGAGGACGGGTCCGGGCGCAGTTGCATGTCCTTGTCGGTCGGGTCAATCACGTCGTAGTACGGGCCGCTTTCGGGAAACTCGCCCGTCACGCCCATGGCCACGATGGCCTGGGGCAGACGCATGCCCCGGTCTTCGGTGAACTTGGCGCGGGGCAAAATTTTGCCGCGCGCCACCCCGGTCAAGTCGGGCACCAGGCATTCCACTTCGGTGACCCGGCGCTCGTTGAGCCACTGCTCTAGGTCGTTGAAATTCATGGTTTTTTGTTCAGTCATCGCATCCATCCTTCGTGCCGCTGGGCGCGGCTTGTTGTAATTGGGCCACTCTCGTGCACCATTTTGCACCCGCCGCCCGCTCAAAAATGGTCGCGCAACCGGTGGTAGAGCGTGCCCAGCACCAGCGTCGGCGTGCGCAGCAGGGCGCCGCCGGGGAAATTGCGGTGTTTGAGGGCGCTGAAAACGTCGAAGCGCTCAGCCTCACCGGCCACCGCCTGCGCCACCAGTTGCCCGGCCAAACCGGTGAGCGCCACACCGTGGCCGCTAAAGCCCTGCAAGTAGTACACATTGCTGCCCAAGCGCCCAAAGTCGGGCGCGCGGTTCATGCTGATGTCTACAAAACCACCCCACACATAGTCCACTGGCACGCCCTGCAAGGCGGGGAAAACCGCCGCCATGCGCTGCGCCATCGTCTGCTTGAGATCAGCCGGCGTGCGCGTGGTGTAGCTCACCCTTCCGCCAAACAACATGCGCAAGTCGGCACTTTGGCGAAAGTAGTCCAAGATGAAGTTGTTGTCGCACACCGCCGCATTGCGAGGCAGGAGCGCAGCGGCCACGTCCGGCGCCAGCGCGCGGGTGCCAATGATGTAGGTGCCCACCGGCATGGCGCGGGTGCTCAATTCAGGTGCCACCAGCGGGCCAAAAACGGGCAGCGTGCAATTGCCCGCCAGCACCGCATAGCGCGCGCACACCTGGCCTTGGGCGGTGCGTGCGGTCACCGTGGCGCCGCGCTCCAGGCCTGTTACCGCAGAACACTCAAAAATCTGTACGCCCAAAGACCCAGCCGCGCGCGCCAAGCCCAGGCCGTACTTCAGCGGATGCAGGTGGCCCGAATGCTTCTCATAAGCGCAGGCCTGGTAGCGCGTGCTGCCTATATGGTTTTGCACGGCGGCGCCTTGTGCCCATTCGGTGGCAAAACCGTAGTTGCGCTGCAGGCTTTGCATTTCGGATTCCAAGGCGCGCGCCTTGCGCGCAGAGTCCGCCACATACAAATAGCCATGCACCCGGTCGCAATCAATTTCAAACTGAGCGATGCGCTGGTCAATCAAATCGATGGCCTCCAGCGACATATCCCAGGCCTGGCGGGCGCGCACCGCGCCCAACTGCTGCTCAAAAGGCCCCTGCCCGCTGGCAAAACCCACAATCGTCTGGCCGCCGTTGCGCCCCGATGCGCCGCTGCACACGCGGTCTGCCTCCAACACCACCACGCGGTAGCCGCGCTGCGCCAGCTCTATGGCCGCCGACAAACCGGCAAACCCTGCGCCCACCACCACCACATCGGCGCTCAAGTCGGTTTGCAGCGGGGCCAGCGGCGCGGGACGCACCACGCTGGCTTCGTAATAGCTGTTGCGGTTAAGTTGGGTGTCGGATTGCAAAAGGGAAGCCATGGCCGATTTTCCTTAAGCAGCGCGCTTGGCCACTTGGCCGCACAAATAGGTCCAGATAAAGGTGGCTGCGGCATTGCTGGTGAGTTCGGCATGGTCGTAGGCGGGTGCGACTTCCACACAGTCCATTCCAATGAAGTTGAGCGCCGCCAGCTCTTCCAAAAAGGTCAGCACCTGGGTGCTGCCTATGCCGCCGGGCTCAGGCGTGCCGGTGCCGGGGGCAAAAGCCGGGTCCAGGCAATCGATGTCCAGCGTCAGGTAGACCGGCATGGAGCCAATGCGCTGGGTGATTTCATCAATGCGGGGCTGCAGGCCCGCGCCGTCGAGGCCGCGCAACTGGCGCGCGGTAAAAATCAGCCCGCCTTGGTCGGCCACATAGTCGCGCGCAGCGCGCGCGCCGCCCGAGCGCAGGCCTATCTGCACCGTGTGCTGGGGGCTGACCAGGCCTTCTTGCAATGCCTCATAGGTCCAGGTGCCGTGGCCCGAGGGCTCGCCAAAATGGTCGGTCCAGGTATCGCAATGGGCGTCAAAGTGGACCAAGGCCAGCGTGCCGTAGCGCGCTTTGGCAGCGCGCAGCAGGGGCAAAGTCACCGAGTGGTCGCCACCCACAAACACGCAGTGGTGGCGCGCCATCAGCGCCGCTGCCTGGATTTCAATTTCCTCGCGCACCGTGGGCAGGGGCGAGGCATTGGGCAAGCGCATATCGCCGGCATCGCCCAGCAGCCCAAGCGGTGACACATTGAAGTGCGGGTGCGTGCCGTCGCACAGCATCAGGCTGGCGCGGCGAATTTCCTGCGGGCCAAAGCGCGCGCCAGGCCGGTTGGTCACCGCGCCGTCAAACGGAATACCGGCCAGCGCAAAAGGCTGGTCGTGCAGCGCATCGGCCGCCAGAAAGCGGTTGCTGTTATTGGCGTAAGCGAAGTGGTCGCGGCTCATCGTGTAACCTCCATTGAGCCTCATGGTAATCGCAGCGCATGCTTGAAAAAGTGGGCGCACGCCCCGCCCCTCACCTTCTGCTTCAACATCTTGACCCACCGTTTCCAACGTCCACTGGCCTACCTGTGTCTGGCCTTGAGCATGAGCTTGGTCGGCGTCTACGTGTCCTTGACCAAGCCGCTGGTGGCGGCCATTCCTGTGTTTTTGCTGGCTTGGATGCGCTTTGGCATTGCGGCGGTGGCCATGGCGGCCTGGCTCAAAAAGCCGGTATCGGAAGCACCGCTGGACCGCCGCACGCGCACCCTGCTGTTTTTTGAATCGTTCCTGGGGAATTTCATGTTCTCTATTTGCATGCTGTTTGGCGTGAGCATGACCAGCACGGTGTCGGCAGGCGTCATCCTGGCCGGTATTCCAGCGGTCGCGGCGCTGATGAGCGGCATCTTTCTGAAGGAACGCATGGGCCTGCGCATCTGGCTGGCCGTGGCCTGCGGCGCTGCGGGCATGGCGATGCTGTCCCTGGCCAAGCAACCCGCAGGCGCATTGGCCAGTGCCGCTGACGGGCAGCGCGCCTTGTGGGGCAATTTGCTGGTGTTTGGTGCGGTAGTGTGCGAGGCCGCTTACATCGTGATTGGCAAGCGGCTGACGGCCAACATCAGCCCCAAACGCATTGCCGCCATCATCAACCTCTATGGCTTTGCGCTGATGACGCCGGCCGGTCTGTACCTGGCACTGGACTTTGACTTTGGTGCGGTGCAGGCAGGGTCTTGGGGATTGCTGGTGTTTTACGCCCTGGCCGCCAGCGTCGGCACAGTATGGCTGTGGATGACGGGTTTGCAAACCGTGCCCGCCGGCCAGGCGGGAGTGTTCAGCGTCATGCTGCCGCTGACGGCGGCATCCATAGGCGCTTTTTTCTTCCATGAGCCTTTGAGCGCCTTGCAGGCGGGCGCCTTCGCTGTGGCGCTGCTGGGCCTGCTGCTGGCAACCCTGCCAGGCCGCCAAAAACACGGCACCCTGGTTTAACCTGCCAGAACTTTCATGATTGCTGGGTACTGCGCAGCTTTCAGGAACGTGAGCGACTCGCCTTACAACGGCTGCGCGCTGACCACCATGCCGTCTTCGTCGGCGTACAGCCAGTCGCCAGGATGCACCCACACGCCCTGAATCTGCACCGCAATCTGCGTCTGCCCCACCACGCGGCGCTGGGTGGGCATGGGCACCAGCGCCAGCGCCCGAATGCCCACGGCGCACTGGGCCAACTCGGCGACATCGCGCACACAGCCGTCAATCACCACCCCCGCCCAGCCATTGCGCACCGCATGGGCGCCGAGCTTGCCGCCCATGAGCGCGCGCCGCAGCGATGCGCCACCGGCCACCACCAGCACTTGGGGCACGCGGCCATCGACCGTTTCTAGCCAGCCCGGCGACTCCAGCGCCGCCTTCACGCTGGTGTTGTCCTCCAGGCACTGCACCGTGACCACCGGGCCGCAGAAACGACGCACCAGGCCGAAGTCTTTGAACACCGGCGGCATCACGCGAAAGTGGCCACTGGTGTCGTCAAGATGCTGGTCGCACAGGTCGGTGGTGGGCAAAAATGGGTGCATAAGCGATCTGGGCAAGCGGATAAAACAATGGTAGCTCTGGGGGGTTTCGTCCGAAAAGAACAATTTCCCGCCTGAAAAAAGTATTTCCCCTCTAGGAATCAGGCCTTTTCTCTATTAGCATGTAGTCTCCAGCTGAGGAGTTTATCGCTGGTACCACATTCACTTCCCTAAGGACGATCTCACAATGGCCACTGCAAAAAAAGCCCCCGCTAAAAAAGCGGCACCTGCAAAAAAGGTAACCGCCGTCAAAACCGCAGCCCCTGCAAAAAAAGCCGCTGCCCCGGTGCCTGCTAAAAAGCGTGCAGTCAACGCGGCTTTCATGAAGCCCCTGACCCCCAGCGCTGCGCTCGCTGCAGTCGTAGGCGCAACGCCCTTGCCCCGCACCGAGGTGGTCAGCAAGCTCTGGGTTTACATCAAAAAGCACAAACTGCAAGACGCCACCAACAAGCGCAACATCAATTCCGACGACAAATTGAAAGCCGTATTCGGCAAAGCCCAAGTCACCATGTTTGAGATGGCGGGCTTGATCGGCAAACACCTGTCGTAATCCAAGCTACCAGCTCTCGCGCTGGACTGAACATAGAAAGCCGGTTGCAGACCGGCTTTTTTTATGTCCCCTGTGCCGGTACGCAATTTAATAAATTGCGCCAGCGCCAGCGCACGCGGGGCTGCCCAGCGCGCACTGCATAGAATTCGCGACGACCCAACCGGGGTCAAGCGCAGCACCGTCGGTTCAACGTGGAGACACCCCTCATGACAGAAGAAGCAACAACGCCCGCAGCCCCGGCCCGCCGTCGCGCCGGTCGCGGCAGCGGCAGCATTCGCGTTGCGCCCTCCACCACCAAGTACCGCAGCCTCAAGCACCGCTTCGCGCCCACGCCCATGGTGTCCGAGGACGAGTTAGAAGCCATCCACAACGCATCGCTCACGATTTTGGAAGAAATGGGCATGGACTTCATGCACGAAGGCGCGCGTGAAATTTTGAAGAAAGCCGGGGCCGACGTGCGCCCAGGATCAGAACGCGTGCGCTTTGACCGCAATTTGATTTTGGAAGCGATCAAGACCTGCCCCTCTGAGTTCACCCTACACGCCCGCAACCCCGAGCGCAATGTGCATATTGGCGGCAAAAACCTGGCCTTCGCCCAAGTGGCCAGCCCGCCCAATGCCTCGGACATGCAAGGCGGACGCCGTGCGGGCAACCAGCAAGACTTCCGCAACCTGGTGAAGCTGGCACAGCGCTACGACATCATCCACTGCTCGGGCGGCTATCCGGTGGAGCCGGTGGACTTGCACGCGTCCATCCGCCATCTGGATTGCCTGTCCGACATCGCCAAGCTCACCGACAAAGCGTTTCACGCCTATTCACTGGGCAAAGAGCGCAACCAGGACGGATTGGAGATCGCCCGCATCGCGCGCGGTATTAGCCATGAGCAAATGGAGCGCGAGCCCTCGCTGTTTTCCATCATCAACAGCTCATCGCCACTGCGCCTGGACACGCCCATGCTGCAAGGCATTTTGGAAATGTCCTCGCGTAACCAGATCATCATCCTCACGCCCTTTACCCTGGCGGGCGCGATGGCGCCGGTGACGATTGCCGGCGCGCTGGCGCAACAAAACGCCGAAGCGCTGGCCGGTATTGCGCTCACCCAGCTGGTGCGCCCAGGCGCGCCCGTGGTCTACGGCGGCTTTACCAGCAATGTGGACATGAAAAGCGGCGCACCTGCCTTTGGCACGCCCGAGTACATGAAGGCGGTGCTGGTGGGCGGGCAACTTTGCCGCAAATACGGCATTCCCTACCGCACCAGCAACGTCAACGCGGCCAACACCGTGGACGCGCAGGCGGCCTATGAATCGGTGTTTTCACTCTGGGCGCTGACCCAGGCCGGGGGCAACTTCATCATGCACAGCGCGGGTTGGATGGAGGGCGGTCTGACTGCCTCGTTCGAGAAATTCATCCTGGACTGCGACCTCTTGCAAATGGTGGCCGAGTTTTTGACGCCGCTGGACGTGAGCCCGGCCGGTTTGGGCCTGGACGCGGTGCGCGATGTGGGCCCCGGTGGCCATTACTTTGGCACCGCGCACACGCTGGAGCGTTTTGAGACGGCGTTTTATTCGCCCATCATCTCGGACTGGCGCAACTACGAGACCTGGGACGAGGGCGGTCGCCCCACCGCCTACGATAAGGCGAACGCCGTGTGGCAAAAAGAGCTGGCCGCCTATGAGCGCCCCTACATGGACCCGGCGATTGAGGAAGAACTCGACGCCTTTGTGGCCAAGCGCAAGTCCGAGGGCGGCGCGCCCACCGACTTTTGAACGCCAAACAACTTTCAAAGCTTTGACTCTTTCTTTGACACAAGGAACGCAACAGTGAAAACAACAGCACGGGTAGTAGTAATTGGCGGTGGCGTGGTCGGGTGCTCGGTGCTCTACCACCTGACAAAAAAAGGCTGGAGCGACGTGATGCTGATTGAGCGCGACCAGCTGACCTCCGGCTCCACCTGGCACGCGGCGGGCGGCTTTCACACCCTGAACGGCGACCCCAATGTGGCGATGCTGCAAAGCTACACCGTGAGCCTGTACGAAGAGCTTGAGCGCATTTCCGGCCAAAGCTGCGGCATGCATAAGTCGCCCGGCATCATGCTGGCCGACACGCCCGAGCGCATGGAGTTTTTGAAAATGACGGTGGCACGTGGCCGTTATTTGGGCATGGAGACCGAAATCATTTCGGTCAAGGAAGCGCTGAACTACTTCCCCTTCATTGAAGAAAAATACTTTTTGGGCGCCCTGCTCGACCCGAACGAAGGCCATCTGGACCCCAGCGGCACCACCTACGCGTATGCCAAAGCAGCGCGCTTGGGCGGCGCCACCATTGAAGTTCAAACCAAGGTGGAAAGCCTGGAGCAAAAGCCCGACGGCACTTGGCGCGTGATCACCAACAAAGGCGTAGTCGAGTGCGAGCACGTGGTCAACGCCGGCGGCCTGTGGGCGCGCGAAGTGGGCCGCATGGTGGGCATTGAGCTGCCGGTGCTGGCCATGGAACATATGTATTTGGTGACGGACGACATTCCCGAAGTGGAAGCCTTCAACAAGAGCGCGGGCAAGGAGATTGGCCACGTCATCGACTTTGGCGCCGAGAGCTATTTGCGCCAGGAAGGCAAGGGCATGGTGCTGGGCGTGTACGAGCAAGCAGGCAAACCCTGGTCCACCAAAACCACGCCCTGGAGCTTTGGCCAAGAGCTGCTGCAGCCCGACCTGGACCGCATCGCGCCCTCGCTGGAGATCGCCTTCAAGCATTTCCCTACGCTGGAGAACGCGGGCATCAAACGCGTGATCAACGGCCCCTTCACCTTTGCACCCGACGGCAACCCGCTGGTCGGCCCCGTTCAGGGTCGCACCAATTTCTGGAGCGCTTGCGGCGTGATGGCGGGCTTTAGCCAAGGCGGCGGCGTCGGGCTGGCGCTCTCCAACTGGATGGTGGACGGCGACCCTGGCTTCGACATTTGGGGCATGGACGTGGCGCGCTACGGCGACTGGGCCACCCGCACCTACACCAACGCCAAGGTGCGCGAAAACTACTCGCGCCGCTTCCGCATTCGCTTCCCCAACGAAGAATTGCCCGCAGGCCGTCCGCTGCAAACCACCTCGCTGTACGACAAATTCATCGCACAAGGCGCAGTCATGGGTGACTCTTGGGGCATGGAAACACCGCTGTGGTTTGCGCCCTCCGTGGCCGAAGCCCAAGACGTGGTGTCCTTCCACCGCTCCAACGATTTCCCGCACATCAAGGCCGAATGCAAGGCGGTGCGCGAAGCCGTGGGCGTGACCGAGATCGCCAACTTCGCCAAGTATGAAATCACCGGCCCGGGCGCCGAGGCCTGGCTGCAAAGCCAGATGACCAACACCCTGCCCAAAATCGGCCGCCTGCAGTTGTGCCCCATGCTCAATCACCAGGGCAAAATCATCGGCGACTTCACCATTGCCAAGGCGGCTGACGATCGCTTCATGATGTGGGGATCGAGCCAAGCGCAGGTCTACCACATGCGCTGGTTTGAGCAGACTTTGCCCAAGGACGGATCGGTGGCCATCAGGCCCTACGGCATGAAGCTGGTCGGCCTGTCGATTGCCGGGCCGAAATCGCGCGAACTGCTGCAGCGCCTCACCGACGACGACGTGTCGGGCGAGGCTTTCAAGTTCATGGACTACCGCGAAATGGAAGTCGCCACCGTGCGCGCCATGGTCAACCGCGTCACCTACACCGGCGACCTGGGCTATGAAATATGGGTAGCACCCGAATACCAGCGCCGCCTGTACGAGAGCATCATGGAAGCGGGTGCCGATTTGGGCATCAAAAACTTTGGCATGCGCGCGCTCTTGTGCCTGCGGTTGGAGAAAAACTTCGGCACCTGGTTCCGCGAATTCCGCCCCATCTACGGCCCGTTCGAAGCCGGTCTAGACCGCTTTGTCAAACTCGACAAACACGAGTACATCGGCAAAGCCGCCGCCATCAAGGAAAAAGCCGACGGCCCCAAGAAAACCCGCATCTTCATGGTGGTGGACGCGCTGGACTGCGATGTGATGGGCGACGAGCCGATCTGGGTGGATGGCAAGGTGGTCGGCTGGGTGACATCCGGCGGCTACGGCCACTATGTGGACCAGTCGCTGGCGCAGGGCTACATTCCGACCGAATGCTTTAAGTCTGACATGACGCTGGAGATTGAAATTTTGGGTGAACGCCGCCCCGCGCGCCTGCAAATGGACCCGCCCTTCGACCCCGAAGCCAAACGCATGCGCATGTAAGAAAAAGAAGGATCCGCATATGTCGCACTACTCGGCCTGGTCCCTGCTGCGCAATGCGCTAACAGGGCACAGAAACTGGGACCGCGCCTGGCGCGACCCCGAGCCCCAAAAGACCTACGACGTAATCATCGTAGGCGGCGGCGGCCATGGGCTGGCCACGGCCTATTACCTGGCCAAGAACCACGGCATCAAAAACATCGCGGTGCTGGAAAAAGGCTATATCGGCTCGGGCAACGCCGGGCGTAATACGACCATCGTGCGCTCGAATTACATGATGCAGGACAACACTGCGTTCTACGAACACAGCATGTCCTTGTGGCGCGGCATGTCGCAAGAGCTGAACTACAACGTGATGTTCTCGCCGCGCGGCTATTTGTACGTCACCATGTCGCCCAGCGCGCAGGACGCGCAAATTCGCCGCGCCAACATCATGCGCCTCAACGGCATACGCGCCGACATCCTGACCCGCGAAGACGTGATGAAAGAGGCGCCCTATCTCGACTTTTCGGACAAAGCGCGTTTTCCGATTTACGGCGCCATGCTGCAACCCGACGCAGGCACCGCCCGCCACGACGCCGTGGTCTGGGGCTACGCCCGCGCTGCCAACGCTTTAGGCGTGGACATCATCCAAAACTGCGAAGTGCTGGACTACCAGTGGTCGGGCGAGCGCATTACTGGCGTCAAAACCACGCGTGGCGACATCAGCGCGGGCAAGGTGGGCATTGCGGTGGCGGGCCACACTTCCCTGCTGGCGCAAAAGGCCGGTCTGGAACTGCCCATCGAGAGCCACGTGCTGCAAGCCTATGTGAGCGAATCCATCAAACCGGTGGTCAACCACGTGGTGGTCTGGTCGGCGTCGTACTTTTACTTTTCGCAGTCCGACAAGGGCGGCCTGGTGTTTGGTGGCCACATTGACCGCTACAACTCGTATGCGCAGCGCGGCAACCTGGCCAATGTGAGCGAGGTCACCCAGGCCTTGGTCAGCGCTATGCCCAGCGCGGCGCGGCTGCGGGTGCTGCGGCACTGGGGCGGGATTATGGACATGACGCCGGACGGCAGCCCGATCATTACCAAGACGCCGGTCGATGGTTTGTACCTGAACGGTGGCTGGTGCTATGGGGGGTTTAAGGCCACGCCGGCTTCGGGTTGGTGTTTTGCGCACACGATTGCGAATGATGCGGCGCATCCTTATAGCGCCGGGTTCACCATGGACCGGTTTGCGCAGGGGCGGTACATTGATGAGTCGGGGGCGGGGCCCTATAACCATTTGCAGTAATTTTTAGTTTTTATGGTTTGTTTTTCCCCCATCCCCCAGCCCCTTACCCCCAGTGGGGGCAAGGGGAGCTTGAACAGCCAATTTGGTTTTGTCGCGTCGGCTGGGCTTCTACGGCTCGGTGCTTGGTGTGGGTTTGCACAGACCGTTTCGAGCGGGGGCGCGCACCCGATGCGCGCCCTGCGGGCGGGGAGCGCCGCCGATTTAGAGTCTGCATTTTTTCGGGCTCGATGCTTGCGCCAGCAAGCGAGCCCCAGAGGGGGAGTTGTTGGCTCCCCACGCCATTCAGGACGTGCTGAGCAGCGCAGCGGGGGGCGGATCAGGGCAGGCGCATGTTTGAGCGAAGCGAGTTTGCGCCTGACCCCGCCGCCCGCGAGCAGCGCAAGGAACCCCGAAGGGGCACGGTCTGTGGCTCGCCTTTTCTTTGGTTACTTTCTTTTGGCGAAGCAAAAGAAAGTAACTCGGCTGCCGGGCCGAGACCCGGCCTGCCACGTTGTCCAACCAAGCGATTAATCAGCAAGATGATCAGAATCAACTGCCCCCACTGCGGCCTGCGCGACCACGAAGAGTTCAGCTACTTCGGAGATGCCACCAAGGCTTATCCCGGCCTGGAGGCGGAAAACCACGACGCCTGGGTCGACACCGTCTACACCCGCAAAAACCCGCGCGGCATCCACACCGAGTTTTGGCAACACACCCTGGGCTGCCGCCGCTGGCTGGTGGTCAAACGCCACACAGTGACGCACGACATTGAATCGGTGGTCGTCGCCGCCGAGAGAGAACTGCCATGACGCAATCCAACTCCTCCGGCGCCTCCAACGGCGGCGCCTACCGCATTGCCAAAGGTGGACGCGTAGACCGCAGCCAGGCTCTGAGCTTCACCCTGGACGGCAAAGCGTTCCAAGGCTTTGCCGGAGACACCGTCGCCTCCACCCTTTTGGCGCACGGCGAACACCTGGTAGCGCGCTCTTTCAAGTACCACCGCCCGCGCGGCATCATGGCGGCTGGCGTGGAAGAGGCCAATGCCCTGCTTACCGTGGGCGACGGCGGCACGCGCGAGCCCAATATTGCCGCTACCGTGCTGGAGCTGGAAGACGGCCTGCAAACCCGCACGCAAAACGCCTGGCCTTCGGTGCGCTTTGACGCGATGGCGATTACCTCGGTGCTGTCGCCAATTTTTGTAGCCGGTTTTTATTACAAAACCTTCATGGGCCCCACCCGCAGCGCCTGGATGCTCTATGAGCACTTCATCCGCAAGGCCGCGGGCCTGGGCGCCTCGGTCAATGACGCCGATGTGCACCGCTACGACTGGCACAACGACTACACCGACGTGCTGGTCATCGGCTCAGGAGCCGCCGGGCTGAGCGCCGCCCTGCACGCCGCGCGTGCCGGCTGTGACGTGATGTTGGTGGAGCAGGACTTTGCGCCGGGCGGCGCGCTGCTGAACCACCCGGTGGGCAGCGCCAAAGGCCAGTGGCTTGCCAAGATGCTGGCCGAGCTGCAAGCCACCGGTCGGGTGCGCATGCTGGCGCGCGCCACTGCCTTTGGCGTCTACGACGGCAATACCGTGGGCGTGATTGAGCGCTCGGCGCCTGGCGTGGCCGACCCGGCACACGGTGTGCCACGCCAGCGCATGCGCACAGTGCGCGCGGCTGCCATCGTCATGGCCTGCGGCGCGATTGAACGCCCGCTGGTGTTTGCGGGCAATGACAAGCCCGGCGTCATGCTCTCAGGCGCCGTGGGCGCGTATGTGAACCGCTACGCGGTGGCGCCAGGCAAGCGCGCGGTGTTTTGCGTGAACAACGACGCGTCGTATGCCGACGCCATGGCGCTGGCTCAGGCGGGCTCGGAGGTGAATCTGGTCGATTTGCGCAGCGCGGTGCGCCCTGAATTGCTGGCCTCAGCCACGGGCGCGGGCATCACGGTGCAAACGGGCAGCACCGTCACCGACGTGTACGGCCACTTGCACGCCAAACGCTGTCGCATCAGCGGATATGACGCCAGCACCGGGCGCGTCATGGGCGGGCCGATGGAGCTGGACGTGGACTTGGTGGCCATGTCGGGCGGCTGGACGCCTACGGTGCATTTAAGTTCGCACCGCAACGTCAAGCCCGTGTACCGCAGCGACATTGCCTGTTTTGTACCGGGCGGCTTTGACCGCGCCCAGTTTGGCGCGGGCGCCATGGTCGGCTGCCAGAGCTGGGGCCAGGCCGTGGATTCTGGCTGGCAAGCAGGTGCCCAGGCGGCGGCTGTGACCGGTAAGCACCTGAGTGATCCAGCGCCCACGCTAGAAGACGACACATCCACCGCCTTTATGCCTGCCGGGCCGCTGCTGAGTGCCCAACCCAGCGGCAAGGCGTTTATTGACTTCCAGAACGACGTCACCGTGGAAGACGTGGAACTCGCCCACCGCGAGGGCTACCAGTCAGTGGAACACCTCAAGCGGTACACCACGCTGGGCATGGGCACCGACCAGGGCAAAACCTCTAACCTCAACGGCCTGGGCCTGATGGCGGCAGCGCGCGGCATCGACGTGGCGGCTGCGGGAACCACCACCTTCCGCCCGCCCTACACCCCGGCCAGCCTGGGGGCGCTGGCAGGCCGCAACGTGGGGCCGCACTTCCAGCCCGAGCGCCGCACCGCCATGCACGGCTGGCACGAAACCCATGACGGCGTGAAGATGGAGGCCGGTCTGTGGCTGCGCCCCCTGTGGTACCGCAGCAATGGCGCCACGCTGGGCCAGGCCTACAAGGCGGAAATGGACTTGGTGCGTGAGAGCGTGGGCATGGCCGACACGTCCACCCTGGGCAAGATTGACGTGCAGGGGCCGGACGCCGCCGAGTTTTTGGACCGCGTGTACGTGAACGGATTCTCCAAACTGGCCGTGGGCAAGGCGCGCTACGGCTTTATGCTGCGCGAAGACGGCATCGTGATGGACGACGGCACCACCACGCGCATTAGCGAAACCCAGTTTTTCCTGACCACCACCACCGCGCAAGCGGCCAAGGTGATGAGCCACCTGGAGTTTTTGCTGCAAGTGGTGTGGCCCACGCTGCGGGTAACGGTGGCCTCGGTCACCGACCAGTGGGCGGCTATGAGCGTGGCCGGACCGCGCGCGCGCGATGTGCTGCAAGCAGCTTTCCCGCACTTGGCGCTGGACAACGAGGCCCTGCCCTTTATGGGCTTGCTCGACGCGCAAGGTGAAGGCGCCCTGGCCGGTGCGCCGCTGCGCATCCTGCGCCTGACGTTTTCGGGCGAACTGGCCTTTGAGATCTTTACCCCCACCCACTACGGGCTGGCGGTGTGGCAGCACATGCTGGACGCAGGCAAGCCCTGGCAATTGCGGCCCTATGGCTTGGAGGCCCTGGGCTCGCTGCGCATAGAAAAAGGCCATGTGGTCGGCTCCGAGATGGACGGGCGCACCACGCTGGCCGACCTGGGCGCGGGCAAGATGGCCAGCAAAACCAAAGCCTTCTGGGGCGATGCGCTGCGCCGCAGCCCCCACCTGGCGCGCCCCGACCGACCCAGCCTGGTCGGGCTAGAGGCGGTGGACGCCAACGAGCCGCCCGCAAACGGCTCCATCCTGTTTTTTGCAGACGACGCCATCAAAGGCCACGGGCGCGGCCACATCACGTCCACCACCTTCAGCAAAACTGTGGGCAAGGCCATTGGCCTGGGCCTGCTGCAAGGCGGCACCGCCCACATCGGCAAAGAAATCATCGCCGCCTCCCCCACCCAAGGGCGCCAATACCGCCTGCGCGTGGTCGACCCCTGCTTTATTGACGCGCAAGGAGCTCGCTACCGTGGCTGATTCCCCATTTCAAAGCCCTTTTGCCGAGCACAGCGCATGCGAGCACCCCAGCCGGGACGGCCAGATACAGGTGCGCCTGCACGCCCAGACGCTGCCCAGCGTCACCCTGATCAGCACCTGGCCTAGCGGCACTGCCGCCTTGTGCGCCGCGCTGGCTCAGGAGTTTGGGGCCACCGATATGTTTCCCCTTCCATCCGCCACCGGCCAGAGCGCAAGCTGCCCCTTGGGACTGCTGCTGCGCACCGGCCCAACGGAGTTCCTGCTGATTGGCGAGACGGCGGCAGACACAGTGGGCGCACTGCGCGGCCCTATTGCGCCCGACGTGGGCGCCGTGCTGGACCTGAGCCACGCGCGCGTGCGCGTGCAGGTGCAGGGCGCGCAGGCGGTGGCGGCCTTGGGCAAGCTGTTTGCGCTGGACTTTCGCGACGCCGCCTTTCCCGTGGGCCGCGTGCAACTCAGCGGCCACCACCACGTGCCCTGCAGCCTGCACCGTCTGGGAGAGGACCGTTTTGACCTCTACCTGCTCAGCACCTATGCCCACGGCCAGTTGGAGGCGCTCATAGACGCCGCGCTGGAATATGGCGTGGCGCTCACCCTGGCACCTCAAAAAGTGAAAGAACTTGCATGATGTGAGGTGCTGCGCACCTTCATGAAAGTGAGTGCCATCACCAGGCCGCCGTGCACCGCAGTGCACCCCTGCGCGCGCGCTCACGCGCTAACTGTCATAAGGTTGGGCAGCAACCCAGTCATGAAAGTTTTTTCACCTTAACTTTCACAAGTTTGCGCAGCACCCCCAATCTGAAAGTTCTTTCACCTTCACCCGCCGGGCCGACCGTGCGGCAGGCACGGGCGGCAGCGATAGCGATAGCTGTTTTGGTAAATCTGCCCGGCGGGGCCGAGGCAACAGGGGCTGAGGCGACATCGACAGCCATTAAGATCAATAGCCCGTTGCCGCCAGGCCTTGGGAGACTGAGCGTCACCATCCCTTGCCGACCAGCGCCAAGCACTCTGCGCAACCCTGAGCACTTATGAACCACTGTTTCTCTCTACCGGCTGTATGCGCGGCTGTTGTTTGCCTCGGGCTGCTGGGCTGCAGCGACAAAAAGTCCACCGACAACGCCGCCCCAGCGGCTGGGGCCAGCGCCTCAATCAACGCATCACCCAGCGCAGCGCCGGGAGTGACGGCCCCCGCATCGGGCGCATCCGCGCCCACCCCCGCCGGCCCCCCGGTTTCCGTCAGCACGGCCAAAGCCGAAGCGCGGGACATGGCGGTCAGCCTCAAGACCACCGGCACCGTGTTCCCTTTGGCCAGCGTGGACATCAAGGCGCAAACCAATTCGGTCGTCACCAAGATGCACATCAATGGCGGCCAATTCGTCCGTGCCGGTGACCCTTTGTTTACCCTGGACGCGCGCGCCGAAGAGGCCAACCTGGCCAAGGCACGGGCGCAACTCGCCAAAGACCAGGCGGTGCTGGCAGACACCCAGCGCCAGCTCAAGCGCGCCCAAGAACTGCTGGCACAAAACTTCGTGGCCAAAAGCGCGGTGGATACCGCACAGTCGGCGGTGGACTCGGCCACTGCCAGCCTGCTGGCGGACCAAGCAGCCATTGACGCGGCCAAAGTGGCGCTGTCTTACACCCAAATCACATCGCCTTTGAGCGGCCGCGCAGGGGCGTTAAGCGTGTCCATTGGCACCGCTTTGCAAAGCAATGTTTCGCCCATCGTCACCATCACCCAGCTGGACCCGATTGCGGTCACCTTCAACCTGCCCCAGCGCAATTTGGCCCAGGCCATTGCGGCGCTCAAAGACGGTGGTGCCAAAGTGACGGCCACACTGGCCGACAACGGCGGCAGCTTTCAGGGGCGCTTGTATTTTGTGGACAACGCGGTGGACGCCGCCTCGGGCACGGTGCGGGCGCGGGCCAAGTTTGACAACAAGGATGGCCGACTATGGCCCGGCGCATTTGTGGAGATATCGCAAACCATTAACACCGTCAAAGACGCAGTGGTCGTGCCCCAGGCGGCGCTGATCCAGTCCGCGCGCGGCACCATTGTGTATGTGGTGGAAGACGGCAAGGCCGTGCTCCGCCCGGTCAAGCAGGTGGCCGGGCAAAGCGGGGAGGCAGCCATTACCGGCGTCACCGAAGGTGAAGTGGTGGTGGTGGACGGCAAGCAAAACCTGCGCCCAGGGTCACTGGTCGTAGAAAAGCCCAAAGAACCTAAAGCCGGGGCCTCGGCGCCAGCCCCTGGCGCCACGCCCTCCCCCGCAGCGGGCGCAGCAGCCGCGCCACCTGCCACACCCGCCCGCAGCGCGCCATGAACTTCTCCGAACTGTTCACCCGCCGTCCGGTGATGACGGTGCTGCTCAATCTGTCCATCGTGGGCGCAGGCGTTTTGGGCCTGCGCAACATCCCGGTTGCGGCGCTACCCAGCTACGACACGCCGGTCATCAACGTCTCGGCCAACCTGCCCGGTGCCAACCCTGAGACCATGGCAAGCTCGGTGGCGCTGCCGCTGGAGAAACAGTTCCAAACCGTGCCCGGCCTCAAAACCATCAGTTCGAGCAGCACCTTGGGCAGCACCTCGCTGACGCTCGAATTTGAAGAGGGGCGCAATGTGGACGCCGCCGCTGTGGACGTGCAAGCGGCGCTCTTGCGTGCCCAGCGCTCTTTGCCGCAGGACATGAGCAATCCGCCCTCCTACCGCAAGGTCAACCCGGCTGATGCGCCGGTGCTGCTGATTGCGCTGACCTCGCCCTCGCTCTCGCCTGCGGATTTGCAGGACTACGCCGAGCACCTGATATCGCCCAACTTTTCCACCATCAATGGCGTGGCCCAAGTAAACATTTACGGCGCCAAGCGCTTTGCGGTGCGCGTGCGCGTGCAGCCTGACGCCATGGCGGCCGCCAATATAGGCCTCGATGAAGTGAGCGCAGCCCTGCGCGCGGCCAATGTCAATACGCCCGTGGGCACCCTAGAAGGGCCCAAACAAACCCTGGTGTTGCAAGCCAACAAGCAACTGAAAACGGCCTCTGACTTTGGCAACCTCATCATCAGCGCCAAGGGCGGCGTGCCCTTGCGCCTGAAAGAGATTGCCAAGGTGGAAAACAGTGTCGAGACCCTGAAAAGCTGGGCCACCTTCAACGGTGAAAACTCGATCACCATCGGCATTCAGCGCCAGCCCGGCGCCAATACCGTGCGCCTGGTGGACGCGGTACGCGCCGCCCTGCCGTCCATCCAGGCGCAACTGCCCCAGTCGGTGCGCATGACGCCCATCAACGACCGCTCGGTCTCGGTGCGCGACGCCTTGCACGATGTGTCGCTCACGCTCATTGGCACCATCGTCTTGGTGGTGCTGGTGATCTTTTTGTTCCTGCGCCGCTTTGTGGCCACCGCCATTCCCACGCTGTCTTTGCCGATTTCGCTGATGGGCGCGGTGGCGCTGCTGTGGGGCATGTCTTACAGCCTGGACAATATCTCGCTGCTCGGGCTGACGCTGGCCGTGGGCCTGGTGGTGGACGACGCGATTGTGGTGCTGGAGAACATCATCCGCCACGTGGAAAACGGCGAAAAGCCGTTCCACGCGGCCCTGGTGGGCGCCCGCGAGGTGGGGTTCACGATTGTGTCGATCTCGACCTCGCTGATAGCCGTGTTCATTCCCATCTTCTTTATGCCCGGCGTGATTGGCCTCTTGTTCCACGAGTTTGCGGTGGTGGTGAGCCTGGCCATTGTGGTGTCGGCCTTTGTATCGCTCACGCTGGTGCCCATGCTGGCCGGGCGCTTTTTGACCGACGACGCCCACAAGAAGCCACCCGGTCGTCTGGTGCGGCTGTTTGAGCGCGGATTTGACGCCATGCTGGCGGGGTACACGCGGCTGCTGGACCTGGCGCTGGACCACCGCAAAACCATGTTGCTGCTGGCTGCAAGCACTTTTGTGGCCACTTTCTGGCTGGTCAACGTGATTCCAAAAGGGTTTTTCCCAGAGGAAGACATTGGTCAGATTCAAGTGACTACCGAAGGCAGCGAGGACATTTCCTTCCCCGCCATGGTGGCGCTGCAAGAGCGCGCAGCCGCCATCATTCGGGCGGACGCCAATGTCAACGCAGTCAGCTCTTTCAACGGCGGCAACAACGCCCAAAATGCCGGGCGGATGTTTGTGAGCCTCAAACCTGCGGGCCAGCGCCTGCCCATGAAGCAAGTCGTGGAGGGGCTGCGCAAAAAGCTGCGCGGCGTGGCCGGCATCAACGTGTTTATGCGCCCGGTGCAAAACCTGCAATTGGGCGGGCGCCAAAGCAAGGCGCAGTTCCAGTACATCTTGCAAAGCGTCAAGGCCGATGAACTCGGCACCTGGGCGTCCAAGCTGCAAGAGCGCATGCGCGCCGACCCGATATTTCGGGACGTGACCAGCGACGCGCAGCTGCGCGCCCTGCAAGCGCAGCTCAACATCGACCGCGACCGCGCCAACACCTTGGGTGTGTCGGTAGACGCCATCCGCTCGGCCCTGTTTAGCGCCTTTGGCGAGCGCCAGGTGTCCACCATTTACCTGCCCACCGACAGCTACCAGGTCATCATGGAAGTGGCGCCCGAAGCCAAGCAAGATGAATCTGCGCTCTCGGGCATTTATGTGCGCTCCAGCTTTGGCACGCTGGTGCCACTGTCAAGCTTTACCACGGTGGAGCGCAGCGTAGGCCCCACGTCCATCAACCACGTCGGGCAGTTGCAAGCGGTCACTGTGTCCTTCAACCTCGCGCCCGGCGCCGCACTGGGCGACGCTACAGCCAAAATCGACGCCGCGCGCGAAGCCATTCAGATGCCCAGCAGCGTGATCAGCACCTATGGCGGCGACGCCGCAGTGTTCAAAAGCTCGCAAGGCAGCCAGCTGGTGCTGGTGATTGCCGCGCTGGTGGTGATTTATGTACTGCTGGGCGTTCTGTACGAGAGCTACATCCACCCCATCACGATTTTGGCGGGCCTGCCTTCGGCCGCGGTGGGCGCGCTGGCCACGCTGATGCTGTTTGGCCAGGACCTGACGCTGATTGCCACCATTGGCATCGTGCTCTTGATCGGCATCGTCAAAAAGAACGCCATCATGATGATCGACTTTGCCTTGGACGCCCAACGCCACCAGGGTATGGCGCCGCATGAGGCGATTCGCACCGCCTGCGTGCTGCGCTTTCGGCCCATCATGATGACGACGCTGGCCGCGCTGGTGGGCGCGCTGCCGATTGCGATTGGCTTGGGCGCCGGAGCTGAATTGCGTCAGCCCCTGGGCTTGGCCGTGGCCGGGGGCCTGGTGTTCTCGCAGGCAATTACGCTATTTATCACCCCGGTGCTGTATTTGGCCTTGGACCGTTTCAGCGGCCATGGCCCCGACCTGCGCCCCGAGGTCAGCGCCACCTAGGCCACGGCGCTTGCAGGCGCGCGCTACCAGTGGCGGTGGCCGTGGCCGTGGCCGTGCCAGCGTTCGCGACCATGGCCGTAAAAGCCGAATGGCACGACAAGGGGGCGGTAGTACGGCGCGTAATAGCTTCGGGGTGGTTCGACCGTGACATAAGTCGTTGTGGCGGGTTGCACCTGAACCTGTGCAAGAGGGGCTTGATACACCGGTGCACTGCCCACGGGTGAGACCTGGACAGCGATGGTGGGGCCGGGATCGTTGGGCATTTGCACCGCATACTGGCGGCCACCAAACTCGTAGACCACGTTGTAGCCCACAGTTCGGTTTTCAAAGAAATTTTGAACTGCGCAGCGCTGCACGTTCTCTACCAGCTCGGGGCCCGGCCGCTCAATGTTGTCGCCCAGAATGGCGCCACCCATGATGCCGATTGCCGTGGCAGCGGCCTGACCGGCGCCGCGCCCGCCGACAGCATTGCCCATTGCGCCGCCTGCGATGGCGCCAAGCACCGCGCCCGCACCGCTTTTCGGCCCCTGGTAGCTGATTTGCTCGTTGCTGCACACCTGGCGTGGCACTGCCACTTGCTGCACCACCGGGGTAGACGAGAGCACACGGCCCACGTCTTGCGCCCAACCACTTGCCAAAGCGGCAAGCCCCATTACTGCCACGGTCCATCGTTTCATAGTCTGCCTTTCGAAGTATTGCGACCATAACGCCGCTGCGCACGCGCAAGTTGACATGGGCCTTGGTCTTTACCAACCCCAATGCGTGACCCGAGCGCTACGGCGTGTGGCTTCACTTGCGCTGAACTGGGCGGGGCTGGGCGGGGCTGGGCGGGCAGTGATAATCGTGATGGGTACGCCCGGCAGTGCTCCGGGTTTCCTTTCGTTTTCGCCTTTAGGCGCAGCCGCTTCTATGCAAACTACCAGCGCCCTCCCCTTTTTTTCCGCCAGCAGCGCCCCGCGCCTCTACGGGGTGTTGACCTTGGTTTTGATCGCGTTGGCGCTGGTTCCTACGGCGTGGCCCGCGCTGGACTTGGCTCTAGCCGCCTGGTTCGCCCCGCCCGACGGGCACAGTTACATCAATGGTTGGTGGTGGGTGCAGGCCATCAATCTGTACGTACCCAGCGTATTTCGGGGTTTGGTCTACCTTGCTATTGCCGCGTGGGCCGTAGCGACCTGGCGACCGCGCTGGAGGCAGTGGCGGCTGCCGCTGGCATTTTTTATTCTGTCAGGCGCCCTGGGGCCGGGTTTGCTGGTCAACAGCGGCTTTAAAGAGCAGTGGCAGCGGGCGCGGCCCTATGAAGTCGAAAACTTCGGTGGCCCCAGCCACTTCACCCGGGCGGGCGTGATGACCGACCAGTGCAATAACAATTGCTCTTTTGTCAGCGGCCACGTGTCCTGCGGCTTTTTCTTTGCCTCGCTCATGCTGGTGCACCCGCGCCGCCGCCGCGCTTGGGCGGTGGCAGGTTGCACTGCAGGGGTGCTGGTTGGCTTTGCGCGCATGGCGGACATGGCGCATTGGCTGAGCGACGCGCTTTGGGCCGCACCCATTACCTGGGCATGCAGCTACTTGGTCTGGCGGGCGCTGGTCTGGGCTTACCGGCCGAGCGAAAGCGCAGCGGATACCAGCGGTACCTGAGGCACGGCGGCCAAGCCGCCCAGCACGTGGGGAAACTGTAGACGCAAGCCCAGCTCTCGCTTCATGCGCGTGTTCACCATGCGCCGGGACTCGGACATAAAACTCAGCTGCATGGGCGCAATCTCTAGCGCTGCGCGTGCGCGGCTGATGCGCGGCGGCACCGGCACACCGTACAAGGCGGCTGCAGCCGTAAAGTAATCCCCCATCTTCAACACAGCGTCGTCATTGATGTTGTAGGCGCGCTGCGGCTTGCCGCGCCACAGGGCCAGCACGCAGGCGCGCGCCAGGTCGTCGGCGTGGATGTGGTTGGTGTAGACGTCGTCTCCCGCGTCCAGCACCGGCGTGCCATTGCGCAAGCGCGCCAGCGGCGTGCCGCCCTCGCGGTTGGGCGCATAAATGCCAGGCACCCGCAACACACTGGTGCACACCCCCGCCGCGCGGCCAAAAAAGCGCACATGGGCCTCAGCGTCCACCCGGCGCAGCGCGCGCGCGGTGGTGGGTGCCAGGGCTCGCACTTCATCCACATAGGCACCAGCGCAGTCGCCATAGACACCGCTGGTGGACGCATACACCAGCGCCGAGGGTGCCGCACGCAGGCGCAATGCACGCAACAGCGCCAGGGTGCGCCCGTCACGCGCACCTTGGCCCGCAGGCGGCGCCAAGTGCAGCACGCGCGGCGCCAAACCCGCAAGGCGCCTCAAGGTGGGCGCATGGTCCAAATTGCCCGACAGCGGCGTGATGCCAGCCGCTCGCAGCGCAGGCGCGCGCGCGGGCTGTGAAGTCAGCGCGCGTACCGTGAGCTTGTGTGCCAACAAGCCCGCGACCCGCAAACCAATGTCGCCGCAACCGACGATGAGCAAGCGGCTGCGGCGAAAGCGCGCAGGCAAGGCGCCTAGGGGGGATTGGATTGAAGGCAAAATCGGGCGCTTTCTAGTTGAATCGTTTCAAGGATACACACACCGATGACCGGCAGCGCTTCCCCTTTTACCGTGACGGTCGAGCCCAGTGGCACCACGTTTTCCGCCAACGCCCTGGAGACCCTGTTGGCCGCCGCTATCCGCCAGGGCGTGGGCCTGCCCTACGGTTGCAAGGACGGGGCCTGTGGTTCGTGCAAGTGCAAGATGCTCTCAGGCCGTGTGGTGCATGCCAACTTCCAGCGCAAAGCGCTCAGCGTGGAAGAAGAAGCCGGCCAGTTCGTGCTGACCTGCTGCGCCACTGCCCACAGCGACGTGGTGCTGGAGTCACGCCAGGTGACGCCGGCCGGGGCGCTGCCCATCAAAAAAATGCCCACGCGGGTCAGCAAACTGCAAAAAGTGTCTGCCGACGTGGTGCTGATGCAACTGCAACTGCCGGCCAACGACGCGTTTGCGTTTCGCGCTGGCCAGTACATTGAATTCATCTTGCGCGACGGCGCGCGGCGCAGCTACTCCATGGCCAACGCGCCGCACACCGGGCCGGGACTGGAAATGCACATTCGCCACATGCCGGGCGGGCGCTTTACCGACCTGGTGTTCGGGTCCATGAAAGAAAAAGACATTTTGCGCATTGAGGGGCCGTTCGGTTCTTTCTTTCTGCGCGAAGACTCGGACAAGCCCATGGTGTTTCTGGCTTCGGGCACCGGCTTTGCGCCGCTTAAAGCCTTGCTAGAACACATGCTGCACTGCGGCATCACCCGCCCTACTACCTTGTACTGGGGCGGCAGGCGCCCGAGCGACCTGTACATGCATGAGTGGCTGCAGGCGCAACTGGCGCTGATGCCCCATCTGCGCTACGTGCCTGTGGTGTCTCACGCACTGCCCGAAGACGAATGGACCGGGCGCACCGGCTTTGTGCACTTGGCGGTATTGCAAGACTTCCCGGACCTCTCTGGCTACCAGGTCTATGCCTGCGGCGCGCCTGTTGTGGTGGACTCCGCACTCCGTGATTTCAGCGCCCAAGCGCATCTGCCAGTGGACGAGTTTTTTGCGGACGCATTTACCTCGGCCGCCGACAAAGCAAGCTAGTCCTGCCGCACGCCGGGCGCTGAAGGGATGCGTTGACCACGCCGCAGCCAGACGCCGGGTTTGACCTCGCTCAAGACCACGGCCAATAGCACCAAGGCCGCTCCGGCAGTGGCGCGCGGCGTCAGGCTCTCTGCCAGCCACCACCATGCAAACAACGCGGCAAATACGGGCTCCAAGGCATAGACCAAGGCCGCTTGCTCGGCACGCACATGGCGTTGGGCCAGAGCTTGCAAGAAAAACATACCCGCCGATGCGACCAGGCCTAGATAGAGCAAACCCAGCAGGACCTCGAAAGAAATGCGTTCCGGCAAGGTCTGGACTGCTGCGAGGCCGCTATCAGCAAACATCCAGAGCGTGCCCAGCAACGCCATGACACCCATTTGCGCTGCGGCCAGTTGGTGCGCTTGGTGCAAATGGGAACGGCCAGAGAGAAACAGCACATAGACCGCAAAGGCCAAGGCACACAAAATGGTGGCGGTATCCGCCCAAAAATGCGAACCACCATCGAAGGACATGAGGCCAATGCCCAAGCAAGCCAAAAGCGCCGCCAGAAAAACCGCCCCGGAGGGTCGTATGCCCAAGGCCCAGGCTATGAGCGGCACCATGATCACGTTCAAGCTGGTTAGAAACGCGCTGCGGTTGGAAGAAATAAATTGCAGCCCATAGGCTTGACCGACGTAGGACAACAAGGCCAAGGCGCCAAGCACTACGCCGTCACGCCAAGCGTGGCGCGGCACTCGCCAAAAAAAAGGCGCCATGCATGCCGCTGCCAACAAAAAGCGCAGCGCCGATATCTCCACGCCGCTCAGGCTTTGGGTCGCCACTTTCAGAATGGGAAAGGTCAGTCCCCATACCAGGGTGACCAGTACCAGTACCGCCAGATAGCGATTCATGCGCAAAGTGGGGAAGTGCGCCTTTATTCGCCAAGGTACGCCGCGCGCACCCGGGGGTCGTTGAGCATTTGCTTGGCCTCACCGGTCATGGTGATGATGCCGGACTCCATGACGTAGCCCCGGTTTGCGATGGAGAGCGCGCGGCTGGCGTTTTGCTCCACCAGCAAAATCGTCACGCCCTGGGCAAACACGTCTTGCACCACCTCAAAGATCTTGTCCACCATGATGGGCGACAGGCCCATGGACGGCTCGTCCATCAGCAGCACCTTGGGGCGGCTCATCAGCGCACGGCCCATGGCCAGCATTTGCTGCTCGCCGCCAGACATGGTGCCGGCCAACTGGTCGCGCCGCTCTTTGAGGCGGGGAAAGATGGCAAACATCTTGTCGATGTCGGCTTCAATGCCTGCTTTGTCATCGCGGATGTAGGCGCCCATTTGCAGGTTTTCGATGATGGTCATGCGGGTAAACACGCCGCGCCCTTCGGGCACCATGGCCAGGCCCTGTTTGACCAAGTCCCAGGGGCCTTGGCCCTTGATGCTTTTTCCCAGGTACTCAATATCACCGCCGTTGAACGGCAGCGTGCCGGTGATGGCCTTCATGGTGGTGGTTTTGCCAGCGCCATTGGAGCCAATGAGCGAGACCAACTCGCCTTCGGCCACCTCAAAATCAACCCCCTTGACGGCCTGGATGCCACCATAGGAGACCTTGAGGCTGGATACTTTGAGCAAAATAGTGCGGGTCATGTGCTGTCCTGGAAACAAAGGTGAAAGAACTTTCAGGGTGGGCGGCGCTGCGCGCCTCCATGAAAGTCAGTGGCCGCTGGTGCCCAAATAGGCCTCGATCACTTTCTCGTTCTTCTGTACCTCGGCGGGCGTGCCTTCGGCAATTTGCTTGCCGTAGTCCAGGACCGTGACGCGGTCGCACAGGCCCATGACCAGTTTCACGTCGTGCTCGATCAGCAAAATCGTGCGGTTATCGTTGCGGATGCGGTCGATCAGCTCGCGCAGCATCACTTTCTCTGTGGCGTTCATGCCCGCCGCCGGTTCGTCAAGCGCAATGAGTTGCGGATCGGTGGCCAGGGCGCGGGCAATCTCTAGGCGACGCTGATCGCCGTAGCTCAGGGTGCGGGCCTTGTAGTCGGCAAATTTGGCTATGCCCACGTACTCCAGCAGCTCGTGCGCGCGCTGGGCAATCGCCGCTTCTTCGGCCTTGAAAGTGCTGGTGCGAAACATGGCGCCCAGCAGGCCTGAGTGGGTGCGGATGTGGCGCCCGACCATCACGTTTTCCAGCGCCGTCATTTCTGCAAACAGGCGAATGTTTTGGAAGGTGCGGGCGATGCCCGCCTTGGCCACGGTATGCACCGCCGTGGGTTGGTAGGTTTTGCCCGCCAGCTGAAACGAGCCACTGTCGGGCGTGTACAAACCGGTCAAGACGTTGAAAAAGGTCGTCTTGCCAGCGCCGTTGGGGCCGATCAGGCCATAGACCTGGCCGCGCTCGATCTTGATGCCCACATCGCTCAGGGCTTGGAGGCCGCCAAAACGCTTGGATACACCGGACACATTGAGGACGGTGTCTTTGCTTGTTGGATTTTTTGGGTCTGTCATGGTCTGTCCAATCAGGCTTTGGCCGCCGGGGGCAAGTTTTTGCCGTGCTCGGGCGTGGGCCACAGGCCGCGCGGACGCATCAGCATGACCGTGACCATGGCCAGGGCGATAAGTAGCTGGCGCAGAATAGACGCGTCCAGCCGCCCGCCCGTCATGTTTTGCAAGGGGCCGGCCACATAGCGCAGCACCTCGGGCAAGGCCGACAAGAGCACCGCACCCAAGATCACGCCCGGCAAGTGGCCCACGCCACCGAGCACCACCATAGCCACAATCATCACCGACTCCATCAAACTAAACGACTCAGGCGAGATGAAGCCTTGAAACGACGCAAACAACGCACCCGAGACGCCGCCAAAGGTGGCACCCATGCCAAAGGCGGTGAGCTTGAGGTTGCGGGTGTTGATGCCCATGGCCTTGGCTGCGATCTCGTCCTCTCGGATAGCCATCCACGCCCGGCCAATGCGCGAGACCTCCAGCCGGTGCGATATCAACACGCTGAGCAGCACCAAGGCCAAGAACAGGTAGTAGTACAGCGACACGGATGCAAACTCAAACCCACCGACCACCAGCTTTTTGCCCAAATCAAAACCAAAGAAATGCAAGGAGTCGATTTGGCTGACCCCCTTGGGGCCGTTGGTAATATTAATCGGGTTATCCAGGTTGTTCAAAAACACGCGGATGATTTCGCCAAAACCCAGGGTCACGATGGCCAAATAGTCGCCGCGCAGGCGCAAAGTGGGTGCGCCTAGCAACACGCCCAATATGCCAGCCAGACCCGCTGCCAAGGGGAGCGCAAGCCAGATGGGTGAATGCAGTCCCTGCGGAAACATCGTCAACAAGACCGGAAAGGTTTCCACCAGCTGCGGTGAGTTCAACAGACCGTAGGAATACGCGCCAATGGCAAAGAAGGCCACGTACCCGAGGTCGAGCAAACCAGCGTAACCCACGACGATGTTCAGGCCCACGGCCAGCAGCACGTAGAGCAGCGCCATATCGGCAATGCGCACCCAGGCGTTGCCAAACTGCTGCAAACCCATGGGCAAGACCAGCAGCGCTAACGCGCCCAGCGCAAAAAGAAAAAATCTTTGTTGTTGTTTCATGGGTTTCTCCTTAGGCGCGGTCGGCCACACGTTCGCCTAGCAGGCCTGAGGGGCGCAAGGTCAACACCACAATGAGCACGATGAAGGCAAAAATATCCGAGTAATGGCTGCCCAGCACACCGCCGGTGAGCGCGCCGATATAGCCCGCGCCAATAGACTCAATCAAGCCCAGCAAAAGCGCCCCCACTACCGCGCCGCCCAGATTGCCGATACCGCCAAACACCGCCGCCGTAAACGCTTTGAGGCCGGGCAAAAAGCCCATGGCGTGCTGCGCGGTGCCGTAGTTGGACGCGTACATCACGCCAGCAATAGCGGCCAGAACCGCGCCAATCACAAAGGTGGCAGAAATCACCACATCGGGCTTAACGCCCATAAGGCCTGCCACACGCGGGTTCTCGGCTGTGGCACGCATGGCGCGGCCGAGCTTGGTGTAGTTGACCAGCCACATCAGCACCGCCAGTGAGACGGCGGTAAAGCCCAAAATCATCACCTGGGTAGGGGTGATGACTGCGCCTGCAATGTCAATCGGGGTGTTGGGCAACAAAGTGGGGTAGGACTTGTAATTGGGCTTCCAAATAATCATGGCCAGCGTTTGGAGCAAGATAGACATGCCGATGGCAGTGATCAGGGGCGCGAGCTTGGGGCTGTTGCGCAGGGGCCGGTAGGCCACCTTCTCAATCACAAAGTTGAGCGAAGCGGCAACCACACAGGCGATCAACAAAGCGATGATCAAAATCACGAAACCGGGCGTGCCGGGCATGGACTCCTGCATCAGCCCAATGATGGACCAGCTGGTGAGCGCTCCCACCATCATCACCTCGCCATGGGCGAAATTGATCAGGTTAATGATGCCGTAGACCATGGTGTAACCCAAGGCAATCAGCGCATACATGCTCCCCAATACCAAGCCATTGATCACCTGCTGTATAAAAATATCCATGTCAAACCTTTTGCGAAGTTCTTGTGTTTGAACCAAAGTGGCCGCGAACACGGGTGGTGTCACGGCTTCAATAGCAAAAAATCGGCCAGTCCCGAGGGTTTCGGGGCCGCCGATCAATGCGAGCGCGATTTTAGCCACCTGCCTTCCATCAAATGAGAGCGCGCATCCGGGGTTTACCCTGAAACATGCACCCTCGGCATTGCAAGCCTGCTCAGTAACCCGCCTTGCTGTTGGCGCGCCGCGTGGCGAACAGGCCAGCCGATTTGGCACCTTGGCGCACAAAGCGCTCGCGCCGCGCCACCTTGGGGTCTACCGCCAGTGGTCGGTACAGTTCCAAACGGTCCGCATTTTGCAAAGCGTGTTGCAGGCCCACCTTTTTTCCCCACACACCGACCTCCAAGCCGCGCATCTGCGCCGCGCTCATGCCCAATCGGGGTGCGGCTTGCGCCAGCGCGTCTGCAACCAAGCACCCGGATGGGAACTCCATGGCGAGTTCTTGCACCGTGCGGGGTGCAGCGCTGTAGACCACGGTTACCGTGATTTGCGGGCGTTCGCCCGGCTCACTCGCCATAGACTTGGCGCGCGCGCTTGACAAAGGCATCGACCAGCGTCGCTGCAATCTTGTCAAACACCGGCCCCACCAGACGACTCAAGACCGCGCTGTCAAAGCCGTAGTGCAGGGACAGTGCGACCTTGCAGGCCCGTTGTGAACCGTCCCCTACCGGCAAAAAGCTCCACTGCCCATCCAGCTTTGAAAACGGACCTTTGACCAGCGCCATGCCCACTTGGCTGGGCGCGCTGTGCGTATTGCGGGTGGTAAAGGACTGGTGGATGCCACCGAATGCGATGCCCACTTCGGCGGTGACGCCGCTTGCGTCGCGGCTCAAGACGGCCGCGCGGTCGCACCAAGGCAAGAACTGGGGGTATTGGTCCACGTCCGTCACCAATGCGTACATTTCTTCAGGGCTATACCAGAGCAGGACGGACTTGTGAACGGTTTTCATAGAATGGGGTGTGCGGGATTGTAGTCACGCTCTCTTTGGAAACTGTCTTTCACCCCACCACCCCCCATGGCAAAAAAACCCGATACCGCGTCCCGCATTGCCGACAACAAAAAGGCCGCGTACAACTATTTTTTCGAGGAGCGCTTCGAGGCCGGCTTGGTGCTCGAAGGTTGGGAGGTGAAGTCGCTGCGCGAAGGCAAGGTGCAACTCACCGACGGCTACGTGGTGGTGCGCAACCAAGAGCTGTTTTTGATTGGCTTGCAAATCAACCCGCTCCACACCGCGTCCAGCCACATCAGCCCGGACAAGGTGCGCACCAAAAAGTTATTGATGCACAAGGCGGAAATTGAGCGCCTAATCGGCAAGGTAGAGCAAAAAGGATACACCCTGGTGCCTATCAACCTGCATTGGAAGACCGGCAAGATCAAGTGCGAAATTGCCCTGGCCAAAGGCAAAGCCGAGCACGACAAGCGCGACACCATCAAAGACCGCGAAGGCAAGCGCGAGGTGGAGCGCGCCATGAAGGTGCACCACCGCTAACTTTCATGAAGGTGCGCTGCACCCCCAGCCATGAAAGTTCTTCCAGGTTAAGGGTGAAAGGCCCAGCGGCGGCGCTCGCCGTCTCAATCCAGCGCGAGCAGAGGATGCGCATGGGATGGCCACGGGCTGACGAAGAACGGTGCCACCATTTCGGGCGTCACGTCTTCCACCCGCATCGGGTTCCAGCGCGGCTGATTGTCTTTGTCCACGGCCAGGGCGCGGATGCCTTCCACGGTTTCACTGGCCGCGCCGCTGCGCCCCAAGTGCGCGGTCTGGAAGCAATGGCGCACCATGTCCCGCTCCATGCGCAAGTCGTCTGCCAAGCACATGGTGCGTGCGCGGCGCACCTGCTCCAGCGCCACGTGCAGCATGAGCGGCGAACGGTGGCGCAGGGTGGCCGCAGTGTGCTGGCTCCAGCCGTCGCTTGCCGCCTCCAGCGCGTGCAGCATGTCAACAACAGAGGGGAGTGAAAACACCTGGTCGATACGCTCCCGCTCCAAGGCACTTGGCGTCGACGGCATCAGCGCAAATTCTGCAAGCCACGGCGCCAGCCCTGCGCCTGCGGGCAGGCTGCCCAAGGCCTGCCATGCGGCGTCCAGGCGGCTCGCATCCAGGCAGTGGTCGGCCAGGCCCAAAGCGATAGCCCCCTGGGCATTGAGCACTGCGCCCGTCAAGGCCAGCCATTCACCGGTGCTTCCCGGGCAGCGGCTCAAGAAATAGCCCCCGCCCACGTCCGGGAACAGTCCGATGTGCGTCTCGGGCATGGCCATTTTGGTGTTGTCGGTGACCAAGCGGTAGCGCGTTCCCTGGCTGATGCCCATGCCCCCGCCCATGACGATGCCGTCCATGAATGCGATGTAGGGCTTGGGGTAGCGGTGAATCAGGTGGTTGAGCGCGTACTCTTCGGTAAAAAAGTCCTCCAGCGCCGGGCTGCCACCCAAGGCTGCTTGATGGAAAAAGCGGATGTCGCCACCGGCGCAAAAGCCGCCAAAGTTGCCCAGCTTGCTGGTGCCGCGAATCGCAACGGCCCGGATCGCCGGGTCGTGCTCCCAGGCCAGCAGCGCGCGCGCCAAGCCGCGCACCATGTCCAGATTCAAGGCGTTAAGCGCCTTGGGCCGGTTCAAGGTGATAAGGCCCACTTGGCCGCGAACTTCGGTGATCAAAAACTCGCACATGCTGCAAAACCTTTCGCATCGCGGCGTGGGCAGGGCCGCATTGAATCCAAATAAAAACAGCGCCCCAAGGGGGCGCTGCATTGTGCGGGTGGAGTCTAGGCCATTTCCGCCCAGCGCCGACCACTCAGCGGTTTAGCGGCCTGCGCGCTTGCGCTCGCTTTCCGTCAGGTGGCGCTTGCGCAGGCGGATGGACTTGGGCGTGATTTCCACCAGCTCGTCATCCTCAATAAATTCCACGCCGTACTCCAAGGTGCAGTCAATCGGCGGGGTAATTTTTGTGGCATCTTCTTTGCCACTGACGCGGAAGTTGGTCAGTTGCTTGGTGCGCGTGGCGTTGACGACCAAGTCGTTGTCTCGGCTATGAATGCCCACAATCATGCCTTCATACACCGGGTCATTGGGCTTGACAAACATGCGGCCTCGATCGTCAAGTTTGCCCAAGGCGTAGGTGAAAATTTCACCCGCATCCATGGAAATCAACACACCATTTTTGCGCCCGCCAATGTCGCCCTTGTGCGCTTCGTAGCGGTCAAAGATGTTAGAGATCAGACCCGAACCACGCGTCAAGTTCAAAAACTCATTGGTAAAACCAATCAGGCCCCGTGCAGGAATGCGGTACTCCAAGCGCACGCGACCACGGCCGTCTGGCTCCATGTTCACCAACTCGCCCTTGCGCTCGCCCAGGGCTTGCATCACGCCGCCCTGGTGGGTTTCCTCGATGTCGGCAGTCACCAGCTCGATAGGCTCGTGCTTGTCGCCATTGACATCGCGAAACACGACGCGGGGCTTGGACACGGCCAGCTCGTAGCCTTCGCGGCGCATGTTTTCCAGCAGGATGGTCAGGTGCAATTCGCCACGGCCCATCACTTCAAAGATACCCTCTTCGTCGGTTTCTTTGACGCGCAGCGCCACATTGTGTTGCAGCTCTTTTTGCAGTCGGTCCCAGATCTGGCGGCTGGTGACGTACTTGCCTTCGCGACCGGCCAGCGGACTGGTGTTGACGCAAAAGTTCATGGTCAGCGTGGGCTCATCCACCTTGAGCATGGGCAAGGGCGCGGGGTTGGCGACTTCTGTGATGGTGACACCAATTCCGATATCGGCAATGCCGTTGATAAGAACAATCTCGCCGGGTCCCGCCTCGGTGGCTTGTACGCGCTCCAAGCCCTGAAAGGTCAGTACCTGGTTGACACGACCCTTGATAGGTTTACCGTCCGGGCCTTCCATCACCACCACGTCCATCATGGGCTTGATCGTGCCCTGGCTGATACGGCCTACGCCGATGCGGCCCACAAAGGTGGAGAAGTCGAGTGCGGAAATTTGCAATTGCAGCGGCGCTGCGGGGTCGCCTTTTTGCGAGGGAACGTGCGACAAGACCGTGTTGAACAGGGCCGACATGTCGGGTCCCCACTGTTCACCAGGCTCGCCCTCGACCATCGAAGACCAGCCGTTGATGCCCGAGGCGTAAACCACGGGGAAGTCGAGCTGCTCATCGGTAGCGCCCAGCTTGTCAAACAAGTCAAAGGCGGCGTTGACCACGAAGTCGGGGCGCGCACCGGGCTTGTCCACCTTGTTGACCACCAAAATGGGCTTGAGGCCCAAGGCCAAGGCTTTTTTGGTCACAAAGCGGGTTTGCGGCATGGGACCTTCTTGGGCGTCGATCAGCAGCACCACGCCGTCGACCATGCTCAACGCACGTTCCACCTCGCCGCCAAAGTCGGCGTGTCCGGGGGTGTCGACGATGTTGATGTGCGTGCCTTCCCAGGTTACGGCGCAGTTCTTGGCCAAAATCGTGATGCCGCGCTCTTTTTCAATCGCGTTGTTGTCCATCACGGTGTCGACCACTTTTTCGTGCTCGGCAAAGGTGCCTGACTGGCGCAGGAGCTGGTCCACCATGGTGGTTTTGCCGTGGTCAACGTGGGCGATGATGGCGATGTTGCGGATTTGCTTGCTACTCATGTTTCACTTTCTTTCAACAGATTCAAATTTCAATTCGTATTCATGGCCTAGGCCAGCGCCACACTTTGCGCCTGCACCTGAGCAATATCGAGCGGACTCAACAGCCGCCCCGGTATCAATTCCCCAGCCTTCACATGGCCCGTGCCCAATAAGGCGGCAGGACTTGCGGCGTACACCGCCACTTGCCCTGCGTCGGACCATTCACCGCGCCGGCGCACACCACTCAAAAACCGCCCTGCACTCTCGCTCTCCAGAGTGACGCGGTGATGACCTTCCAACAAGGCATCCACCGGCAGCAGCAGGCCCAGCCTTTGCGCGTCTGTCATTGCCTCCAATGACTCCAAACTCACGCACTGCGTTTCTCCAAAACCCCCGGTGCGGGTGCGCCGCAAAGCACTTAAGTGCGCTCCACAAGCCAAGGCCTCCCCCATGTCCTCACCCAGGGTGCGGATGTAGGTGCCCTTGCTACAGCTCACCTCAATTTTCAGCACATGTGGGGCCGCCACCGTGGGCATTTCCAGCACGCGCAAGGCGTAAATCGTCACATCGCGCGCTGCGCGTTCCACCTCGATACCCGCCCTGGCGTATTCGTACAAGGCCTTGCCATCCTTCTTTAAGGCGCTGTGCATGGGCGGCACCTGGCGTATGGCCCCGGTGAACTGGCGCACCACCCGTTCAATGTCTTCCACACTCACCTGCACCGCTCGCTCATTCAGAACTTCGCCCTCGGCGTCGGCCGTGCTGGTCTTCACACCCAAGTGCAGCGTGGCCTCGTACACCTTGTCGGCGTCCAGGTGCATCTGGCTGAACTTGGTCGCCGCGCCAAAGCACAGCGGCAAAACCCCGGTGGCCAGCGGATCGAGCGTGCCGGTGTGGCCGGCTTTTTCGGCCCGCAACAGCCACTTGGCCTTTTGCAAAGCCTGGTTGCTGGAGAAACCCAAGGGCTTGTCCAGCAACAGCACCCCATGCACGGGGCGCCTCGCAAGCCGTGCACGGGGCGCGTTCATCGTCTTTCAGTCCTCTTTGGCGCGCGACGACACGGCGCGCGCGATCAAGGCGTTCATATCGGCCGCGCGCTCGGTGGTCTGGTCGAACAAAAAATGCAGCGTGGGCACAGTGTGAATGTGCAAGCGCTTGAACAAACCCGAGCGCAAGAAACCCGCCGCCTGGTTCAGGCCTTCGGCGCACTGCACCGGGTCTCCCACCAGCAAGCTGAAATACACCTTGGCGTGCGCGTAGTCCGGCGTCACCTCCACCGACTGAATGGTCACCATGCCCACGCGCGGGTCTTTCAACTCGCGCGCGATCAGCTCGGTCAGATCGCGCTGGATCTGGTCGGCGACGCGAAAACCTCGGTTGGGCGCAGAGGACTTTTTCTTCACAGACAGGCTCCGCGCGCCGCCGGGCCGCCCCAAGGCGCGCGACGCCCCCCCCGGGGGGCAGCGCAGTACACGTAGTGACCAGCGTGGGGGCTCATATCGTGCGAGCGATTTCTTTGATCTCGAAGAATTCCAACTGGTCACCCACCGCAATGTCGTTGTAGTTCTTGAGTTTGATACCGCACTCAAAGCCTTCCTTGACTTCGCGCACATCGTCTTTCATGCGCTTGAGCGAATCCAGCTCGCCGGTATAGATGACCGCGTTGTCGCGCAACAGACGGAAATGCGCGCTGCGGTTGACGTGGCCACCGGTGACCATACAGCCAGCCACAGTACCAATCTTGGACGCCACAAACACGGTGCGAATCTCGGCAAAGCCAATCACTTCTTCGCGCTTTTCCGGCGCCAGCATGCCCGACATGGCGGCTTTGAGTTCGTCAACCGCGTCGTAAATGATGCTGTAGTAATGGATGTCCACGCCATTGTGTTCGGCCAGTTTGCGGGCACCAGCGTCGGCGCGCACATTGAAGCCAATCACCACCGCTTTGGACGCAATGGCCAAATTGATGTCGGACTCGCTGATGCCGCCCACGGCGGAATACACCATTTGCACTTTCACCTCGTCAGTCGAGAGCTTGAGCAGGGACGCAGCCAGTGCCTCTTGCGAACCCTGCACGTCGGCCTTGACGATGATGGGCAGCATCTTGACGTCGCCGCCGGACATATCGCTGAACATGTTTTCCAGCTTGGCGGCTTGCTGCTTGGCCAGCTTGGTGTTGCGGAACTTGCCAGCGCGGTAGGTGGCAATTTCACGGGCGCGGCGTTCGTCGGACATGACCATGAACTCGTCACCCGCCTGCGGCACGTCGGTGAGACCTTGGATTTCGACCGGAATGGACGGCCCGGCTTCTTTGATCGCCTTGCCGTTTTCGTCCAGCATGGCGCGCACACGGCCAAAGGTTTGGCCAGCCAGCACCACATCGCCTGTCTTGAGCGTGCCGGACTGCACCAGAATAGTGGCCACGGGACCGCGCCCTTTGTCCAGCCGCGCCTCGATCACCAAGCCCTTGGCCATGGACGAGACCGGGGCGCGCAGTTCCAGCACTTCGGCCTGCAGCAGCACTTGTTCCAGCAATTGGTCGATGCCCTGGCCGGTTTTGGCGGACACGGACACAAAAGGCGAATCGCCACCAAATTCCTCAGGAACCACCTCTTCAACGACCAGCTCATTCTTCACGCGCTCGGGGTTGGAGTCGGGTTTGTCGATCTTGTTGATCGCCACCACGATGGGCACGCCCGCCGCCTTGGCGTGCTTGATCGCCTCTTTGGTTTGCGGCATGACGCCGTCGTCGGCCGCGACCACCAAAATCACGATGTCGGTGGCCTTGGCACCACGGGCACGCATGGCGGTAAACGCTTCGTGGCCCGGGGTGTCCAAGAAAGAGATCATGCCGCGCGGTGTTTCCACGTGGTAGGCGCCAATGTGCTGGGTAATGCCACCGGCTTCGCCGGAGGCCACTTTGGCGCGGCGAATGTAGTCCAGCAGCGAAGTTTTGCCATGGTCCACGTGGCCCATGACGGTGACCACCGGAGCGCGAGGCAAGGACTCGAACTGGGCTTGCGTCACGTCGTCGTCGGTAAAGGCTTCGGGGTCGTCCAGCGCGGCGATCACAGCGGTGTGGCCCAGTTCTTCGACCACGATCATCGCGGTGTCCTGGTCCAGTGGCTGGTTGATGGTGACCATTTGGCCCAGCTTCATCAGCTGCTTGATGACCTCGGAGGCTTTCACCGCCATCTTGTGCGCCAGCTCGGCCACGGTAATGGTCTCGGGCACGTGGACTTCGAGCACGCGCGCTTCCACCGGTGCGGCTTGCACATGGTCGTCACGGTCGCGGTCGTTGCCGCGGCGGCCGCGCGGCCCTGCGCGCCAGTTGGTCGAGCGTCCGGCACCCGCACCGGTGTCGCCACGGGTTTTGAGTTCTTTCTTTTTAGCTGGATCACCGGCCCAGCTGCTAGAGAGCTTGGCGGACTTGACTTCTTTGCCAGCGCCTGCGGCAGTGGTGCTTGCAGCGGGCTTGGCCACGGTGGAGCCGGTCGCTGGTTTGTGCAAGGTTCCTTTGATGGCGGCCTTGGCGTCCACCACAGGCTTGGGCGGCTCGGGCTTTTTCAAGGGCACGGCCACTTTGTTTGGCGTGGCCATCATCAGGCGAATGGCCGCTGCCTCGGCTTCGGCCTTGCGGCGGCGATCACCCAGCTCAGACGCGCGCTTGGTTTCTTCGGCTGCAGCGACTTTGGACGCGGCGGCAGCACTTGCAAGCGCGGCGTCGCGCGCCAAGCTGGCGGCCTGGGCGGCTGTTTGTGCACTGTCTGCTACGGGACGGCCTGCCTCGGGCTCTGCGGGCGCGCTTGCCACGGCAAGCGGTGCGGCTTTTGCAGCCAGGGCTTTGGCAGCGGTCTCGGCTTGTGCCTGGGCAGCGTCTGCCGCCGCCTTTTCGTGCGCAGCGCGGGCTTTGGCTTCTTGCTCTTCGCGCTCCTGGCGGCGTGCTGCCAGTTCTTCTTCTTGGCGGCGAATGAACTCCGCTTGGTGACGCGCTTGTTCTTCGCGGCGTACCAGTTCCGCGTCATCAATCACGGGGGCGGTGCTTGCTGGGGCGACCGGCGCTTCAGCGCCTTCGGGCAGCGCATCCTGACCGTCTTCTCGGCGCACAAAGGTTCGCTTTTTTCGCACTTCGACCTGGATAGTGCGCGCTTTGCCGCTGGCGTCTGCCTGCTTGATCTCAGTGGTCTGCTTTTTGACCAAGGTGATTTTCTTGCGGTCCGCAACTGCAGTGCCGTGGCTGCTTTGCAGGTAATTGAGCAAACTGTGTTTGTCTGCATCGGTCAAAACGTCGCTGGGCGACGCCTTGGCAACGCCTGCGGACTTCAACTGCTCGAGCAGGGTTTCGGTGGATTTTTTGAGTTCATTGGCGAACTCAGCGACGGTCGTACTTGACATGTATGGGCTAACCTTTCATGACCGTGACTCTTGAGAAGCGGCGTCATTGGAGAACCAATGCTCGCGCGCCTTCATGATCAGGGCCGTGGCTTCGTCCGCAGACTGGCCG
>CANEVH010000009.1 GCA_947442105.1 Comamonadaceae bacterium | reverse complement strand
ACTCCTTGGCCTTCCTTCAGGGGAAGGCCCGAACTTTGCGTCCTGCCAACAGGTGCCGACGGTGTCGGCGTTGAACCCCTGTCCCCGATCAATTCAGGTGGGGGAGTTTGAGGTGGCCAAAGGTGGGGGAGTTTGGGTGGCCGTCAGGGTGTTTAAGAAATTTAACAATCCAGCAAAATTTCTAAACCTTCCTCCAGACGCGCTACTTTTTCTAAAATGAAGTCTCAAGCAGTTGATATTTTTCAAATGGTTGTGTCCAGTTGATGTTTATACGCAATGACCCAGACTAGCTGCCCGCGCTCAAATCCTGTTGAAGGAGTCCTTGATGATCTCAGAACTTTTCGGGTCGAAATACGGGGCTCAGGGGGAAGCGAGTACCTCACTCTACTTCGGCTAAGCGTCTGGCGCCCGTTTTTCGACATCGTCTTTGACTGGCTAGTGATAGCGTTTGCGGTGGTGCTTGTACTGGAGTTTGGATGGTGGTTCGCGCCCTGTGCGGTACTTGTGATCGCGAACCGCCAGCGAGCGCTAGGCAACATCTTGCACGATGCCGGTCATAGGAACCTGCATCGCTCCCCACGGGTAAATGACACACTTGCGATGGCGCTGGTCGCGCCGCTGATCTTTGCGGATATCCATACATACCGTGACTCGCATTTTCGGCATCACCTGCGGCTGGGTACATACGCCGATCCCGACAAGCTCGCCCGCCCGCCAGTTGGTTCGTGGTTGAAGCACTACGGTGCCCATCTTTTGGCAGCCCCGTTGTGGTGGGAGTCGGCAATTGGTCACATAAAAAACGCAGATGTGTCTGTTATGCGCAAGCTCTATATATTTGGCTGGTGGGTGCTTGCCTGTTCTTTGCTGTGGAGGCTTTTTGGTTCAAGTTGTATCGCAACCTTCCTCGCGTTGTGGATGCTCTCACGCACCACAGCCTTCCACGCGATCACGGTATTCCGCGAAATGTGCGACCACTATGGCCTCGTAGAGGGCGGGGTCTTCTCCTACACACGCGACATCGTCAAGAAGAGCATCTGGTGCTACTTAGTACATCCGCGCAATAACGGCTATCACCTGACCCACCACCTGCTGCCAGCGGTGCCATACTACAAATTGCAGGAGGCGCAGCGGCTCTTTTCGATGACACCGACCTATCGAGAGAAGTGCCATGTGTGTGATTCTTACTTGTTCGGTCTAGCGCCAGCAGTTCGGCGCTGGCGCTCTGGGGATTGATCCATGGACCGTGCACTCAATTCAATGCAAGTAGCTGCCCTGCTGATCTCCGCCAGCTACGGCATCGGCTTTCTCTTTGGATCCGGTGAAATGGCCCTTACGCACGGCATGGCCGGCAGTATTTATGGGCTGGTTACGGCCGTAGGCATGCTTTTGCTGACTTTCTTCGCTGCGCGCTTATGGCGCGGCGGTCGAGCAGTGTGGGACCTCTTTGGCCAGGTCTATGGCCCATCCATGAAGCATGGTGTTGCACTGTTGTCCATCATCTGGATGGCCGGAGTGTTAGCTGCGCAGATCCACGGTGGTGTGGCCATCTTGCGACTGCTCGGTCTCGGCGAGTGGCTCGCCTTTGCTGTTGTGCTGAGTGGCGTGCTTATCGCCTCGCGCTTGAATCTGGGTCTGGCCTCCACGGTCTTTGCGCTATTTTTGCTTGGCAGTGGTTTCGTGCTACTGTACGCGCTGCTTTCTGGCAGCGGCGGACCGTTCTACGTCCGTGGACCCGTACTGTTCGCACAAGCCCTCAGCACTTTCAGCGTTGCTAGCTTGGTCTCGATCACCGTCGCTGTTGTCGCGCTCGTTGTCACGGGTGCCGACTATCATCAATTCTTGCTTGCAGCTCGCCGACCGCTTGACGCCACACTGGGCTGTCTGCTAGCTGCCGTGGCACTGGTCGCGTTAAGCTTCGTTCCTGCTTCCGTGGTTCTCGGCTTGCAGCAAGACGGTGGTTTGGTCGGACTCGGGGACAACAAGCAGGTTATTCCCTTTGCACTGACGCACGCCGCAGCTGGCCTAGGCGTCGCTGCGATGGGCAAAGTCTTTCTGATCGGCATACTGGGTGCGGCGCTCGGTTCTGGCGCGGCGATCTTGCGCGCTATGACGAGCGCTTTGGAAACGGCGACCGATGGTCGCGCCTCGGGTGAGCGCGTGTGGTCTAGTGTGCTTGTACTGGGTATCGGGGCTGCGTTGGCCATTCGCGGCCAGGGCATCATCGACACAATGGTGTCAGTGAACGTCATCTACATCGCCAGCATCATGATTACATTTGGTTTCATGATCACTGGCCGCCCGCTCCCAATTCGATGCGCAGTGTGGGGCGTGTTGACCGGCTTCACCGTGTCGAGCGCCGTGTACGTACTGAGTTGGGCTAGAGTGATTGGTGGCAATGCAGACCTGTTGTCGTTGATTGCAGGACTCGGCGCTTCTGTCGTAGTCCTCGCGGGTGTAGGTGTCCAACTGCGCACTCAATCTGCGCGGAAGGCCTGAGCAGAAAGTATCTTTCCTGGCGTACGCGCAGGCATAAGCGCTCCATCCGCTTTCTCGGTCACTAACGCAGTGATGAGCTTCAAGTGCGGTGGTTCCGAAGACCAATGGTGCCAGTACAGTGAAACCAACACCGGGCGCTCTGGTGCGATGTCTACAAGCTCGCTCTTGTAGGGGTGGTGGATCACCTGCATGCTCGGTACCAAGCCGTAGCCAACCCCCTCCACCACGCCATCGAGCAGGGTCATCGACGCTGGCAAATAGTGCTTGATGTACTTCTCAACGGGGAACCCAAGTAGGTTGGTTAGAAAGTCATTGTGCAGAGAGTCCTTGCGGTTGAAAAGCAACGCCGGTGCCTTGAGTGCGTCGCGGACGTTGATGCCCTGCGGGAAGTGTTTGGCCGCGAACGAACGTGTCGCGTAACAGCGATACTCCATACACCCTAAGGGCCTGACGTCGAACCCGGTCGCAGGGCTCGACGCAGTGGAGATGCATCCCATCACCTCGCCTCGGGCTAACCGCTGCAACGTGTGCTCTTGATCATCAGCTACGACCTCAACCGCCATACGCTGCTCGCGTAGCAGCGACCACAGCACTGATGGAAACCACGTAGCCAGCGAGTCAGCGTTCACCGCGAGTGCGACCTGAATCACCGCCCGCTCAGAGCTAGGCATCAGCTCGCCTAGCGTGGCATCTTCCAGCAGCCGCAGTGCCTGGACGTGGCGCAGCAACATTTGGCCACGCACGGTCGGTCGCACCGGCTGGTCCCTGACAAGCAACACAGTGGATAGCGACTCCTCCAGCGCTTTGATCCGCTGTGACACCGCCCCACGACTGATGTTCAGCAGTGTCGCGGCTTTTTCAAAGCTTTGCACTTCCGTGATGACCGCGAAGGTCTCCAAATGATCTCTGTTCAATTCGAGAGTTCCTCCGTTTAGCAATATTAAACCATAGTCAAACAAACGAGACTTACGATTTCGATGGGATTTGTGGCTAAAGTACAAATAAGGATGCCCTCACGGGCTTTGTTGCACAAACCTGTAACTTACCGATAAAGGCCAATCCGGCGTGGGAGCCAAGATCGTAAGGCAGTTTTTGAAAATAAAGTCGGTAATGTTCGGGCTCACCTGTTGAGTAAGATGTACATGAAGGCTAAGTCGTTAATTTCAATAGAGAAATCAAATTATTTCGACTATGAAGTTACGGAATCAGGATTTAGAACACCACGGAAAAACAAATGAATTTCCACGATGTGCCTTGCACGAAGGCCCCAAAAGCCACTGTGCACAAACACCGAGACGACGATGTTTTTATCTACAATTGTCGGGGTGCTTTGCCAGTGTATTTTAATGCCGAACTCTTGCAAATGTCGAATTTAGACAGCGTGGATTTATTAGCCATTCAAGGTTGCTATCGTGAAGTGGATACGTGGCAGGATACGGGCGACAAGATTTATCTTCTGAAAAATATTCCTTGGAAAATTCAATCAGGGCAGGACGGCTTTGGTCAGCCAAACCAAAAGACTGCACCTTGGCTTAATGCTTATTACTCAAAGACAAATGACGGTTATTTACTGCGAGAGTGTGCTATTCCAGAGAGTGTACAGAATGAAATGCTGGTAACAGTTTGCGGGGAGGCTTTGTCTGAGTACGCCAGATATCGCGTGTCCGTAGTGCTCGACAAGTTGACTGGCATCTCCAGTTCACCGAACTTTCACTGCACCGTTTATAACGATACCAAGCACTACTATTTTTATGGGAAGAGACACGAGCATGTTCCAGGAATACATCTCATGGAAATTGCTCGCCAAGCTTTCTATGCACATTTTTATAAGTTCAACAAACATGCGCGGGAGTCTGTGAATTTATCGATTATTAACTTCAACTGCGAATTCACCAACTATCTCCAATCGAACTATCCTGTATTGATTGAAGTTGAGACTCTTTCGCGCGTCGTCGAGGGTGCCTCTCGGGAAAAACATCATCTCCGTGCCACATTCACTCAGCAAGGTCATGTGGCATGTATCATTGAAATGATGGGTACTGTCGTAGGGGCGAAGCTTTTCAAAAAACTTAGGGATATTAAGCCGCCTGCGAACCATACATTTTCTCCAATTTGCAATGAGGCCAAAGCAAGTATTTTGTTGATCCATATCAACGGCGATTTTATCGAAGGGGAAATTACCTCCATATCTGCAGATATGCTGGTCGTGCGAGTGCCGAATTTCAGTGACTCGATTGAAGGCAAAGGAGATTATAAATTCCACCTATTTACACGGCACCATGGAATCATCAGTGGAAATGGGGTGTTCGATCCTAGTCATGCTAGAGAAACCAATGGGGCAATGGCAATTCGCATCACAGATTGGAGCAAGGCTTCGGGCGCAAAGTTCAGAGAGTTCCTCAAGATGGACTGCTACGTGATTGAACCAGATTACGCCGTCACCTGATAGAAACCATGGACATGAAAATCGCAAAAATGCAGCAGTTCGAGCGCGTCTTGACACCCATGGATGTGCGTGGACATAAACTGAAAAACCGCTTGTTTTTCGCGCCGATGGGATTGGATCTTGCGAACCGGGACGGCACGTTTTCGGATGAATTGCTCGATTTTTACGGCGGTATCATTGATGGTGGTTGTGGCTTTCTGATACTCAGCAATGCTTCGGTGTCCCAAGACTCGATCCTGCAGCCGAACGGCCTTCGGTTGTTCAACGAAACACAGGCACTGTCCTTGAAAAAGATTGTGCAACGCGCGCAAGAAGCGCAAACCTTAGTTGGCGTGCAACTTCAGCACTATGGCGGGCAGGGCGTGACGACCTATACGCGCGGCAAGGAATTGCTGACGCCGAGTGCCGTGCCGTGCGCGACGTTGAAGAAAAAGGACTCGCGCTACCGGGTACGGGTGATGACGCTGGAAGATATTGAAATCGTCAAGGCTCAGTTTGCCGAATCTTCCCGGCTGGCAGAGTTGTCTGGTACCAAGTTGATTCAGTTGCAAGCATCAAACGGCTACTTGCTAGGAAGCTTCCAATCGCCTGCAACCAATCTGCGTGCCGATCAATATGGCGGCAATACGCTAGCACGTGGCCGCTTTTTGCTGGAAGTCATACAGGCGATACGCGCAAAAATTTCGTCTAGCACCATGCTCAGTTTGCGTTTGGGCGTGGATGACTACCTCGGTGACAAGGGCACGGTGGCAAACGACTTTGAAACGCTGATTCCGATGTATGAAGAAGCAGGCATCGACTTAATTGAAGCTTCGATTTGCGTTGCAGATACATTTTCCGTTCTCACTGGTGACGCGCCTGAGGTCAGTGCGCTACTGCACTCAGCCACAAAAACCATCAAAAGCTTTGCCACGGTACCGGTCGGTTTTGCCGGACTGGTGCGATCAGTCGAACAGGCAGAGGAAATTTTGGCGAACGGTGTAGCCGATTTTGTCGAGATGGCGCGCGCCTTGTTTGCTGACAACGATCTGATTATCAAGAGCTTAGATGGGCGACACGATGAAATCAATTGGTGTCTGTGGGACGGCAAGTGCTTCAAGGACAAACATAATCCTCGCTATCAGCGCGTGTACTGCTGCGTCAATCCAAAATACAAGCGACCGGAGTAAATGATTAAGTCAATATTTGCTTAATCATGCAGGCAATCTGAAAAGTTGCCATTTTTATTGCGAATTGGAACATATCATAACTTCCAGTTCACCTTTACAGAGATCGAATATATGCGTTTTACAAACAAGGTGTTGTTGGTCACCGGTGGTACACAAGGTATAGGGCTGGAAGTTGCACTAGCATCGGCGCAGGAAGGCGCATGCGTGACCGTCTGCGGCCGTGGTGTAGATAAGGGCCAACGCGCATTGGAAGAAGCGGCAAAACGTGGTTTGCATCTCGATTTCGTCGAATGCAATGTTCAAGATGCTAACAGTGTGTCGCAGCTGGTAGCCGGCATCGTTGCCAAATATGGAAAAATCGACCTTGCCTTCAATAATGCAGGCATTACCGCTGAACATGCGAAGCTGGGTGAGTCGTCGATTGATAACTGGCGCAAAGTGATCGATATCAATCTGATCGGTACCTATCTTTGTATGAAACACGAGATCTCCAACATGGTGCAAAACGGTGGCGGTGTGATCGTCAACACCAGTTCGGCCGCAGGTGTAATGGCGATTGCCGGGCAAGCGGCATATGTGGCAAGCAAGGCGGGTATTATTGGGTTGACCCAAAGTGCTGCGATTGACTATGCAAATGCCTCCAAGGGCCCGCAGATTCGTATCAATGCAGTAGCGCCAGGCCCGATCTTGGGTGGCATGAATGATGACAAGAACCTCAACGAAAATCCGGCTCGCACCGAGAAAAAGCTGTCGTCAACTGCGATGCATCGTTTTGGTACTGGGCAGGAAGTTGCGCAAACCGTGTTGTGGTTGCTGTCTGCCGAAAGCAGCTATATCACCGGTGCCGTAATTCCCGTCGATGGTGGCTACGCTGCCGGTAAATTCTGATCAGCACATCCCCCATGAAAAATGCATTTATATCTGGCGTGAGCACCGGTATTGGCTTGAGCCTTGCCAAACAGTTGTTGGCACAAGGCTATCGGGTTCATGGCGTCAGCCGCCGTGAGCCTGCCGAGCTGATTGCAGATTCGAATTTCCGCTTTTGTGCACTCGATTTTGCCGACAGCGATGCTGCTGCGCAGGCATTGACTTGTTTTATCGAACGCGAAAAAATCTCCCATTTGTCCAAACTTTTCCTCAATGTTGGACAATTTGGCAAGCGCATCGCACCGCTGCACAAAGTATCGGTAGCAGATTTGGAAGAGATGGTGAGGGTCAATGTATGGTCGCACAAAGTGCTGCTCGATTGCCTTTTGGCACAAAAAGTCGTGATTCAAGATGCAGTTTTTTCGTCTTCGATTGCAGGGGTGCGGGCGCGAGCTGGTAATAGCGGTTATGCAATCACCAAGGCGGCATTAAACATGATGGCGAAATTGTATGCGATTGAAAATCCGGAAATTCGATTCTTGGTATTGGGTCTGTGTAGCGTTGATACCTTTTTGAGCGAAACAATAGGTTCTCTTCCGCTCGAAGGCGATTTCCCGGACATTATTAAATTGCGCGAACGCGCCCAAGACGCGCGCTATCTGGTCAGCGCCGACAAGCGCGCGGCTGACATTCTCGGGTTACTCGACCCCGCCCAACTTGACAAGATACCGAATGGTGACTTCGTCGAGATTCGCACCTTCCTCGCTTAACATAATTGTATCCAACGCATTTTGAGAACGTCACTTTATGAAAATACTTGCTATTGTCGCTCATCCTAATCTGTCCGAATCTCGTGTCAACAAAGTATGGGCTGAAGCTTTGACGAAGTGCCCGGATGTCACCGTGCGTGATTTAACTGCCGAGTATCCAAACATGGACGTGGACGTCCTATTGGAACAGGAACTGCTACTGGCGCATGCCCGCATCGCTTTTCTATTCCCGATGTACTGGTATTCCTCTCCAGCGATTTTGAAACAATGGTTGGATCTGGTGCTGCAACCCGGGTTCGCTTACGGCGTCGGTGGTGACAAATTAGAAGGCAAAGAGTTTGTGGTTGCCACTGCAATCGGCAGCAACCGTGAAGGCTATCGTGCCGGCAATTACAATAACTATACCGTGGATGAGTTGCTGCGCCCGTTCCAGCAATCGGTGAATTACATCGGTGGGCGCTACCTGCCACCATTCTGCTTCTATCGTTCGATTGTGGCCAGCGAAGAAGAAATCGGGCAGAGCGCCAACAGCTTGGTTGCCTATTTGACCGATGCCGATTTCAACCCGAAACGCGATCATGAACGCCTCGTGATCGACTCGATGGAGGCCATGGTCTCCCGAGTTCTATGAGCGCGGATGTGCCAATTGCCATGAAAGCGAAATTTGCCCGCTATGCCGAATGGATCATTCGGTACCGGATGGCGGTCGTTGCCATTGTTGTCCTGATCACTGGCTTGGCTTTGTTCCAAGCGCAAAAAGTCAAGTTGATCATCGATATGAATGCGACATTACCGCAATCGCATCCGTATATCGCCACCACGAATGATGTGGAAACGATATTTGGCTCGAAGTATGTGGTCGTGGTGGGAATTTCACCGAAAAGCGGCGATATCTACAGTCCGGCCTTCATCGACAAGGTCAAGCGCATCAGCGATGCTCTGGCGAAGACGCCGGGTATCTTGCCAGACAACATGGCAAGTATCTCGGCACGCCGCGCCAAGACCATTTCCAGTTCCGCCGAAGGGATCGAAGTTAGGCCGCTGGTAGGCAAGGGCGCGTCCACCCAAGCTCAAGTTGACGCACTCAAACTGGCAGTGAGACAGAATCCGGTGTTTCTCGATGGCGTGATTGCCAAGGATGGTCGCACCGCGACCGTGATTGCAGAGTTCAAAGAACCCCCAAAGGGCTTTCGCTCGATTTTGGATCAGGTCAACACCATTGTCAGTGCCGAGCGCGATGCTAACACTGAAATCAATGTCGGCGGCTTGCCTAGTTATTTGGCGGCAGTTGAACATTATTCGGAACGTATGGCGTTCCTATTGCCGATTGCGATTGGTGTGCTATCGCTGGTACTGTATGCAGGTTTCCGCACCAAGCAGGGCCCGGTACTGCCCTTAATTACCGCAATGACTGCTGTAATCTGGGGCGTCGGCGTGATGGGTGCGTTTGGCATTCCTCTGGACGTATTTAATGCCACTACACCGATTCTGATTCTGGCCGTGGCAACCGGACACGCGGTGCAAATGCTCAAACGTTACTATGAAGAATTTGAGCGTTTCCGTCGCAGCGATATCTGCACACCGGAAGAAGCCAACAAACGTGCTGTGGTCACTTCGTTGGTGCATGTCGGGCCGGTAATGATTGCTGCTGGTGCGGTCGCATCGCTCGGCTTTTTCTCTCTGATTGTGTTTGAAATCAGTGCCGTACGCACCTTCGGGATTTTCACCGGCATTGGTATTTTGGCCGCGTTGATTTTAGAAATGACGTTGATCCCGGCAGTGCGCTCGATGTTGGCACCGCCGCCCGATGCCACCACGCGCAAACAATCTGATGGCATTTGGCATCGCGCCAGTGCGCAGATTGGGGACTGGATCACGGGGTCACAACGCCGTACGGTCTATATCATTTTCAGCGTACTTGGCATCTTTGCACTGGTCGGCATGAGTCGCATCGTGGTTGATAATTCTGTCAAGAGTTTCTTTTCCGCAGATAGCCAAGTAGCGCTGGAGGACAAGGTGTTGAACGAACGTCTGGGTGGCACCAACACTGTGTACGTCTTGGTTGAGGGTGGCGCGACGGATTCGATCAAAAATCCGAAAAACTTGCAGGCAATTGACGACTTAGAAAACTTCCTGCTTACCCGTCCCTACGTTGGCAAAACGGTGTCGATAGCCTATTTCGTAAAGCGCATGAATCAAGCGATGCATGGCGATGATCCGGCGTTCTACCGCGTACCGGATGATCCGGCACTGGTGTCGCAATACTTTTTGCTGTATTCGATCTCGGGCGAGCCGGAAGACTTCAACTCCTATGTTGATTATGATTACCGCAATGCTAATCTGACGATTTACATGAAAACCGATAGCAGCGCTTACGTGCAAATATTGGTGAAGGAAATCAATGAATTTGCCAAAAACAGGTTTGACAACGGCGTCAAAGTGCGGGTTGGCGGCAGCGTGCCGCAAAGCGCCGCCTTGAGTGAAGTCATGGTGCGCGGAAAGTTGTTGAACATCCTGCAGATTGCTGCCGTAGTGTTCATCATTTCGGCCATCGTGTTTCGTTCCTTTGTCGGCGGCGTCTTGGTCTTATTGCCGCTGTTGATCGCGGTAGTTGCCAATTTTGGCATTATGGGATGGAGCGGCATTTTGCTCAATGTACCGACTTCACTGACATCGGCGATGGCAGTTGGTATCGGTGCCGACTATGCAATTTACCTGATTTACCGTTTGCGCGAAGAACTCGCTAACGGCACCGATGAACTTGCCGCAGTACGTCGAGTGATCGTGACCGCAGGACAGGCGATCCTGTTTGTGGCTATTGCAGTTGCCGCTGGTTATGGTGTGTTGATGCTGTCGTTCGGTTTCAAGATCCACCAATGGCTAGCCATCCTGATCGGGTCAGCGATGATGGTAAGCGCGTTAGCAGCGCTTTTTTTGATTCCGTCGCTGCTTCTTACCTTTCGTCCGAATTTTATTTTTAGGAGATCAGTTTGAATTCAATTCGAAATCGACAAAACCTCATTGCCGCCTGTGCAGTATTTGCAGTAGTTTTTCACATTACCACTAAGTCAACCATGGTTTGGGCGGCCGAGAGCGAGGTTACCAACATCATGATCAAGAATTTTTCCATCTCCCGTGTGGAAGATTCAGTTTTTGAAGCAACTTTCACACTGGTAAGCAAACAGGGCAACGAACGGATACGTAAAACAGTCGGCAGTACTAAATTGCAGCCCAACGGCCTGGATCAAATGCGCATCACTCGCTTCATTTCACCGCCAGACGTGAAAGGTACGTCTACTCTAGTGGTGGAGCGTGCAGAAAAGGACGACGATATCTGGATTTATTTGCCAGCACTGAAAAAAGTTCGTCGCTTGGTGTCCAACAACAAGAAGGATAGCTTCCTCGGTACTGATTTCTCCTATGCTGATGTGATCGGCTACCCGGTTTCCAATTGGTCATACAGCTTAGTGCGCGAAGAAGCCGTCGATGGTGAAGCATGCTACGTTATCAGTGCCGTTCCGAAAACGGATATTGTGAAGACTGATTCTGGTTATTCAAAACGTGTTGATTGGGTGCGAAAGAGTAATTTCGTCACCGTCAAATCCGAATTTTGGGACGAATCTGGGCAACCGCTGAAGACGGCAACCTTTGGCGACATTCGTATGGTGGATCAGAAGGCCGGAAAATGGCAGGCGATGCGACTGGAAGCGAATAACACTCAAACCGGGCACCGTACTGTTATTCAGTTCGATAGCTTCAAAGTTAACCAAAAAGTTGATGAGCAGATTTTTACAACCAGGCACATGGAAAAGCAGTGAGCATTCAACCTGGTAAAATTTTCGGGCTGTTGTTGTATGGTATTTTTGGTATAGTGCAGCAGGCGGAGGCCGAATCAGAATTCGGAACTTCTGTAAATGGTTCTTTACGGGGCGCATATTTCACTTCCTCTCGTGATCTAGATGACGTTGACAGCATCGGAGGTACTGCTCTATGGATCAAGGCTAAATCTGCCTTAAGCAGTAATGCATCTCTCACCGCCGAGGGATGGGCACAATATGAGGGCGCCAGAAATTCACATAAAAGTCAGGCCAAAGTGCGCGAGGCTTATCTGGATCTCAGTCTCGGCAAGCTGGATGTGCGGCTGGGTAAACAGATTATCGCGTGGGGGCGGGCAGATAAACTCAATCCGACCGATAACCTGACGCCTCGCGACTATACGCTGCAAGTCATTGATGATGAAGAGCAGCGACTTGGTGCGACGGCGGCAATGTTTCACTATCCATTGCAAGGCAATGACCTAGTTTTGACTGGGGTCTGGATGCCGCGCATCAACCGAAATGTCGTTCCGATCAGTCGCCCGCCCGGAATTGTATTCTCTGAATCAGTACCAAACACTAATCAGTTTGCAATAAAGCTGGATCGCTCCGGAGGTGGATTGGATTGGTCACTCTCCTATCTCAACGGCGTCAACCTCAACCCTGAACTCGAATTAAGTGGTGTATCCAGCAACGGCGTTGCTGTGTTGATGCGTCATAAGCGCGTAAGTGTGTTGGGCATGGATGCTGCAACCGTGGTCGGGCGTTATGGTTTGCGTGCTGAAGTCGCGTACACCTGGATCAAGGCTGATACCAATTTAAGCGATCTCCATACAAACAAACCATTTTTTTACCTGGTTCTTGGTGGTGACAGGACGTTTGACACTGGCGTTAATGTCAATCTCCAGTACTTTCTTTATCGTGTTTCTGGATATGTCGATCCACGTGGTATTGTCGATCCGTTGTCGCGTAGTATTGGGATTGAAAACGCCATTGCTGCGCATCAGCTTGATCCGCGCCAGCATGGCGTAAGTTTTCGCGTCAGCAAAAAGTGGCTAAATGATACTCTTGAAGGCGAGATTGCGGGGATACTGTCCCTAAGTGCATCAGACTTTACTTTAAAGCCGAGGCTTATTTATGCAATGAGCGATCAGATCAAGGTCTCGGCAGGTCTTGATCTGTTTAGAGGAGATAGAAACACATTCTTCGGTCGACTAAAAGATACCTCAACAGCTTTTGTTGAACTTAGATATAGTTTTTGACAGGGTGACAGATATGGTAAGTACAACAGGCGTTCCTCTTGATAGTAGTTTGCAAGTGCTGGCATCTAAGGCGGATTTTTGCGATGCGTTCGAGGTCAGCGTCGGTAATGACAATCGATCTGCATTGTATTGGTATCTTGACTTCGCTAGCAGGACACCAAAATGGATCGAATTTCTTATGACGATTCGGAATTTTGCAGTCGGTTTTTTCCATTTAAAGGATGTGGGAAACCTATCGGACGTGCCTCCACTGTCCGCGGCCGAATATTTGCGCATCGGTGACCGTGTCGGCATCTTTACGATTCGTTCCATATGCGACAAGGAGGTGCTTCTCGAAATTATTGATACTCATCTTGACGTCGTACTGTCTGTATACAGGGAGGGTGGAATTTCCCCCAAAGTGAAGGTTATAACGACTGTATTCAATCACAACATTTTGGGACGGTTGTACATGCTTCCTGTTGCGCCGCTCCACAAGATGATCGTGCGAGCAATTTTATCGAGTCATGACCGTTTGATCGGGCCTAATACGTAAGCGTTACTTCATCCTACATTGGTGCTGCAATGTGTTTTTTTTGTCAAGCAGTGTTTGGGATTGTCGTAAGGTGATTTTGGCTGGCATGAGAGGTTTGGAGTGGCATCATCCGCAGTGCGGGTGTCGGTGTTGATTATGGTTTGCATTTGTTGCAAGAGCGTTTCTGGGTTCAATTCCGTATTCCGTCACCATTTTCAGAGCGAAATCCGCAGTCCAGCACGCTTCCGGTTACAGCGTCTTTACAAAGTGTCCGATTTTCTGGGGATGGGCAAAACATGAAGGACTGCTCAAAAGGACTGCTAATACTTTTCGCTTTTGCCATAGTCGCCTTTTGACGAAAGTTACCCAATACCGGGGGGCTCAGTGCATTATGAGCCGGAAGTTCAAGACTACCCGGCAAGGTCGCGCAAAGCTTCTAGGGCGCGCTGGGTTTTGCGCTCCTGCACCAGGGTGATGCCAATGAGGATGAACACAAAGCCCAGCAAAAACCAGGCCTCCGCCCGGTCGCCCAGCATCCGGTAAATGCCCCGGCGGCTGAACGCGTCAAAAACATGGGCGCAGCAAGCAAGCACGCTGCGCACCATGGCGAGCATTGAATTGGGGCTGTTGCCGGGCAGCGCGTTGGTGCCGTCTGTGCGCAATCCCCGGCAAAGCGGTAGAGCGCCAAGTAGCCGCTGCTTCCAAAATCGATGGGCAGTTCACGGAAATCTGACCCTAAGTCTTCCGCTGGCCGACCGATGCCGGGCTGCAGGCCCAATACTTGAATGGCCTTGATGATCACACTTGCCGACCGTTGTGCCGCCTCCGTGCTCTTCGGCCTCAAAAATTCGCGCAAGCGCTGCAAATCGCGCAACGCGCTTGGCGAAAGAATTACACGTGGCATTGCGGCGCGTCTTTCTCCGCGTCAGTGCCCCAAGTCTGCAGCCATGCGATGGCTTCATCGCCGGTCACGTGCAGGCCAGTTTCCTCGTACTCTTGCAAAGAATGCAAAACATCCTGACGAAGCGCCTCACGTTTCTCCTCACGATCCACGTATTGCTCAATGGCTTCACGCATTACCCAGTGGGGTGTCCGGTGCCTGGCCTTGGCAAGGCGTTGAAGCCGCTGCTTCATCAACGGATCAATCTTCACACCTACGGTAGAGGCGCTTGCGCTCATGGCATCTCCAAAGGTTGCAACTGTTTGCAATTATGCGGCACCGGTAAAGCCTTTCCAGGCTCCAAGGCGCTTTTGCGGCCAAGCCCAAGATGGACAGATTGGCAGCGACCTATAGGCGCATTCGGTTGCGGCCTGAGGCGGCAGATGAGAGGATTACCCCGGCAAGCTGGCGAACCAAAGCCACCGAACTACCGCGCCACCGCAAGCGCAAAGTCAGCGGGGCGCAACAAGCAGCAGTGCAATACCAATGCGTTTATGCACGTGGAATCAACGAGAACGCGTTAATCAAGCCGGTACAAACTGATACAAAAGCATAAGTAATCGCCACTGCATTATTGTCATCGTCTACTTGCATGGGTAAAAACTGCGCTACAACTTTATAAATAATGAGCTGCGTGGTAGCGGATATGAGCGACCAAAGCATGAAATCGGCAAAATGGATACTGACGTAGGACATTGCCAGAAGCGGCAAGGTAAATCCCAGCATGGCGCCGCCTAATGCAATGGCCGGGGCTGTATGGCCCGCCCGAATGTGTGTGAATTCGCAATACGGGGTAACACGTGTGTATATTTTTACGAACAAAGCAAGCAAGGCCATGCCGCCGATCAAATACCCTAAGAACAGAGCCATGGAATTAACAGAGAAGGTGTTCATAAAATATCTGGTAAAAAAATGGGTTGTAAAAACATAAACAAATGGACCGGCTACTCTACAAAATAGTGCGGCACAAAATGAGAGTCGTTTCCGGTGATTTCGTTGTAATCCTCTCGGATTCCTATGCCTGCGGTTTTATCACCCACGACCCATGATCCAATCAAGGGGCGGTAACCTTGAAAATTCGGTAGTTCAAACCATTCCTGAATTACGTAGCCCGATTGAGCGTAAGCGTCATGGAATGACGTTCCGGTCGGTTTTTCTACCAAGCCCCGGTCGTATCGGCTGATATTTGCGCCCTCTCGGCCCAGCACGGGTTTACTGATCCAACGCCCTGATTTTGGCGCATAGCCGTCATCTTCTCTGCTTTCTAGCAATAGCGGATGCAGAGGATGGCGTTGCCACAGTGCGGGCAGCAATGCCTTGGACGACAAAAGCATTTTCCACGCAGGCTCTAGCCACCGGATGGTGGTTTCTTGCAACTGGGGTGCGAAACTGTCTTGCACCATCCACTCCCAGGGGTAAAGTTTGAAACATGCGTTAATGGCCTGCCCCCGCACATCGACAAACGCGCGCTGGTGCGCGTCCCATCCCATACTCTCTAGCGCCAAGTCCGACACATCCAAACCGGCTTGAAAAGCGGTATCCATTAAATATTCGAGATTGCCCCAATCCTCGCGTCCTGCATCTTCCATGGCCGTGAAATACAAGCGTGTTTTCTCGGGCAGACTCGCGCCAATGACGCGCCACTGGTCGATCAATTTCTCGTGCAATGCGTTGAACTGGTCTGGCAAGCCCTTGTCCTTTAACCATTGCCACTGGACCACCGAGGCCTCCAGAAGCGAGGTGGGAGTATCTCCGTTGTATTCGAACATTTTGATGTTTTTGCCGTCATAGCCAAGGTCAAAACGGCCAAAAAGGCTGGGCTCATGCGCTTGCCAGCTTCGCTCGATCAGTGTTTTTGCAGCGTCCGTCAACCTATATAAAGCAGGGTAGTTGCCACTCTGAACCACCTGCGCCACCCAGTCCATGCACATGTCGTGCAACTCTTGGCTTGCGTCATCAATCGCATCCACTTCACGTGCGCTCAATCGGTAGGCCACATCGTCAGACCAGTACCAAGAGCCGTCGGAAGAAGGCAAGTCACAGTAGTCAAAACCCACCTCACGGCAACGTGCTGCCCAATCAGGGCGGGGTTCGACTTGCTCGCGAATCATGCCGCCCTAGCCTCCGCCCGAGAAATGGAAACTTCTGCCAAACCCACCGCGCGCGATGGGGCGCCCGGCCGAAGACTGCGCCAATTCTGAAGCGCTTGAAGTTCGTACAAATGCGGGCCGCGACGCTTGGGTACCGGTTCTGGGGCTGAACTCGCTGCCTTGGTACGCAACACGCCTGTCGTTTTCAAAATAGGCCGGACCCATGTAGCTCTGGCCGCCGCTGGAAAAGTGGCCGCCACCTCCGGCGTGCTCGCCGGTTTCTTGGCACAAAGCTTCCTGATTCCAGTCTTCGACACACGATTGCTTGGTTTGGTAAACATCGCGCTGCACTGTGCTTTCGTCGCCCTCGCAGCCTTTCACCGCAAAAAAGAGCGGGACCAGGCACAAATACCAATAATTTTTGGCAAATTGCGAAACCCTGGATGTCGGGGGTGGGTCTAGCTGTTCAAGCACCACGAAGGGCTTGAGTTTTCGGGGTGCAGCAGTTTTTTTGCTCATACAACAACCGTTGTCAAAAATACCATGGTAATCGCAAAGTTGGGCAGATACCCGAATTTCTGGCGCGGTTAATCGAAGAATGAGAGTTCGTTCATCCAGGCCGTATTTCCTCACGGACTACCTGATTGCGCAAACTCCGGCCAATAACCGCGATAGACGCGCAACACGCACACGGCGGTGTGGGGCGGCTTGCGCTTGGCGCGGGCGCTTTGATAGCAGGTGTTGCGGAAAGGGGCCAATGGGTCAACGCACACTCACCGTACCGGCCTTCCACACTGGGTCTTGCCAGCGGTAAAACGCGTTGATGCTTCCCGGTTGGTCGGCCTGCTTTTCTATGTCCAGGGTGCTGGTGCGCAGCACTTCAAAGCTGCGTTTGAACCGCCCGTCCACCTTGGCCTCGCGCGCGGCCAGCATCTGCGACTTACCGGGCACCCAGCCTGCAAACTCCACATAGCCCAAGCTAGGATTGTCCAGGGCCGGGGGCATGACAGTGGCGGTCCAGCCGGTGGGGCTTTGCTGAAACACCCACATCTCGCGCCAGGTGTCTTGGGGCTGCACCGCCAGCGCCAGGGCCGTGGCGTCGCGGTTGACGCTGACCGATGCGGGCCACACCACGCCATAGGTGCAGCGCGTGATCAGGGCGTTTTTGACATCGTGCTTGGCATCCACCACATGCACGCAGGTCTCGCCCGGCTGGCCCGCGCTCACCCGCAGCGACAGTTGGCTAATGGGCTGCTTGGCTGGCTCCATCGGCGCTGGCTCCGCACCCCAGCGTGATGCACCCACGCGCACTGCGGCCTCGCTGTAGGCGTAGGCGTCAGATTCACCCAGCTCGGTCTTGTTGATGGCCGCCAACTCTTGCACCTCACGGCTGGCGGCGGTTTGTACCGCACTGGGCGCCAGGTCGGGGCGGCGTGCACGCTGGTAGGCCAGGCTGGCCCACACACCCGCCTTGCGCAGATGCAGGCGGTTTTTCAGCACCTCGGGCAGGTCGCGCAGCTCCACCCGATCCAACACATCTGCACGCCAGTTGTCCTGGGCAAAGCGCTCGCCCGGCGTCAGGTTGGGGGCCACGCAGTCGTGCCGGGTCAAGGCCAGCGCGGCGGTGGCTTTTTGCACTGCAGTGGACGGCAAGGCCAGCACCCGACGAAATGCGTCGCCGTTGTAGCAAAGCTGCACCTGCCCTTCGCGCTCAAAACTCAGCATTTCCACGCCGTAGCTTGCAGCCACGTCCAGGTGCGCGGCCAGGGTGTCGCCGCCGGTTTTGCCCTGGTAGGCCGAGGCTCTGCGCGCCAAGCGCTCCGACAGCGTGCCCAGCGCATCAAATGCCTCGCCAACGCTGGCCTCGGGCGGCGCAGCCCGCAGGTAAGCCGCAGCGTAGGCAATACCCAGCGCCTCCGACCCCGGCGTGTCACGCAAAAAACGCAGCACCGACAACAACTCGGGCGCTGCCTCAGGCGCGAGCGACTGGCTGCGCACCTGGGTGGCGCGCACATAGCCTGCGCGCTCGCGGCGATGGTCATACACCTGTAAGTAGTCGCCCTTTTGGCCCCGAATTTCCAGGCCGTCGCCCTGGGCCAGCGCCACTTGCTGGGGCGCCGACTCGCGGGGTGCGGATCGCAGCGCAGATTGGTCCTGGGTGACGATGGCCACCACCAGCAATGCCGATGCGATCATGTTATTGCTCTCCTTCTGCGGCGTCTTGCTCGCCAGCCTGGGCGCTCTTTTTGGCCACGGCATCCGACGGCTCAGCCGTGGGCTTGCCCAATCCCAGCAAGGCCGAGCCAATAAAGCCGCCGCTGGTTGAGGGTGGCGCAATGATCACCGTGATCTTGTCGGACAGCTTGTCGGCCATGGTCTTTTGGATCAGCAAGGGGTGTTTGGTGATCAGTTCGCCGTCACGCGCCATTTGCTCGGTGGCAATCTTGCCAATACGGTCTTGCCGGTAGGCCTCCGCATCCGCCAGGTTTTTGCGTGAATCCGCTTCGCCCGAGGCCTCAATACGGCGGGCCTGGGCGGTACCTTCGGCGGTTTTGATGCGCGACACCTTGTCGGCCTCTGCCTCAAGAGAGCGTTGCTCGATCTGCTTTTGCTTGAACGGCAGCACGTGCTTCATGGCCTCGGCTTGCGCTTTGGCGGCAATGATCTGCTCTTCCCCAGCGGCTTGTGCCGATGTCTCGCGGCGCACCTTGTCAGCCTGGGCTTCGAGTTCGGTTTGCTTGACCTGCTTTTCTTTCAGCTCCAAGGTGTAGCGCATTTTTTCGGTGGCCAGCTCTTCCGCCAACAAATCCTCCATGCCGGCCTTGTAGTCCGACGGCAAGTCCACCTTGCCCAGGGTTACGGCTTCAAGTTTGATGCCGTCCTTGGCCAGGCGGGGCTTGAGTTCGGCTTCAATCACTTGTTGAATTTCCGCGCGCTTGCCAGAAAAAATTTCGCGCACGGTGTAGCGCGCCATGGTCTTGTAGAGCACGCCTTGCACCACCGGCTCCAGGATTTCGCCATTGATGTCGTCTGGCAGGCCTAGAGCCATGGCCGAGAGCTTGGCTTCGTCCAAGGCGTAGCGCACAGAAATGTCCACGCCAATAGAGAGCCCTTCCACCGACTGAAACGGCGCCGCGCCGCTTGCGCTGTTGTTGGCCGTTGGGCGGTACAGCTGGTCACGCAATGAAAAGCGACGCAGCGCGTGCAGGCCGGGCACCACCAACACCACGCCATTGCGCACCTCGGTGGACACACCGGTAAGCTGATTCAGGCGTATGCCTACTTCGCCACGGCCGATGCTTTGGATGGGAGGCTGGACATAAATCCCATAGCCCACAAGCGCCAACACGCCCAGCGCAAGCGCACGGGTATGCAAGGGCGGCTGCGCCGCGGTTCTGCGCAAAAGCGCGCCAGTGCCTGTAGCGGCCTTGCGCACAGCGCCCTGAAAACCGGAAATGAATTGCTTGGCACGTTCTGACATGGTGAATTCCCTTTTTGACTGCTGATCTTCAAAACAATTCCGGTTTGCGTGAAGATCAGGCCGCGCACCGGTTTGGCATGGCGCAATGGTCTGCGCGAGGGGCACGAGCAAACAAGGCCGCTGCGGGGCAGGATTGCTCCCATGGCGTGAAGAAACCCTCACAAGCGCTGTGCGCTGGTGCCGCGTGGACGGGGGATACTGGAGGCCACACAACGCAGGAAGCCCCCCATGTTCAAGGTCGCCGTCATTGAAGATGACCTCCCTACCAGCCAGCAGCTCACCGAGTGGATTCTTGGCGCCAAAGCGGGTATTCAGGTGGACGCATGGTTCACCCGGGACGACGCAGAGGCCGCCATTGCCCGCGAGGCCTATGACCTGGTGGTGCTGGACATTGAGTTGGGCCGTGAGCGCAACGCAGGCATTGCCATCATCAACGCCATCAACAAAGGCCTGCACGGCACGCCGGTGCTGGTGGTGTCGGCCATGCCAGCGGCGATTTACCGCAGCATCATGAAGGCCTTGGACGCCTGGGACTACCTGCAAAAAACCACTTTCAGCGAAAGCGACTTTGTAGACACCTTTTTGGAAATCCTGCGCGCCACCCGGGAACGCGGCGTCGTAGAAGCCGCGCCGTCGGCCATTAACGAGCTGTCCATCGACCCCCTGCGCCAACGCAGCGCGCTGTGGCGCGGCAAGCGCATCAACCTGCCGCTGACGGCGCAGCGCATTTTGGCGGCGCTTTACCAGCGCCGGGGCCAGGTGGTGTCTTACGACGAGCTGTTTGAAGTGGTCAAAAGCGGGCGCAACCGGGACAACATCCGCAAACACATCAGCACCATCCGCGAAGCCTTTCGCGAACTCGACGAGGGCTTTGACCGCATCGAAAACATTCCCATGCGCGGCTTTCGCTGGTCCGATGCGCCGCCTACCCAATGAATGCGAAGCTAAAAACTACGTTGATCTGGCTGGCGTCATTCCGGCTGCGGGCGCTGTTTCGCGGCGCGTTTTTGCTGCTGGCGCTGGCTACCCTGGTGATGGCGGTGTATGTGCTGCAAGAAGAAAAGCAGCGCAGCTACGACAACTACCAACAAAGCTTTGACAAAACCAAGCAGCAGATTGCAGCGCAACTGCGCCACCCCACCGGCCAGTTGGCGCTGCTCAACCCGTCGGAAGAACTGACGCCCACGACACCTTTGCATCCGGTGCTGCTGCCCTTCTCGGCCATTGACTTTGACGACCAAAACAAGGTGCGCAACGCGGTGGAGATGACTGGCTGCCTGGTGCAGTACCCGCATTACGGCAGCCTGTGCGTTGCCATTGGCAACAACCCATGGGCCGGTGGCTTTATTTACGCCGCTGGCACTTTTGCCAGCCCGGCGCTGGTGCCCCACAGCATGGGCGACAAATACCTGGACCAGGCGCACCGCCTGCGGGTAGAGGTCAATCTGCGCGGCCGCACTTACCGGTGGATTGCCCCGTTTGAGGCCCTGCAAGACCCGGCCAACGCGCAGCGCGAAGGCCTGCGCGGGCGGTTCACCGGCTATGTGGACATTGGCAGCCGCGACTACACCGGCGCGCGCACCCTGCGCGACTTTAGAGGCTGGGTCTGGCAAGGCGGCGACTGCCTGGACAGCGCAGCGCTGCCAGACCAGGATTGCGAGAAAAAGTCCTTTTTCTCGCTGCGCCTGCCCGTGGAGGTGCTGCGCGACGCCCTGTTCCAAAAAGAAAAACCCGTGTGGCCGCCGCAGGACCTGGCGCAGATGCGGGTGCGGGTGGAAGTGCTGGCGCCGGGAGACGCGGGTGTGGTGTTTGACAGCAACGCCGAAGGCGCGCTGCCGCCCTTTGCACTGGCAGACCTGCGCACCCAGTTGCTTCCAGGCGAGACGCTGCGCATTCGAAAAACCAACGCGCCCGGCAACGGACCCAAGGCTCCCATGCCGCCCGAAATCATCAGCCTGCGTGGCATAGACGCGTCTGAAGCCCATTCATCCTCCCTGCTCACCCGGCTGATTCGGCACCTGCCGGTGGACAGCTACGACGCGCCCCTGGTGGCGCAAGATGAAATTGCCACGCCCTTGGGCAACTACACCCTAGAGCTGCAAGGCGACGCGCGCAGCGTCAACCGCAGTTTGAGTGCGGTGGCAACGCGCCTGTCGTGGTTTGTGGGCGCCATGCTGCTGGCTATCGCGCTGGCCTGGCTGGTTATTGAGGTGGGCATCATCCGGCGCATTGCACGCCTTAGCCGCCGCTCGCGTGATTTGTCCAAAACCGTCAAAACCACCGGCGGGCTGGAGCACTTTGATCTGGCCGACCTGCGTGGCAACGACGAGCTGGGCATTCTGGCCAACGGCCTGAACGACCTGCTGCGCCGCGTCAAAGAAGACGCCGAGCGCGAACGCATACGCGCGGAGCAAGAAAAAGACATGTGGCACGCCGTGGGCCACGAGATCATGTCCCCGCTGCAATCGCTGATGGCTTTGCACCGCAACGATCAGGACCCCAGCCTGCGCTACGTCCACCGCATGCAGCAAGCGGTGCGCATCCTCTACGGCAGCGCCAGCCCCAGCGAAGCCTTTCAAACCAGCACGCTGGCCGTGCAAACGGTGGATCTGCATCGCTTCTTGCAAACCGTGGCCGCCAACTCTGCCAGCGTGAATATCGCCAATGTGCGCTACACCAGCGCCAGCGGCCCCGTGCTGGTGCGCGCCGAGGAATACGCGCTGGAAGACGTGGTGACCCACGTCTTGCACAACGCCAACCGCTGCCGCACGCCCGGCAGCGCCATCACCTTGGACCTGCACACCACCGAAACCGAGGCCACCGTCACCATCCACAACACCGGCCCGCACATCGCGCCCGACATGCTGAGCAAGATTTTTGAATACGGCGTGTCGGACCAGCCCGAATCTGGCGCCAACGGCAACCGCGGCCAGGGCTTGTTTGTGGCCAAAACCTATATGGCCAAAATGGGCGGCACCATCGTGGCGCGCAACGAGGGCGATGGCGTCAGCCTGGTGATGGGCTTGCAGCGCGTGGTGGTCATGGGCTAGCCGCAAAGCCCGGGCGGGCCAGACGCGGTGGTGGCGTGCAACGCCTCTTCCAGCGCTTGGCGCGAATCTGGCAAAGGAGTCACCGCGTCGCGCTTTATGGCCTTGGCGACCTTCTCAACGTGGCAAGGCTCAATAGTGGAATTGATCGGCCTGGGTGTAAATAGTCACCCAAAGTACAAAACCCGGCGGATTCAAGGTGAAAAAACACGCTCTGCGCCGCCTTGCCAAATTCGGCCCATAAAAAAGCCCTCAAAAGAGGGCTTTTTTTGCATTGAAGACCGTGCGCATTGGGCATTTTGAGCCCTAGGCGGCCTTGAAAAAGAATTAACCGCCCTTCTTGGCCCGCTTGCCGGGGTTCTTTTTGCTGCGGGTGGACACGCCGCGCTCCAGGCTTACTTTTTGGCCGCGGCCTGCGCTGCCCAGGGTCATGCCGGGCAAGGGCTTGGGTGCGGGGGTGGCTTTGCGGTCGGCTTCGGTAACGATGGAATTGCCCATGAGATCTTTCCTAGAGGTGTAAATGTGAAACCGCGTATTTGAACACTTTTTTGCGGGGTTTCGCCCGTGCTCAGCTGCGCAGCGCCTTTTTCAGCTCGACGCCGAGTTCAGGCTTGCGGGCAAAGGGGTCGGTGGGGTTGCGCGACATCAGGATGTCTTCCATGCGCACTTGCACCGAGGCAATCGATTTGGGGTGGCTGTAGATGTAGAACTGGTTGGCGGCAATAGCGTCAAACACCATTTGGGCTACGTCGGCGGCGCTGACCTTGCCACTGCCCACGGCCTTGTCGCTCATGGCCTGGCCAATCAACTGGCTCTTGGTGGGTTTGGCGCCGTGGGCCTTGAACTCATCCGGGCGGTTGCGGTGGCTTTGGCTGATGCCGGTGGGCACAAAGAACGGGCACAGCACGCTGGCGCTGATTTGTTCGGTGACCAAGGCCAGGTCTTGGTACAAGGTTTCGCTCATGCTGACCACGGCGTGTTTGCTCACGTTGTAGACGCCCATATTGGGCGCGTTGAGCAAACCGGCCATGCTGGCGGTGTTGACGATATGGCCTTGGAAGGCCGGGTCTTGGGCCGCAGCGGCCAGCATCATGGGGGTGAAGACGCGAATGCCGTGGGCAACGCCCATCAGGTTGACGCCAATCACCCATTCCCAGTCTTGCAAGGTGTTTTCCCAGATCAGGCCACCGGAGCCCACGCCGGCGTTGTTGAACACAAAGTGGGGGGCGCCAAAGCGCGCCAGGGTGGCCGCACCCAGGGCTTCCACCTGGTCGGCCTTGGAAACATCCACGCGCATGGCCAGTACCGGTGCGCCAGCGGCCTGCATCTCGGCCACGGCGCGGTCCAGCGCGTCTTGCTGCACGTCGGCCAGCACCAGGTTCATGCCCAGGGCGGCGCCAATGCGGGCGCATTCCAGGCCGAAGCCCGAACCGGCGCCGGTGATGACAGCGGTTTTGTTTTTGAAGTCAGAAATCATGCAAATGTCTCGTGAGGAAAAGAAGAGAAAGAAAAAAGGAAATCAGGCTTGCACCGCGCGCAGCACATAGCCGATGCGCGGGAAATGCACATGCACCACGCCCGCGCGCGGGTCTTCGCGGCGCAGGGTGTAGCGGGTACGGGTAGCGGCCAGCAGCACGCCTTCGGTGGGTGCCTGACCAAAAGTTTCGGCGCCAATGGTCACTGTGCTGCCCAAGGGAATGCCGTGTTCGTCTTGGAACACGGTGTCGGGGGCCAGCGCCAGCGGCGTGCTGGCGGCGCATTCTGCGATGGCCTGGGCAGCGCTGAACTTTTCTACCGGCCCATGGCCAATGGCCGCCACGCGGTCCATCCAGGCCAGCACAGATGGGGTCGTTTGCAAGATATCGGCCATCACCCGCACGCGGGTGCGGGTAAACCACAGCGGGTGGTAGGCCGCAAAGTCGGCCACGCAGGGGACGCTGCCGAGCAAAAATTCCTGCTGGTCCAGCATGTGGGCAAGGCGGCGCAAATACGACTTGTAGGCCGCAGTGGCGTCGCCGGGGCGGCTGCGCGTCAGGCCAACCGACATGGCGGCCCGGTCGGCAGAAAAGGCCTTGGCCACTTCGGGCGGGGCGTCGGCAAACATGGCGGCTGCGCCCTTGGGGCTGAGGTTGTAGGCCATGGCGGCCCAAAACAAGGTGGTGTCTGCCCACTGCGCCAGCACCCGTGCCACGCCCTTGGTCGCCTCGGGGTAAATCGTGGGCTGGGGCTGCAGGTGCTCCAGCACTTCGCACATCAGTTCGGTGTCGCAGTACACGTCGGCGCCTATCTGCAAAAACGGCGTTTTGCGGTAGCCGCCTGTTAGCGCCAGCACGTCGGGCTTGGGCATGATGCTGGGCACCAGCACCGAGCGCCAGGCCAGGTTTTTGTAGCCCAGTACCAAGCGCACTTTTTCGGAAAACGGCGAGGTATGGTAGTGGTGAAGAATGGGCGTGTTCACAAGGGCCTCCTAAAAAAAGCGGTACAACTAGCGCGGCATGGCGCGGCGAATGATGGCGTCAAAGTCCACGCCCGTGGCCAGGGTGCCAAAGCTGTAACCCCAGTCGCCCCCCAGGCGCGAATCGCAAAACGCACCAAACACAGCGCCCGGCGCGCTTTGCAGCAGCAGCGCGGCCTGCACCGCCAGCGCTACGTCCTGCGCCAGACGGCGGGCCTGCACTTCGTTGGCCAGCAGGTCAATGCGCGTGGGCAGGGCGTCGATCATGCGGTCCAGCGCCGGGTGCGCCCCGCGTGCGGGGGCCAGCTCTTGCGCCAGGGCCTGGGCCACGTCGCCCTTGCGCAGGGAGCGCAGCAGGTCCAGCGCCATGATGTTGCCCGCACCCTCCCAAATCGAGTTGAGCGGCATTTCGCGGTAAATGCGGGCCATAACGCCCAAGCCGCCCTCTTCCACATAGCCATTGCCGCCCATGCATTCCATGGCCTCTTGGCCAAAAGCGCTGCCGCGCTTGCAGATCCAAAACTTGGCAATGGGGGTGAGGACGCGGGCCATCAGGCGCTCAAAGCTGTCGCCCGCGTTGTCAAAGGCGCGCGCCAAGCGCATGGACAAGGCGGTGGCGGCTTCGCTCTCCAACGCCAGGTCGGCCAGCACGTTGCGCATCAGCGGCTGTTCGATCAAGGGTTTGCCAAAGGCTTGGCGCTGGGCGGTGTGGTTGAGCGCAATGCTCAGGGCCTGGCGCACCAGGCCGCTGGTGCCCAGCGAGCAGTCCAGCCGGGTCATTTCGCCCATTTCCAAAATCTGCGGCACGCCACGCCCTTCCACGCCCACCAGCCAGGCGGTGGCACCCACAAATTCCACCTCAGAGCTGGCGTTGGCCTTGTTGCCCAGCTTGTCTTTGAGGCGCTGGATGCGCAAGTTGTTCAGGCTGCCGTCGGGCAACACGCGGGGCAGAAAAAAGCAGCTCAAGCCCGCCGCCGACTGCGCCAGCACCAAAAACGCGTCGCACATAGGCGCCGAGAAAAACCATTTGTGCCCCACCAGCGTAAAGCGCTGGCCCCAGGCATCATGGCCGTCGGCTGTGGCTTGCGTGGTGTTGGCCCGCACGTCCGAGCCGCCTTGCTTCTCGGTCATGCCCATGCCCATGGTGAGGCCGGTTTTTTGGCTGAATAGCTTCAATGCCGGGTCGTAGTGCGGGCTGCTCAGGCCCGGCGCCCAGTCTTGGTAAATAGCGGCGTTGCTGCGCAACGCGGGCATCACCGCGTAGGTCATGGAAATCGGGCACAGCATGGACGACTCCAGCTCGGTAAACATGAGAAACCCCGCCGCGCGGCGCTGGTGCGTGATCGATGTGCCAGGTTTTGCGTCAAAAAAAGTGGGCCACGGGCTGCCGTGCAAACCGGCACGCGTGGCCTCGGCCATCAAGGCGTGGTAGCTGGGGTGGAACTCCACCACGTCGAGCCTGTTGCCATAGCGGTCGTGGCTGCGCAGTTGCGGGGTGTGCACATTGGCAAGCTGCGCATGGGTTTGCATCTCCGCACTGCCCAGGCGCGCGCCCAGGGCCTGCAAATCGGCGGTGTCCAGGCCCGGCGCGTTGAATTTAAGGGCGCTTTGCAGGCCCTGGTTGCCGTCAAACAAGTTGTAGTTTTCCAGGGCTTGCGCCTGGTTAAACACCTGGTGCGTGGCGGCGGCGTTCATTCAGACCAGCTTAACGAGTTGTTTGCCAAAGTTCTTGCCCTTGAGCAAGCCCAAAAAGGCCTCAGGCGCGTTCTCCAGCCCGTGGGCAATGCTCTCGCGTGCGCGCAGCTTGCCGCTGGCGACAAGGCCACCCAGCTCGGCCAGGGCGGCAGGCCACACTTCCATGTGCTCACTGACGATAAAGCCCTCGATCTTGAGGCGCTGCATCAAGATCAGCGCCGGGTGCGTCAGGGGCAGCGGCGCGCCGTTGTAGCCGGCAATCATGCCGCACACCGCGATGCGGCAAAAGGCGTTCATGAGCGGTAGCACGGCGTTCAGCACCATGCCGCCCACGTTCTCAAAATAGCCGTCTATGCCCTTGGGGCAAGCGGCTGCAATGGCGGCTGAGAGGCTGGCCGCGTCTGTGTGTTCCTTGTAGTCAATGCAAGCGTCAAAGCCCAGTTCGTCCACCGCATATTTGCACTTCTCGGCGCCCCCGGCAATGCCAACCGTGCGGCAGCCGCGCGCTTTGCTCAAAGCGGCAAAAGCGCTGCCCACCGCGCCGGTGGCGGCGCTGATTACCAGCGTGTCGCCCGCTTTGGGCGCAATGATGTGGACTAGGCCGTAGTAGGCCGTGACGCCCGGCATGCCCACGGCACCCAGGTAGGCGCTCAGCGGCACATGGCGGGTGTCTACTGCGCGCAGGGCGCCGGGCAGCGTGGCGTTGACTACGCTGTATTCCTGCCAGCCACCCATGCCCACCACCTGGGTGCCCACGGGGTACTGCGGGTTGCGCGACTCCAGCACTTCGCCCACCGTGCCGCCGCCCATGGTCTGGCCCAGGGCTTGGGGTTGGGCATAGCTTTTGGCGTCGTTCATGCGGCCTCGCATATAGGGGTCCAGGCTCAAAAAGTGGTGGCGCACTAGCACTTCGCCGTCTTTCAGGGGTGGCGTCTCGCTATCCACCAACGCAAAGTTGCTGGCTTGGGCTTCGCCCTTGGGGCGGTTGTCGAGGTGGATTTGGCGGTTTGCGGGCATGGTGGGGCTCTTTGCTTAGTCAGTTGGAATGGAGGCAGACGGGCTGGACTGGCTGGCGACAGCCGCAGCGCCCGGCGCACGCTTCATGTATTTGAAGGTGCCCATGGCGCTGGCGCAAGCTTGGCCACGGGCGTCATAAATCGTGGACTGGGTAAACGCCAGGCTCGCGGTGCGCTGCACCAGCGTGCCACGGGCCACCAGCGGCCCCACGGCGGGGTGCATAAAGCTGGTTTTCATCTCGATGGTGACCACGCCCTGCTCGGGCACATCGCTGCGCGCGGCGGTGGCCATGGACACGTCTAGCAACGTCATCAAAGCGCCGCCGTGGGTGACGCCAAATGAATTGAGGTGCTCTGGCTGGGCGGTGTAAGTGATCTCGGACTGGCCAGACGCAAACTGCGTCAGCACGAAGCCCAGGTGCCGCACGAAGGGAACGTCCACCCCAAACCCGGCCACCCGCTCCCAGGAGTCCGCAGCCGCCGCTGGGCCGATTTCAGCCACCCGTGACCACGCTCACGCCGCCGTCCACCGCCAGCCATTGGCCGGTAATGTGCTTGCCGGCGTCGGAGGCGAACAAAAGGCACAGGCCCTTGAGGTCTTCGTCGTCCCCCAGGCGTTTGAGCGGTGCGTGGGCGGCGAGCGTTTCCTCGCCCACGGCTTTCAAGGTGCCAGCGGTCATTTTGCTGGGGAAGAAACCTGGGCAAATCGCGTTGACGGTGATGTTGTACTTGCCCCACTCCGCGCCCAGGGCGCGGGTGAAATTGATGACCGCGCCCTTGGAGGTGTTGTAGGCGATGGTGTGCAAGACGTCGGGGTTGCCGCCAAGCCCGGCGATGGACGCCACGTTAATGATGCGGCCCGAGCGGCGCGCAATCATGCTGCGCTTGGCCAGCGCCTGGCTGAGCAAAAAGTAGCCGCGCACATTGAGGTTCATCACCTTGTCCCAGGCCTCGATAGGGTGGTCTTCTGCGGGTGCGCCCCAGGTGGCGCCTGCGTTGTTCACCAAAATGTCGACGTCGCCCATGCGGTGCAGAGTCTCGTCCACCAGGCGGGTGATTTCGCTGTCCTTAGCGCAATCGGCGGCCACCCAGCGGGCGTCAATGCCTGCGGCTTGCAGTTCGGCGGTGGCCTGTTCCAGGTCTTCGGCCTTGCGCGAGGTAATCAATACCTTGGCCCCGGCCTCCCCCAAAGCGTGCGCCATTTGCAAGCCCAGGCCGCGGGAGCCACCGGTGACCAGGGCGGTTTTTCCAGTCAAATCAAACAGTTGTTGGATGGTGCGCGTCATGCGAATTCCTCAAGTTAAGGTAAATGAACTCCCATGATTGGGGTGCTGCGCACCTTCATGAAAGTTACAGGGGGTCAAAAAACGTAAATGATTGTGCCGCCGCAGGCGCTCTGGCAACTGTCGCCGCAGCGATACGCTGGGCGCGGCTACTCGCCGTGCAGTCGGGAACGCACCACAATGAGCGCGGCCCCCAAAGCCACTGCGAGCAAGCCACAGGCGGTAAGCAAACTGAAGCCGCCCTCAGGGACTGCGGGCATGAAGTACGACAGCACGCAAGCCAGCAGCCCGCCATAAATCAATATCCAGGCCCAACGCTCTATGCTCAGCAAGCGCAGATCGGCGGTGCCGTTGTATTTTTTGAAAAAAGCCATCAGAAAGCGTCCTCGGGCAGGGTGGCACAGGTCATGTCGCGCGATTGCACCACATTCAGCCAAGCGCCGATTTTGGGCAGCTCGTAGTGGAAGAAGAAGCGCGCGGCGCCCATGCGGCCTTGGCTTGCGGACTGGGCTTGGCTTGGGTCGCTCTCTAGCGTGGCCAGGGCCACTTCCAGCCAAACCCAGGCCAGCACCGTGTGGCCAAAGGCCTGCATATAGGGCACGGCGTTGGCCAGCGCCTCGGTGGGGGCGCCGGTAGACCAGGCCGCTTGCGTGGCGGCACCCACCTTGGCCAGGGCTTTGCCCAGCGCGTCGGCATAGGGCGCGAGCAGCGCGTTGGGCGCGGCGCGCGCCATGGTGACTTGCATGCGCGCGGCCAGCAGTTGCATGCCGCGCCCGTTTTCCATCAGCACTTTGCGCCCCAGCAAGTCCATGCCCTGAATGCCGTGGGCGCCCTCGTGGATCATGTTGAGGCGGTTGTCGCGCCAGTATTGCTCCACCGGGAAGTCGCGCGTGTAGCCGTAGCCGCCATGCACTTGGATGGCCAGCGAATTGGCCTCCAGGCACCACTCGCTGGGCCAGCTTTTGGCAATGGGCGTGAGCACTTCGAGCAGCAGGCGGGCTTCGTCGGCAGCGGCGGCGTCAGCGGTGTGTTGCTCGTCCACCAGGCGGGCGCAATACAGTGCCAGCGCCAGCGCGCCTTCGCCATAGGATTTTTGGGCTAGCAGCATGCGGCGCACATCGCTGTGTTCAATGATGCGCACTTGGGGCTGAGAGGGGTCTTTGCCGCCGGATCCCATGGGCCGACCCTGGGGCCGGTTTTTGGCGTAGTCCAGGCTGGCGTAATAGCCGGCCAGCCCGAGCATGGTGGCCGCAATGCCCACGCCAATGCGCGCCTCGTTCATCATGTGGAACATGCAGCGCAGGCCATCGCCAGGTTTGCCGACCAGGTAGCCCACGGCGCCTGCGCCGTTGCCATAGGGGCCGCCGGACTGCGCATCCACCGGGTATTTGCCCTCGCCAAAATTGAGCAAGGTATTGGTAGTGCCGCGCCAGCCCAGCTTGTGGTTCAGGCCGGCCAGCGCCACGTCGTTGCGCACGCCGGTAAGTTGGCCGTCCAGGCCCACCAGCTTTTTGGGCACGATAAAGAGCGAAATGCCGCGTGTGCCGGGCACCAGCGCGCCATTGGCGTCGGGAATTTTGGCCAGCACCAGGTGGATGATGTTCTCGGACAGCTCGTGCTCGCCACTCGATATCCACATCTTGTTGCCCTTGAGGCGGTAGCGCGCGCCCAGCGCTTCGGACTCAAAGTCCGCGCCATCGGGCACGGCACGGGTGGTGATGTCCGACAAGCTGGAGCCCGCTTGGGGCTCGCTCAGGCACATGGTGCCGGAGAAGCGGCCATTGAATTCGTTCTTGGCAAACACCTCTTTTTGCAGCGCCGTGCCGTGCACCATCAGCAAATTGGCGTTGCCGGTGGTCAGCATGCCCGAGCCAATGCTGACCGAGGCGCAGGCGAAAAACGAGTTGGCCGCAGCCTCCACGCTGTAGGGCAGCTGCATGCCGCCCATTTCAAAGTCCTGCGAGGCGCTGAGCATGCCCGACTCGGCATAGGCCTTGGCTGCGTCTTGCGTGGCCTGGGGCAGGATGACTTTTTCGCCGTCAAAGTGCGGCTCTTGCACGTCCACCAGGCGGTTGAAGGGCGCAAATTTCTCGCGCGCAATGCGCTCGCAAGTGTCCAGCACCGCGTCAAAGGTGTCACGCGAATGGTCGCTAAAGCGCGCGCGCTGCGTCAAATCCGTGGTCTTGAGCCAGTCGTTGAGCAAAAAATCAAGGGTGGGGCGAAGTTTCATGGCGTTTGGTCAGGGTGAATGTGGGGTTGGGACCGTGCGTCTGACGCTCGGCGTCGGAGGCTGCAATTACGCCTGAAAACTGGGTGGGGGTCTGTCACCGAGGTGCGGTGGGGGAAGTGTTTTGGTTGCTTTCGACCCATTGCAGTCATAGAGGTGATTGAGTTCGCGGCCTGATAGCCGACAAACGTCGCTCCTTAAATTACGGTTACAGCGACTGCTTTCGAGCAACTTGATCTTCAACAATATAGGTAGCGGCTATGACCACAAGCTGTCTTGACAGCTGCTGTTCTGTCGTTCAATGGTGGGCTAGGAGCGGTCTTTTACTCAAGTCGCCTGTGAGTCAAATTTACAGCGATTCCGGTCTTCGACATCTGCGGTCTGCCTGCACAATTTCAGCCGCTGGCAACTAGGGATGGACCGGCTGCTTAGTGGCGACCATTTCGTCAAAGTGGGCACCAGACATCGACCAAAAGCAGGCGTTCCGCATTGAGTTCCGATTTAATCCACCGTGAACTCAAACCTAAGGTCGGCTCATCCAAAACAACAAATCATTTAACGATGTTGCCGATAGTAAGCTGCACCTACAATGTCAGCGGCACGGTCCATCCAACCAGATCAAAATATTTTCATATTTCCATCAAGTACCCGGTACAACAACGCTAACAAAAGACAGTTTTGACGAATGAGGCTTAAATGAATACTTCACATACGACGGATGAAGAGGAAATAGAGGGGCTCACCAATGCAAAAGATGATGTTTCCTTGGGTGGATATCCAATTGATACATTGCTAATCCGGAATGAGAATCGTACGGTCCATGATGTTCTACGTCGGATTGAGAAAGGCTCTTTCGTCATGAATCCAGACTTTCAACGCGACTTCATTTGGCAGGAGGATAAACAAAGCAAACTGATTGAGTCCGTTCTGATGCGAATTCCACTGCCAGTTTTTTACCTGGGTGAGGATGAAGAGGGTCGAATGATTGTTGTTGATGGACTGCAGCGCCTATCCACGTTTCAGCGATTTGTAAATAACGATTTCCAACTCAAGCTACCCGATCAGCCAGAATTGAATAAAAAGTATTTCAGAAACCTTTCTCCGAAACTGCAAAACCGTATCGAAGACTGCAACCTTATCCTCTATGTGATTGATGCAAAGGTGCCTGAGCAAGCACGCTTAGACATTTTTGATCGGGTAAATGGCGGCGTTCCATTGACACGTCAGCAGATGCGAAATTGTCTGTACATGGGTAGTGCAACACGGTTTTTAAAAGAAGAGGCGATGACACCGCTTTTTATCAAGGCTACTGGGAAAAGTTTGAAGACTGCGGCAATGCGCGATCGAGAATTTGTAAATCGATTCTGCGCTTTTAGACTTTTACCAATACAAGATTACCGAGGGGACATGGATGAGTTTCTGGCACGAGGGCTGAAAACTATGAACAAGCTCTCCACTGAGGATTTGCGGCAACTTAGTGCTAAATTCCGCACCACCCTTAAGAACAATTACACAGTATTTGGGCAGCACGCGTTCAGAAAGCATACCAGCAGCGGACATAGCCGCAGCATCCTAAATGCATCCCTCTGGGATGTCATGTCAATAGTACTTTCAGATTATTCTGAGAGTACTGTCAAAGCCAACGCTGTTGATTTAAAAGCGGCATTCTTCTCCTTAATGGAAGACGATGAATTCATTACTGCAATCACTTACGGCACAAATGACCCGAGAAAAGTCGCTTACCGATTTAAAGCCGCTAAGGCCACGTTTATGGAGGTATTAAATGCTTAACCGACTGGATCTTCATGACTTCAAATGCTTCGATCTACTAAAGCTTCCTCTCGCTAGTTTGACCTTGCTATCTGGCGCTAACGCGTCCGGTAAATCGTCTGTTCTCCAATCGCTCGTTCTTCTGCATCAGACCATGCGTGATCACGAATGGTCGTCGCGACTACTGCTAAATGGCAATGCAATAAAGTTGGGAACCGTAGGAGATGTAGTTGACAAAGTGCATGGGCGTCGCAGCATTAAAATGGGACTTTCAGATGGCGAACTGAGTTATCACTGGTCATTTTCAGGAGAGCGGTTCGAAATGTCGATGGGCGTTGATCATGTTTCTGTTGGGGACGCAGCAACCCTGGAGCCAAACATGTTGCAATATTTACTCCCTCCACTTATCAATAACCAAACAGCATTCGAGGTTGAGTCTGCACATGATCATGGTAAAAGCGTTTTGCAGTTGAATATTGACTCATTGACATACCGTCTTCGAGGCCTTTCTTACATCACAGCTGAACGCATTGGCCCCCGTGAATTTTATTCAATCGAAGAGACTGCAGCTGTAGTTGGACCTGCTGGAGAACATGCCGTGAGCGTGCTGCATTTGGGGCGTGGCGAGCGTGTCCTTGACGGTTTGATTATCGAAGGCATACCACCAACACTGTTACGCCAAGTCGAGGCTCGCATGCAGCAATTCTTTCCAGGCTGTGGATTGGTTGTGCTACAAGTCCTACAGGCCAACGCGGTAACACTCGGACTGCGAACTTCGGACGATACGGACTTCCATCGCCCGATTCATGTGGGGTTTGGGCTTACACAAATATTACCGATCGTCGTTGCGGCGCTATCTGCAAAGGTTGGAGGTATTCTGCTTATTGAGAACCCAGAAGTGCATCTTCATCCTGCAGGGCAAGCACTAATGGGACGGTTTTTGGCAGATGTGGCCATGGCTGGGGTGCAGGTTATCGTGGAGACGCACAGCGACCATGTACTGAACGGAATTCGCCGGGCTGTTAAGGATGAGCGAATAACGCCGGAACAAGTCGCACTTCATTTCTTCAAACCAAGGTCAGAAGGAACCGCCCAAGTTCTAAGCCCTCAACTGGACCGATTAGGCAATATCGATACCTGGCCCGATGGATTTTTTGATCAGTTCGATAAGGATATGAACTACTTTTCTGGCTGGGGTTCATGACGTGTCGCTCTTGGTAAATGATCTTTCCTTTCATGGCCAATTTCAGGATATGGTTTCGTTTAGAGCTGCAATTGATCGGCTAATGATGATTCGAAAAATTGCGCGTCGTTTCGGACGTGAGGTGAATTGTCATAGAGGCATGGCGAATGCTCTTGTAACGCCAAGTATGACGATGCCGCAAGCGATTCAGGAATTGACTATTAACGAGCAGCGATCACTTCGATCATGGTTCACCAAGACCGGACCATTTTGGGAGGATACCCGTACGCATAGTCCTAACGACTACTTAGAGTTTAACGGTAATGTCGTAACGGATACGGCAGTGGGCGAAGCGGCATGGTGTCGGTTGAATGGTATTGATCGAGAGTTAATCAGTCTCACACCCTCAAATTGGCAGTTTTCGCCACTTTCCGTTGAAAGTCTTACTGGCAACAACATCCAAACAACAATTGACGTTGTGAATCACTGGGATCCCGTTGCGCTCGAAACTGTTCTTGAAAACGAGCCCGTGCCAATGGGCACTTGGAATCAGTTGGCGGCATTGACGGTTGCACGATGTTCAATGCTGACGTTTTCAGAGGATGCATTTTTTCCGTTGAACGGTCTTCCGTTCGTTTCGGGCGCAGCCCAACGCTTGCTTTCCATTCTGGGAACATTGAATCAATTTAAATCCTGCTTTGACGTTAATGGTCAGCGAACACCAAAAGGACACGAGATTTATCAGAAATTCTTCACCGGGGTTAAGGACGGCGGCGGCCACGGTGCGACCTTCTCAGATTCGTCTGATAGTGAAAAAGAAAAGTTCAAGGCGCTGTTGACCTTTACACACCCGGGGGACGCTAGCATGAGCATATTCTGCACGTGGCACGGCAAAGTTCAGACGCCTCAATTACGTGTTCATTTTTCCTGGCCAGTAAGAGCCAACGAACCACTGTATGTTGTGTACGTCGGGCCAAAGCTTACAAAGCGCTAAACCCTGAGTGATTTTGATAGTTAATTGACATTTGCGGTTTTAGCTGAAAGAACACAACCTGAAGCCGAGCTTCGCGAAGTACTGACTACGTTATCGCAGGGCATCAAGGATGTTGGACGTCAGTTATTGGGAAATCTGAAAGACTGGAACGGACGCGTTGCCGAATTCCATGAACGGCCATTGACTGGACTTGACCTGGGCAACCGGAAAGCTGCCTGTCGTGCATGACTCTTGTGGGTCTTCTGGAGGCGGTCACGGTCGACATCTGAAGGACCGCAATCGCGGCACCAGAGGCATACACCCTGAAAGGCTCTACGTCGGCAATGGCACCAAGGAGTCTTAGACCAATTTTCGCTAACAGGCTAAGTGACTCGCAAAAGTTTCACCGCCCTGAACCGGACATCTATGAGTATCCGCACTTGGCCCAAAGCTCCCACCCACCTCAGCCCAAAGGCAAATAAAGCGACATTGGCGCATCACCAAACGCAACAAAGCCGTACTCCTCATAAAACGCCTTCGCCTTTTCATCTTTTGCGTCCACAAGCAGCGCGTAAGCGCCAACCAGGCTGCGGGCATGCAGGCATCGGTCCACCGCGCAGCCCATCAGCACTTCGCCTAATCCAGCTCCGCGACTGTCGATACTGCGTGCCAGACGCCCCATGCGAAAACACGGGAAGGGGTAGCGAGGCAGCTTTTTGCGGTCCGCCTCACTGAGCTGCTCAACCTCGACCTGTGCGGCACTCAGGGTGTAGAAGCCGAGTATCTTGCGCGGCGCGGCATCGTTCACCAACACAAAAACGGTGCTGATGCCCTTGGCGTTTTGTTGGGCGGCGTATTTGTGCAGGTAGTCGTCCAGTGCTGGCACCCCGCACCGAAACCCTGCGCGGTCGTGCAGCCTGGCGTCAAGCATCTGCTCTTCAAGCACGCTTGACCTTGGCCGCGGCAGCTAGCGCCGCTTGCAGCGCGGGGTTCGGACTGAATGCGCCGTTGATTGCTGCGTTGAAGGCCAAAAAATCACGCTTGGTGAGCATTACCCGTGACTCTTGCTCCAACAGGGTTTGTGCCTTTTCTTTGGCCGCACTGCGAACAAAACCAGCCATGCTGGTGCCCATAAGGCTGGCAGCACGGGAGAGCAGGTCTTTGTCTTGGGCGTCAAGTTTGAGATCAAAACGGGCAACGGTTGTCATGGCAACTCCAAAAAATTCATACGGCATTTTGCCGTATGAATTTTTGTCAAATTGGTGCGCCGTGCCATATTTCCTGACAGGCATTAGCTCAGGTACAAGTGGCGCAGCCGCTCCAAGGCGTTCGGGTCCAAGCCCAGGCGCACTTCCAGGTAGCGTGCCATTGAGCCATGGTCCGCGTTGACGGCCCCAAAGGCGGCGTGCAAAAAATCCTCCCGCACGCGCCACAGCACGGCCATAACCTCGGGGCTGAACAAGGTGGTGGCACCGGGCGGGTGGCGGTAGAGCGCGTTGGTGAGCACATAGTCCTGCACGATGTCGGCCTGCGAGACGCCCAGGGCCGACAAAACCAGCGCCGCCGCCAGGCCGGTGCGGTCTTTGCCGGCGGTGCAATGGAACACCAGTGGCGCGTCGTGCGCCAACAGGTGGGCGAAGAGTTGGGCAAAGCGGTCCGAGTGGTGGCGCACGTAGTCTTGGTAGGTGGCGCGCATAGCGTCTGCGGCGTCGTCTACCGTGATGCTGCGCCCGGACTGGACTTGCGTTTGCAAGTACTGCAATAGCGTGGGTTCAATGGCCAAGCTGTGGCGCTGGGTGTGGGGCAACTGGTAGGCCTGGGCCTGGCTTTCTTGCGCACCCCGAAAGTCAAAACTGCGGCCAATGCCAAGCGCCTGAATCTGCCCATGGTCCGCAGCGCTCAGGCCCGCCAAATGGTCTGAGCGAAACAGCACACGCCAGCGCACCACGCGCCCGCCGTGGCCCCCATAGCCGCCCAGGTCACGAAAATTGCTGGCGCCTTGCAGGGCGATGTGGCGCGCGGGTGAATCCATGGAAGGCTACCGTTTCAAAGACAAAAAAATTCGGGCGTGGCCAAGTCCCACAAGACCTGACCACGCCCGAGGCGGGTTTTCACCCCTTGGCCGCAGCGGTTTACCGCGAGGCGGCGGCTTTACAAGACCTCAAACACCCCAGCAGCGCCCATGCCGCCACCAATGCACATGGTGACCATCACGCGCTTGGCGCCACGGCGCTTGCCTTCAATCAAGGCGTGGCCGGTCAAACGCTGGCCGCTCATGCCAAAGGGGTGGCCCACTGCAATAGCGCCGCCGTTGACGTTGAGCTTGTCCGCTGGAATGCCCAGCTTGTCGCGGCAGTACAAAACTTGCACTGCAAACGCTTCATTGAGTTCCCACAAGTCAATGTCCTGAATGCCCAGGCCCAGGCGCTTGAGCACCTTGGGAATGGCGTAGACCGGGCCAATGCCCATCTCGTCAGGCTCGCAACCCGCCACCGCAAAGCCCAGAAAGCGGCCCAGGGGCTTGAGGCCTTTTTGCTCGGCCAGCTTTTCGTGCATCACGACCACGGCGCCTGCGCCATCGGACAACTGGCTGGCGTTGCCCGCCGATACCAAGCCGCCCGGCAAGGCCGAACGCAAACCCATGATGCCCTCGTACGTGGTACCGGCACGTATGCCTTCATCGTCACTGACCGTGACTTGCTTGGTCATCATGCCCATGACCTTGTCGGCCACACCCATGGTGACCTTGATGGGGGCGATTTCGTCCTTGAACAAGCCTTTTTCCAGTGCGGCGGCGGCTTTTTGCTGGCTGGCCGCCCCGTACTGGTCCATGGCTTCGCGGCCAATACCGTAGCGCTTGGCCACCTGTTCGGCGGTTTGCAGCATGGCCCAGTACACCTCGGGCTTGTTTTTCTCCAGCCACGGGTCGGCCAGCATGTGCTTGTTCATTTCTTGCGCGGTGCAAGAAATGGCTTCTACGCCACCGGCCACATACACATCGCCTTCGTTGGCGATGATGCGCTGCGCAGCGGTTGCAATGGTTTGCAGGCCTGAGGAACAAAAGCGGTTAATCGTCATGCCCGAGACGCTAACCGGGCAACCGGCACGCAAGGCGATTTGGCGGGCGATGTTGGCGCCGGTAGCGCCTTCGGGCGTGCCGCAGCCCATGATGACGTCGTCCACCTCGGCGGCTTCAATGCCAGCGCGCTTAATAGCGTGCTCGACCACGTGGCCGCCCATGGTGGCGCCGTGGGTCATGTTGAAAGCGCCCTTCCAGCTCTTGGTCAGGGGCGTGCGGGCGGTAGAAACAATTACAGCAGCAGTCATGGCGATTCCTTAATTAAATGATTTACCTTCGGCGGCCAGTTGGGCCAGCAAGGGGGCGGGCTTCCAAAAATCGGCATCGTCGTGCGGATTTTGGGCAAACCGGTGCATGGCCTGGACCACGTTGAACAAGCCCAGCTCGTCGGCATACAACATCGGGCCACCCCGGTAGGGAGGGAAACCGTAACCAAAGATGTAGCAAATGTCGATGTCGCTGGCCTTGTTGGCAATGCCTTCTTCTAGGATGTGGGCGCCTTCATTGACTAGGGCAAACACCAGGCGCTGCACGATTTCTTCGTCGCTGATCTTGCGCGGCGTGATACCTTGGGCTGCCCGGTAGTCTTCAATCATTTTGACGACTTCGGCGTTGGGGATGGCGTCACGCTTGCCGGGCTTGTAGTCGTACCAGCCAGCGCCGGTTTTTTGGCCGAAGCGGCCTTTTTCGCACAGCAAATCGGCGGTTTTGCTGTATTTCATGTTGGCGCGCTCGGTGGCGCGGCGCTTGCGGATGGCCCAGCCAATGTCGTTGCCCGCCAAGTCGCCCATGCGGAAGGGGCCCATGGCCATGCCAAATTTTTCCATGGCCTTGTCCACTTGCTCGGGCGTGCAGCCTTCATCCAGCAAAAATCCACCCTGGCGGCCGTATTGCTCAATCATGCGGTTGCCAATAAAGCCGTCGCACACGCCAGACACCACGGCTGTTTTGCGGATTTTCTTGGCCGCGGCCATCACGGTAGCCATTACGTCCTTAGCGGTTTGGGCGCCGCGCACCACTTCAAGCAGCTTCATCACGTTGGCCGGGCTGAAGAAGTGCAGGCCCACCACGTCTTGCGGACGCTGGGTAAACGAGGCAATTTTGTTCAGGTCCAGCGTCGACGTGTTGGACGCCAAAATCGCGCCGGGCTTCATCACCCGGTCCAGCTCTTTGAACACCGCTTCTTTGACGCCGATTTCCTCAAATACGGCTTCAATCACCATGTCGGTGCCGCTCAGCTCGTCGTAGCTCAGGGTGGTGGTCAGCAGGGCCATGCGCTCGTCGTACTTGGCTTGCTTGAGCTTGCCTTTTTTGACCTGCGCCTCGTAGTTGCCGCGCATGGTGGCCACGCCGCGGTCCAGCGCTTCTTGCTTCATCTCCAGCATCTTGACCGGAATACCGGCGTTCAGGAAGTTCATGGCAATGCCGCCGCCCATGGTGCCTGCGCCAATGATGGCCACGCTTTGGATGTCGCGCAGCGGCGTGTCGGACGGCACGTCGGGGATTTTGGACGCGGCGCGCTCGCCCAAAAACAGGTGGCGCAAGGAGCGGCTCTCCGGCGTCCACATCAGGTTGATGAAAATCTCGCGCTCGGTGGCCATGCCGGCCTCGAACTTTTTGGTGGTAGCGGCTTCCACGGCATCCACGCATTTGAGGGGTGCCGGAAAGTTTTTGGACACCGCGCCCAACATATTGCGCACAAACTGGAAATAGGCGTCGCCCTGCGGGTGTTTGCACGGCAAATCGCGCACCAGCGGCAAAGGACGCGTAGCGGCCACCGAGCGGGCAAAGGCAAACGCCTCATCAGCCAAGGTGGCAGGCGAAGCGGCAATTTTGTCAAACAGCTTTTGGCCCGGCAGCATGGCCAGCATTTCGGCCTTGATGGCCTCGCCGCTGACAATCATATTGAGCGCAGCCTCAACGCCCAGCACGCGCGGCAGGCGCTGGGTGCCGCCGGCGCCGGGCAGCAGCCCGAGTTTGACTTCGGGCAGCGCAACGCTGGTGCCAGGCGCTGCCACGCGGTAGTGGCAGCCTAGGGCCAGCTCCAGACCGCCACCCATGGCAACGGTATGGATGGCGGCTACCACCGGCTTGGTCGATTTCTCCAGCATCTGTATCACGCTGTTGAGGTTGGGCTCTTGCATGGCCAAGGGGGAGCCGAATTCTCGGATGTCGGCGCCGCCGGAGAAGGCCTTGCCCGCGCCGGTAATCACAATAGCGGTGACTGCGGCGTCGGCAAGTGCCTGCTCCATGCCGTGGGCAATGCCCTGGCGGGTGGACAAGCCCAGTCCGTTGACCGGCGGGTTATCGAGGGTGATAAGGGCAATATCGCCGTGAACCTGGTAGTGGGCAGTCATGCTTTCAATCCTTGAAATGATGAAACGAAGAGGGTTGAGGACGAGGGAACCAGAAAAATAGAACGGTCGTTCTTTTTTAAATTGTAGGGACTTTATGCCCGCTGGAAGCGAAACTTGTCTCGGCTGAGACTGCTAATCTAGACTTCCAGCCACTCTTTGCGCACCGCGCTGTCGGCACGCAGCGCCTGCGGGCTGCCGTCAAACACGATGCTGCCGTGGCCCATGACCAGGCAGCGGTCCGAAATTTGCATCGCAATCGTGAGCTTTTGCTCAATCAGCAACACCGACAGACCGCGCGCGCGCAGGGTCTGCAAATAGGTGGCGACCAGTTCCACAATCTTGGGCGCCAGGCCTTCGGTCGGCTCGTCGATGATGATCAGGTCGGGGTCGCCCATGAGCGTGCGGCACAGTGTCAGCATTTGCTGCTCTCCGCCGGAGAGCACTCCGGCTTCGGTATGTTCGCGCTCTTTGAGGCGGGGAAACAGGTTGTACATGTCCTGAAACGTCCAGCGCGGCTTTTTGTTGCTGCGCTTTTCCCCTAGCAGGAGATTTTGGTGCACCGTGAGCTTGGGGAATATATCGCGGTTTTCCGGCACATAGCCCACGCCCAATTGCGCCACCTCGAACGGCTTGCGGCCCTGGATCTGCTGACCGTTCCACAGCACCGAGCCCTGGCTTTCCACCAAACCCATGATGGCCTTGGCGGTGGTGGAGCGCCCCGAGCCATTACGCCCGAGCAATGCCACGATTTCGCCCTCGCCCACTTGCAGGTCCACACCGTGCAGGACGTGACTTTTGCCGTAAAAGGCCTGTAATTGGCTTACTTGCAACATGTTCAATGTCCTTGCTCTGAAGCGCCCACTTGGGCATCGGCCACGGTAGAGCCTAAATAAGCCTCTTGCACGCGGGCGCTGGCGCGCACCGCGTCTGGCTTGTCAAAGGCAATCACCTCGCCATACACCAGCACCGCAATGCGGTCGGCCAGGCCAAACACCACGCCCATGTCGTGCTCCACCGTGAGCAGGGTTTTGCCCTCGGTCACTTGTTTGATGAGCGCAATAAACCGGGTGGTTTCGCTCTTGCTCATGCCGGCCGTCGGTTCGTCCAGCAAGATGACGTTGGCACCACCGGCGATGGTGATGCCAACCTCCAAGGCACGCTGCTCCGCGTAGGTGAGGTTGAGCGCCACCACGTCGCGCTTTTTGTCCAGCCCTATCATTTCCATGAGCTGCTGCGCGCGCGCGTTAGCGTCGTCCAAATCGACCAAAAACTTCAAAAAGGTATAGCCATAGCCCAGGCTGTAGAGCACGCTGCAACGCAGGTTCTCAAACACACTGAGTTTGGGAAAGATGTTGGTGATTTGAAAGCTGCGCGACAAGCCCAGGCGGTTGATCTCAAAAGGCTTTTTGCCCTGGATGCTTTGGCCGTTGAGAAGGATGTCGCCGCTGGTAACGGGCATGCGCCCGCTGATCAAGTTGAACAAGGTGGACTTGCCCGCACCGTTGGGGCCGATGATGGCGACCCGCTCCCCGGCGCGCACGCCCAAGCTGGCGCCACGGATGATTTCGGTTTTGCCAAAGCTCTTGCGCACATCGCGCAGCTCCAGCGCCAGCGCGTCCGCAGGCGGTTTGCGAGCGTCGCTCATAGTGCTGCTCCTATCGCTTGTGTTTCTCTTTCTATTGCCTCTTGCACCGCGCCCCAGTCTTGGGAAAACCGGCGCTGCGCCAAGGCAAACACCCAGCCGCCCACGAGCAGCACAGCGCACACCGCAAGCCAAGCACTGGCAGACGCCGTGTCCAGCCCCAGCCCAAAAAACGCCACTTGCGAACCCATAGAGGCATTGAGCTGGCGGTGGTACACCATTTCCACCAAGGCCGCCACCGCAAGCAGTGGCGCCAGCGCAGCGGCGGCCATCACCCCATAAGCGGGCAGCAGCGCGCGCAACTTGCCGTAGTGGGCCACCCGCGCGTTGAGCATGATCAAGCTGGCAATACCACCGGGCGCGTACATCACCATCACCATGAACACCAGCCCCAGGTAGAGCAGCCAGGCCTGGGTAAATTCACTCAGCAGCACAAAGGCCAGCACCATGAGCACCGCGCCAATGATCGGTCCGAAGAAAAAGGTCGCACCCCCCAAAAAGGTGAACAGCAGGTAGCCGCCCGAGCGCGCGGCACCCACCACTTCGGCGTTGACAATCTCAAAATTCAGCGCCCCCAGCCCCCCGGATATGCCGGCAAAAAAACCGGCAATGATGAAGGCCGTGTAGCGCACCCGCTGCGGGTTGTAGCCGATGAACTCCACCCGCTCGGGGTTGTCGCGGACCGCGTTGAGCAAGCGCCCCAGCGGCGTCTGGGTGAACGCATACATCAGCACCACGCACACCAGGGTGTAGGCAGCTATCAGGTAGTACACCTGTACGGCAGGGCCAAAAGTCACGCCCCAAGTGGCAGGCCCCGCCATGCGGTTGCCCGAGACGCCGCCTTCGCCGCCAAAAAACTCCGGCACCATCAGCGACATGGCAAACACTAGTTCGGCCATGCCCAGGGTGATCATGGCAAAGGTGGTGCCCGATTTGCGGGTGGTGACATAGCCAAACAAGGCGGCAAACACCATGCCCGCGAGGCCACCCACCACCGGCACCAAGGACACGGGCAAGACGCCCGCGCCCGAGTACATATTGAGCGCGTGGATGGCGACAAAAGCGCCCAGCCCGGTGTAGACCGCGTGGCCAAAACTCAGCATGCCGCCCTGGCCCAGCAGCATGTTGTAGGACAGGCAGGCGATGATGGCGATGCCCATTTGCGAGAGCATGGTGATTGACAAGCCACTGTTAAACAGCCTGGGTGCCACCAACATCAAGGCGGCGAACAAGGCCCACAAGCGCAAAGACCCAATGCGCGCATTCCAACGGTTCATGGTGCTCATCCTTCCCGGTTACCCAAAAGGCCTTTGGGCCGAAAAATCAAAATCAACACCAGAAAGAGGTAGGGCAAGATGGGCGCCACTTGCGATAGCTTCATGGTCATCAAAGTGCCCGAACCCGCAGACAGGCCCACGGACTGCAGCATTCCAGAGAGCGAATAGTCAAAGGCCACGGCGAAAGTCTGAATCGTGCCGATCAGCAGCGAGGCCAAAAACGCGCCTGAGAGCGAGCCCATGCCGCCCACCACGACCACCACAAAAATAATGGAGCCCACGGTGGCGGCCATGGAAGGCTCGGTCAAGAATGTGCTGCCGCCAATCACCCCGGCCAGCCCCGCCAATGCAGCGCCAGCACCAAACACCAGCATCAAAACCCGGGGCACGTTGTGGCCCAGGGACTCCACGGCTTCGGGGTGGGTGAGCGCTGCCTGAATCACCAAGCCCACGCGGGTGCGGGTGAGCAGCAGCCAAATAGACACCAGCATGGTTAGCGCCACCAGCACCATGAAAGCGCGTGTGGCCGGAAACGGCGAACACACCGCGTTCAGCGCCGGGTCGGCCGCGCCACACATCTCCGCAGGCGCGGCGCCCCAGACCATGCGCAAACCCGCAGCAGCGTCGTTGATCAGGGTAAAAGCCGGGCCTTGCAAAGCGGTCGGAGGCTTGAATTCGATAGCAATGCGGCCCCATATCAGCTGCACCAGCTCCAGCACCACATAGGTCAGTCCAAAGGTAATGAGCAGCTCGGGCACGTGGCCAAACTTGTGCACCCGGCGCAGGCAATAGCGCTCAAACACCGCGCCCAAAGCACCCACTACCAGTGGCGCAATCACAAGCGCAGGCCAGAAGCCAACAACTTGCGACACCGAGTAGCCCACATAGGCCCCTAGCATGTAAAAGCTCGCGTGGGCGAAGTTCAGCACGCCCATCATGCTGAAAATCAGCGTCAGCCCCGAGCTCAGCATGAACAGCAGCAGCCCGTAGCTGATGCCGTTGAGCGTCGAGATGATAAAAAACTCCATACCCAGCTTCTCCCTGCAAACCAAAAAACAAAAGAGCCCGTTGCGGCACGCCGCGTCACGGGCTCTGAACCAGCGAAACGGCGATCAGCCGGGTCGCTTCATCTGGCAGCTGGTGGGCGTGCTGGACACATAGTTCGGGTACTCCTTCACCGGCACCAGGGTCATACCGGTGTTCTCTGGGCTGTAGGGGTACTTCTTGTCTGCCTTTTGCCAGACCGTCATGTACAGCGGCTGCTGCAACTGGTGGTCCACTTTGCGCATTTCCACTTCACCGTTAAAGCTCTTCACCGAAATGCCTTCCAGCGCTGCGGCGACTTTGACTGGGTCGGTGGACTTGGCTTTGGCCATGGCCGCACCCAGTGTTTCAAAAATGCGGATGGTGGAGCCGGTGTAGAAGTCGTCGTTGTACTTGGTCTTGAACTCGTCCATCCACTTGGCCATCTGGCCGCCCATGTTGTAGTGGCTGTAGGCGATTTGGTAGACCCGGCCCGCGCCATTGGTGCCCAAGGCGGTGGGCGTGCCGGTCACACCGGCGTAGTAAGTAAAGAACTTGCCGTTGTAGCCGTTCTCGTTGGCGGCCTTGACCAGCAGCGAGAGGTCCGAGCCCCAGTTGCCAGTGATCACTGTGTCAGCGCCTGCGGCCTTGATTTTGGCAATGTAAGGAGCAAAGTCGCGCACCTGGGCCAGTGGGTGCAGGTCTTCGCCCACGATCTGGATGTCAGGGCGTTTGCGTGCCAGGGTTTCCTTGGCGAATTTGGCCACTTGCACACCGTGCGAGTAGTTTTGGCCCAGGATGTAGACCTTTTTGATGTCAGTCTGTTCCGCCATAAAGCTAGACATGGCTTCCATCTTCATGGACGTGTCCGCGTCAAAGCGGAAGTGCCAGTAGCTGCATTTGCTGTTGGTGAGGTCGGGGTCCACCGCCGAGTCGTTGAGGTAAACCACCTCTTTACCGGGGTTGCGCTCGTTGTGCTTGGCCACCGCGTCGCTCAGGGCCAAGGCCACGGACGAGCCGTTTCCTTGAATGATGTAGCGCACGCCCTGGTCGATGGCCGCTTTGAGTGCATTCAAGCTCTCGGTGGGGCTGAGCTTGTTGTCCATGCCGATGACTTCGAAATTGACGCCAGCCGGATTGCCCTTGCCGCTGTATTTTTCGGCAAAGAACTGGTAGCCCTTGAGCTGACTAACGCCCACCGGTCCGAGCAGACCGGTCAAAGGGTCAATCCGCACCAATTTGACGGTCTCGCCCTTTTGGGCAAACGCGCCGCTCGCGGCAATCATTACGACCGCAGCAGCGGCAAATTTCATGGCAAATTTCATTGAAAACTCCTTAGGTGATTCACCCTCGCAGACTACATGACATTAGGGGCGGAACGACTCGGGGTTCACCCTAGGAAAGTCGCCTTAGGGATAGGCAAATGGCAATGCAGTGCGCGGATTGGGCGCGAAGTCTGAGGGCAAAGTCCGAGCGCGAAGTTTGGGAGCGAAGTTTGAGGGCGAGGTGTCAGCGCAAAGTGTCATCGCACAAACCGCCAAGAAAACATCACAGACCTGGAAGCCTGTAGTCGTGCAGCGTCTCACGCAATTTGGTCTTTTGCATCTTGCCCGTGCCGCCCAATGGAATGGCGTCGACAAAAATCACATCGTCCGGGATTTGCCACTTGGCGGTTCGGCCTTCATAAAACGCCAACAACTCTTCGCGGCTGACATCGGTGCCGGGCTTTTTCACCACCACCACCACTGGGCGCTCGTCCCACTTGGGGTGCTTCATGCCAATGCAGGCCGCCATGGCCACTGCGGGGTGCGCCATGGCGATGTTTTCCACGTCAATCGAGCTGATCCACTCGCCGCCAGACTTGATGACGTCTTTGCTGCGGTCGGTGATTTGCATATAGCCGTCCGCGTCGATGGTGGCCACGTCACCGGTAGGAAACCAGCCGTCCACCAGCGGCGAGCCGCCTTCGCCCTGGTAATACTCGCTAATCACCCACGGACCTTTGACCAGCAAATCCCCGTAGGCCTTGCCGTCCCAGGGCAGCTCGGCGCCCGCCTCATCCACGATCTTCATATCAACGCCGTAGAGCGCGCGCCCTTGCTTGAGGCGCACCGTCATTTTTTCCTCAGACGGCATGGCTATGTGCTTGTTCTTGAGCGTGCATACCGTGCCCAAAGGCGACATTTCCGTCATGCCCCAAGCGTGCAGCACCTCCACGCCATACACATCGTTGAACGCGGTGATCATGGCCGGCGGGCAGGCCGAGCCACCAATGACCGTGCGCTTGAGCGTGGAGAAGCGCAAATCGCCCTGCTGCATGTGGCCGAGCATCATTTGCCAGACCGTGGGCACGCCGGCCGCGAAGCTGACTTTTTCAGACTCAATCAACTCAAAAATCGACTTGCCGTCCATGGCCGGGCCGGGGAATACCAGCTTGGCGCCCGTCATGGCCGCCGAGTAGGGCAAGCCCCAGGCGTTGACGTGGAACATGGGCACGACCGGCAAGACGCTGTCGCGGGCGCTCATGTTCAGGGCGTCGGGCAGCGCGCCGGCCCAGGCGTGCAGGATGGTGGAGCGGTGGCTGTACAGCGCGGCCTTGGGGTTGCCGGTGGTGCCGCTGGTGTAGCACATGCTGGATGCGGAGTTTTCGTCAAACTCGGGCCAGTGGTAGGTGGTGGCATGCGGCGCAATCCACGCTTCGTAGCTTTGCAGGCCAGGGATGCCCGTGTCGGTGGGCAGCTTGTCAGCATCGCACAAGGCGATAAAGTGTTTGATGGTGGTGCAGCGGCTGTGCACGGCCTTGACGATGGGCAAAAAGGTCATGTCAAAGCACAGCACCTGGTCTTGCGCGTGGTTGGCGATCCACACAATTTGGTCTGGGTGCAAACGCGGGTTGAGCGTGTGCAAAACCCGACCGGAACCGCTCACACCGAAATACAACTCCAGGTGGCGATAGCCGTTCCAGGCCAAGGTGGCAACCCGGTCGCCAAAAGCGAGTTCCAGCTGGTCCAGCGCGTGGGCTGCTTTGCGTGACCGCTGTGCAAGGTCGCGGTAAGTGCAGCGATGGATGTCGCCCTCCACCCGGCGCGAGACCACTTCGCCCTCGTGGTGGTGTCGATCTGCAAACTCAATCAATGAAGAAATGAGCAATTGCTGGCTTTGCATCAACCCGAGCATAAAAATTCCTCTAAAAAACCGACGTCAAAATGGACGCTGAAACCCGAAGGAGCGGGCATATTAACTGCACTGCGGCCCTTCAAAATTTGGTGCATTGCAGCATGGCCCGCCTACTTTCCTCAGGGCCAAAGCCACTTGCGGGAAAATGCCCGCATGACCGAAACCTTCGCGCACGCGCCCAGTGCGGCTCCCACCCCAACTGCACCCGATGCGGCTTTTACCGACTTGCCCTGGGTACAGCGTTTCGCGGCTTTGGGACCAGACTTTGTAGCGACTTTGTCACCCTCCCCCTTGCCTGCGCCTTATTGGGTGGGGCGCAACAACGCACTGGCCTTTGACATGGGACTGCCCGAGGCATGGGCCAGCAGCGATGCGCTGCTGCAAACCTTCACCGGCAATCACGTACCAAAGGGCACGGCGCAAACGGCTAGCGTGTACAGCGGCCACCAGTTTGGCGTGTGGGCCGGCCAATTGGGCGACGGGCGCGCCTGTTCGCTGGGCGAACTCGCGGGACTGCAAGTCCAGCTCAAGGGCGCAGGGCCCACACCGTTTTCACGCCGGGGCGATGGCCGCGCGGTGCTGCGCAGTTCGATCCGCGAATTTTTGTGCAGCGAGGCCATGCACGCGCTGGGCGTGCCCACCACCCGCGCCTTGTGCGTCACCGGCTCGGACGCCCCCGTGTGGCGCGAAGAGCGCGAAACCGCAGCGGTAGTCACCCGCGTGGCGCAAAGCTTTGTCCGCTTTGGCCACTTTGAACACTTTTCGCATGGCCAGCAGCACGCGCAGCTCAAAACCTTGGCGGACTACGTGATAGCCCATTTCTACCCCGCCTGCCGCCATGGCGCGCAAGAAGGCGCCAACCCTTATGCGGCGCTGCTGGCGCAGGTGACCCAGCGCACGGCCGAGGTGGTGGCGCATTGGCAATCGGTGGGCTTTTGCCACGGCGTGATGAACACCGACAACATGAGCATTCTGGGCCTTACCCTGGACTACGGCCCCTTCCAGTTTTTGGACGCCTACGACCCCGCCCACATCTGCAACCACTCTGACACCCAAGGCCGCTACGCCTTTTACAAGCAGCCCAATGTGGCGTACTGGAATTTGTACTGCTTAGGCCAGGCGCTGCTGCCTTTGATCGACGACCAGGAACAGGCCATCGCCGCGCTAGAAACCTTTAAGACCCACTACCCACAAGCCCTGGCCGCGCGCTTTGCCGCCAAACTCGGCTTTGCCCAGGCGCACGACACACAAAAGCCTTTGATTGAGGCGGCGCTCAAACTGCTGGCGCAAGACCGGGTGGATTTCACGATTTTTTGGCGCCGCTTAAGCCACTGGGCTGCGGCCATGGACCCCGCAGACACCAGCGTGCGCGATCTGTTCATGGACCGCGCTGGCGCTGACGCCTTGTTGACTCTGTTTCGCGCCCTGCACGAGCAAAGCGATGGCGGTTCACCCGCATCGGTATTGGCGCGTATGCTGCGCACCAACCCCAAATACGTGCTGCGCAACCACCTGGGCGAACTCGCCATTCGCGCGGCCAAGGACAAAGATTTCTCAGTGCTCCAGGCATTGCAAACCGTGTTGGCCCAGCCGTTTGACGAGCACCCCAGCCACGAGGCCTGGGCCGGTTTTGCGCCAGACTGGGCCGCCGGCATTGAAATCAGTTGCAGCTCTTGACCCCTTTTTTTGAAGGAAACCTCCACCATGATCACCAAAACCGACGACGAATGGCGCGAACTGCTGCAAGCCAAAGGCGCGGAGCCCAAAGCCTTTGACGTAACCCGCCACGAGGCCACTGAACGCGCCTTCACCGGGCGTTGGGAGGCCAACAAGCAAAGCGGCACCTACCGCTGCATTTGCTGCGACCAGCCCCTGTTTTCCTCAGACACCAAGTACGACTCGGGCACCGGCTGGCCCAGCTATTTCGCACCCATTGCGCCTGAGGCGGTGGGCACCAAGGTCGATGGCCTGCTGTGGATGAAGCGCACCGAGGTGCATTGCGCCCAATGCCACGCGCACCTGGGCCATGTGTTCGAAGACGGCCCCGCCCCCACCGGGCTGCGCTATTGCATGAACTCTGCCTCGCTACACTTCACGCCAGCATGAAACCCTTTGTCGACTTTCTTCCCATTCTTTTGTTTTTTGGGGCCTACAAGCTCTATGACATCTACACCGCCACCGCTGTGCTGATGGCGGCCACGGTGCTGCAAACCGCCTACATCTACAAGACGCAGCAGCGGCTGGAGTTGATGCACAAGGTGACCCTGGTGCTGGTGCTGGGCTTTGGCGCGCTGACCCTGGGCTTGCACGATGAGCGCTTTATCAAATGGAAACCGACGGTGCTGTACGGCGCCATGACACTCGGCTTGGCCTTTGCCCACTGGGTATCGCGCAAAAACGTCGTCCAGCTCCTGCTTGGAACACAGATGGAGCTGCCGGAGCGGGTTTGGGCGCGCCTGAACCTGGTTTGGATGCTGTACTGCGCTTTTATGGCCAGCATCAATGCGTATGTGGCCGCGTACTACAGCACCGAAGACTGGGTGAACTTCAAACTCTGGGGCTACGCCTTTCCCCTGGTATTCATCATCGCCCAGGGCCTGTACATCGCGCCGCACGTTAAATTGCGCGGCGCTGACGGCGCCGGCCCTGCGCCATGACCCAAGACCTGACGCCCACCGCAGCCCGCCTAGAGGCGCGCCTGCGCCAGCGCCTGGCGCCCACGGCGCTTACGGTCATTGACGAAAGCCACCAGCACGCGGGCCATGTCGGTGCCAACGACAGCGGCTTTGGCACCCACTTTCGGGTGCGTATCGCTTCACACAACTTTGCGGGCAAGTCGCGGGTAGCCTGCCACCGCCTTGTGTATGATACTTTGCAAGATTTCATGGACCACGGGCTCCACGCTCTGGCCCTAGAAACCGAAACCCCAAGTGCTTCCCATCTGCCTTGAATTTCATGTCAGGCAGCGCTGACCGGGCGAAAGCCCCGCCTCCCGCCCTTATCCCCAAAAACTTATCCTCTCTTACCTGCACAGGAAACCGCATGAAAAAGCACATTCTTCTCGCCACCACAGCCGCCGTTTTCTTGTCCATGGCTGGTTCGGCCATGGCGCAAAACATCGCCATCGTCAATGGCAAAGCCGTACCCGTGAGCCGCATGGAGGCACTGGCGCAGCAAGTGGCCAAATCGGGCCGCCCGGTCACGCCAGACATGCAAGGGCAGCTCAAGGAAGAAATCATCGCCCGTGAAATTTTTGCCCAGGCCGCACAGGCACAAGGGCTGGACGCCACCGACGAGTTCAAGACGCAAATGGAGCTGATGCGTCAGTCCTTGATGATCCGTGAGCTGTTCGCCAGCTACCAGGCCAAGAACCCGGTTACGGATGCCGAAGTCAAGGCCGAATACGACAAGTTTGCCGCAGCCAACAGTGGCAAGGAATACAAGGCCAGCCACATCTTGGTGGAAAAAGAAGAGCAAGCCAAAGCCATCATCGCCCAGTTGAAAAAGGGTGGAAAGTTTGACGCCATCGCCAAGAAATCGTCCAAAGACCCCGGCTCTGGCGCCAAAGGCGGCGAGTTGGACTGGGCCAACCCCAGCAGCTACGTGAAAGAATTCTCCGACGCGCTGGTGGCACTGGAAAAAGGCAAAACCACCGACACCCCGGTGAAGAGCCAGTTTGGCTTTCACATCATCCGCTTGGACGATGTGCGTGAGGCAGCCCTGCCTAAGCTGGATGACGTGAAACCGCAAATCGCGCAGCAGCTGATGCAGCAAAAAATGGGCAAGTACCAGGAAGAACTGCGCAGCAAAGCCAAGGTCGAATAAAGCCCAAGGCGTCCGCGCCTGGCGCGGGCCAACAAAAAACGCGACCTCGGTCGCGTTTTTTTATGCCTGGCCGCCAGCGCCAGACTGGGCTAAAAGGCTCGCTGCCACAGCCACAATCCCGCCAGCAGCACGGGCTGGTGAACCATGTAGTAGCTCAAACTCCAGCGCCCTAAAAACACCGCCGGAAGCAAGACCGGCGCGGGCCTGCTTGCTTCTACCGCACCCGATTGGATGGCACTGCCCCGGCGCCGCAGCCACCACTGGGTCACCGCCATGCCCCACCACACCACGGCCAGCCAGGGCACCAAGGGCACATAGTCTTCTGTAATGGGCTTTTGGCTGATAAGACCCATCCAATTCAGGGACTTGTCGTTGAAGGTGGCGGGCAGCCACCCCTCACCCATCGCCCACGGCGCGGCAAATTTCAGCGCCAGCACCACTGCACCCATGGGCCAAAGCCAGCGCCCGCAGCCTGCGCTCAGGCGCGCAATCAGCAGCATCACCGCCATGCCGTGCAGCACGCCAAAATAAATAAAGCTCTTGGGGAACATCAGCGCTGAGCCCACGCTGACGAGCAAGGCGCACCCCGCAATCTGCGCCCAGCGCCGCCAAAAGCGCTGCCAGCTTTGGCCCTGCGCCACCGCAATGGCCTGGCCCGCACCGGCGCAGAGCAAGAACAAGCTCAGGATGCAGGTGCGCTGCCAGGTCCATACCGGATCGCGGTAAAAGTTGGCCTGAATAAGGCCGACGTTGCTCAGGTCAAAGCAAAAGTGAAACACCGTCATCCACACCATGGCCACGCCGCGCAGCGCGTCCACGGGGTAGAGACGGTCGGTTTTCATGTTGTGACCTTTGGGTTGTGCCTTAGCCCACCCACTTGCGGGCGTTGCGCCACAGCTGCATCCACGGGCTGTGGGCGCTAGCGTCCAACTGGGCGGCGTCGCGCCAGCTCAGCTGGATGTTGCGAAACACCCGCTCGGGGTGCGGCATCATGGCGGTAAAGCGCCCGTCGGCGGTGGTCACTGCCGTCAAGCCTGCGGGGCTGCCATTGGGGTTGAAGGGATAGGCCTCGGTGGCCGCGCCGTGGTTGTCCACAAAGCGCATGGCCGCGACGGCTTGCGCCGCATTGCCCCGGTGCGCAAAGTTGGCAAAACCCTCGCCGTGCGCCACGGCAATCGGCAAGCGCGCACCGGCCAGGCCTTGGAAGAACAGCGAGGGCGATTCCAGCACCTCCACCATGGACAGGCGCGCCTCAAAGCGCTCGCTCTGGTTGGTGGTGAAGCGCGGCCAGGCCTGCGCCCCGGGAATGATGTCGGCCAGCTCGGCAAACATTTGGCAGCCGTTGCACACGCCCAAGCCAAAGGTGTCGCTGCGGCCAAAAAAGGCCTGGAACTGCGCGGCCAGCGCCGGGTTGAAGGTGATGGAGCGCGCCCAGCCAATGCCTGCGCCCAGCGTGTCGCCATAGCTAAAGCCGCCGCAGGCCACCACGCCCACAAAATCGGCCAACTTGGCACGCCCGGTTTGCAAATCCGTCATGTGCACGTCAAAAGCCTCAAAACCGGCTTCGGTAAAGGCGTAAGCCATTTCCACGTGGGAGTTCACGCCTTGCTCGCGCAAGACGGCCACCTTGGGGCGGCTCAGCAGCAGGGCCGGGGTCGCTGCGCCGGGGCGCCAGCCGCTGGGCATATACACATGCATGCCGGGGTCGCTCAAGGCGCCCGCTGCGGCGTGTTCGGCGTCCGCACACGCGGGGTTGTCACGCAACTGGCAAATCTTCCAGCTCACGCTGTCCCAGACCTGGTGCAGGTCGTGCAGGGGCGCGCTGAAGATGGATTTGGCATCGCGCCAGATTTGAAGGCTGGGCTGCGTTTGGTCAGCACCAGGGCGGGTTTTGCCGATCACATGGCTGTGCTTAGACAGGCCGTGTTCTCGCAGGGTTTGCATCACCGCGTTACGGTCTTCGCTGCGCACTTGCAAGACCACGCCCAACTCTTCATTGAACAGGGCTTTGAGCGTCAGTTCGGCACGGCGCGCGCCCACCTGGCCCGCCCAGTTTTTGCTGTCGCCCACGTCCATGCGGCTGTCGGACACGCCGTCGCCTTCCAACACCAGCATGTCCACATTCAGCGACACGCCCACGCGCCCGGCAAACGCCATCTCAGCCACCGTGGCCAGCAAGCCACCGTCGCTGCGGTCGTGGTAGGCCAAAATTTTGCCGTCCGCGCGCAAGGCGTTCACAGCGTTCACCAAAGCCACCAGGTCTTGGGGTGTGTCCAGGTCCGGCACCTGGTCGCCCACCTGGTCCAGGGTTTGCGCCAAGATGCTGGCGGCCATGCGGTTTTTGCCGTGGCCCAAGTCCACCAAAATCAGCGTGCTGTCTTGCGTGGCGTCGAGCTGGGGCGTGAGCGTGGCACGCACATCGCCCAGGGTGGCAAAGGCGCTGACGATGAGCGAGACCGGCGAGGTGACTTTTTTGGCGCCCTCTGCATCCGTCCACTGGGTGCGCATGGAGAGCGAGTCCTTGCCGACCGGAATCGACACGCCCAGCGCCGGGCACAGCTCAAGGCCTACGGCTTTGACGGTGGCATACAGCGCGGCGTCTTCGCCCGGCTCGCCACACGCAGCCATCCAGTTGGCCGAGAGTTTGACGCGCGGCAGCTCTATCGGCGCGGCCAGCAAATTGGTAATCGCCTCCGCCACCGCCATGCGGCCCGAAGCCGGGGCGTTGACGGATGCCAGCGGCGTGCGCTCGCCCATGGCCATGGCCTCACCAGCAAAGCCCTGGCAATCGGCCAGCGTGACCGCGCAATCGGCCACCGGCACCTGCCAGGGGCCGACCATCTGGTCGCGGTGGGTCAGGCCACCGACGGTGCGGTCGCCAATGGTGATCAAAAACCGCTTGGACGCCACCGTGGGGTGCGAGAGCACGTCGATCACGGCCTTTTGCAAGTCCACGCCGGTCAGGTCCAGCGGCGCAAATGTGCGCGCCACGGTGTGCACATCGCGGTGCATTTTGGGCGGCTTGCCCAAGAGCACGTTCATGGGCATATTGACAGGGTGGATGGCCCCCACGCTCCCCACTGCGTGGGGTTCGCTGCCCCCCGAGGGGGCGCTCGCGCCTTGGGACGGCCCGGCGCCGCTCGTGGCCCCCACGCTCCCCACTGCGTGTGGTTCGCTGCCCCCCGAGGGGGCGCTCGCGCCTTGGGACGGCCCAGCGCCGCTCGTGACACCCACGCTCCCTTCTGCGTCAGAGACGACCAGTTGCCGCTCTTCAGTAGCGACGCCCACGACGGCGAACGGGCAGCGCTCGCGATCGCACAGTGCGGTAAACAGCGCCAGCGACTCCGGCGCGATGGCCAGCACGTAGCGTTCTTGGCTTTCGTTGCACCAAATTTCTTTGGGCGCCATGCCGCTTTCTTCTAGGGGTACGGCGCGCAGATCGAAGCTGGCGCCGCGACCGGCGTCGTTGGTCAGCTCGGGGAATGCGTTGGACAGGCCGCCGGCGCCCACATCGTGGATGGCCAGAATCGGGTTGCCCAGGCCGTTCGGGCCAGCGTCACGGCCCAAAATCCAGCACTGGTTGATCACTTCTTGGGCGCGGCGCTCCATCTCGGGGTTGCCGCGCTGCACCGAATCAAAGTCCAGGTCGGCGGCGTTCGCCCCCGTGGCCATGGAACTGGCCGCGCTGCCCCCCATGCCAATGCGCATGCCGGGGCCGCCGAGTTGAATCAGCAAGCTGCCCGCCGGAAACTCAATCTTGTGGGTCTGCGTTTCATCAATCACGCCCAGGCCACCGGCAATCATGATGGGCTTGTGGTAGCCGCGTTGCACCGTGTCCAGGTTGCTGGCCACGCTTTGCTCGTATTGCCGAAAGTAGCCCAGCAAATTGGGCCGGCCAAACTCGTTGTTGAACGCCGCGCCGCCCAGCGGCCCCTCAATCATGATTTGCAAGGGGCTGGCGATGTGATCGGGTTTGCCGTAAACGGGGGGTCTCAAGCTAATTGGGGTCAGATTCCAATTTCCTGAAATTGGAATCTGACCCCAATTAGCTTGAGCTGGACCCCAATTGATCGTGGAGACGGTGAAACCTGTCAACCCTGCTTTGGGTTTGGAGCCGCGGCCGGTGGCGCCTTCGTCGCGGATTTCGCCGCCGGCGCCGGTGGATGCGCCGGGGAAGGGGGAAATGGCGGTGGGGTGGTTATGGGTTTCCACCTTCATCAGGATGTGCTGGGTGGCCTGGGTTTTTTGGTAATGCGGCGAGCGCACCGTTTGGTCGCTGGCACTGGCGCTGGCAGCGAAGCGCTCGACCTGGCTGCCTTCCATCACCGAGGCGTTGTCTGAATAGGCCACCAACATGTGCTGGGGGTGGATTTGGTGCGTGTGGCGGATCATGCCGAACATGCTGCTGGCCTGGGGCACGCCGTCGATGGTGAAGTCGGCGTTGAAGATTTTGTGGCGGCAGTGTTCGCTATTGGCCTGGGCGAACATCATCAGTTCCACGTCGGTGGGGTTGCGCTGCAAGGCGGTGAAGGCGCTAACCAAGTAATCGATCTCGTCGTCGGCCAGCGCCAGGCCAAAGCGCACATTGGCGTCCAGCAGCGCAGCGCGACCACCACCGAGCACGTCGCAAGTGTCCAGCGGCGCAGCCTGCAAAGCGCCAAACAGGGCTTGGGCTTGACTGCGCTCGGTAAACACGCTCTCGGTCATGCGGTCGTGCAGCAAGTCTGCGCAGGCCTGGAGTTGCTCGGGCGAGAGGCTGGGCTTGGACAGCAAACCGCTTTTGAGCGTGAGGCGATACTCCACCATGCGCTCCACCCGTTGGATGGCCAGCCCGCAGTTGTGCGCAATGTCCGTGGCCTTGGAGGCCCAGGGCGAGAGCGTGCCCAGGCGCGGCGACACCAGCAGCACCAGGCCGTCCGCGCCGCCTTCGAAGGGCTCGCCGTAGCTCAACAATGCATTCAGGCGGGCGGTGAGCGCCGCGTCGGGCGCGCCGTCGGTGGCCACCCAGTGCACAAAGCGGCCAGAAATGCTGCTGATCTTGTCGTGCACCCCCTGCAAGGCGGTCAAAAAAGCGGCGGCGCGGAAACGGCTGAGCGCGTTGCCGCCTTCGAAGGTACTAAGGTGCAGGGTCACGGAGGGCTTTGGTAGGGGATGGGGGAGCAGCGGGCAATTTTAACGACCGGGCTTGGAGCGCGGCCCCCACACTGCCCCACACTTTCCCGAAATCCAAACCTTGGGATAATCCGCCGATGACTATTACTTACAAAGACGCCCAAGGCATTGCGGGCATGCGCGTGGCGGGCAAACTGGCTTCCGAAGTTCTGGACTACCTGACCCCCTTCGTTGTGCCCGGTGTCACCACCAACGCCTTGGACAAATTGGCCCACGACTACATCGTGAACGTGCAAGGCGCGATTCCCGCACCGCTCAATTACACCGGCGGCGGCAAAATCCCTTACCCCAAGTCGATTTGCACCTCGGTCAACCACCAGGTCTGCCACGGCATTCCCAATGACAAGGCGTTAAAAAAGGGCGACGTGCTCAATATCGACGTCACCGTCATCAAAAACACCTGGCACGGCGACACCAGCCGCATGTTTTTTGTGGGCGAGCCCTCCATCGCTGCCAAGCGCCTGGCCGCCGTCACCTACGACGCCATGTGGCACGGCATCAAAATGGTCAAGCCGGGCGTCTATTTGGGCGACATCGGCCACGCCATTCAGCGCTTTACCGAAGGCCACGGCTTTAGCGTGGTGCGTGAGTTTTGTGGCCACGGCATCGGTCAGGTGTTTCACGAAGAGCCGCAGGTGCTGCACTACGGTCGCCCCGGCACGCTAGAAAAACTGGTCGAAGGCATGACCTTCACCATCGAACCCATGATCAACGCCGGGCGCAAGGAAATCAAGGAAGGCCCAGAAAAAGACGGCTGGACCATCGTCACCCAGGACCGGTCGCTTTCAGCCCAGTGGGAGCACACGGTGCTGGTCACCCCCACAGGCTACGAGGTGCTGACGCTGTCGGCGGGCAGCCCGCCCATTCCGGCGTTTGTGCCTGCGCAAACCGCCTGAGCCCGGCCCCACTGCGGTAGCGCCGATGACCGATCTTCAGGTGCTACGCACCACCTACCGCGCGCAAAAGGCGCAGATTCTGCAAGGCTTGCAGGCGCCCAGCTTTAGGCCACGCGGCGTGTACAAGGTGCTGCACGATCTCTCGTCGCTGACCGACACCTTGCTGGGCACGCTGTGGACGCAATCGGGTTTGGGCGCGCCCTGCGCCTTGGTGGCAGTGGGCGGTTATGGCCGGGCGGAATTGTTCCCTTACTCGGATGTAGACGTGCTGGTGCTGCTGCCCGACCAGGCGAGCGATGAGGCGGCGCTGCTGCGGTGCATTGAGCTGTTTATTGGCAGCTGCTGGGATGCGGGGCTGGAAATAGGGTCCAGCGTGCGCACCGTGTCAGAGTGCGTAGCAGAAGCCAGCAAAGACGTGACCGTGCAAACCGCGCTTTTGGAATGCCGCCACATTACCGGTGACGCCGCCTTGGTCAAGCGCTTCAAAACCGCGTTCTTTGCCGCTCTGGACCCACGGGCTTTTTTTGTGGCCAAAACGCTGGAGCTGCGCCAGCGCCATACCAAGTTTGAGGACACGCCCTATGCGCTAGAGCCCAATTGCAAAGAGTCGCCTGGCGGCATCCGCGACCTGCAAGCGGTGCTGTGGGTGGCAAGGGCGGCGCATTACGGCTGGAACTGGGCCGAGCTGGCGCACAACGGCCTGGCGACCGACTTTGAGATTGCACAAATTCGGCGCAACGAATCGCTGCTGTTTCTGGTGCGTGCCCGGCTGCACATGATTGCCAAGCGGCGCGAAGACCGGCTGGTGTTTGACCTGCAAACGCCTGTGGCCGAGGCCTTTGGCTACACCGCGCCCGCCAACGCACGCGCCGTGGTGCGCGCCAGCGAGCGCCTGATGAAGCGCTACTACTGGGCGGCCAAGGCGGTGACCCAGCTCAACCAGATTTTGCTGATGAACATTGAGGAGCGGCTCAACCCCTCCACGCACACGCTGCGCCCCGTAAACGCGCGTTTCAACGACAAAGCCGGCATGCTGGATGTGGCCAGCGACGACCTGTACCAGCGCCAGCCGCACGCGATTTTGGAAACCTTTTTGCTCTACCAAACCACGGTGGGCGTCAAAGGGCTTTCCGCGCGCACCTTGCGCGCCCTCTACAACGCGCGCGGCGTCATGGACGCAGCCTACCGGCGCGACCCGGTCAACCGGGCCACCTTTATGCGCATCTTGATGCAGCCCGGCGGCATTACCCACGCCATGCGGCTGATGAACCAAACCTCGGTGCTGGGGCGCTACCTGTGGGTGTTCAGGCGCATCGTGGGGCAAATGCAGCACGACTTGTTCCATGTGTACACCGTGGACCAGCACATCTTGACGGTGCTGCGCAATGTGCGGCGCTTTTTTATCGTGGAGCATGCGCACGAATACCCGTTTTGCTCGCAACTGGCCTCGGGCTGGGACAAGCCCTGGCTGCTGTACGTGGCCGCCTTGTTCCACGACATTGCCAAAGGCCGTGGCGGCGACCACTCGGAGCTGGGTTGCGTGGAGGCGCGGCGCTTTTGCAAGCAGCACGGCATAGACGCCGAAGACACGGCGCTGATCGAGTTTTTGGTCGCAGAGCACCTGACCATGAGCCGCATTGCGCAAAAGTCCGACCTGAGCGACAGCGCGGTGATTGCCAAGTTTGCCCAGCGCGTGGGCAATGAGCGCAATTTGACCGCGCTCTACTTGTTGACGGTGGCCGACATTCGCGGCACCTCGCCCAAGGTGTGGAACGCCTGGAAGAGCAAGCTGCTCGAAGACCTGTACCGCTACACCATGCGCGTGCTCGGGGGGCGCGCGCCCGACGCCGACGCCGAAGTGGAGGCCCGCAAGCGCGAGGCCCTGGTCAACCTGGCCCTGTACAGCCTGCCGTTTGAAGCCCACAAAGCGTTGTGGGACACGTTGGACGTGAGCTACTTTATGCGCCACGACGCGTCTGATATTGCCTGGCACGCCAAACAGCTCTCGCGCCATGTGCAAACCGCCACGCCCGTGGTGCGCGCACGCCGCTCCACCCTGGGCGAAGGCCTGCAAGTGCTGGTCTACACCCCGGATCAGCCGGACTTGTTTGCCCGCATTTGCGGCTACTTTGACCAGGCCTCGTTCAGCATTGTGGACGCACGGGTGCACACCACACAGCGCGGCTATGCACTTGACACCTTTGAGGTGGTGACCTCTGCGGGCATGGAAGAACACTACCTGGCGCTGACCAGCATGCTGGAGAGCGAGCTGGCCCTGGCCATTGCCACGGCGGGGCCACTGCCCCAGCCGTCCAAGGGGCGCATCTCGCGGCGGGTCAAGAGCTTTCCTATCGCGCCGCGCGTGACCTTGCGGCCCGACGAAAAAGCACAAAACTGGCTGCTCAACATCTCGGCCAGCGACCGCCCCGGCCTGCTGTACTGCGTGGCCCGCGTGCTGGCGCGCCACCAGATAGCGGTGCAACTGGCCAAAGTCGCCACGCTGGGCGAGCGGGTGGAGGACACTTTTTTGGTCCATGGCGTGCAGCTCCAACACAACAAGACGCAGATCGCTATTGAGACAGAATTGCTGGAGGCGCTGGCCTACTGACCCTAGGTACGCATAACGCTCAAGAGGCGCACAACAGGCGCGCAGCAGGCACGCAAGAAGTGCGCGCCCCACCAACCCCAGAAAAACAGCGGAGACAAACCATGCAAGACAAAACCCCCTTCCACGACCAGCAGCTCCCGAGCCCCAAGCGCCGCCACCTGCTTTTGGCCGCTGCCGCACTTGGCGCCAGCGCCCTGCCCGCCTTGGCGCAGGGCAAAACGGTATTGCGCATCTCCACCCCAGCCGTGCCCGACGACTGGCACGCCAAGATGTGGACCGTGTTTAAAGACAGCCTGGAAAAAAGCGCGCCGGGCGAGTTTGAGGTGCAAATCAACCTCAATGCCACGCTCTTCAAACAAGGCGCAGAGTCGGCAGCCATGGCGCGCGGCAACCTGGAGCTGGCGACGCTCTCAGCCTTTGACATTGCCAAGTTCGTGCCCGAGTTCTCGGTGTTTACCGCCGGCTATATGGTGCGCGACCCGGCGCAGCAGCAAAAAATCTTCCAGGGCCCCATTGGCGCAGAGATGTTCAAGGCCGTGGCCGACAAAATGGACGTCACGCCACTGGCCACCGCCTATCTGGGCACGCGCCAGCTCAATCTGCGCGAAGTGCGCAGCGTCAAAACACCGGCCGACCTCAAAGGCGTGAAGCTGCGCATGCCCGGCTCCAAAGAATGGCTGTTTTTAGGCGAGGCTCTGGGCGCCACCGCCACGCCGCTGGCCTTTGGCGAGGTCTATCTGGGCCTGAAAACCGGCACCATCGACGGCCAAGACAACCCCCTGCCCTCGGTGCGTGCGGCCAAGTTTTATGAGGTGACCAAGCAAATCGTGCTCACCAGCCACCTGGTCGACAGCTTGTTCATCACTATTTCCAACAAAGCGCTAGCCGCCCTAACGCCCGCGCAGCGCCAAAAGGTGATGGCTGCAGCCCAGGCCACCGCCCAGTACAACAACGAGAACCGCATCAAAGAAGAGTCGCAACTGCTGGAGTTTTTCCGCAAAGAAGGCCTGCAAGTCAGCACGCCGGACTTGGACGCCTTTCACAAAGCGGTGCAGCAGCGCTACCAAAACTCGGACTACGCCAAAGCCTGGCCCGCTGGGCTGGTGGAGCGCATCAACGCGGTGCGCTGATACCGCATGCCAGCGCCCAGCGCCCAAGTGGTGGCACCCACGCCCAAGTCCGCGCCAACGCCCAAGTCCAAGCCCTGGCGCCAGCGCCTGACCCAGGCCTGGCGCGCAGGCACCCAAACTGTTTCAGGCCTGCTTTTTCTGGCCTTGTTTGGCGTGTTCATTGTGCAAATCAGCGCCCGCTTTGGCTTCAACAAGCCGCTGCCTTGGACCGACGAGGCGGCAGTCATCCTGTATCTGTGGGTGATTTTGTGGACCGCCGCCTGGGTGGTGCCCGAGCGCGAACACGTGGTGTTTGACCTGCTGTGGAACAGCGCCAGCCGCCGCAGCCGCCAGGTAATGCGCATTGTGGGCAATCTGCTGGTGGGCGGGCTGGCAGCCGTGGCGCTGCCCGCAAGCTGGGACTATGTGCATTTCATGGCCCGCGAGGGCTCGCCGGTGCTGGGCGTCTCATTCATGTGGATTTACCTGCCCTTTGTGATGCTGCTGCTGGCCCTGGTGCTGCGCTGCGCCTGGGCGACCGTCGGGGCGGTGCAGGGGCGCGGCCTGGACGCGGAGTTACGTCTGTGAGGCCCGCGCCATGAGCGGGGGCCTGCTGGTCTTGGTGGGCGTGCTGGTGGCTGCGCTCTTGCTGCGCATGCCCATCGGCTTTGGCATGTTGGCCGCAGGTATTGCCTACCTGCTGGCCACGCGCCAAGACCTGGGGCTGGTGGCCGAGCAGGTGAGCAACGGCCTGTACAACAGCTACGTGCTGCTGGCCGTGCCCCTGTTTGTGTTTGCCGCCAACTTGATGAACGCGGGCACGGTGAGCGAGCGCATTTTTGACTTTTGCCGCATCTTGGTGGGGCGCATGCGCGGCGGGCTGGCGCAGGTGGACATTTTGGTCAGCGTCATTTTTTCGGGTATGAGCGGCAGCGCCATTGCCGACGCCGCAGGCCCCGGCTTGGTCACCATTCGGCAAATGCTGAAAAAGCCGGAATATTCACCCGGTTTCGCCGGGGCGGTGGTGGTGGCCAGCGCCACGCTGGGGCCTATCATTCCGCCGTCTATCCCCATGGTGATTTACGCCATGGTCTCGGGCACCTCGGTGGGTGCGCTGTTTTTGGGCGGCGTGGTGCCGGGCTTTTTAATGGCGGGTTTGATGATGCTGGTGGTGCACTGGATTGCGGTGCGGCGCAATATGCCGCGCGAGGCGCCGGTGCCCCGGTCGGAATGGGCCACTCTGGCCTTTCGCGGCGCCCTGCCCTTGTCCATGCCCATTGTTTTGCTGGGCGGCATTTATTCGGGTGCCTTTACGCCCACCGAGGCGGCCGCCGTGGCCGCTCTGCATGCGCTGGTGTTGTCTACCCTGGTGTTTCGGGCTTTGAATTGGCGCAGTTTTTGGGCCGTGGTGCTGGAGTCGGCACGCGGCAGCGCGGTCATCACGCTGATCTTGGCCGGCTCCTTCATGCTCAATTACGCGCTCACCGCCGAGGGCGTGCCCCAGGCCATGGCGCAGTGGGTGGCGGGCATGCAGCTCACGCAAATTCAGTTTTTGCTGCTGGTCAACCTGCTTTTCTTGGTGCTGGGCTGCTTTTTAGACGTGTCGGTGCTACTGCTGGTGTTTGTGCCCATGCTGCTGCCGGCAGCGCGCCTGCTGGGCGTGGACCTGGTGCACTTTGGCGTGCTGGTGGTGCTGAACATGATGATTGGCCTGATTCACCCGCCCTTTGGCATGCTGCTGTTTGTGACCAAGGCGCTCACCTGCATCCCGATTGGTGACATGATGCGCGAAGGCTGGCCCTTTTTGCTCATGCTGCTGGCCTTGCTGCTGGCCATGACGTTTTTCCCGCAAATCGTGCTGTGGCTGCCGCAAACCATGGGCTACGGCGCGCGCTGACGGCGCTGTAAGACCGTTAATTGGGCTTGAGCGCGGCGTGGATGCGCCGCGTCATGCGCCACACGCCCCACAACACCACGGGCATCAAGGCTCCGGCAGCGATGTCCGGGTTGATCGGCAAGCCCGACGATTTGAGTGCCTTGGTGCCGTAGTACGAGAGGCTCACCACGTAGTAAGAGATGGCGGCAATCGACAGCCCTTCCACCGTGGTTTGTAGGCGCAGCTGCATCTCTTGGCCGCGGGTGAGCTTTTCGAGCAACTGCTGGTTTTGCTGCTCGGTGGCAATGTCCACGCGGGTGCGCAGCAAAGCGCTGGTGCGCGACACCCGTTCGGACAAAGTCACCAGGCGCTGCGACGTAGCCGCCACCGTAGCCATGGCCGGTGAGAGCCGGCGTTGCATGAACTCGCCTATGGTTTGCGTGCCCGGCACCACTTTTTCGCGCAACTCGGCAATGCGCTGGCCCACCAGCGTGTAGTAGGCCTGGGTGGCAGAAAACCGGTAGCTGTGGTCGGCAATGGCGCGCTCTACCTGCGCGGCCAGGGCCACCAGGTCGTCCAGCAACTCTTGGTCAGACGCTGCCTTGCTCTCCAGCCGCGCGGTAATGCCAGACAGCGCGCCCTCGGCTTGTGCCAGCATGGCGCCCAGCCCCTTGGCCACCGGCAGACCGCGCAAAGCCATCAGGCGGTAGGTCTCAATCTCTAACAAACGCTGCGAGATGCGCCCGGCGCGGGACTGGCTAACGCCCAGGGGCGCAACGACCAGCATGCGTTCAAAGCCGTCCTCGCCGATTTGAAACTCGGTCAAGGCACACGAGTGGCCGCCGCCGAGCAGCGAAGCCACCACCTGCGTGCCCCCCAGCCACTGGCGCGCCTGCTCCATGACCGGGCCGTTGTGCGTCAGGTCAGCCAAATCGCCGTGCACCAGGGCCAGCGTCACCGCAGCCACGGTGGTGCCCGGAATATGGTGCAACCACCGCGACGGCAAGGCCCACTGGCTGGCCAGATCGTGGGCCGTGTTCACCCTGTCTGACGAGGGCAACTGCTGCACCAGCGAGTAGCGGGTGAACTCGGTATGCCGCTCGTACTTCACGGTATAGCCCTCGGGCCGCAGGCGCACAAAGTTGTCGTTCAAGGCCTCCAGCGCCAAATCCGCTTGGCCTGGCAACTGGCGCAAGTGCTCCCACTCCTGCTGCCGCGACACCCCGGCGTTCAGCACCGCCACAAACACCACCAGCGCGGGCAACTGCAAGCTCGCCGGGGGGCGGGCGTGCACTTCGTTATGCAGCGCAGTGCGCAGCGGGTCGTTGGGCGGGAGCAGGGGAAAGTGTTCGGTATTGGCTTGCATCCCCTTGATTTTGCTGCACTCCTGCGAGAAGGCAACAAGAAACTGGCCTAGCGCAAACCCTGAGCTTGTGAAGTCAAAAAACCCCAAAGACCCGTGCCGCACGCCAAAGCCGGTTACAAACAGGCCCTCACCCCTTGAGGCGCTGGCCGCCCCCTTGCATGGAACGCATTCCCCTTTTTCCTTTGTCCCACGGCGTGTTTCCCGACGGCGTGCTGCACCTGCAAATCTTTGAGGTGCGCTATCTGGACCTGATACGCCGCTGCCACCGCGAGCACACCCCCTTTGGCGTGGCCTGGCTGGCCCAGGGCAATGAAGTGACGGTGCCCGGCCAGGTGCCCCGGCTTCACCCTGTTGGCACGCTGGCCCACATTGAGACGCTGGAAACCCTGCAAGCGGCGCTGCTGCGGGTGCGCTGCGTAGGCGGCAAGCGCTTTACGCTGGGCGCCATTGAGGCCGGGCCCTACGGCGTGTGGTACGGCGAGGTGGACTATTTGAGCGACGACGCGCCCACGCCCCTACCGCCAAAGCTACAGCCCCTGGCCAACCGCCTGGGCCGGGGCATCGCCCAAGCACAAACCGACGGGCGCCTGGGCGAACTGCCCCTGCAAGCCCCCTACCGCCTGGACGAATGCGGCTGGGTGGCCAACCGCTGGGCTGAACTGCTGCCGCTCTCAGCAGAGGAAAAAATGGCGCTTCTGGCCCAGCCCGACCCCCAGGCGCGGCTGGTGCAGGTGGCGCAGGTATTGGGCACATCGGGGGATTGAAGCAGCCAGACGCGTCCATGGAGCGGCGAGCGGCCAAGCTCACCTCGTCGACCGCTGTGATCGGCGGCCTTTGATCGGCGCCCACACCCAAAACGGCGCATGCGCCAGGCGAGTTCAGCGCCAGGGCGCAGGCATCCGTGGAACGCCGAAAAAAACGCCGGGTAAGGCGCCGAAAAAGACGCCGAATGCTGCGCCGACCTCCCTGATTAATTGGCCTTGCGAACGCCCTAGATTCCCAGGGAAAACCCTGGGTTGACCCCGCAAATAGTTGGCACTTACAGTGCCACAACTTTGAAGGCCTCATGAATAAATCATCGCCCTGTGGCGCAACACCAGTCTGGGTGGTATGCAACTGAACCCTGTTTCGGCCTTCCAGTGGCGCACTGCGTTGCGGCTTTTGTGGAGCCTAGTCGGCGCCGCTGCGGGGCTGGGGCTTGCGCTTTTCGTGGCCGGGCCGCCCCAATCCCCCTTTTGCTGGCCTCACTGGGGGGCTCTACCGTGTTTTTGTTTGGGCTGACGCGCGCACCTGCCGCGCAACCGCGCGCGCTCTTGGGCGGCCACTTGGGGGCGGCGGCCATCGGTGTGGTGTGCTGGCAGTGCTTGGGCGATGCGCTGTGGGTCTACGCCCTAGCGCAAGCGCTCACGCTGGGCTACATGCTGCTCAGCGGCACGGTGCATCCACCGGCGGGCGCCAATGCGCTGATCATGATCCATGTCCACGCCAACGCCAACGCCCTGTGGATGCCCGTGACGTTAAGCGTGCTCACGCTTGCTTTGGTGGCGGTGGTGTGGAGCCACGTGGGCGCGCGCTGGTTCAGCGAGCAAGCACGCTACCCAGCGCGGTGGATGGACCGATCACCGCCTAGCCTGCTGTGGGGCATTACCCAATGACACGAAGGTGCGCTGCACCCCCCGCCATGAAACCTTTTTCGCCTTACGGGGGGTTTTGACACAAGCCACTCGACGACGAAGCCCCCCTCCCCCTCACTTTCTAAGGAAGCAATCCCATGAACATTCTGCGCACCCCAGATTCCCGTTTTGAAAACCTGCTGGACTGGTCTTTTCAAGCCCACTACACCCAGATTAGCGATGCAGCCACCGGCCAATCCTTGCGACTAGCCTATGTGGACGAAGGCCCACGTGACGGCCCTACCGTTCTGCTGACGCACGGCGAGCCAACCTGGTCGTACCTGTACCGCCACATCATCCCGAAACTCGTTGAATTGGGCTACCGCGTCGTCGCCCCCGACCTGATCGGCTTTGGCCGTTCGGACAAGCTGGCCGAAAGAAACGACTACACCTACGAGCGCCACGTGGCGTGGCTGAGCACCTGGCTCACGACCATGGACCTGCGGGACATTACCCTTTTTTGCCAAGACTGGGGCGGCCTGCTCGGACTGCGCCTGGTTGCCGCTTTCCCGGACCGTTTTGCCCGCGTCCTTGCCGGCAACACCATACTTCCATTGGGAAACGACCCGGGCAAGGGGTTTTTGGATTGGCTCGCCTTTAGCCAAAGTACCAACGACCTCCCTATTGGCCAGATCGTTGCCATGGGTGTCACCCGCAAGCTCAGCCGTGACGAGATAGCGGCCTACGACGCGCCCTTTCCCGACGTCACTTACAAGGCGGGCGCTAGCCAGTTCCCCACGCTGGTACCCATCACGCCGCAGCATCCGTCGGTGGCCGAAAACAAGGCGGCCTGGGAAGTGCTGTCTGCGTTTGACAAACCTTTCATCACCACCTTCAGCGACAACGACCCCGTCACCAAAGGGGGCGACCTTGTTTTCCAGAAGTTCATTCCCGGCACCAAGGGCCAAGCACACGTCACGCTCAAGGGCGGCCACTTCCTGCAAGAAGACAGCCCAGACGACATCGTGGCGCTGATTGATGCTGCTGTGAAGCGCGGCCATACAGTCTGAACGATGCGGTGTGGCCTGGGCATTGCAGCCGAGGCCGCCTGCAAACGCGCTGATTGAGCGGAAGGCTGAGCGGGCTAGCGTTAGTACACCTGGGTTGGCGTGGCGTTTGCATGGTGCGGCTAACGCAGGTGGCGCGGTACCGGGTGACGGGGCCGGGCGCCTGCGCTGCACCGCCAAAGCACGTTTTTCTCATTCGCCGACGCATAGTTTTGCAGTCGCTGCCAAGCTCTGAATTTCTACGCCCGAGAAAAGTCCTTCTCTAGCTACACTGTACAGAGTAACTAGTATCCAAAGGAGTTGGCTATGATCACCATGACCTCTGTAGAGGCCCAAAACCGCTTTGGCCGCTTGCTGGACGCGGTTCAGCGCGAACCCATCGTCATTACCCGCAATGGGCGTACGGCAGCGTTTATCGTGTCGCCAAAGGACATGGAGGACCTCACGAACGCACGCGCCAGTCGCAGCGGTGCCGTCGCAGACTTTGAGGCTTGGGGTCAGCGTGCCGCCGCCAGCGCGCTACCAGCGGCTGCGGAACTGACCGATCAAGACGTACTGCGCCTGGTGAAAGAGTTACGTTGATCGCTTACAAGCGCGTGGTGTTTGACACCAGCACCTTGGTGAGCGCTGCGCTGCGTGCCGGCTCAGCACCCCACCGGGCACTGGCCCACGCTTTGGCCACCGCCCAGGTATGTGCATCACGGTCTACGCTGGCTGAATTGGAAAGCGTGTTGCAGCGCGACAAGTTCGACCGGTATTTGAATGCCGCCCTGCGCGCGGAGTTTGCCGCCATCATCCGCAGCCGATCCTTGTTGTTCGAAGTGCCCGAGGCCGACACAGCCCGCGTTCAGCCGCCATGCCGCGACCCGAAAGACGATCAGTTCTTGGCACTGGTTCATGCGTGTAATGCGGACGTGCTGGTCAGCAGCGACGCCGATTTGCTGGTTTTGCACCCGTGGCGGAGCGTGCCGATCTTGACGCCGCTGGTGTTTCTGGAAGCCTACCGCCAGCCACTCACCCCTTCCCCGCCCCCTCATCCAGCCCCTTCAAAAAAGCCATCTTCTCCCCAATCTTCCCCCTGGTAAGCCAATGTCGCCCCAGGCCGTGCGCAGGATGCGGCGCTGCTACGGGTGTTTGGGGGCGGCAGTATTTGGGACAGCGCTGCCAGTGCAATACAATGTATCTCAAATTTGAAGGGGTTCGTGATGGCTTCAACTACGATGGTTCATGTCCGGTTGGACGAGCAAATGAAGGCGCAAGCCACTGAAACATTGGCCTCCATGGGCTTGACCGTGTCAGACGCTGTGCGTGTGTTTTTGATGCGTGTCGTCGCAGACAAGCAAATGCCGTTTGCGCTCAAAGCGCCGAACGCGGAAACACTGGTGGCAATGGCAGAGGCTGACGAGATTACGCGCACACGCCACGCGCGCTTTGGCAGCGCTGCTGAATTGCTCGATGACCTCGAAAAGAACCGCAGCAAGTAAGCGCGCGTCTACACCACGGGCGGCGGACTATGCCAAGTCGTTTTTAAGGGACTGGGAACGGTTGTCGCGTTCGGGCCGTTACGACCTGAACCGACTCAAGGAGGCAATGCTTTTGTTGATCGCCAATGATGGCGCCTTGGGAGCTGAATGGCTTGATCACGCCTTGGGTGGCGATTGGGCAGGGCACCGGGAATGCCATATCGGTGGCGACTTTTTATTGGCCTACAAACTCGATGACTTTGCCAAGCCCGGTTTGGTGGTGTTCGTGCGCGCTGGCACGCATGCGGAACTATTTAAATAGCACCGCGGCCGCTGCTAAGCGGTGTTTGGGCGACGCTTAGCGCGCTGCCAGGTTTCGGTCCGAAGCGGGCATAGGCATAGTTGGCTGTTAGGAAGAAATCGCTGGACACTGTCGGTTTCGCGCCCTTACTAATCGCCCCCCGCTGTCCCCAGATAGGCCCATAGTCACCCCTCCCCCACCCCCGCATCCAGCCCTTTCAAAAAAGCCATCTTCTCCCCAATCTTCCCCTCCAGCCCGCGCGGTACTGGCTGATACCAAGCCGGTTCTGCGATGCCTTCAGGAAGATAAGTTTCACCAGCCGCATAGGCGTGGGGTTCGTCGTGGGCGTAGCGGTAGGCGTGGCCGTAGCCCAGTTCTTTCATGAGTTTGGTGGGGGCGTTGCGCAGGTGCACGGGCACTTCGCGGCTTTTGTCGGTTTTGACGAAGGCGCGGGCCTTGTTGTACGCGTTGTAGCCGGCGTTGCTTTTGGCGGCTACGGCCAGGTAGATCACCGCTTGGCCCAGGGCGAGTTCGCCTTCGGGCGAGCCCAGGCGCTCGTAGGTGAGCGCGGCATCGTTGGCGATTTGCATGGCGCGGGGGTCGGCTAAGCCAATGTCTTCCCAGGCCATGCGCACAATGCGGCGGGACAGGTATTTGGGGTCGGCGCCGCCGTCCAACATGCGGCACAGCCAGTACAGCGCGGCGTCGGGGTGGGAGCCGCGCACCGATTTGTGCAGGGCCGAAATTTGGTCGTAAAAGTTGTCGCCGCCTTTGTCAAAGCGCTTGGCGTTGATGGCAAGCGCGTTTTCGATAAAGGCCGCGTCAATCTGGCTGACGCCCGCCGCGCCCGCGGCCGTGTTGCACTGCTCCAGCAGGTTGAGCAGGCGTCGGGCGTCACCGTCGGCATAACCCACCAGGGTAGAAACAGCGCGCTCGTCAAACTGCAAATGGCCCAGCACTTTGTCTTGCGCACGCGCCAGCAGCAGGCGCAACTCTTCGTCGGTGAGCGACTTGAGCACGTAGACCTGCGCGCGCGACAGGAGCGCGGAGTTCACCTCAAACGATGGGTTCTCGGTGGTAGCACCTATCAAAGTAACCAAGCCCGACTCGGCGTAGGGCAAGAGCGCGTCTTGCTGCGATTTGTTGAAGCGGTGGATTTCGTCCACAAACAAAATCGTGTGCTGGCCCTGCGCCAGGTTGGCCTGGGCCTGTTCCATGGCCGCGCGTATGTCTTTAACGCCTGAGAACACCGCCGACAAGGCGATGAACTGGCAGCCAAAGCTTTGCGCGGTGAGGCGCGCCAGCGTGGTTTTGCCCACGCCGGGCGGCCCCCACAAGATCATGGAATGCGGCTTGCCCGAGGCGAAGGCGAGTTGCAGCGGCTTGCCCGGGCCCAGCAAATCGCTTTGGCCGATGACGTCCGCCAGCGTTTGCGGGCGCAGCGCTTCGGCCAGCGGGGGTGTGGGTTTGGGCTGAAAAAGATCGGACATGCGAGTGCGGCGCCGGGCCTGCGCCTTACTGCCGCACCACGTCCACCCCCGCCGGGGGTTTGAAGGCAAAGGCGCTGGCGTCCAGCGCGGCATTGACCTCAAAGGCGCTGAACTGCAAGACCGAGCGCTGGCCAAAGCTGTCCAAAATTTCCAACGTGGCCAGCACGCCGCCCTTAAAGCCCACGCGCACGCTTTGCAGGCTGCCGTCTTTGGAGCGGGGTGTCGCCTTTAGCCATTCCTGGCCGTCGGCGCTGGGGGCGTCGCTGAGTTCGTATTCGGCTTGCAGGGCCTTGAGGTCCGGCGCAGCGGCAATCAGGGCGGCGGGCGTGGAGCCCAGGGCGGCGGCCTGTTTGCGCGCAGTCACCTGGGCCAAGTCCACGTCGTAGAGCCACAGCGTCTGGCCGTCGGCCACGATGCTTTGTTCAAACGGCTTTTTGTAGACAAACTTGAAGCGATTGGGCCGGGCAAATTCAAAGCTTCCGCCCGACACCTTGGGGAGGGAAACCTGGCCGTCTTTGGCCGGAGCGGTCACGGTTTGGGTGAAGCTGGCGCGGCCACTTTTGACGTTTTTGACAAAGGCGTCCAGGCTGTCCAGGCCGCCGGCCCATGCAGTGCCGGTGCCCAGAGTGGCCAAAGTGGCCCAGAGGGTAGCTGCCATTACAAGGCGCAAGGCTTTCATTGTCTTCATGCTGTTTTCATCCTTGCGTTTGCGTCATTCAGCCCGCGCGGGGACCAAAATGTCCCGCTGGCCGCTGCCGCTCATGGCGCTGACCAGGCCGGCTTTCTCCATGTCTTCCACCAAGCGCGCGGCGCGGTTGTAGCCAATTTTCAGGTGGCGCTGCACCAGGGAGATGCTGGCCTTGCGGTTTTTCAGCACCACTTCTACCGCCTGGTCGTAGAGCGCGTCTTTCTCGCCGCTGGCGTCGCCAAAGGTGCCGTCGCCATCGTCGCCTTCTGCGGTGCCGCCTTCTAGCAGACCTTCGACGTAATTGGGCTCGCCGCCCTGCTCTTTGAGGTACTTCACCACGCGGTGCACTTCTTCGTCACTCACAAAGGCGCCGTGCACGCGAATCGGCAGGCCGGTGCCGCTGGGCATGTACAGCATGTCGCCCATGCCCAAGAGCGCCTCGGCGCCCATCTGGTCCAGGATGGTGCGGCTGTCAATCTTGCTGCTCACCTGAAACGCAATGCGCGTGGGGATGTTGGCCTTGATCAGCCCGGTGATCACGTCCACGCTGGGGCGCTGGGTAGCCAAAATCAAATGGATACCGGCGGCGCGCGCTTTTTGTGCCAGACGGGCGATCAGCTCTTCGATCTTTTTGCCCACCACCATCATCAGGTCGGCCAGCTCGTCAATCACCACCACGATGTGGGGCAGGCGCTGCAGCGGCTCGGGGTCTTCGGGTGTGAGGCTAAACGGGTTGTAGATGAAGGTTCCGTTGGCCGTGGCTTCGTCCAGCTTGGCGTTAAAGCCGGCCAGGTTGCGCACGCCCATTTTGCTCATCAGCTTGTAGCGCTTGTCCATCTCGGCCACGCACCAGTTCAGGCCGTGGGCGGCCTGGCGCATATCGGTCACCACGGGGGCCAGCAGGTGGGGAATACCTTCGTAGACGCTCATCTCCAGCATCTTGGGGTCGATCATTAAGAGGCGCACATCGCGCGCCTCGGCCTTGTACAAGAGGCTCAAAATCATGGCGTTGATACCCACCGACTTGCCCGAACCCGTGGTACCGGCCACCAGCACGTGGGGCATTTTGGCCAGGTCGGCGACGATGGGCTTGCCAATAATGTCCTTGCCCAAACCCATGGTGAGCAAGGACTTGGCGTCGTTGTAGACCTGCGAGCCCAATATCTCGGACAGGCGAATGGACTGGCGTTTGGCGTTGGGCAACTCCAGCGCCATGTAGTTTTTGCCCGGAATCGTCTCCACCACGCGGATGGACACCAGGCTTAAAGAGCGCGCGAGGTCTTTGGCCAGGCCCACAATCTGCGAGCCTTTGACGCCGGTGGCGGGCTCAATCTCGTAGCGGGTAATCACCGGCCCCGGTTGGGCCAGCACCACGCGCACTTCCACGCCGAAGTCCTTGAGCTTTTTCTCGATCATGCGGCTGGTCATCTCCAGCGTCTCCGGCGACACGGTTTCTTGGCGCAAGAGCGCGTCGTCCAGCAGTGCTACCTGGGGCAACTTGCTGTCGGGCATATCGGCAAACAGGGGTTTTTGGCGCTCTTTGGCCACCCGTGTGCTGGGGGGCAACTCCACCGCGCGGGGTTCGAGCAGCACGCGGGGCTCGGGCACGGGGGTGGGTGCTGCGACCACCTCGGCCGGGGTGCCCGGCGCGACCTCCATCAAAGGTTCGGTAAACGGTACTTCGCGCTCACGCGCGGCTTTTTGCCCCAATTCCATGTCTTGGGCCATCTCGCGGCGCGCACGCAGCGCGTCCCAGCGGCCAACTATCCAGGCGCCCAGAGCTTCGGACGTCCGCAACCAAGAAAACCGAAACGCCCAGCCCGCGCCCAACACGCCCAGCGCAATGGCCAGCAAACCCGCGCCAGGAAAACCCAGCCAGCGCACGCTTTGCGCCCCCACCAAATACCCCAGCACGCCGCCGCTGTGGCCGGGCAAATGCGCCTCTAGCCGGTACAGGCGGCTCCATTCCAGCGTGGCGCTGGAACACAGCAGCAGCACCAAGCCCAGCCAAAACAGCACGCGCACACCAGGCCAGCGGGATGGTGCAGCGTGTTCTGCGCCTTGCGCGAAGGCGCGCTCCGGTGCCCCACCCCAGCGCAGCGCCACTAATGCCACCCAGGCGCGAACCCCCACCGCCAGCAGCCACCACACGGAATAACCCAACAAAAAATAGCCCCAGTCAGCGACCAGGGCACCCAGGCGCCCGGCAGGGTTCAGCGGTGCCGCGCCGGTGCCCGAGGTGGTCCAGGCCGCATCTTGCGGGGAGTAACCCAGCAGCGCCAAGCCGGTGAACGCCAGCACCAAAAAGCCCAGCACAATGGCAGCTTCATTCGCAAAGCGCACCCAGCCTGTGGGCGCGGCGGGCGGGTCGTAAGACGGGTTGTTTAAGGTGTGCAGCGAATAGGTCATGGCGTGGTGTACAGCCGCGCCGGGATGTAGGCCCCCAGCGCGGTGCCGGAAGCTTACCGCACCCCATGGAACACCCGCTGGTAACGCCGGCTGGGCTTGGAGCAATGCTACGCGTCAGGCCAAAAAAGCGCGCTTGGCCTGACAGGCCGCGCAGGCCGGCATCGGCGGCTTCTTAAAATACGCGTACGTTTACCAAGAACCGGCGTGTGTGTGTTGGCACTCCACACCACCGCGCACCGGTTTGTAGGCGACCTTCCCTGGCGCAAGCTTGCGCCACCGCATTTTCCAAAAAAAGGTTTTTATGTCCAAAACACACCACGCCCGCGTCCTGATTCTGGGCTCTGGCCCTGCGGGCTACACCGCTGCCGTCTACGCCGCGCGCGCCAACCTGAAACCGGTGCTGGTGACCGGCATGGCCCAGGGTGGCCAACTGATGACCACCACCGAAGTGGACAACTGGCCGGCCGACGTGAACGGTGTGCAAGGCCCCGAGCTGATGCAGCGCTTTTTAGAACACGCCGAGCGCTTTAAAACCGAAATCATTTTTGACCACGTCAACACCGTGGACCTGAGCAAACGCCCTTTCACCCTCCAAGGCGACGACACCACTTACACCTGCGACGCGCTGATTTTGGCCACCGGCGCCTCGGCCAAATACCTGGGCTTGCCGTCTGAGACGGCGTTCATGGGCCGTGGCGTGTCGGGCTGCGCCACCTGCGACGGCTTTTTCTACCGCGACCAGGTGTGCTGCGTGGTGGGCGGCGGCAACACGGCGGTGGAAGAGGCGCTGTACCTGTCCAACATTGCCAGCAAGGTCTATTTGGTGCACCGCCGCGACAAGTTCAAGGCAGAACCCATTCTGGTGGACAAGCTGATGGACAAGGTGGCCGCAGGCAAGATTGAACTCAAAACCTTCCAAACCCTAGACGAAGTGCTGGGCGACGCCAGCGGCGTGACCGGCATCCGCCTCAAAAGCACCACCACGGGCGCGCTGGAAGACATCACGCTGCAAGGCTGCTTTATCGCCATTGGCCACGCGCCCAATACCGAGATTTTTCAGGGCCAACTCGCCATGGAGAACAACTACATCGTCACCCAGGGCGGCCTCAAAGGCTTTGCAACGCAGACCAGCGTGCCCGGCGTGTTTGCCGCAGGCGACGTGCAAGACCACGTCTACCGTCAGGCCATCACCAGCGCGGGCACCGGTTGCATGGCCGCGCTGGACGCGCAGCGGTTTTTGGAACAGGAATAAAGGACCATGCACCGGCGCGCCAAGCGCCGGGGTCAATCCAGCTTGAAGCTGAACTCCTGAGTGGCTAGCACTTCGGGTCCGTCAGCCACGCACTTGTATTGCTGAATCGCACTCTTGACCGCTGCATGAAACACGCGTGGCCCCGACAGGATAGTGACTTCCTGCACCACGCCGTTTCTGATCAAAATTTGCGCCTTTACTACCCCCTCGGTGCCGTCTTGGAACGCTCTGCGCGGCATATCGGGCTTGACTTGGGTGGGACAGGCCACCCCAATGGCTAAGCTCTTGGCGGCAGGTAAGGCCGGTGTCGCTACTGGGCCAGGCGAGGCTGGCGGCGGGGGCGGCGCAATCACCGTCGGCGCTGGCGGCGGCGTTGGTGTGGCAGCAATGACCGGCGCAGTACTGGTTACCGGCGGTGGTACATCCGGGGGCGGCACAAAGGGTAGCGCAGGGGCCTGCACCTTGGGCGGCTCTTTGATTAGTTCCACTTTTTTGGGTAAAGGCGGGGGCGGCGGGGGAGGAATCATCACCTCCTGAATCACCACCGCTTCGAGCGGTTTTTTGACCAGGTCCAAGCCCTCGCGCGCCATTCCGGAGACCAGCGCGTAGCCAATCAGCACGTGCAGCGCCACCACGACCACAATGCCTTTTACGCGGCTGGCCGGGTCGGGCTTGCCGTAGTGGGACAGCCCCAGCAAGGTGTTCATTGGACAAACTGCTCCGCGCCAATCACGGCAATTTTGCTCAGGCCCACCCGGCGGGTGCTGGCCAGCACGTTGGCAAACACCGCATAGCGCGCGTTCTTGTGGGGGCGGATGTGCACCTCTGGTTGCGTGCCTTGTTGGCTGATGGCCTTCATTTTTTCGTCCAAAGCCTCGGCTGAAAGTGCCACGCCCTGCCAATAGATGACGCTCTTGGCGTCAATGTCGATCTGGATTTTTTCGGGCTTGGCCTGCGTGGTCGGCGGGGCACCGACCGGCATTTCCAGGTTCACCGAATGCAGCTGGATGGGAATGGTGATGATCAGCATGACCAAGAGCACCAGCATCACGTCAATCAGCGGCGTGGTGTTGATGTCCATCATCAGCTCTGGCTCGTCCGAGCCGCTGATGTTTCTTAGGTTGATGGCCATGGGTGCCTTGTTTTTTGATATTCGAGCCACAGCGCTCAGTTCAGCGCCGGGGGTTCGGTGATGAAGGCGACCTTGGCGATGCCAGCGCGCTGGCAGGCCAGCAAGACCTTGCCTACGCCCTCATAACGCGCCGCCATGTCGCCGCGCACCTGCACTTCGGGCTGGGGCTTCATGGTTGCCACCTTTTTGAGTTTCTCGACCAAGGCATCCACGCTGCTGACGCGGCTGTCGTACCAATAGACATTGCTGTCTTTGTCCACCGAGATGATGATGTTCTCGGGCTGGGTCTCGCGCACGTCCACCCGTTCTTTGGGCAGCACCACGGGAATCGAGGTGGTAACCACCGGAATGGTGATCAGGAAGATGATTAGCAGCACCAGCATCACGTCCACCAAGGGCGTGGTGTTGATGGTGGCAATGACGGCGTCATCGCCATCGGCGCTGGAGCCTATTTGCAGGGCCATGGCAGGATTTAAGCCTTGATGGTGCCCAGCACCACCGCGTGCAGGTCGCTGCCAAAAGCGCGCACCTCGTCCATCACCGCCTTATTGCGCCGCACCAACCAGTTGTAGGCCAGCACCGCAGGCACGGCCACGGCCAGGCCTATGGCGGTCATGATCAGCGCCTCGCCCACGGGGCCTGCCACTTTGTCGATGGACGCTTGGCCCGAAATGCCGATGGCCGTGAGCGCGTGGTAAATGCCCCATACCGTGCCAAACAGGCCCACAAAAGGAGAAATGGAGCCCACGGTCGCCAAAAATGCCAGGCCGCCCTGGGCCTTGCTGTTGATGCGGTCCACCGCGCGCTGTATGGCCATGGCCAACCAGTCGTTGACGGGAATGTGGCCCATCAGGCCCTCTTGCTTTTGCACCGCGTTGTGGGCGGCGTCGGCCAACAAGCGAAACGGGCTGTCGGCGTCCAGCGCCTGGGCGCCATCAGCCACCGTATTGGCGCTCCAAAAGGCCTGGGCGGCGCGGGCTTGCTTGGCCATTTTGGATTGCTCAAGCACTTTGACGACCAAGATGTACCAGCTGCCTGCGCTCATGATGAACAGCAGAAGCAGCACCAACTTGGCCACCAGGTCGGAGCCGCTCCACAGGGCCTCAAACCCGTAGGGGTTGGCCGCAGATTCAGCCACCGCCGCAAGTGCTACCGGCGCACTTGCTGCAACAGATTGGGCGCAGGCGGTCGCTGCACCCAGCGCCAGCAGCGCCGCATGCAGGGCAATGAACAGGTGTTTAGGAATACGCTTTTTCATAAGGTGGCTTGCTTTCTGGGGCGATGCGCATGGTTGAGGCGAAGACGCCATTATCAGGACGGCGCGCGTCAGGCCTTCCACAAGGCCCTCACAAAAGCCCACCCAAAGGCCGAAATACCAGGCCGCCACCAACAGGCCGTCGCCGCCGGTACAGACGTAAAATTTGCGCCTGACCCACACACCCACCCCAAGCCCCATGTCCGAAAAAATCATCCCCCTCTTGCCCATCAACCGCCGCAGCGCCAACATCACCGAAGGCAAATCGCGCGCGCCCAACCGGTCCATGTACTACGCCATGGGCTACGAGGAATCGGACTTTAAAAAACCCATGGTCGGCGTGGCCAACGGCCACAGCACCATCACCCCCTGCAACAGCGGCCTGCAAAAGCTGGCCGACGCGGTCATTGCCGGCATCGAAGAAGCCGGCGGTAACGCCCAGGTATTTGGCACGCCCACCATCTCGGACGGCATGGCCATGGGCACCGAGGGCATGAAATACAGCCTGGTGAGCCGCGAGGTCATCTCGGACTGCATTGAGACCTGCGTGCAAGGCCAGTGGATGGACGGCGTGGTGGTGGTGGGCGGTTGCGACAAAAACATGCCCGGCGGCATGATGGGCATGCTGCGCGCCAACGTGCCGGCCATTTATGTGTACGGCGGCACCATCCTGCCGGGCCGCTACCAGGGCAAAGACCTCAACATCGTCAGCGTGTTTGAGGCGGTCGGCCAAAACGCCGCAGGCAACTTAAGCGACTTTGACCTGCACGAGATCGAGCAGCGCGCCATTCCCGGCCCCGGCTCCTGCGGCGGCATGTACACGGCCAACACCATGTCCAGCGCGTTCGAGGCCTTGGGCATGTCCCTGCCCTACTCCAGCACCATGGCCAACCCGCACGACGAAAAAATGAATTCGGCCAAGGAATCGGCCAAAGTGCTGATCGAAGCCATCAAAAACGACCTCAAACCGCGCGACATCGTCACCCGCAAGTCGATTGAAAACGCCGTAGCCGTCATCATGGCCACCGGCGGCTCCACCAACGCGGTGCTGCACTTCTTGGCCATCGCCCACGCGGCGGACGTGGAATGGACGATTGACGACTTTGAGCGCGTGCGCGTCAAAACCCCGGTGCTGTGCGACCTCAAGCCCAGCGGCAAGTACCTGGCGGTGGACTTGCACCAGGCCGGCGGCATCCCCCAGGTCATGAAAACCCTGTTGGCCGCAGGCTTGCTGCACGGCGACTGCATCACCATCACCGGCCAGACGATTGCCGAGTCACTCAAAGACATTCCTGACGTGCCGCGCGCCGACCAGGACGTGATTCGCCCTATCGATAAACCCATGTACGCCCAGGGCCACCTGGCTATCCTAAAAGGCAACCTGTCCCCCGAAGGCGCGGTGGCCAAAATCACCGGCCTGAAAAAGCCAGTAATGACCGGCCCGGCCCGCGTGTTTGAAGACGAACAATCGGCCCTGCAAGCCATTTTGGCCGGCAAGATTGTGGCGGGCGACGTGATGGTGCTGCGCTATTTGGGCCCCAAAGGCGGCCCCGGCATGCCGGAAATGCTGGCACCCACCGGCGCGCTGATTGGCGCGGGTCTGGGCGAAAGCGTGGGCCTGATCACCGACGGCCGCTTCTCCGGCGGCACTTGGGGCATGGTGGTGGGCCACGTGGCGCCCGAGGCGGCAGCCGGGGGCACCATCGCGCTCATCCACGAGGGCGATTCCATCACCATTGACTCACACGCACTGCTGCTGCAACTCAACGTGCCCGACGCCGAAATCGCCAACCGCCGCGCCGCCTGGACCGCGCCCGCGCCCCGCTACACGCGCGGTGTGCAGGCCAAGTTTGCCTTCAACGCATCCACCGCCAGCAAGGGCGCGGTGCTGGACAACTACTAAATTGGCGTCCGTTATGCAAACTGCCGCCCGCTTGGCAATCGCGTGCGCTGCGCTGCTGCTCGGACTACCAGCCTGGGCGGACGCAGCAGCCGAGGCCGCTTTTGCTAAGTCGAAAAACTGCCTGGCCTGCCACGCCATTGAGAAAAAAGTGGTCGGTCCGGCCTTCAAGGCGGTGGCCGACAAATACCGTAACGACCCCGCAGCCTTAGAACGCTTAGCGCTCAAAGTGCGCCAAGGCGGCAACGGCGCCTGGGGCGTGGTCTACATGCCGGCCAACGCGCAGGTGTCGCCAGAGGAATCTAAGCGGCTGGTGGCTTGGGTGTTGGGGTTGAAGTAGCGGGCTTTCGGCCACGGTGATCGACCTTTGCGCATTCAACAAAGTTCTGGTTAACGTGGTCGAAGACTCTAGCATTTGGCTCAATATTTCCCGCTGCCGACCAAATTCTGGTGAATATCGCGTACCTTGACTGCGACCACCTCCATACACACGCGGTAGCGCTCGCTTATTCCATACCGCATTACCTTGAACCCATGCTCATCCAATAACTGGTACAAACGAGTGCGGCTAAAGTTGTGGTAATGCTCTAACTCCCCCCAATAGGGGTTGGAGTTGCTCGCAGTGAGTGAGCTCCAAACTATATTCTCTGTATTTGGCATAGACACCAACAAAACGCCGCCATTGGCCAGCAACTTGTTTGCCGAAACAAGTCCGTCTTTAGGAAAAGGCATATGCTCTAAAACATCTGCCATACTGATGACGGAACACGCCTCATTCAGTTTTAACTCAGACAGGTCAACACAATGCGACTCAACGTTTAGCGCGCGCAAAGCGTGCACATTTTCTTTCCGCAAATCGATACCAACAGGTGTAAATCCGAACTCCTGCGCAGTAAAAAGCAAAGAAGCATTGCCAAAGCCAACATCCAACCAAACACCCTCAGATGCAAATGGAAGCACCTTTTCAATCATTCGCGCAGACACAGCCCGGCTTTGCTCAATCTGGTTCCCTACTACCTGATTTTGATGCGAATTTCCGAAAACTATTTCACATATTTCCTCTGTAAAGAAACCATTGGTAAATACATGCAAGCAATCCGAACACTTCTTCCAGTGCATTTTCGGGTTAATCTTAGGGTTGTACAAAGGGTGCTTTGAGCAATCACCTATAGTTAATTCTCCAATGTTCGCAGACTCGCACAACGGGCAGCAAGCGTACATAACCCGCTCGGGCATACTATTGTGCTGAACTTCTTTTTTTTCATCATCCTGTACTATTGAATATTTCATAAGCTCTGTTCCAGATTTAACATACACATGCTCCGGCGGTAAATCATCCCTATACCGCTGGTATACCTGCGCATAAGCCGCCTCAAGATGTTTAGTAAACCGGGGCGTGTCAAACAAGGGCGTGGTAAGTCTGTTCTCCTCCAGCTTGGCCTTCAAGGCCGCAATCTTTGCAGGGTTCAGGGCCAAATCAATCGCCAGCGCCTCATAGTCTGCTTGCGTCGTAGTTACCAGTTCAGACAACCCGACGGCGTTGAGCAAACTGCCTGCAACACGGCTGGCAAAACTCTCACCCATGCAGGTCAGCAGTGGCAAGCCTGCCCATAAAGCATCGCTGGCCGTGGTGTGTGCGTTGCAAGGCAGTGTGTCTATGAACAAGTCTGCCGCGCGGTGCCGGGCCAAATGCTCTGGCAGGTCCATTCGCTTGGCAAATACCAAGCGCTGGGAATCTATGCCTCGGGCTTGGGCCTCTTTGCGCAAATTGATAGCCGCCGTGGCGTTGTCCTCCAACAGCCACAAAACACTGCCTGGCACAGCGTGCAGAATGCGCATCCAGCCGTCAAAGGTTGGCGGGGTAATTTTGTAGTTGTTGTTAAAGGAGCAAAATACAAAGCCTTCATGGGGTAAGCCCAGCGTTTCGCGGCTGTATACAGTGTCGGCAATGACGCGCTGCCTGTCATTGACTTGGTAGCTGTCTGGCAGATAGATAATTTTTTCGGAATAGTGCTTTTGGCTCTCTACTGGCACCAACGTAGAGTCTGCGATCAAGTAGTCTATGTACTCAGCGGCCATGGTTCCGGGGTAGCCGAGGTAACTGATTTGGATGGGTGCTGCACGGTAGGAAAAAATTCCTGGCCTCGCGTCGCCGGTATGGCCTTTTAAGTCAACTGCGATGTCTATGCCCATGTTTCTAGAGAGCTGGGCTACGTCTTTGTCGGACTGCAATCGCACATCTATGAATTGGCTAAATGCTGCTTCAAGCCTTTGTCGCATCGCGTCTTGCACTGACGGTCCGAATGAGAATCCAATGACTTCGAACTTGGACTTGTCATGCCGCTCAAACAGTTCGGCCATGAGATATGCAGTCGCATGGTTGTAGAAATCAGCAGAGTAGTATCCAATACGGATTTTATCTTTGAGTGCAGATTTTAATAAACTACCAAGCGCGGAATTTATGGGGTGCTTGTCTTTTGACCAGATAAAGGCCACTTGGTGATGCGTTGCTAAGGAATCGGTCAATCCAAGTGTAGGGAAACTTGTGGATACCGCTAGATTATTTTTTAATTTTTCCGATAGGTCATTTACGCCATCTTCAAAACTTCGCCAGTCACACAAATACATTTTTGTATGTAATATTTTCCCAAGAAGATAATCTGACGCGGGCATTAAATTAAATGCTGCTTCATAGCTGGCAAGCGCTGCTCCAGGCTGTTTTAGCTCTATGAGTGCATTACCTCGATTGTTATAAGCATCTGAATAATCCGGCTTGAGTTGAATAGCCTTGTTAAAGCTGGCAAGCGCTGCCTCAAGTTGCTTTAACTCTATGAGTGCATTACCTCGATTGTTATAAGCATCTGAATAATCCGGTTTGAGTTGAATAGCCTTGTCAAAGCTGGCAAGCGCTGCTCCAAGCTGCTTAAGTTCCCGCTGGGCATTGCCCCGATTACTATATGCCTCGGCATAGTCGGGCTGGAGTTGAATTGCTTGCTCATAACTTGCAAGTGCAGCTTCAGCTTGTTTAAGTTCTAGTAGCACATTCCCACGCTTGAAATAGGCATCCGCATGATCTGGTTTGAGTTGAATTGCCTGTTCGTAACTGGCAATTGCGGCCTCTGCTTGCTTAAGCTTCCGAAGCGCCTCGCCTCGGTTGTAGTAAGACGAAGCACGATTTGGATTAATATCAATGGCACATGAAATATAGCTTATGGCCGCTTCAAAGTTGCCAAGCTGTGCCTCTAAAGCTCCCGCCATATTCAGCGCATGAAAGTGCTTTGAATTTATGCTTAGCACTTTTTCATAAACCGAGCTTGCTTCGCTTAGCTTGCCTTGCTGATGCAACGCAAAACCTTGCTGAAACAATGCTTCAATTTCGCCAGTGTTTTCTACAGTATCAACTGTTGTACCAAACCTGCCTACATACACATGCTCCGGTGGCAAATCATCTCTGTACCGCTGGTATACCTGCGTATAAGCCGCCTCAAGGTGTTTGGTAAACCGGGGCGTGTCAAACAAGGGCGTAGTGAGTCTATTTTTTTCTAGCTTGGCCTTCAAAGCCGCAAGCTTTGCGGGGTTCAGGGCCAAGTCACTCGCCAGCGCCTCATAGTCTGCTTGCGTAGTCGATACCAGTTCAGGCATGCCAATAGCGTTGAGCAAACTCCCCGCAACACGGCTGGCAAAACTCTCACCCATGCAGGTT
>CANEVH010000008.1 GCA_947442105.1 Comamonadaceae bacterium | reverse complement strand
GCGCGGGAAATGCGGGAAAACGAGGCTCAAACCGATGAAATCAGCCTCGAAAAGCGTCGGGAGTTCACGATATGAAAGGGTTGCGTGGAAATCAAATGTCCCGAGCAAGGCGCCACACTTTTGCGCGGGGTATTTCAGCGGCCTGTTAAAGGACAATTTTGCCGTACTAAAGCCCTCCAACGACTTAATTGTTTCTATGAGATCACTGCCACAGTGTTCGGCCAGCTAACTCTTACCGTAAGAACTGGCCAACTCTTAGGCCAAGACTTGGGCCGAAAACTCAGTGAGTCAACGTGACTCACTCGCAAGAACTTGATAAGTCATAGGCTGTGACTTTTGCCTCATCGGCTCGGTTTCCGTTAGGTACGCGGGTTGAACGCTCGTCAACCCTTCTTTGGAATCAGCCACGGTGCGCGCCAAGGGTAAACGCCGGTACCCAATCGATAATTTATCCAACGGATACCGGCAGCCTTCTATGGTCGCTGAGACTGCCTCCGTAAGGTTACAAAAACCTTGTGAGCATCAAATTCAACGACCCCAAAAGAACAAATTTAGTTATATATCACTCAAAATGAGAAAAAACGCTCCCCGGAGAGCAAAACATTGCGCCTATTGCGTACAGTCATGCTGTAGCTAACACTGTTAGCCTGCTGGCACACGCCGCTCCAACAAGACGAGGTGATGCACGCTGCGCCAGCAAGGAAGAAATCACGTTTTCCGACAACCGACCAGCAATGACCCATCAGCTGCCAACGAGAGGTGCGCCTCCTACCCTATACCGGCGCAGGATTCACTTTGACGGTGTCAACATGACTGAGGTGCTTTTAAAGTTCTAGCGATTAGAACTTTGAGCGATCCCAAGAGAACAAAAATTACAGATATATGCAACCAGGGAGAGAAAACGCCCTTGCAAGAGCAAATTTTTCAAAATTGTCGACGCACCTGCTTCTTGACGGCCATTGTTAACCTATGGGTTCCAAGTAGCGGCAGTCAAACATCGACAAGTTCCGCGCGAAAACGTGTCACGGTGACACACTTTTTCGGCAAGGGCCAAATAAGGTTTGGCCACCAGCTAGACCCCGCCTGCCAAAGTTATAACCGATTAGAACTTTGCCACTCTGTCTGAGCTACAGGCTTTGGGCACTACCAAGATCAGGCCTCGCGTTCAAGTAGCTGGGACACATGTGCCGGCATAGGTTTGACCGGCCGTACAACGTTTCTGTTCAAGGATGCAAGCATGACTTGGTTGGCGTAGGCACTAGCACACTCAGCGGATGAACCAAAACCGTGACACGGTGTCACACTTTATTGACCGTGCACGGTCGCTGCCCAATCAGCACCTGACTGCCTCCGACTGTTAAAGCTAGACAAATCACCTTGCACGGCGCAAAATATGACCTTATAAGATCAATTATTGATATTTAATGTCCTTATGAGAACAAAATGCTTATTTCGTCCGATACCTTAAAGCTGTTTTCTCAGCAGCTACTTCAGGAACGCAGGCGCCAAGGGCTTACCCGTGCCCAAGCGGCTGGGATTTGCAATGTCAGCGAATCGTTTATTCGTGATGCCGAAAGTGACCCGAGCCGCTGTTCCTTGAGCCTCATGCTCCAGCTAATCCTTGGATTGGGGTTGCGGGTAAACATTGAGGGTTGGAGCGTGGATGAAACAGCATCCAAAACCACTGCGGAGCGCGCACCATGATCAGGCTTCGGGTTTGGGATACCGTGCGCCCCATGGGCTGGTTTGGTCACGCCCAAGCCGCATACTTCTTTGAATACGACCCAGAGTGGATCTCTGATCAGGGCTATGTCTTGGCGCCTCAGTTTCCGGTGGTGGCGCAGCGCTATGTGGGCGACCAGGTAAAAACGTTTTTTGAGAACCTGCTGCCTGAGGGTGAGGTATTGGACGACATCATCAGCGCGATCGCCACTCGCGGCGCCTCATCGTTTGATCTTTTGGGGCGCTTAGGCGCGGAGTTGCCGGGCGTGCTGTCCCTGCTGCCAGAAGAGGAGGCCCCCATGGCCCGCCAGGAGTACAAGCCACTAAGCCCCGAAGAACTCAGCGAGCGCCTGCACAACCGCGCACAAACACCACTGCTGGTGTCCAACGACCAAGGCAGCATGTCGCTGGCCGGCGCACAAGACAAGCTCGGCCTGCGTTTTGACGGAAAAACCGGCGAGTTCCGGGACTGCGTGGGTAAGTCGCCCAGCACCCACATCGCCAAGCCCGACACGCGACAGCTGCGCTACCAACCCAGCGCAATCAACGAGTACGCGTGCATGAAGCTCGCAGCCGCCCTCAAGCTGCCCGTGCCCGAGGTGTGGCTGCAACGGGTGCCCGAAGCGGTGTACGTGGTGGAGCGCTACGACCGCCAAGTGTTTAACGGAAAAATTCAAAGCATCCATCAGATTGACGGCTGCCAATTACTCGGCCATGGCGCTGGCTGGAAGTACCAGCGCACCGGGGGCTTGGTGAGCTTGCCCAAACTGGTGGCCGCCATGCGGGGGCTGTCCTTGCGTGGCAGCGACTTGCTGCAGTTTCAGCGCTGGGTGATGTTCAACTTTCTGATTGGCAATGCGGATGCTCATGCCAAAAATGTGTCGGTGCTGATCAATGACAAGGGCTACCAGTTGGCGCCGTTTTACGACCTGCTCTGCGTCAAGGCCTATGGCGACAACGGTATAGCCTTGTTCATCGGCGACGAGGAAACGTTTGACGCTGTGGGCAAACACTCGTGGGAGGCATTCTGCGCAGATTGCAACTTTGGCTTCCAGCCCATCCTCAAGGAACTGGAAAAAATGGCCTTGACCTTGCCTGGCCAATGGCAAAAAACCCAGGCGCGACTCATCAAGGAGCACAAGCCAAGCGAGGCAGAACACGACCTGCTTGCGCGCATGACCGCCATCTTCGATGCGCAATGCAAGGCAGCCCTGCTCATGCTAGGCCACTCTATGTGGTGAAAAGTGACAGCCACACTGAAGACTAACTTTCATGAAGCTTGGCAGTCCCCCCCATCATGTAAGTTCTTCCACGTGAACGCCCGTGAGAAAATGCGGCCCACTTACACAAACACCGCAGGAATACCCCATGGACGCAGAACGCAGCAACCTCATTGGCACCCAACTCACCGACCTGAGCGCGCGCACCGCCGAGCTTCGGGGGTATCTTTGACTACGCTGCCAAATCGGAACGTCTGCGCACGGTCAACGCCTCGCTAGAAGACCCCACGGTCTGGAACGACCCCAAGCGCGCCCAAGAACTGGGCAAGGAAAAAAAAGCACTAGAAGGCGTGGTCGTCACCCTGGACGACCTGGACCGTGAACTGGCCGACAACACCGAGCTGTTCGAGATGTCCAAAGAAGACGGCGACGAGGCCGGCTTGCTCACCATCGAAGCTGAGGCTGCCACGCTGGCCACCACCATCGAGGGCCTGGAATTCAGGCGCATGTTCAACAACCCGGCCGATCCGCTGAACTGCTTTTTGGACATCCAGTCTGGCGCCGGCGGCACCGAGGCCTGCGACTGGGCCAGCATGCTGCTGCGCCAGTACCTGCGCTACGCCGAACGCAAGGGCTTTGCCACCACGGTGGAAGACGAAACCGCAGGCGACATTGCAGGCATCAAAGGCGCGACCATCAAAATAGAAGGCGAATACGCCTTTGGCCTGCTGCGCACCGAAACCGGCGTGCACCGCCTGGTGCGCAAGTCACCGTTTGACAGCTCGGGCGGGCGCCACACCAGCTTTGCCAGCGTATTTGTTTACCCCGAGATTGACGACTCGATCGAGATCGACATCAACCCCTCGGACGTGCGCGTGGACACTTTTCGCGCCAGTGGCGCGGGCGGCCAGCACATCAACAAGACCGACTCGGCAGTGCGCCTGACGCACATTCCCACCGGCATCGTGGTGCAGTGCCAGGACGGCCGCAGCCAACACAGCAACCGCGACGTGGCCTGGAAACGCCTGCGCAGCCGCTTGTACGACTTTGAACTGCGCAAACAGCAAGAAGCCCAGCAAAAGCTCGAAGACACCAAAACCGACGTCGGCTGGGGCCACCAGATTCGCTCTTACGTGCTGGACAACAGCCGCATCAAAGACCTGCGCACCAACTACGAAACCTCGGCCACGCAAAAAGTGCTGGACGGGGATTTGGACCCGTTTATTCAAGCGTCGTTGAAGCAAGGTGTTTGATTAACGTGCCGCTTGCCTTAAGGGAAAACAAAGATGTACCTTAAAACCCTCAAAGTCCAACACTACAAAAGCTTAGACGACGTGTCGGTAGATTTTTCTCCTGACGTTACCGTGGTGGTTGGCCCCAATGGGGTTGGCAAGAGCAATCTTGTGGATGCGCTTCGGTTTTTAAGAGATGCCGTAACGGACGACCTTGAGCATGCAATTACCAAGCGCGAGGGCATGGGCCGCTTGCTGCAAAGTTATAAGTCCAAACCTTTCAAAATCGGTGTTCAACTGAAATGGGAAGCATCTAGGAGCGAATCTTCTGAAGAATATGCGGAATATGCACTTCAACTGAAGTCCCTCGGCACTAGCGGTTTTGCAATCGAGAGTGAAAAATCAAATATCAACCATGATGAATTAGGAATTGGTCATACTACCTTCCAAGAGCAAATGGCACGAGACGCCAAAGGTGTTGTCACATGGTGCAGTACCGGGGTCCAGTCGGAATCTAGCGAGTTCGTCTTTTCATATGCAGTTGATACCTTAGCTCTGGGTTCGAAAATTTCAGGTGGAGAACCCCAGACAATCGGCAAACGTATTTCGGATCAATTAGAACAATGGAGCCATTGCACCATATACCCCAACACACTGAAGAAACCCGCATTGCCAGACCGCAACTCCGCCTTACTGGAGTCCGGCGACAACTGGGCATCGGTCATTAAAGCGCTCAAACGCTCCCCCAAAGGACGAGAGGCTTTGGCCCGTATTTACGAAGCTATGCGTGTTGTACTTCCAACATTCGAAGAAGTAAGTGTTCAAACCGTGGGTAGTTATCTCGTTCCGCTTTTCAAGTTCCGTGTAGAAGACGAAAACACATCGACGAGCTTTGACCCGGTACAACTCTCCGATGGAACACTTCGCCTGTTTGGCATATTGCTGGCGGCCTATCAACTGCCGCACCCCACGCTTTTGGTCATAGAGGAGCCAGAGCAAACCGTCTACCCTGGTGCCTTGGCCGTATTGGCTGACGTGTTTAAGGAGGTGGGGCGCCGGACCCAAGTCTTGATCACTACGCATAGCCCCCACTTGGTTCAGTGTTTTGAACCATCACAAATTCGCGTGGCGGTAATGCACAAGGGCATGACCCAGATACGACCCATTCATCCGCATCAATTGCAAGCAGTGAATGAAGGTTTACTAAGCCTCGAAGAGTTCATGATGGCCGAAGGCCTACGCCCAGACGACACGGAATGTATGTCGTTATGAGCAAATTGCACTTGATCGTAGAGGGTGAAGGAGATGCGCATGCGCTGCCTGTTTTGGTGCGCAATATTCTCAATGCGCACGCGCTGCACCATATTCAGCTCACTCGACCACAAATCAGCGGCGACATACACAAAGTGATCAAACGTTTGGGAGACTACCTCGCGTACGGATTCAAAAATGCATGCCCGGTTCTTTGGGTGCTGGATTGTGACGACAAGATAAGTGATATTGCAGGATGCCCGGTACAACATGTAAGGAATCTACGTTCTCAAATTGCGCAGCAGGGGATACACCAAAGACAGCCTGTAGAGTTCGCATTTTTCACCAAAGAGTTTGAGTCGCTTTTTTTAGCAGAACAACAAGCATTGAAAGACTTCTATCGTCTACCCCTTGGTTTAGAAATTGACACCGGAGCGGCTTTGCGCAGAGATGCCAAAGGTGAAATCAGCAAACTGCTAGGCAAGGACCGTGGGTACAAAGAAACCACCGACCAAGCGAAAATTGCGCACCGATTGGACCTAGAAATATGCAGAGAGGTATCCCGCGATTTCAGGCACTTTGAAAGCGCAATACTGCGCCTGTGCAAGCCGCAATGAATACCAAGCCCTTTCTATTTGGCGCGGACAGCCTCATGGTCCACCCGGTATCGAAGCGCCGGGCACACGGGTACGCCTGCCGTGGCCAGTTGCAGCCGCTACACCGTCGAAAAATGAGCGGGGCCGCCTAAGCGTGCTTGGCGTGCCTGACTACAAGGCCTTGTTTAAATCACAATTTTTGGAGAGTTTGCATGTTGTTACAGCGTAACGAGAATGGTTCGGCCTCGGTTACCCACCGCGCCGACTACACCCCCCCCGCGTTCTGGATTGACACCGTAGAGCTGGCGTTTGACCTGGACCCCGCCAAAACGCGCGTGCTCAACAAAATGACGCTGCGCCGCAACCCCGACGTGCCCGCGCAAGCGCTGCGCTTGGACGGTGAAGAGCTGAACCTGGCACGCGTGCTGGTCAACGGCGCGGGCACCTCTTTCAAGATGGACGGCGACAAGCTGGTGCTGGAAAACCTGCCCGAGGGAACCGAGCCCTTTGCGCTGGAGATATTCACGACCTGCGCGCCGGTCAAAAACACCAAGCTCATGGGCTTGTACGTCAGCAACGACTCGTTTTTTACCCAGTGCGAGGCCGAGGGCTTTAGGCGCATCACCTACTTTCTGGACCGCCCGGATGTGATGGCCAGCTACAGCGTCACCCTGCGCGCTGACAAGGCCGCCTACCCGGTGCTGCTGTCCAACGGCAACCTGGTGGACCACGGCGACCTGCCCGACGGGCGTCACTTCGCCACCTGGGTCGACCCGCACAAAAAACCGGCGTATTTGTTTGCTTTGGTGGCGGGCCAACTGGTGTGCCGCGAGCAGCGCATCAGTTCACTCGCGGGCAAGGAGCATGTGCTACAGGTCTATGTGCGCCCCGGCGACCTGGACAAAACCGAGCACGCCATGAATTCGCTGATGGCCTCGGTGGCCTGGGACGAGGCCCGCTTTGGCTTGCCGCTGGACCTGGAGCGCTTCATGATCGTGGCCACCAGCGATTTCAATATGGGCGCCATGGAAAACAAGGGCCTGAACATCTTCAACACCAAGTACGTGCTGGCCAACCCGGCCACCGCCACCGATGTGGACTACGCCAACATCGAGAGCGTGGTCGGCCACGAGTACTTCCACAACTGGACCGGCAACCGCATCACCTGCCGCGACTGGTTCCAGCTGAGCCTCAAAGAGGGCCTCACCGTGTTCCGCGACCAGGAATTCAGCCAGGACCTGTGCGCCGAGCCCTCGGCCCGCGCCGTCAAGCGCATTGAGGACGTGCGCGTGCTGCGCACCGCCCAGTTCCCCGAAGACGCGGGCCCCATGGCCCACCCGGTGCGGCCGGACAGCTATGTGGAAATCAACAACTTCTACACCGTCACCATCTACGAAAAAGGCGCCGAAGTCGTGCGCATGATGCAAACCTTGGCGGCCCAAGGCGACGAGGTGAGTGGCCGCGCCGGGTTTGCGCGCGGCATGAAGCTGTATTTCGAGCGCTTTGACGGCCAGGCCGTCACCTGCGACGACTTTGCCCAGGCCATCGCCGACGCCAACCCCGAATCAGCGTTGGCGCGTCTGCTGCCCCAGTTCAAGAACTGGTACAGCCAGGCCGGTACGCCGCACCTGACCGCTGGCGGCCAGTACGACGCAGCGGCGCAAACCTACACCCTCACCCTGATGCAAAACTGCGCCCCCACGCCGGGCCAGCAAGCCAAGGCCCCGTATGTGATCCCAGTGCGCCTGGGGCTGGTGGGCCTGCAATCGGGCGCGGCGCTGCCCATGCAGTTGCAGGCCTCTGGCCCGGCGAGCAGCGGCCACCTGCTGGTGATGACCGAACAAAACGAATCCATCACCTTTTTCAACGTAGCCGAAGAGCCCGTGCCGTCCATCCTGCGCGGCTTCTCCGCCCCGGTGGTGCTGGACTTTGACTACAGCGACGCCCAGTTGCTGGCCCTGCTGGCCCACGACAGCGACCCGTTCAACCAGTGGGAGGCCGGTCAGCGCCTGCTGCTGCGCTGCGCCATAAGCGCACTGCAGTCCGAGGCCCTGCCCGAGCAGGTGCTGGACGCGACTCTGCTCGGCGCGCTGCGCGACGTGCTGCGCCACCCGACGCTGGACGCGGCCTTTAAAGAGCTGGTGCTGACGCTGCCGTCTGAGGTGTACATCGCCGAGCAACTCGCGGCGGTGGACCCACAGCGCATCCACGCGGTGCGCGAGGCCATGCGCATGCAGTTGGCCAAGGCCTTGTATGCCGATTGGCAATGGGCCTACGGCGCGAACCAAGACACCGGGGGTTTTCACCCCGACGCCGCATCAGCCGGGCGCAGGGCCTTGGCTGGGCAGGCGCTGTCTTATCTGTGCTTGGCGGCGACCGACGCTGGCGAAGCCGTGTGGCCCGGTAAAGCCCTGCAGCGCTTCAAAGACGCGGGCAATATGACCGACCGGGCCAACGCGCTGCAAGCGCTAGTGGGCAGCGGCCACCCGCTGGCAGCGACCGCGCTGGCGCGGTTTCATGCCATGTTTAAGGACGAAGCGCTGGTGTTGGACAAATGGTTTGCCATGCAAGCCGGTGCTTGCGACCGGGGCGGCAATGTGCTGCGCGAGGTGCGCCAGTTGCTCGACCACCCGGACTTCACCATGCGCAACCCCAACCGCGCGCGCAGCGTGATATTTAGCTACTGCAGCGCCAACCCTGGCGCCTTCCACCGAACTGACGCGGCGGGCTACGTGTTTTGGAGCCAGCAGGTGATTGCCCTGGACGCCATTAACCCCCAAGTGGCAGCCCGTCTGGCCCGCGCGCTAGACCGCTGGAAGCACCTGGCCGAGCCCTACCGCAGCGGTGCACGCGAGGCCCTGCAACGCGTGGCCGCCAAGGCAGATTTGAGCAACGACGTGCGCGAGGTCGTAGACCACGCGCTGGCGGACTAAACCAGAACAGGATTTTTTATGGCAAACCATGTATCACTTACCCGCTATCTGGTGGAGCAGCAGCGCTTGGACGGCTCCATCCCCTCGCAGCTGCGCTTGCTAATTGAAGTGGTGGCGCGCGCTTGCAAGAGCATTAGCCACGCCGTTAACAAAGGCGCCTTGGGCGGCGTGCTGGGCGCCAGCGAAAACCAGAATGAGAACATCCAAGGAGAAATCCAAAAAAAGCTCGACATCATCGCCAACGAAGTGCTGATCGAAGCCAACGAATGGGGCGGCCACCTCGCCGCCATGGCCAGCGAGGAGATGGAAGACATCTACGTCGTGCCCAACCGCTACCCCCAGGGCGAATACCTGCTGCTGTTTGATCCCTTGGACGGATCGAGCAATATCGACGTCAACGTCAGCATAGGCACCATTTTTAGTGTGCTGCGCAAGCCCGAAGGTGCGGCGGTCACCGAGGGCGACTTTCTGCAAGCGGGCTGTGAACAAGTGGCTGCGGGCTACTGCGTGTATGGCCCGCAAACCACCCTGGTGCTGACCGTGGGCCACGGCGTGGCCATGTTCACGCTGGACCGGGAGCAAGGCTCTTTTGTGCTGACCCAAGAGCACGTCAAAGTGCCCGAGGACACGCAAGAGTTCGCCATCAATATGAGCAATATGCGCCACTGGGACGCGCCCACCCGGCGCTACATCGACGAATGCTTGGACGGCGCCGAAGGCCCGCGCGGCAAAAACTTCAATATGCGCTGGATCGCCAGCATGGTGGCAGATGTGCACCGCATCCTCACCCGTGGCGGCGTCTTCTTGTACCCCTGGGACAAGCGCGAGCCCCACAAGCCTGGCAAATTGCGCCTGATGTACGAGGCCAACCCCATGTCCTGGCTGATCGAGCAGGCCGGCGGCGCCGCCACCAACGGCCACCAGCGCATTTTGGACATTGCGCCTGCGCAATTGCACCAGCGCGTCAGCGTGGTTTTGGGCTCCAAAAACGAGGTCGAACGGCTCACTCGCTATTACGCCGAGGCAGCGGAGTAGCACTGAAACCGCCCCGAAACCGAAGGGGCCACCGGCTACAATCCAACGCGTGCGCCGGTGTAGCTCAGTCGGTAGAGCAGCTCATTCGTAATGAGAAGGTCGGGTGTTCGATTCATCTCTCCGGCACCAATGAAATCAACAACTTAGCCTCGCTTCAAAAGAGCGGGGCTTTTTTGTTTGTGCGCCATGTAGCCACCATGTAGCCAGATGCGCGGGGTTTCGGCCCCATAACTTTCGCTCACAGGTGCCGGGCCAGTCTTTTTAAGGAAAGTCGCTATCTTTTCGGTAGTGGGGTTTTTTCATTTGGGCGTTTACAGACTGTTTACAGACTGCGGTGCAGGATTAAGTCCCTCGCCCGTGCGCGTGAAAGCCTCGGAAAACTTAGGCGTTCGGCGCACGGGACAAGGTGCAAACAATGCTTGCACCCTTTGGTCAGGCTGGCCGCTGGCGCAGGTTAAGGCAGCCTCTAGAACTGAGGTTTTTTGAGGGGCGGCAACCACGACAAACCATGACGTCCAGCACTCACAAAAGCTAACAGGCTGGCGGGCTTTTTCTGGTTGCAGTTTGTGGACTGTTGTTGACAAGCTGGTGCGTCCTGGTGCCGATTGGTGCGAACCATCGCCGTGCGGGAGTTGTCGATGTCGTCGCTTTTGTGGCTATTTGTGGATACCGGCTCGGATACCAGCGCCAGCTAGGCGCTGATGCTTTGTTGACTTTTGCTGACTTTTGCCGAGAAAGAAAAACCCGCACAGGGCGGGTTTGGGTTGGTGGTCGATGCTCAGGCCAGCGCCAGAAAGCGGCGAAATCTGGGTAACCGGGTTGGCAACCTTTTGGAAACTTGTGGCAACTTCCATGACTCCAGCTACGCGCTCAGGGTCATCAAAGCGGCCAATGACCGCTAACCAGGGTTCTAACCGGCTCTGGCGGCAGGCCTCATACCGTCCATGACCTAAATGCGTTCGGGACCAGCAGCATCACGCCAGCAGGTTGAATGTCGCAGCTGCCATCAGCGCTGGGGATGAATTCTTGGTTATAGGTTATTGGTGGCTCCAAAGGGTTAGATGTCGCTCAGGTCATCATCGAACTCAGGCCGATTGACCTTGGCGCTGGTCCACGGTCTTTTGAACGGCCTTGCGCTTGCGGGTGACGTGGTAGGCGGTCAGCACTTGATGCGCCACTAAGACCACGGCCTAGTGGCTGTTGTTCTGCATGTCTTTTTGTAAATCAAACGGGCTTTATTAATATTTTTTATTGGGAAAGAAGTAAGCTTTACAATTAAAAGATGGAGTTCGTGATGAGGATGCTAGTTTCATTGTTGGCGTGCATTTGTTTAGGAGCGACCGCTTCATCCGCGCATGCAGCATTCGCTTCTGGGCAGGATTTACTGGATGGATTTACCGCACTTACACGAATTGGCACTGCGAGTGCAAAGCCCACGGACACCTTTCAAGCAGCACGAGTTGCAGGCTACGTGCAGGGCACCATTGACTCAGCCGTATCTGCTGGAATATTTTGTATCAAGGGCAAAAATTTGACCCTCCGTAATTCAGAGCCGGTCATTACTCAAGACCTGTAAAGCAATCCCTCAATGCTTAAAAAACCGGCAGTCGATGCAGTGATGATGGCTTTGCATCCAACTTACAAATGCGATTGAAGGCTGTTTTAACAGAGGTAACTATGAAACGGATTTGGGTTGCAGCGATGGCGTGTGTGGCGCTGGGGGCTTGGGGGCAAAGCTCAAAAAAAACCCACACCGTTCAGGCAGCCGACACGTTTGACTACGACGCCGTAATGCAGCGCCTTGAACAACAGAAAAATGTTTGTTCCCCCGATGGTCGCAGCAAATTGGCTGAAGCAAGACAGAAACTTCCGGAACTCGCCGGGTTGAGTGACGAATCGGCTCTGAATGTGATTCATCGGGTGTACTACCCTCAAATGGACAAAGGGCAGCTTGCATCAAATCTGTGCATTCAGTGGCCATCTGAAAAAGCAAAACCCAAACTCGGCCCCATCGACCAATGGCGCTATGAGTCATGTCAGACCGATGCTGCCAAAGCGCCCACATCGCAAGGCGTTTTTCAGGGCATGCGGGTTTGTCGCGAAAAGTTCGGCCAGTAACGCTCGACAAAGTGCAGACCTTTTTCAAGTCCAAAGGCAGCACGCGCTCAATGCGGCCACTTGGCCCACCTATCCAACGATTCGCAAACCCCTAGCCATCTCCCCGCATCTGCGCCCGCATTGCTTAAGAGAAGTTTTGGACAGCTCGAATGAGGAGCCCCAGCCTAGAATTGAAGCCTAGGGGCGTGCTGTAGATTTATTGCGATTTGTCAAAGGGCGCCAAAGGTAATCGGCTACCCCTGCGCGAGATTCCGGCCAGCAGCACCCTGTACCACTCAGGTGAACCAGCCTGCAATGCACCAGGCCACGGCGGGGTGATTGTTCAAAGCCTTTAAGACTTCCACCAGCGCAGCAGCTTCGGGCTTGTCGTGAACGCGGCTTTTCTGTAGTTCCAGTCCGAATAAATCAATCATGGAATTGACTCCCCGAACCTGTTTTCAGCCTAGGTACAAAAGGTACACCCCTAAAGGGTGTTGTACCTATCTGTACCTTTCTTGGCTCAGGTACAAAAAGGTACGTGTACCCATCTGTACCTATCTGTACCCGCGTCACTTTGCTACCCCAGCAGCGCAAACCATGCCAGCAGCTTCATGGATAGCGGCAGCCGTTACCAGTGCTTTCATGGCGCGGTATATCGGCCCCTTTTCGTATCGGCCTTCAAAGTGCGTCACCACATCGCGTTTTTTGATACCGATTTTGTGGGCCACCAGAAACTCAAGCACAGCCCCATCACATTCGCTCATGCGCTTACCCGCCTGCTTCGCTGGTGCATCAGCAGCAGCCACTACGCATGAAGTGGCAGGCTCGCCCCATTTGGACAGTCCTAGCGTCACGGGTTCCAGCTTGAACCCAATGCGTTCGCCCTTGGTGGATAAGTCGCGTTGCTTGGTGATTTCAATGCACTTGCCTGATGGTGAATCGCTCAGTTCAATTTCAGTGTCAACGGCGGCACGCACACCACTCCAGCCACGGGCACCAGCAGCAGCAGATTTACCGCTATGGTGTATCAGCGCAAAGTGAGTTTTGCACTCGCTCCTAATGCGGTCAAACCGTCGAACGACAAGCCCCATGTCCTGCCCGGCGTTTTCGTTCGCTCCAGCACTCAGGCGGGCCAGGGTGTCACCAATAATCAGCCGGGCTTTCATGCCTCGCTGTTGCTCTAACTGGCGTACCACTTCAATCACCTTGTCGGTGTCTGCTTCACCGTCGAACAAGTCAATCGGGCTTTGCACAATCGCAAAGTTAGGCACCCGTACCCCGTGATGTTTTTGGTAAGCCTGCAAGCGGCTTCGCACCGAAGCGGGGCTTTCTGCGGCCAGATAAACCACCATACCCGGCTCTGTGCGCTTACCCATCCAAGGCACGCCACGCGCGACCGACGCGGCCAAGTCCACCAGAACAAAGGTTTTGCCCGTGTTGGAATCGCCATACCAAACCGAGCCATCACCAGCAGTTAAAACGCCTTCTACCAGTTCATCGGGCGGGGTGAAGGCTTCGGGCAGTTCATCAGCGAAGGCCACCGACAAGGCCAGTGGGGGCGGTGCGGGCTTTGTTGCAGCTTCCAGCAGCGCGGCCAGCACGTCCAGCCCATCACGCTGTGCCAGGTCGTTTGCATCAAAGTTGTTTTGCTCACCGTCTGGCATGTTCGCCACCAGCGCACCGACTTCAAGGGCTATCTTTTGTGCGTCTGATTCCTTGCCCACATCAGGCACCAATACAAGCCGGGCGATAGCGTCACGCTGGCGTAATTCAGCAGCTACAGCGCGAACCCTGCCCGCACCAAAACAAACCACGGCGGCGGCGTTGGGCGTTGCATAGCTTGCCTGCCAGCACGCCCATGCGGTACCTATGCCCTCGCAGATATAGGCCACGCCACCGGGCACCAGTTCACCCACAATAAAGCGGCCATTACCTAAGGAATGTCCCGACAAATTCGGTTTGTCGTTCATGCCCTTGGCCTTCAATCGTTCGGCCACATCAGGCGGCGCGATAAGTTGCAGGCTTGATAACGCGCCATCAGGTTGCATTATTGGCACCACCAGAGCCCCGGCCATGCGTTCGCCCAGCATCATCAGACCGTCATCAGCAGGCAGCACGCGCAGGCTGTCGAGCGGCACGCCAGCGGCTTGTTTTTTGACAATGTAAGGGTGCCCATGCGTAGCGGGCTCACAGCGCTCCCAGACCTCGGCGGCACTCATACACGGTGCAGGCTTGCGCGGCGGCTCTATCGGGCGCGTAGGCGCTTGTTTTGGCCTTTTTTGCGGCTCTGTGCCCTGTTGCCATCCACCATCTTGTGCCATACGAATCAAAGTACCCGGACCGGTCCCCCCTTCGCGCTTGATGGTTCGGAATGCGTCTTGCACGTCGCGGGTTCCCTTGTAGTTTGCAGCCGTTGAACTCCAGGTGTCAATTTCATCAACCGTTAACCCGGCAGCAATTCCGGCTCTGCCAATCGTGTGCCATGTTGGGCGGTCGCATCCAGGGTCCAGAAAATGCAGCGCATCGCGGGCCGTGTTTACGTCACAACCGTTAAGCATGGCCAGCACCCCCACGCGTAGCCAGCCATGCCAGCACACGGCGGCGGTCTGTTTGAGTGAAGTGGTATACGCCAGGCCAGCAGTCGAATAAGTCACGGTCTTTCTTTTTGGTGCGGGTACATGGCACATTCAACCCACGGCGGCGCAGCTCTGCTATCAATTCCGGGCCATTGGCGCAGCCCGCTATTTGGTCAAGGTGTTCCCGCGTTATCGGGCGCGTCATCAGAGCCTGAATAGTGCGCAAATGGCGCGGGTTATCAGTGCCAGTAAAGCGGGCAGGTACGGTAAAATCTACGCTGTTCAGGGCGCTCGATTCTGCTTTTTGTGGGGTCGGGCGTTTTTTCATTTGGCGGCCCCCAAACGCTTAAACCAGCGTGAAGGTGCAGCACACCATAAGCGCAGCGCCAGCGCAATGACGGCGGCCATCATTACGCCACCCCCAGCAGTTTTTTTGCACCAGCAGTAGGCCATGCCAATTTTCCGCATACTCGCAGCGGCCTAAGTCCCTCAGGCGCGGTGTCGTAGCATGCTTTCACGCGCCACGTCTGTTCGGCCATGTTGCTGTAGAAAGCAAGTTCGGCGGTTGTGAGGTTGGGCTTTGTGACACTACCTAGCGGCGGGTAGTTTTGAGGCGCTTTGGCCTCTAGTTTGGCAAGTCTTGCCGGGTTGATTACGGTAGCGTTTTCCATCAATTTGCACCTGAGTTGTTACGGTGCATTGATGGTCATTTTTAAGGGTTGTTTTCCCTATGAAGTCGGCGCAGTCGGGCGCTAATCGGCTCTAGCGTCCGGCAGTCGGGCGCTATTTTGTCATTCGTCCTATTGCTTTGCGAATGGCTTCTAAGTCTGCGGGTTTTGTGTTGCCCCGTGCATCGTAATATTTCAAGCCGTTGTCCGTGACTTCAACTACATCGGTCGGGGGCTTGTTTTTCCATGTGTCCAACACATCGCGGGCGCTTGGTTTGGGTTGCCCGGCAGCGTGCACGGACCTGAGTAAGTCATACAGTGGTTTTCCGTAACCTTGAAATCGTTTTGGCCTTTTGAGACTCCACGCTGGCGCTGTTGTCAGTAATGCGGGGCCATCAGCCACCACAGGCGCAGACGTTGCAGGCTCCTTTATTGATGCAGGTCGCAGTAACTGTCGCACCATCGCGGTTAGCCAAGCCTCATGCGCTGCCCGTGCTGCCTCGGCTGTTGCTTCCATCTCGGATTCAAGTTCAGCCGTTGAAGCTACGGCACGCCCACGGCTAATTTTTGACTCGTTGGTGCCAGGCTTCGAAATGGAAACACCCTTCCGCCCATTGGCCGCACTGTTGGCAGTGTTGTATGCCTTGCGCGCTCGGTCGGCTTTGGCGTCAAGCTCTAGCGGGTAAGGGCCAACGTTTTTTTGTGCTTCACGGCAGGCCTCGAAGGCTTCCTTCACGGCACGTCTTGAATAGTCCATTGGTGACAAGTTACCAAGGCTTTCTTGGTCTGGCCCGTTCTCCCAATCACCGTAATGGTCTGCCACCAAGGCCCCAAAACCATACAGCATGAATGCGGCCAAGTCTTGCGCGTCGAACGGGAATGGCAATGCGGGTAGGTCGTCTAGCCTTTGGGGTAACTGTTCATTTGCAAACATCACAGCAGGCCGCCATGAATCAAACTCAAAATCTATTCGACTCCCTGTTCCTAAGGCAGGGCTCCATTTGGCTTTTGGCCAGATACCTCGGTCGTCAATTACCCAATAGTTGTTGGTGCCAGTGGGGCTCAACAGAGATTCGGCATCACTACGGTTGAATGGTTTTTCAGTCATCAATGCACCCTCCCGGCGCTTCCCCCTGAATAGGTGCCCCAGCAACCATCGGGAGGCACTGGCATTCAGCCCGGTTTCGAATCGGGCCTAGCTGGGGCAAAACGGTTATGCCGCCACCGATTCCGGCGCGGCCATGGGCTTGATGCGCTTGCGGTCTTTGGCGGTCTGGCGTGCTGTCCATAAATCACGCTGGGTTTGCAGCGCCAGCCAGTAGCCCGGCGTGGTGCCCAGGGCTTCAGACAGTCGTAAGTCCATATCGGCAGACACGGCGGCGTGGCCGTGCAGCACGCGCGACAACATCACGCGGCTGATACCGATGTGCGTGGCGAAGGCGGTCACGCTAGCGCCCAGGTCATCGAGCCAGCCTGTCAGCAGTTCGCCAGGGTGCGCGGGGTTGTGCATGTTCATGGTCTGTGCCTCAGTGGTAATCCAAATAATCCAATAGCTCTACATCGGTTCCGACAAACCTAAAAGCCAGTCGCCAATTGGCCTGTACTGTTACGGCGTAAAAGCCCGCGCGGTCGCCAGACAGTGCGTGCAGGCGCCACGACGGTCGGCCCAGGTCTTGCGGCCCACTGGCCACGTTCAACGCGGTTAGCAACTCGCGCAGGCGCTTTGCGTGGATGGCTTGAATGCCTGCCATGCGGCCTGTCTTGAAGTACACCTCAAGCCCTTTGTGCCGGAATGTGAGAATCATAAACTGTTAAGCCTTGATTTACAAGTTAAGCGCCCACGACACGCAAAACCCCAGGGGTGGCCTTGGCGTCGAAGCGCACTCCAGCCTGTTCCAGAATGTGAGCTTCGACCTTCTCCAAATAGGGGCGCAGGGCGTCCACAGAACGCGGGCGGTAGCCTTCGGCGGTGGCGCTCGGCTTATGCCCCATCACTTGGGCAATGGCTCCGGCGGGCGCACCAGCGGCTTCACCTAAGAGCGAGAACGAACGGCGTAGCCCGTGGATGGTTAGGCCGTCCATGGCGGCGCTTTGCAGGGCTTTGGCGTGGCTGGCGCGGGTGTCACTGATTCGGCCTGCTTTGCTGGCGCTGGCGAACACGAAGGCGTTTATCCGTGGCAGCGTGGCTAGCAGTTGCGCCAGATAGGGGGTTAGCGGAATGGTGCGGGTCTGGTCTACCTTGTCGGCAATGGTGAGTTTGCGCCACGGAAAATCAACGTTCGCCCAGGTCAGTCCGGCCAGTTCTTCTTTTCGCGCGCCGGTCAGCACCAGTGCCTTCAGGTAGGCGCTGGCGGTGCGGTTGTTGAGTTGCTCTACACCTTGCCACCAGCCGGGCAGTTGGGCGGCTTCAATGGCGTCGGTTCGCTTGGTATTGCTTGGCAGGTTCTCCAGAATCGCGGGTGCTTTACCTGCATCGCGGTCAATCAGCTTGCGGTACTCCGGGCGGCCAGCGCACCAGCGCAAGAAGCCCCGAAACATCATTAAGGCGCGCGCGGCTTGGTGTCTGCCCGCTTTGGCCTCGCGCTCAAACCAGAGTTGCAGCGCGTCTTCTGTCACTTCGCCCAGCGCCAGCGCCAGCAGGGGGTAAATCGGCCCCGGTCGGGTCAGGCCCTGCCCCCGCTTCTTTGGCACGCCTCCAGGGGCAGCCATGACGTCGAGTGAGGCCCTGTATCCCGGCTTCCATGCGTCTTTGCGCTTGGGCTTGCCCTCAGTCAGGTAGCGCGGCCATAAGTCGCCCACGGTAAGGGCTTGCTCTATATCGGCCTGCGCCTTGGCGGTGGCAGCGGCAAGCTCGGTGGCTTTGGCAGCGTTTTGCTGGCGCTCCAGTTCACGGGGGTCATCGCCATCGCTTCGCACGACTACGGCAAGGCGGCGCGCTTCAGTGCGGGCGGCTTCAATGCCCCACACCCTCACATCCCCAATGGTTCGGCGTATGGTCTGGCGATTTAGCTTGGCCTCATAAACAAAGGCCTTCAGGCCCTTGGGGTTCTTGGTACTGGCAGCGGTTGCACGCACGCGCAGGCCAGGCGCTTTGGTGTCGCGTAAAAATACTTGCGTCTTCCCAGGCGGGCATTTCAGGCGCTCAATCAAGCCAGCAGTCAGGTCCTGCGCGTTACCCAGCTCTGGCGCGTCAGTCTTCTTTGGTCTTGCCATTTTTCGACCTTCTCATTGAATCCATGTAGCCAGCATGTAGCCACTTTGCCGCTATTTAGGCGAATATCAATCAACGAGAGAACTGCGCATTTATCCAGTAAAATGCGCGTAAGTCATTGATTTGTATAAATTTTACTACTCAAATCAACAAAAGGAAACAGGTTTACTACATCATTCGTAATGAGAAGGTCGGGTGTTCGATTCATCTCTCCGGCACCAATGCAGTCATGAAAAAAGCCTCGCTTCACAAGAGCGGGGCTTTTTTGTTTGCGGCGAATTTAGGCGCAATGCGGGCAACCGTACATCGTTTTTTGCCGCAGCGCACCGGCATTAAGACCCCTGTCACGCCACGTCTTGCTGGCCATCAAAGCCCTCCCTCCAAGTGCCCACTGTTCCCACTGCCCGATTGGCTTGGGCCCATGCCTGCCCGCCACCACCGCCGCGGCGCCCAGGTACTTGCAAAGCAACACCTCTGCGAGTGGCCCAGTGCAGAAAGTCGTGAGCTAGGTCAAGCCATCGCCCGCGTTGGCAACGAAGAATCAAGGCACATTCAAAGGGACGTATAGGCACCTAAAGGGACGCATAGATACGCAAGGGGACGCAAAGGACTGCGTCCAACAAAAGCACGCAGCCGTGACCCGCCCGTATCCAAGCAATGCAAATCAAGGAGTGGATGCAATGAACGCAATTGACGACTTGGCAGTAGCCACGCTGGAGCAAAAGCCCCACTTTGTGGAAACACCCTATATCCAGGGCGTAGCCGGTCGGGCACGCGACTACATCCGCGCTGGCTACCCGATTCACTTTAGCGGGCCCGCAGGCACTGGCAAAACCGCGCTTGCCATGCATGTGGCGGCGCTGCTGGGCCGACAGCTCATTGTGATCCATGGCGACGGCGGGTTTGGCGGTGCGGACACGATTGGCGGGCCGATGGGCTGCCGATCTATCAAAGTGATCGACAAGCACATCGACGCAGTGCCCAAGCGGGAAGCGACCGTCTCCAAGCCGTGGGGCGACAAGCGCCTGACCACCGCCTGCAAGCATGGGTTTACCCTGATTTATGAAGGCCTTACCCACGCGCGCCCTGAGGCCAACAAGGTGCTGCTGTCCGTTGTGGAGCGGCGTCTGCTGGCGCTTCCAGACCCCAGCGGCGAGGACGCTTACCTGCCGGTTCACCCGAATTTCAGCGTAATCTTTACCAGCAACCCAGAGGAATACACCGGCGCGCACCCGACGCGGGACGCGCTGATAGACCGCATGGTCACCATCAAGGTCGGGCACCATGACTATGAAACCGAAGTGGCCATCACCCAGTCCAAATCGGGCCTGTCCTGGCAGCAGTCCACGGCCATGGTGGACATCGTGCGCGAATTCAGAACGCTGGGTGTCAACACGGGCCGGCCCACTATCCGCGCCTGCATCACGCTCGGGCGCATTGCGGCCCAGCGCGACGGCGGGGTGGCGGCGTATGACCCAGAGTTTCGCCAGCTTTGCCGCGAGGCCCTGAATGCCGACTGCCTCAAGGTGACGCACGACGGACAAATTGCCGGGATTGAACGCCTGGACGAGATCATTGCCCGCTGCTGTCCGGCCCCCACGCCAGTGCCCAGCAGCAAAGCGCGGTATGCCTGTGCGCCAGCACCCCAGGGCGCCGTCAATTTTGCCGGCCTGCGCGGCTAAGCACGCCACGGCCACGCGCCAGCCGGGCTGTGACGCCCCCTGCTTCCCCATGGATGGCCTGCGGCGCCCCAGTCTATGGCGCGTTTTCGCCCACCAGTTCGCCTACCACTTCGTCCACCACTTCGCCTACCACTTCGTCCACCAGTTCGCGCAACACCAGGCGCAGTTGCTCGGGGCGCACCGGTTTATGCAGCAGCTTCAGTTTTAAGGCGCTCGCTGCTGCAATCAGCTCGGCGTGGGCGTCGCCACTGATCAGACACGCGGGCACCGCAAAACCAGCCAGCGCGCGCAGGCTGGCGATGGCATCCAGCCCGTTGACCCCCTCGCCGATGCGGTAGTCCGACACCAGCATCTCGGGCGCGAATCCACCGTGCAGCGCCTGCAGTGCCTGCGGCAAATCGGGCACCGCGCGCACCTGGCATCCCCACGAACCCAGCAAGGTTTCCAGGGCGTTCAAGGACAGCGCATCGTCTTCAATCACCAGCACGCGGGCACACAGCGGTGCGTGGTCGTGGTCGTGGTCGTGGTCATGATCGTGGTGGTAGCGCTTGTGGTCGTCCTCGCGCCATCTCTCCTGGGTGCGGTCATCGCCTGGCACTGGCGGTGCGGCAATGGGCACGGTAATGGAAAACCGCGTGCCACAGCCCGGCGCCGAGCGCAGCTCTACCGCGTGGCCCAATAGCCGGGCACCCCGGTCGACAATGCTCAAGCCCAGGCCCAGGCCGTAGCTTCGGTCGCGTTGGGCGTTCGCCACCTGGTAAAACTCCTGAAAAATGCGCGTCTGGTGGGCTGGCGAGATGCCGATGCCGCTGTCGAGCACGTCAATGCGCACACGCTGGCCGCCGCCCACAGGGCGGCATGCGAGCAGCACGGTTCCGCGTTCGGTGTAGCGCACCGCGTTGTGCGCAAGATTCATCACCATGCGCTGCAGCAGCACGGCGTCGCTCAGGACCCACTGTGGGCCAGGCCGCACATGCAGGCGCAGGCCCTTGGCCTGGGCGCTGGCCGCGAGGTTGAACTCCACCTGCGCCAGCAGCAGCGCCAGGTTGACGGGCTGAACGTTCACCTCCACCGCCCCGGCGTCAAAGCGGGACACGTCGAGCAGCGCGTCCAGCAAGTCCTGCGTCGCCTTTACCGCCAGCGCTACGTTGCGCACCACATCGCGCACGCTGTCGTTCATGGGCAGCTGGCCCAAGCGGGCGATCAGCATGCCCAGCGCGTGGGTGGGTTGGCGCAGGTCGTGGCTGGCGGCTGCCAAAAAGCGTGATTTGGCTGCGGTGGCGAGCTCGGCCTCCTCTTTTTTCAGGCGCAGCTCCTGCGTGACCTGCGCCACCCGCTGCTCCAGCGCGTCGCGGCCCATGCGCAGTTGTTGCGCCATCGCGTTGAGGCCCAGCTGCAAGGCCGCCAGCGGGTCCGGCGCGGTGGAAGGTGGCTGCACCGTGAAGTCGCCCGCGCCAATCTGCGCAATGCGCTGCGACACGCGAAACACCGGGCGCATCACGCGCCGGCTCAGCCGGTCCGCAATCAGCCAAGCCAAGGCGATGCCCAGCAAACCCAAGGCCACCGACCAGAAAAGCAGCTGGTGTGCGAGTGCTTGGTGGCTATCGTCCGAAAATTCCAGCGCCACATAGCCCTGCGCTACAGCCTGCCCCGGCATGCCGGTCAGCCCGCCGTAAAACACATCCTCCAGCGATACCTTGTGCGCCGCAATGGCCGCAGTTAGGGTTTTCACACCCCGCTCGTGGACGGCGCTGGCCGCAGCCGCTTGCGCGACTTGGCTGTAGTTTGTCGCGGCCCAGGCACCGGCGGTGACCAGGAGTGCGCCGCTGGCGTCAAACACCGCCACGCCGCGCACGTCTGGGTGCTTGCGTATCTCTAGCGCCACGGCCTGCAAACTGGCCTGGTTGCCGGAAAAAACGCCGTACTCGCTGCCCAATGCGAGTTGCCGCAGCAACAAGGTGCCGCGCTGCTGATGGGCTGCTTTCAAGTCGTCGAGCCGCACGTTCAGGAAGACCGTGATCAAGGTCACTACGACCACCACCACGGGCACGAGCGCCGCGTGCAGCAGGCGAGAACGCAGCATGTTCACCATCAGGGTTTGCCCTCCAGCTTGTGCAGGCGCTCTGACAGGTCGTCGGCGTCAAGTTTGAGGCCCAGCGTGCGCGCCACCCGCGTGTTGACGCTGACCTCAAATTCGACCGGGTACTGCGAAACAGGCGGCACGCCGCCTTGCAAGCTCTGGCGCGCCATGTGCGCCGCCTGCGAGCCGAGCTGCCTGGAGCTGGTGTGAACCGACATCAAGGCACCGGCATTCACCATGGCGGGCGAGAAACCCACCACCGGCACGCGGGCGCGGTAGGTGGTGAGCAAAACGTTGGCAATGGTGGCCGGGTTGTAGACCTGCGGATCGGGCAGGGCCAGCAAAACCTGCACATCGTCTAGTGCCGCCTGTAGGGCGTCAAACAAGGTGGTGGACGCGGACAGGTAAGCCGGCACCTCTTGTAGTGCGCGTGCCCGCATGGCGCTCTGCCATGCGGGCTGCTGCCCGCCGGAATCTGGCCCCCACACCACACCGACGCGCTTGGCGGACGGAAACGCCAGGCGCAGCAGATCAAGTTGGCGGGCGATGGGCTGGTCCAGGTAGAGCGCCACGGCGCCATTGGCCTTGCTGCCCGCGAGCTTCACGGCGCTATCAAAACTCTGGCGCGGAATCAGCATGGCAATCACCGGCACGCGCAAATCGCGGGCCACCACTTGGCGAAACCCCTCTGCACCCAGCGTGACCACCACTTTGGGCAAGGCGGCGCCAGACCCATCCATGGCGGCGATTTCCTTCGCATCGCGCTGGGTAATGTTTCGCACGCCAGAGAGTTGCAGTGCGCTGCACAGCGCGTCGGCTGCCTCGGCATAACTGGCGCTGCTGGGGTCGCTGGAGACGATCAGCACCCCGCCCGCCTGCGCAGCACCCAGGCTGCACAAGGCCCAGAGGAGAAGTAGCAATACCCTCCACATCGGCATTGCCACCCGCGCCATCTCAGTAGTGGATGCGCAAAGACACCAGGGCGCGGCGGTCAAAAAAGAACTGGCTGTTGCCGTCCTGGTAGGGCGCGTCGAGGTTTTGCACCGTCACCGCCCATTCGGCTTGGGCGCCGCCCAGACGCACGGGCTTGGCCACGCGCAGGTCGGTGCGTTGCATGGAGTGCAGGCCGTCGCCGCTGGAGGTCAATGCGTAGTCATGGGCCCGCTGCTGCGTCACCGTCAGTGTCAAGCCGTTGGCCAGCGTGTGCATGGCGGCCAGCGATGCGGTGTAGCGCGGCGCACCATGGGTCAAGGCGAAGTGTGCAACCTCGTCCGCATACGCCATGGCCTGGACATCCGTGTTCAGCCAACTCTGGCTGAAAAAAATGCGGGTCTGCCGCGCAGGGCGCCAGGTCACCTGGTATTCGGCCCCGGATACCTCGTAGCGGTCGCCGTTGGCGTACTGAATGGGTGACCCCTGGATTTGCGCAATGCCATTGTCCACCCGCTCAGAAAAAATCCGTACGTCCGCGCTCAGGCCCCAATGCGGCAAATCGGCCAAGTAGCCCAGTTCACGCACTTCCACGGTTTCGGACACCAGAGCGGGGTTGCCTTGCACATACAGCGGCGTCGGGTTTTGGCCGTTGACGTCGTAGAAGCGGTAGCCCACGTACTTTTCATAGGCGCTGGGCGGGCGAAAGGCGGTGGACACGCCCGCGCGCAGGGTGTGGCCGGGCGCTGCATGCCAGTTCAGTATGGCGCGCGGCGACACCGAGTCGCCGCCCAGATCGCTGTGCTCGGCCAGCGCACCCAGGTTCAGCAGCCACTGCGGCGCTAAGCGCCATTGCGCACTGGAAAACAGGCGCCAAAAATCATTGCTGACCCGGCCCCGTGCGTCAAAGCCTCGGACAGAAACAATGGTTTCTCGCCGCAGCTCCGCACCCCAGACCAGCGCCCACGCATCGGAAGGCCGCAAGGTGTGCTGAAACGACACCGCATCATTGGCCTCTTGCCCTTCTAGCTCAATCGTGGTGCCGTAGTAGATACCCCCAAGGGCATATTTGTAGTTGTCGTCCAAAAACACAAACCGGTCGCCGATGGAGTTTTCGGTGTGCGAGGCCGTGATGGCAATGTCCTGGTCCGGCGAAAGCACGGTACGCCAGTCCCACTGCAGAAAACGCGAATTCAGAAACCGCGTGCGCTCGGCATTGCCCGGGCTGCCAGAGTCGCCTATGGTTGCCGCCGTGTTCACTGCGCCAGCGCGCAGGTCTGTCTCCGCCCCGCCCTGGCCCACAAAATGGCTGGAAAAATGGACGCGGTCCACGCGGTTATCCCCGGCTGCGTGGCCACCGTTGGCATACAGCTTGCGCAAACCGCTGTCGCTGCGGCTGTCCGCGCTGATGCGAAACGCTCTCGGGGCCTCTCCCCAGCCCAGGCGCACACCCCCGTCGGCCACCCCGTTTTCGCCGGTGGCGGCAGACACGGCGGTGCCGCGCGTATCGGCCACATCGCGCGAGACGATGTTGACCACACCCAAAAAGGCCCGTGCCCCGTACGCTGCTGAGTTGGAGCCGCGCAGCACCTCAATGCGCTCAATGTCGTCAATCGCCAGCGTTTGCCAGCCCAGGCCGGTAGAGCCGGTCAAAAAGCCCGAATACACCGAGCGGCCGTCCACCAGCACCTGAATCTTGTTGGCCACTCCAGTGCTGCGCCCATGGTAAGACGCCATAGGGGCATCGGTTTCAAAGGACGTGGTGGACTGAAAACCTGGCACCAGGCGCAGCACATCGACCACGTCGCGCGCGCCGGTCATGCGGATGAAGTCGCGGTCCAGAATGGTCATGGCCCCAGGCGTCTCGTCCAGGCGCTGCGCCAGGCGGGACACCGACAGCACAATGGGCATGGGCGCCAGAAAATCCTGTTCCGACAAGGCCGATGCAGGCTCTGAAACCTGGGCTGCCGCTGCCGAAAAACTCAAAATCACGGCGGGGTTCAGTAGTATTTTGCGCACGGTTATCGTTCGGTAAACCACAGGCGCAACATCCATCGCATGGTGATGCCAAGGTGGATGGTTCGGCCTCCATAGACCGTGCGCCCTACAGGGCAAGTAATAACCATTGTAGGTGGCATAACTATCTGCCTTTTTGTGCCTAAGCCCACAGGGCGTGGCCAGGACAGGCTAAGCAAATACTCCGTGGCGCGCCAGTACGGGGACGCGCTGTGCGCTAGTCCCGAATGGACTCGGCAATCATCCAGAAACTCTCTTTTTCCCGCTTGAAAGCTTCTACCAACACCGGGTCAAATTGGCTCCCGCTGCTGGAGATAATCGTTTCGCACGCGGCCTCATGGGTCCAAGCCGCTTTGTAGGCGCGTTTGCTAATCAGGGCGTCGTAGACGTCGGCAATGCACATAAAGCGACCGGCAAGCGGAATAGCCAAGCCTGCCAGCCCGTCGGGGTAGCCTGAACCGTCCCACCATTCATGGTGCGCCGAAGCGATATCCACCGCCGTGCTTAAAAAATCATTCAAACTCGCGCTTTTTCGCTTGGCCTCTTCGAGGATGTTTTTTCCCTGCGTGGTATGGGTTTTCATCACATCCCACTCGGTCGCGGACAACTTTCCGTTTTTGTGGATGATGGAGTAAGGAACCCTTGACTTGCCAATATCGTGCAATTGGGTGGTCTTGTACATGCGCTGAATAAGTTGGTCATTCAACTGATCGGGGTACACATTCATAATATCGGCACGCTGGGCCAGCACCTTCACATACTGCCGCGTGCGCAGCCCGTGGCTGCTGGTCTCAATATCGTTTTCCGTGCCTAGCGCATACAGCTGGGTCAAGGCCCGCTCAATCGAATTCACCGCATCGTAAAAACGATAATCTTTTCCGCCCTCATTTTTGGCCCAATACATGGCCTCGTCCGCCCAGTCCAGAATATGCGCCTCTTGCGCCGCGTCACCGCCAAACATCACCACGCCCAAGCTCGCAAAAATAGCGTATTCAAATACTTTTACAGCGCCAGGGCCACTGTGGGCATGCAAAACATAGCTGGGAGTGAGCGTGCTGAGTATCTTTTTGGCAATCATCTCTGCCTCGGCACGGGCGTCGATTAAATTGCCGTTGAGGCGCGCGAGCAAAATAACAAACTCATCACCGCCGTAGCGCGCCACGGTGTCGGACTGACGTACCGACAGTTTCAGGCGATTACCCACTGCCACCAAGAGTTCGTCGCCGCATTCATGGCCAAACTCATCATTCAGGCGCTTGAATTTGTCCAGGTCCGGGTAGATTGCAGCGCTGAAACATTCCCAGCGCCGGTTATTGAGCAACATTTGTTTAAGCCGGTCGCCCAGCAAGCGGCGATTGGGCAAACCGGTCAAATGGTCGGTAAAGGCCAAGGCATTCACCGCAGTCAAGGCAATGGCATTGGCTTCGAGATTGATGCGGTTTTTTTCAATAATGTTTTGTAGCTCGCCCAAAGTGCGTTGTTGGACGATGGCGTCTATGCCGTGGGTGCGAATGATGGATCGCAAAGAATCGATGACGCGGTCACTCGCCTGGATGGTTTCAAGCGAATTTTCTTGCAGCGCTTGCAGCGCATTCAATGCCGAATCACTCACGGCCACGGAGGCCTTGGCCGCCATCAGCCGCATGCCACTCGCGCGCTTGGGGACCAACAGCCGCTCCAAGCCATTGCGTTCGGCATCGATTTCGTCCCGCAGTGAGGCGACCATGCGCGCAATATCCACTTGGCGGGCGTGGCTGGTTTGCGCGTGCAAGGCTACGGCGGGCGGCGAAGCCGTTTGGGGAGTATCAGAGGATGAAGAAGCATTGCCCATCGTCATGCACGCTAGGTTCTTATGGAAGGAAATGGCCGGTGGGATGGGCGGCGGCTGCACACCGAATCGCCCCTGAAAATCGCCACACGGGCCGCACTAGGCTTGCTGGCCACACCGCTCACACTTGCCGACCCAGCCGCCGTGTCAGGGCTTTTGTAGCAAGGCTTGTTTGTGTGCATGGTCCACTACCCGCTGCGCCTGGTGGGACAGTTGTACGGCTTCGGCTGCGGAGTATGCGGCCAATCGAGAGGCCGTGGCCGCTTCGGCTGAGGCTTTTAACAAGGAGGCTTCGGCCTGGTGCGCCGCTGCGGCACAGGCCGCAGCGGCGCACCAGGCCGAAGCCGCAGCAGATTCCACCGCCGCCAGCGCGGCTGCAATGGCGGCGCTGACCGCAGCCTCCACCACTTTGAGCAAATTCGGATCCGCCGACGCCTCTTTGGCCGCAAGCATGGCGTTCATTGCGGCAATTTTGGACTGCTCGGTGGATTTGGCTGCACGTTTGGCCGCGTCGGCGCTGTGAACGGTCAGGTCGCTCAGCGCGGAAAGGGCAACGGTATAGCTCTTGCTCACACCCTTGTAGGTTTCGCGTATTTCGGCGAGTTCGGTTCTGAGCTCCAAAATGACGCTTGCGATTTCTTCTAAGGTTTGAGACACACGATGCTCCTGAGTTTTTTCGATCTGCGTTGGGGCTTTGGCGAACAGCCAACGCGGCAACTTCCGTTTTGCCGCTGGGCCATCCTAAAAAACAAACGCAGCGCCCGCTTGATATGCCGCACTGAAATACCCGTCGCTTGCAGTTTGCATGGGCCGGTGCAGCGCGGCCCAAGCGCTGCGCAGCCCGCGTCAGCCGGCGCGCCAAAAAGGGTCCAACTGCGCCACAAAAGTCGGCAGGTCTTCAAAGTAAGGCAAGGCGCCGCCCTCGATGGGCTGCATCTGCCAGTTGCGACGCCCTCGCACCGTGTTGCGGCCCCGGTAGTCGGTAAAGTCGCCGCGCGTGGCCATGGACATCCACACCGGGCAGGCCAGCGCGTCGTACAAGGCATTGATGTCAGCGCTGAACAAATGGCCGGACAAAAAATACAGGGGCGCGTAGCGCGCACCGGGCTCGCGTGTGGTCAACACGCAGTAGCGGTACAAGGTTTCGTCAATGCTGCGGCTGCCCCAGGTGCGCTCCAAGAAGTAGCGAATGACGCCTGGGCGGGTGAGCGTGCGGTACAGGCCCCGCACCCAGGCCTCGCGGCTCAACAAACGCAAAAGCCAGCCTATGCCACGGCTGGCGCCCGTGGGGCCGTAACGGCGACGCTTGCCGCTAAACCCCGTGGGGCTGACCAGCGCCAGCCGCCGGATGCTCTGCGGCGCCTCCACACTGGCGCGCGCCGCAAACTCGCTCGCCAGCGACAGCGCCAGCACATCCACCGGCGCCCCACCGTGGGCCGCACGCAGGTGGGCGACCACGGCGTGCACCGCGTCCGTCATCAAGCGCGGCGTGTAAGCGCGGTCGCTGCGGTCCGAGAAGCCATAGCCCGGCAACTCCATCGCCACCACCACGCGCTCGCTGCGGTAATGCTGGAAGAGGGGCGCCACCTCGGCCGCAGACCCGGCTGCATTAACGCTATGGATCAGCAGCAACACCGGGGCGCCACCGGCGAGCGCCTCCGGCTGCGCCTGGTACAGGCTGATGGCGCCGACCCGCGTGGCCAAAAGGGTGTGGACGCCACCCAAGGCGGGAGGTAAGGAGGTGGTCATAGCTTGATGGGGGTCAAAAATTGGAAAAATTGGGGTCAGATTCCAATTTGTCGCGACAAATTGGAATCTGACCCCAATTTTTGTGACCCCAGCGCATGCACCGCCTGGTCTTGCACGGCAGCCAGCGCGGCGGCGTCTACCAGGGTGGGGGCGATTTCGGCCAGCGGCAGCAGCACAAAAGCACGCTGCTGCATGCGAGGGTGGGGCACGGTCAGCGCCGGGCTGCTGATGTGGGCGTCGCCATACAACAGCAGGTCCAAGTCCAGGGTGCGCGGCGCGTTGCGGTAGGGGCGTTCGCGTCCGGCGGCACGTTCTATGGTTTGCAGTTCGGCCAGCAGCGCTGGAGCGCTAAGGGCCGTGCGCACTTGCACCACGGCGTTGATGTAGTCCGGCCCACTGGAATCAATGGGCGCACTGGCGTAAAGGTGCGAGGCACGCAAAAGCTCAGTGTTCGCCAGCGTCGCAATGGCGGCGATAGCCGCCCGCACTGTGGCCGAGGCATCGCCCAGGTTGGCGCCCAGGCCAACAGTGGCAACTACGGTTTCGCGCATGGCCTGGGCTTGCTTTAACGTAACTAGCTTTTGGCGGGGAGGTCGCCACGGGGGGCGCCCTCGCCGCCCGCAGCGCCTTCACCCGCAGCGCTGCCCCCGGTGCGGCGCCGGCGGCGGCGTTTGGGGCGGGGGGCGTCGTCGTTGGCCTCGCCCTGCGCTGGTACGTCGCCTTCGGCGGCTGCACCTTGCAGGTTCGCCGCAGGCTTGGGCTGCTGTGCGCTGGCCGAGCCGCCCTCAGGCGCCGGGGCGCGCTGCATTTTGGGCGCACGCGGGCGTTTTAGCGTTTCCTGGCGCACCTGGTCCACCAGGTCTTCGCGCAACTGGTCGTCTGCAGTGCTGAACTCCTGCCACCAGTCGGCCAAGACCTCGTCCACCTCGCCGATGTCAGCACGCAGGCGCATGAAGTCAAACGCGGCGCGAAAGCGCTCTTGCTCCACCAGGCCAAAGGGCGCGCTGCCCACGCGTTTCTCAAAGCGCGGCTGCATCATCCAGATCTCGCGCATGTCGCCCGCCAGTTTGCCCCGGCCTGAGACGTCGCCGATGTGGGCGTGGAACACATCGTCAATCGCGTCTTGCAGCGCCGGGTGGCTGTGTTGGCGCTGGTTCAGGCGCGCGGCCCAACCGTCACGCACCTCGCCCCAGAGCACGCAGGCGAGCAAAAAGCTGGGCGCCACGGGCTTGCCTTCGCCCACGCGGCGGTCGGTGTCGACCAGCGCGGCGTTGACAAACGGTGTGTCCGCCCGCTCCACCACCACGTCCAGCAGCGGGTAAATGCCACTGGATAGGCCCAGCTTGCGCAGCTGGGCGATGGAGGCCAGCGCGTGCCCGGTTTGCAGCAGCTTAAGCATTTCGTCAAACAAGCGGCTTTGCGGCACGTCGGCCAAAAGCGGCAGGCACTTGACAATGGGCGCGGCGGTTTTGGGGTCGAATTTGAAGCCCAGGGCGCTGAGCTTGGCACAGAAGCGCACCGCGCGGATGATGCGCACCGGGTCTTCGCGGTAGCGCACGGCCGCGTCGCCAATCATGCGCAGGGTGTGGTTTTTGGCGTCTTTGAGGCCGTTGTGGTAGTCCACCACGATTTGCGTGGCCGGGTCGTAGTACATGGCGTTGATGGTGAAGTCGCGGCGCACCGCGTCTTCTTCTTGCGGGCCCCAGACGTTGTCGCGCAGCACGCGGCCCGTGGAGTCCACGGCGTGTTTCATGCCGGCCAGCTCGCTTTTGCTGGTTTTCTCGTTGCCAGCCACCTGTTCGGCTGCGGCGTTGTCCAGGTAGGCGCGGAAGGTGGACACCTCAATCACCTCGTGCTCGCGGCCCCGACCGTGCACTACGTGCACGATGCGAAAGCGCCGCCCGATGATGAAAGCGCGGCGAAACAGGCCTTTAACCTGCTCGGGCGTGGCGTCGGTGGCCACGTCAAAGTCTTTGGGGCGCAGGCCCAACAGCAGGTCGCGCACCGCGCCGCCCACGATATAGGCCGCAAAACCGGCTTGTTGCAGGGTGCGCACCACGCTCGCGGCGCGCTCGTCCACCAGATTGACATCAATGCCGTGGCTGCCCACAGGCACTTCGACGCGCTTGCCAAAGTTGGGTTTTCCCGGGTTTGTGGCGCTGCTTTCGGGCAGGCCAAGCAACTTGCTGATGAATTTTTTGATCATGTTTCCTTGTGGCGCTGTGGCGCTGCCTTGGCGGCGTGCTTGCCCGGCGGGGCCAGGGACTGGCGCCTAGTTGAAGAGTTCGAGTATGCGCCATCCGCGCGCTTGGGCGATGGCGCGCAGCGGATCATCGGGGTTGGTGGCCACTGGCACATTGGCTTTTTCCAGCAGCGGCAAGTCGTTGATGGAGTCGGAATAAAAGGTGCTGTGCACGTCCGCCCAGCCCAGGCCGCGCGCTCTCAGCCAGGCCTCCACGCGCAACACCTTGCCTTCGCGAAAGCTGGGAATGCCGCGCACCTCGCCGGTAAACCAGCCGCTGCCCCCCGGCGCGGTGTCGCGCTCCAAGTCCACGGCCATGAGTTCGTCGGCGCCAAAGGCCTGGGCAATTGGGCGGGTCACGAACTCATTGGTAGCGGTAACCACGATCACCGTGGCGCCTGCGTCTTTGTGCTGTTGCACCAGTTCCAAGGCCTGGGGCCTGATCGCGGGCTGCACCACGGTGCGCATGTAGTCGGCGTGCGCGGCCAGGCACTGCGCCTCGCCCTGGCGCACCAAGGCGGCGGTGGCAAAGCGGGCGTATTCAAAAATGTCCAGCGTGCCCGCTTTGTACTGGGCGTAAAAGGCGTCGTTTTGGCGGGTGAACTCCACAGGGTCTACCCAACCCAAGCCGGCGGTGAACTGGCCCCAGGAGTAGTCGGAATCGATGGGCAAAAGCGTGTGGTCCAGATCAAACAGGGCCAGCTTCGGCAGTGTGGAAAGCTCGGGCAGGGTCATGCGTTCTCCAGCATAGATTTCACAAGGGGAATGGTCAGCGGGCGCTGGGTTTGCAGGGCGTAGCGGTCCAGGGTGTCGAGCAGTTGCATCAGGTGCCCCAAGTCGCGGCTAAAGCGGCGCAGGGTGAAGTCCATCACCTCCTCGCTCAAGGCCAGGCCGCGTGCCTTCGCCGCCTGGCGCAGCACCTCGCGGGTTTGTGCCTCGGTCAGCAGCTCCAGCGCCAGCACCTGGCCCCAACCCAGGCGGGTGCGCAGGTCTTCGCGCAACGTCAGTGCGCTAGGCGGCAACAAGCCAGCCGCCAGCACCGGGCGCTGCAAGCTGTGGGCTTGGACAAACCAGCTGAAGGCAGTGTGCTGCAGGGCGGGGCTGTACAAGTGCACATCGTCCATCACCACAGCGGCCCAGCGTTCGTCATATTCGCAGGCTTCGGCGCAGTGCGCGTCCAGGTGGCCCACGGCGTGGCCTTGGGCGCACAAAGCTGCAAAGGCTGCGCGCAGCAAGTGGCTCTTGCCGCTGCCCTCGGGACCCCAGAAGTAGCTGACCGGGCTGGGCGCGCTGGCTTGCAGCCACTGCTGCAGGTGCTGCAGCGCTGCGCTGTTGGGACCGGGAAAAAAATTGTCCAGCGTGGGGGTGTGGGCCAGGCCAATGTCCAGGGCGATTTGCTGCATGCTGGCCCGCTAGCCCCCGTGCGGGCCTTGGCCCTGGTACAGGCCGCTGGCCAAATAGCCCGCGCGCACCCGGCGCACCGCCACCAGCAGCACTGCGCTGACCGGCAGCGCCACCAAAATGCCAACAAAGCCAAACAACTGGCCAAAAGCCAGCAAGGCAAAAATCACGGCCAGCGGGTGCAGGCCAATGCGCTCGCCCACCAGGCGCGGGGTGAGGAAAAAACTCTCTATCAGCTGGCCCAAACCGTACACCACCGCCACCATCACCGCCGCCTGGACCGCTCCGCCGCTGGCGGCAAACTCCAGCAGCCCAGCCAAGAGCGCCAACACCAGGCCCAAACCAAAACCCAGGTAAGGCACAAACACTGCCAGGCCGGTAAAAGTGCCGATAGGCAAGGCCAGGTCCAGGCCAAACAAGGCCAGCCCCACGCTGTAGTACACGGCCAAGACGCCCATCACCATCAACTGGCCACGCAGGTATTCGCCAAGCACTTGGTCGGCTTCCTGCAAAAAACTGTCGCTGGCAAGGCGCAGGCGCGGTGGAACGAGATCGCGCAGCATACGCACCAAGCGTTCCCAGTCCATCAGCAAGTAAAACAATGCCACCGGTATCAGCACCGCATTGCCCACCACCGCAAACACCGCACTGCCACCAATCTTTACTGACGCGAGCACCGAACCCAAGGCATCGTCAAAATTAGCGCTGAGGTAGGTCGCAACAAAAGCTTTGATGCTGGGCAAGTCCAGGCTCAGCTTGACGCCGAGTTTGAGCAGCAGAGGCTGCAGCGCTGTGTTGGCCTTGTCCAGAAGCAGCGGCAACTGGTCGCGCATGAGCGGAAGTTCTTTGACCAATATGGGCACGATCAGCAGCACCAGGCCGAGCGCCAGCAGCACAAACAGCAGCTCCACCACCAGCACCGCCAGCACTCGGGGCACACGCCCATGGGCTGCAGCGTCCAGCCGATCCACCAGGGGCGTGAGCGCATAGGCCAGCACGGCTGCCACGATGAACGGCGCCATCACCGGCGCCAAAAACCAGAGCATCAGCACGAAGGTGCTGGCAATGGCGGCCCACGCAGCAAAACTTTTCTGGGAATCTGTCACGGGGCCTCCAAAGTGCTTCGGGGTGAACCCGTAAAATTGAAAGTTCATTCTATCGGGCCGGTCCTGCGCAGCAGCCCGGCAGCCGCCCAGCTACGCCACACCACCCCAGCCCGCCGCCGCGCGCCCATTCCCATGACCACTTCCCTGCCCCCTTCCGCCACCGCCCTGTCCTACAAAGCCGCTGGCGTGGACATTGACGCGGGCGACGCCTTGGTCGAGCGCATCAAGCCGCTGGCCAAAAAAACCATGCGCGAAGGCGTGCTGGCCGGCATTGGCGGCTTTGGCGCCTTGTTTGAGGTGCCCAAGCGCTACAAGGAACCGGTGCTGGTGAGCGGCACCGACGGCGTGGGCACCAAGCTCAAACTCGCGTTTGCATGGAATATGCACGACACCGTGGGCATTGACCTGGTGGCCATGAGCGTCAACGACGTGCTGGTGCAAGGCGCAGAGCCCCTGTTCTTTTTGGACTACTTTGCCTGCGGCAAGCTCGATGTAGACACGGCGGCAGCCGTGATTGGCGGCATCGCCAAGGGTTGTGAACTCTCAGGCTGCGCGCTGATTGGCGGCGAAACTGCGGAAATGCCCGGCATGTACCCGGCGGGCGAATACGACTTGGCTGGTTTTGCCGTGGGCGCGGTGGAAAAGTCCAAGATTTTGACGGGCGCGGATGTGAAGCCCGGCGACGTGGTGCTGGGCCTGGGATCGAGCGGCCTGCATTCCAACGGCTTTAGCCTGGTGCGCAAGTGCATAGAGCGCGCGAGCGACCAATTGCCGGCCACATTGGACGGCAAGCCCTTCAAACACGCGCTGATGGAGCCCACCCGCCTGTACGTGAAAAACGTGCTCGCCGCCCTGGCCGCCCACCCGCACACGGACGCCGCAGGTGGCATCAAGGCCCTGGCCCACATCACTGGCGGCGGCTTGCTGGAAAACATTCCCCGCGTGCTGCCTGAGGGCTGCGCCGCCGTGCTGACCAAAGGCAGCTGGCCGCAAACCGAGCTGTTCGCCTGGCTGCAAGCCACAGCCGGCATTGACGACACCGAGATGAACCGCACCTTTAACAACGGCATTGGCATGGTGGTGGTGGTAGACGCCGCCGCCGCTTTCGCCTGCGCCGCCACATTGCGTGGCCTGGGTGAGCAGGTGTTTGAGATCGGCGTGATAGCCGCGCAAGAAGACGGGGCGGCGGTGCGGGTGGTGGGGTGAGGCCCCAGCGCGCAACCATCGCCGCCAAGCAAAACACCCCAGGAGCCCCTATGCCCACCGAAGAACGTTTCACCCGCTTTGCCGACTTTTATCCCTTCTATTTGGCCGAACACGCCCATCCCGTCTCGCGGCGGCTGCACTTTGTGGGCACCACGATTGCCGCGCTGCTGCTGACGCTGGCGCTTACCGCGCAAATGGGCTGGCTGGTGCTGGTGGCGCTGGTGCAGGGCTATGCGTTTGCCTGGGTGGGCCACTTCTTTTTTGAGCACAACAAGCCGGCCACTTTCAAATACCCGCTGTTTAGCCTGATGGGCGACTGGCGCATGTGGTTTGACATGCTCTCGGGCAAGCTGAAGTTTTAGGGCCTGGACGCCCTATAAAAACCGGTCCAGTATCTTTTTGCTGTGCGCGTCCAGCGCCAACTGGTCGCGCACCAGGTAGTGGATGCCGTGGGCGTCGGCAATCAAGAGGCTGTTCTCGGTGCCAATGCGGCGAATGTCTTCGTCGCCGCGCAACACAAATTCGCAGGCGCCCCGGTCGGTCTCTACCGCCCAGGTGCAGGGTGTGGAGAAGCCGCTGACCGACACGATGCGTTCAATCACCGGCATAAACTCGCGCAAGGCCAGCGCCTGGCGCAGCAGGTCTTGGGTGTGAGGGGCAAGGTCGGCCAGGTTGCGCACCCAGGCCACTTCATGGCCATCGGTGTCCAACACCGAAATGCCTTCTTCGGGCGCCTGGATGGGGAATGCGCGCACCGGCACCACGGCCTCAAAGCGCTGGCCTTGGGCGTTGGTGAGCACCAGCTTGCCAAAAGGTGTGCGTTCCAAACCAAAGGCGTCGGCCACGGCGGGACTTGTAACAAGCGTGTGGTTCATGAATCGCTGCCCTCGGAGGCCAAGACCGGCTCGGTATTGCGCGCCTGGGCTTGGTACAGGTTGAAGTACGCGCCCTCTTGGGCCATAAGCGCGTCGTGCGTGCCTTCTTCGACCACGCGGCCCCGGTCCAGCACCACCAGGCGGTCGGCGCGGTGCAGGGTGGACAGGCGGTGGGCAATGGCGATGGTGGTGCGGCCTTGCACCAGGTTCTCCAGCGCTTTTTGGATTTCTTTTTCCGTCTCCGAGTCCACCGAGCTGGTGGCTTCGTCCAGGATCAGGATGCGCGGGTCAATCAGCAGTGCGCGCGCAATCGAGATGCGCTGGCGCTCGCCGCCTGAGAGACCCTGGCCGCGTTCGCCCACCATGGAGTCGTAGCCCTGGGGCAGGCGCAAGATGAACTCGTGCGCGTGCGCGGCGCGGGCGGCGGCCACGATTTCGCTGCGCGTGGCCTCCGGCTTGCCGTAGGCAATGTTCTCGGCAATGGTGCCGAAGAACAAAAACGGCTCTTGCAGCACCAGGCCGATATTGCGCCGGAAGTCGGCAATCGCGTAGGAGCGAATGTCCACCCCGTCCACCAGTATGGCGCCCTCGGACACGTCGTAAAAGCGGCAAATCAGGTTCACCAGCGTGCTCTTGCCCGAGCCGCTGTGGCCCACCAGGCCAATCATCTCGCCGGGCGCGATTTGCAGATTGATGCCCCGGTTCACCGCCCGGTTGCCATAGCGAAAGCCCACCTCGCGCAGCTCGATGCGCCCTTGCACCCGGTCCACGTGCACCGGGTTTTGCGGCTCGGGCACGCTGGACACATGGTCCAGGATGTCAAAAATGCGCTTGGCCGCAGACGCCGACTTTTGCGTCACCGACACAATGCGGCTCATGGAATCCAGCCGCCCGTAAAAGCGCCCGATGTAGGCAATGGCCGCGAGCAGCATGCCTACCGTGATTTCGCCCTTGGAGACCTGCCAGATGCCAAACCCCCAAACCACCAGCAGGCCCATTTCGGTCAGCAGCGACACACTGGGCGAAAACAGCGACCAGATGCGGTTGATGCGGTCGTTGACCAGCAGGTTGTGGCGGTTGGCATCGCGAAAGCGCTTGGCCTCGCGCTGCTCTTGCGCAAACGCCTTGACCACACGGATGCCCGGAATGGTGTCGGCCAGCACATTGGTCACCTCGCCCCACACGCGGTCAATCTTCTCAAAGCCGGTGCGCAGGCGGTAGCGCACAAAGTGGATCATCCAACCAATAAAAGGCAGCGGCACCAGGGTGATGAGCGCCAGATACGGGTTCATGGAGAACAGGATGACTGCGGTCATGACGATCATCACCACGTCACTGGCAAAGTCGGTGAGGTGCAGCGACAAATACACCGCAATACGGTCACTCTCGCTGCCCACGCGCGAAAGCAAGTCACCCGTGCGCTTACCGCCAAAGTACTCGAGCGAGAGGCGCAGCAGGTGCTCATACGTAGTGGTGCGCAGGTCGGCGGCGATGCGCTCGGACGCCAGCGCCAAGATGTAGGTCTTGGCCCAACTCAGCACCCAGGCCAATATTCCTGAGCCCAGCAGCCCCGACAAATACCAAAGCACGGTGGCTGGCGGGATTTGCTGGCCGTTCTGAAAGGGGATGAGCACCTCGTCCACCAGCGGAATCGTCAGGTAAGGCGGCACCTGGCTGGCCGCCGTGCCCAGCAGCATGAGCACAAAGCCCAGCAGCAACTGCCCCCGGTAGGGCCGGGCAAACCGCCACAGGCGCAGCAGCGTCCAGGTGGACGGCGGGGTGTGGACCACCTTGGTGCATACCGGGCATTCCTCCTGGTCGGGCTCCAGCGGCGCTTTGCAACTGGGGCACACCGCCTGCAGCAGCGGGGCCACCGGCTGGCCGCTGAGCGCGCTGTTTTGCTGCGCCATGAACTGGTCCACCAGGCGCAGGGCCTGCAGGTTCTGGCCCAGCGTAAAGCGCCAGCGGTGCAGCAGGCCATGGGCGTCCAGCAGCTCCAAGTGGCCCACGCCGGCGTGGTCGTGGTGGGCCAGCGTCAAGTCGGCGCGGTAGGGCCACTCCAGCACGGTGGCGCCGCCTTGCGACAGGCTGAGCAAGCGCCGGTTGGTGGCCAGCAGCAGCGTGGGCACGAAGTGCAGACGCTCATCCAGGTCAAGCTCCAGCCAGGCAGACACGTTCTCGCTGGGGGCCATGTGCGGCAAGCTTACCGCTAGCCAAAGGGCTGGAATATCACCCGCCGCAGGGGCGGCAAGAGCTAGGTCTTGGGTCATGGAAATGAATCGCTTTTTATTTACATCCAACCGGCCCCAACGCTCTGCCGGCGGCACGTGGTACACGCACTTTAGTCCCCACTATGCCTGAGACTGAGGCGGCGCAGTGTGCGGCAGTAGCCTTGAGCGAGAATACCCAACGCACCATGAACCCCAATGGTGGACAGAAACGTCCGCCCCATTCCATGACGAGCCAGAAAAAAATCGACATTTTGCGGGTCAACTACCTGCGCGGCCCCAATATCTGGACCTACCGACCGGTGATTGAAGCCTGGGTCGATATTGGCGAGCTGGAAGACTGTCCCTCCAACACCCTACCCGGCTTTTACGAGCGGCTCACCGGCGCGCTGCCGGGCCTGATTGAGCACGAATGCAGCCCCGGCGTGCGCGGCGGCTTTTTGCAGCGCCTGCGCGAGGGAACCTGGGCGGCGCACATTCTGGAACACGTGAGCCTGGAGCTGCAAAACCTGGCCGGCATGCGCACCGGCTTTGGCAAAGCGCGCCAGACTTCCAAGCGCGGCGTCTACAAGGTGGCGTTTCGCACCCGCCAAGAGCAAGTGGGCCGCGCAGCCCTGCACGCGGGGCGTGATTTGCTGGTGGCTGCCATCAACGACCAGGCGTTTGACCTGGCGGCCACAGTGGCCGAACTCAGCGACATGGTGGACTCCTTGTGCCTGGGCCCCAGCACCGCGCACATTGTGGACGCCGCCACTGCACGTCGCATTCCGCACATCCGCCTGACCGAGGGCAACCTGGTGCAACTGGGCTACGGCATCGCGCAGCGCCGCATCTGGACGGCAGAGACCGACCAAACCAGCGCAATTGCCGAAGAAATTGCCAGCGACAAAGACCTCACCAAGTCACTGCTCAAAGCCTGCGGCGTGCCAGTGCCCGAAGGCGAGTTGGTCAAAAGCGCCCAAGCCGCCTGGGAAGCCGCCCAAAGCGTGGGCTTACCGGTGGTGGTGAAGCCCTACGACGGCAACCACGGGCGCGGCGTGTCACTCGAACTGATGCAACAAGCCGAGGTGGAAGCGGCCTACCACCTGGCGCACCGCAAGGGTGGTGGCAGTGCGGTGATCGTGGAGAAATACATCCCCGGCCAGGAACACCGCTTGCTGGTGGTGGGCAAGCAAGTAGTGGCGGCGGCGCGCGGCGACTCCTTGTACGTGGAAGGCGATGGCGTGCACACCATCGACCAGCTGGCCGAACTGCAAATCAACTGCGACCCACGGCGTGGCCGGGGCGAAGATTTCCCGCTCAATGTGGTCACACCCAGCGAGAGCGCTGAAATCATTTTGGAGCTTGAGCGCCTTGGCATGACGGCCCAGTCCGTGCCTGCCAAAGACGAGCGCGTGCTCATCCAGCGCAACGGCAACGTGGCGCTGGACGTGACCGCGCTGGTGCACCCCAGCGTGGCCGCTGCCGCCGCCCTGGCCGCCCGCGTGGTGGGCCTGGACATTGCAGGGGTGGACATGGTGCTGCAAGACTGCGCCCTGCCCCTGCACAGCCAGCGCGGTGCGGTGATTGAAGTCAATGCCAGCCCCGGCCTGCTCTCGCACATCAAGCCCGCCAACGGCGAAGGCCAGCCGGTGGGCAAGGCCATCATGGACCATTTGTTTGCGCCCAAGGCAGACGGGCGCATTCCGGTGGTCGGAATCACTGGCACCCACAACACCGGCCGCATTGCGCGCCTGGTGGCCTGGCTGGTGCACATCAGCGGCAAGCACGTGGGCCTGGCCTGCAGCGAAGGCCTGTACTTGGACGGTCGCCGCGTGGACGCCCGCGACAGCACACACTGGGACGCCGGGCAACGCATTTTGATCAACCGCTCGGTGCAGGCGGCGGTGTTTGAGAACCCGAGTACCACCATCCTGGGCCAGGGCCTGGCCTACGACAAGTGCGATGTGGGCGTGGTGACCGACGTGACCTGGCAGCCCGTGCTGGCCGAGTTTGACATTTTGGACGCCGAGCAAACCTACAAGGTTGCGCGCACCCAGGTCGACGTGGTTTTGCTCAGCGGCACGGCGGTGCTCAATGCGGCAGACCCGCAGGCACTGGAACTCGCCGCCCTGTGCGACGGCAAGGTGATTTTTTATGGCCCGTCCGCCGACCACCCCACCTTGGTGCAACAGCGCAACGCCGGGGAGCGCTGCGTCTATGTGCGCGACGGTGCCATTGTGCTCGCGCATGGCAGCAAAGAAATTTCGCTGCTGCAGCTCTCCAGCCTCAAGCCCAGCAAGGCCGCGCAGCCTGAGATGGTGATGGCCGCCGTCGCCGCCGCCTGGGCGCTCCATATTGCACCCGAACTCATAGGCGCAGGACTGCGCACTTTTGAGTCCAGTCCCCAAAAGACCCCCTACTGAAGCACCTACACCCCATGGAAGTAACCCGCCTTCGCGCCCTGCGCGGCCCCAATCTGTGGAGCCACCACACCGCTGTACAAGCCATCGTCGCGTGCAATCCGCTGGAGTGCGATGTAGGCCAGTTGTCCGGCTTTGAGGCGCGGCTGCGGGCCCGCTTTCCCGAAGTCAGCCCGTTTCAGGCCATCGGCAGCGAAGACACCGTGTCCATGGCCCGCGTGCTGGAGCTGGCCGCGCTGGGCTTACAGGCGCAGGTCGGCTGCCCGGTGACCTTTAGCTGCACCAAGCCCACCCTGGACGCCGGGGTCTACCAGGTGGTGGTGGAATACAGCGAAGAAGAGGTGGGACGCCTGGCTTTCGAGCTAGCCCAAACCCTGTGCACGGCGGCTCTGGAAGACGCGCCGTTTGACTTGGCAGCGGCTCTGGAGCAACTGGGTGAACTCGACGAAGACGTGCGCCTAGGCCCCAGCACCGGCTCGGTGGTGAACGCCGCGCTGGCGCGCAACATTCCTTTTAGTCGCATGACGGCGGGCAGCATGGTGCGCTTTGGCTGGGGCAGCAAACAGCGCCGCATCCAAGCAGCAGAAATTGACGCCACCAGCGCGATTGCCGAGGCCATTGCGCAAGACAAAGAACTCACCAAAAAACTGCTGCATGCCGCAGGCGTGCCCGTGCCCATGGGCCGCGCCGTGACTGATGCCGACGACGCCTGGCAAGCCGCGCTGGAAATTGGCCTGCCGGTAGTGGTCAAGCCCCTGGACGGCAACCAAGGCAAGGGCGTCACCGTCAACATCACCAGCGAGCCGCAGTTGCGCGCCGCCTATGCGGTGGCCACCGAGTTTCGCGACCGCATCTTGGTGGAGCGCTACATGCCGGGCAACGACTTTCGCCTGCTGGTGGTGGGCGACAAGCTGGTCGCCGCTGCCCGGCGCGACCCGCCCAAGGTGGTGGGCGACGGCGTGCACACCGTGGCGCAACTGGTAGACCAGGTCAACCTCGACCCCAAGCGCGGCAGCGGCCACGCCACGTCGCTGACCAAAATTCGTTTTGACGAAATCGCCCACGCCTGCCTGGCCGGCCAGGGCTTTAGCGCCGACACCATTCCCGCCAAAGGCCAGCGCGTCAACCTGCGCAACAACGCCAACCTGTCCACCGGCGGCTCGGCCACCGACGTGACTGACGATGTGCACCCCGACGTGGCCGCCCGCGCGGTAGCAGCAGCCCACATGGTGGGCCTGCATATTTGCGGCGTGGACATGGTGTGCGACAGCATTCTTCGCCCCATTGAAGAGCAAGGCGGCGGCGTGGTGGAAGTGAACGCCGCGCCGGGCTTGCGCATGCACCTGAGCCCCTCGTTTGGCAAGGGCCGCCCGGTGGGCGAGGCCATCATTTCGCAGCTGTTCAAAAGCGGGCAAGACGGGCGCATTCCCATCATCGCGGTGACCGGCACCAACGGCAAAACCACCACCGTGCGCCTGGTCTCGCACCTGCTGGCGCAGCAGGGCTGGTGCGTGGGCATGACCAATACCGATGGCGTGTACGTAGGCGGCCAGTGCATAGACACGGGCGACTGCAGCGGCCCCAAGAGCGCCAAAAGCGTGCTCCACCACCCCGACGTGGACGCCGCCGTGCTGGAAACTGCGCGCGGCGGCGTGCTGCGCGAAGGCCTGGCCTTTGACTACTGCGACGTAGCGGTGGTGACCAACGTGGGCAGCGGCGACCACCTGGGCCTGAACTACATCACCACGGTGGACGAACTGGCGGTACTCAAGCGCGTGATCGTGCAAAACGTCTCGCCCAAGGGTACGGCGGTGCTCAACGCCGCCGACCCGGTAGTGGCCAAAATGGCGTCCAAGTGCAAGGGCGCGGTGACGTTTTTTGCGCTCGACAAGTTCAACCCGGTAATGGCCACGCACCTGGCCCAGGGCCGCGCGGCGGTGTATGTAGAAAACCAGCAACTCGTGGCCGCCAAAGGCGCGACCAAGCACTTCGTCAATCTGGCCGACATACCGGTGACGCTGGGCGGCGCGGTCGGCTTTCAGGTCGAAAACGTGATGGCCAGCGTGGCGGCAGTGTGGGCGCTGGGCGTGGACTGGGACACCATTCGCAGCGGCCTGGCCAGTTTTTCCACTGACCAGAACAACGCGGCCGGTCGCTTTAACCTGTTCCATTACCGTGGCGCCACCGTGATTGCCGACTACGGCCACAACCCGGACGCCATGCTGGCGCTGGTCAATGCCGTCAACACCATGCCCGCCACCCGGCGCTCGGTCGTCATCAGCGGCGCAGGCGACCGGCGCGACCAGGACATTCGCCAGATCACTGAAATTTTGGGCGACGCCTTTGAAGAAGTGGTGATGTTCGAGGACCAGTGCCAGCGCGGGCGCCAAGATGGCGAAGTGATGGCGCTGCTGCGCCAGGGCCTAGAGCATGCGAAGAAAGCCACGCAGCGCAGCGAAATCTACGGCGAGTTTTTGGCTATAGATACTGCCATGGACAAGCTGCAAGCAGGCGAGCTGTGCCTGATTTTGGTAGACCAGGTGGAAGAGGCCATGGCCTATATTGCCGCCAAGATTGCCCGAGGCGCTTAGCGGTCCGTGCACGGGATTCCTTTAGGTAGACAAAGGAATGGTCCGCGCACTCTTCGTCTGTTCGCAAAATCGGCTTCGAAGCCCCACAGCCGAAGACACGTTTAGCACCTGGCAAGGCGTCGAGGCGGCCTCCGCAGGCACGGACGACCAGGCAAACGTTCCCTTGGACGCAGACGCCATCGAATGGGCCGACATCATTTTCGTGATGGAAGCTTCGCACAAGAGTCGGGTGACGAAGCGGTTTGGCTACCAGGTGCGAAACAAGCGTATCGTGGTCCTGGGCATCCCCGACAAGTACCAGTTCATGGACCCCGACCTCGTCACGATTCTGGAGCGCAAGGTTGGCCCGTACCTGGATCGCCTCGGCGCCACGCCGGCGGGTCAGGAATGAACGGGTTCGTGGCCTGTGGAAATGCAGGAAAACTGCGCAAACCAAACATGACTATTTCCTTTTTGGCACTAAAGTGGGGTGCACTTTGTGCGGACGATTAAAACCACTTCATATTCAAGGAAATGCTGATGAAAAAAGTACTTTTTGTAATCACCAGTCACGCGGACTTGGGCGATACAGGGCTAAAAACCGGGTTCTGGACAGAAGAGCTGGCAGCGCCTTACTACGCACTTCAAGACCAAGGTGTGGCCATTACCTTGTGTTCCCCCAAGGGCGGCCAGCCACCGGTAGACCCCAAAAGCAATCAACCCGAGTTTCAAACCGACGCCACGCGCCGCATGGACCAAGATGCTGCATTGCGCACGCAATTGGCCCACACGCTCCAACTCAGCGATGTGAACGTGGGCGACTATGACGCCGTGTTTTACCCAGGTGGCCACGGCCCTTTGTGGGATTTGGCACAAGATGCCCATTCCATCCAGTTGATTGCCGACTTTTATGCAGCGGGCAAGCCTGTTGCGTTCGTCTGCCACGCGCCAGGGGCACTGAAGAATGTTCGCTTGCCCGACGGGAAGTATTTGGTGGAGGGCAAAAACGTCACCGGTTTTAGCAACACGGAAGAAACGGCGGTGCAATTGACTGACATCGTGCCGTTTTTGGTGGAAGACATGCTCAAAAGCAATGGCGCGCACTACCTCAAAGAGGCGGATTGGACGCCTTACGTCGTGGTCGATGGCCTCTTGATCACCGGGCAAAACCCCGCGTCCTCTGAAGCGGTGGCGAACGCCCTTTGCGAGTTGATTTTGGTCACCCAGCCCGACCATGTGCAACGCGTCTCACCCACCTTGGCCAAAGTGCACACAGAAATCCTGATCCATGCACCTGCTGCAAAAGTCTGGGCCGTGCTGCGCGATTTTGAAAACATGGCCGCATGGAGCTCTTCTCTGAAATCCGTGCACGGTGAAATAGAAAACGGCGCGAACGTGCAGGTGGCGTTTGCTTTTGGCCCCGATGTGCTCACCCCCACGCACCACTTGATTTACCAAGAAGGTGCATTCTTCGGCTGGTCTGATCCTATTGACGTGATGCCGGGCTTGTACGACAACCACCTGTACCAGGTGCAAGCGGTCTCCGCCACACTCACACGGTTCATTCAAACAGACCAGTTTGTGGGAAAAAACGAACAAGTCCATCCTGGTGATCTGGCCCAGATGGTGCTGCCTTTGTACCAAGCGTTTAACCGCGAGCTCAAGGCAAGGGTTGCGCAAGCCATTTGAGGGTTGGCCCACCCCCCTTCGGCCCCCTTTCCACCCCGGCGGGGTTAGGCTTGCGCCGCCACACGCCCCAGCCACAATTGGTTTTGTCGCCCCTGCTAGGGTTATGCGGGCTGTCCTGCCCCGCCACACCCCCCAACCCCCTCTCCTCCCCAGCGGGGAGGAGAGGGGGAGCGGAACAGCCACATTTGATTTCGTCGCTCCGGCTAACCTTCTACTGGCCATGCACCTGTGGGTAGGCCTGCGACACTTATGCGCGGCGCCGTCGCCGCGACGGCTTTATGGGTTTAGCTCGCGCTGCGGTTTTTGCGGAGATTCGGGGCTAGGCGCCGTCGCTACCAAGCTCCGCCGCCTTTAGCCAAAGGGCCGGTCCCAGTGGTGCCCTCGCCGGGGCGACGAAATCAAATGTGGCTGTTGGCTCCCCCTTTCTACCCCGCTGGGGTGGAAAGGGGGTTGGGGGGATAGGGGGGAAAGATGCAATGCGGGTGCAGCACCCGCCGAAGTAGAGTCGCTACAGCGCCTGCGCCACCACCGTGCGCTCAACCACCCGGTCATCGCCCAGTACGATCAGCGCAAACAGCAATTCGGCCAGCGATGCGGCACGCGCCGTCTTGCGGGCGAGCAAGGGCGTGGCGGCGGGGTTGAGCACTACAAAGTCGGCTTCGCAACCGGGCAGCAGATTGCCCACCACTCCATCCAGTCCCAGGGCCTGCGCCGCGCCTGCGGTGTGCTGCCACCACAGCTGCTGCGGCGTGAGCGACAGGCCGCTGGTGCTATGGCCCTCGCGCCCCACGTAGTAGGCCGCCAGCATGGTGTGAAACGGGCTAAAGCTGGTGCCGCCGCCCACGTCGCTGGCCAGGCCGTAGCCAAAGCCCACGCGGTCCGCGCCGACGTAGTCAAAAAAACCGCTGCCCAAAAACAGGTTGCTCGTGGGGCTGATGGCGGCCACTGCGCCGGTGGAGCGCATCAGGGCGCGGTCGTCGTCGTCAAAATGGATGCAGTGGGCATAGACGGCGCGTTTTCGCATGAGGCCAAAGTCGGCGTAGGTGGCCAGGTAGCTGCGCGACTGGGGAAACAGCGTGCGCGCCCAGGCGATCTCGTCTTTGTTTTCGGCCACATGGCTCTGGATCCACACATCGGGATAGCGCGCGGCCAGTTCGCCCGCGCCGCGCAACTGGGCGTCGGTGGACGTGGGCGCAAAGCGCGGAGTAATGGCGTAGCCCAGGCGGCCTTGGCCATGCCAGCGCTGGATGAGTGCCTCGGACTCGACCAGGCTTTGTTCGGCAGCGCCGTTGCCGGAGCCCGCTGGGTTGAGCAAAGCGGCTGGGGCGTGGCGGTCCATCAGGCACAGGCCGGTGATCAGGCGCATATGGCGCGCCTGCGCTTGGGCGAACAAGGCGTTGACCGAGGTGCTGTGCGAGGTGGCAAAGGCCAGCGCGGTGGTCACGCCGTTGCGCAGCAGTTCATTCACAAAAAAAGCAGCAGCCTCAGCGGCATAGTCGGGGTCGGCGAAACGCTGCTCTTCGGGGAAGGTGTAGTTCTCTAGCCAGGGCAAGAGGCCGTCGGCGGGTGAGCCAATGACGTTGGTCTGCGGAAAATGCACATGCATGTCCACAAAGCCGGGCGCGATGATGCGTCCGGGCCAGTGCTCTACCGCAAGCCCAGGGTAGCGCGCAGACAGGCCGTGCCAGTCGCCCAGCGCCTGCACCACCTGGCAACCCAGGTCATCGGGGCCGACAAGCAGCAAGCCGTCTTCTTCATAGCGAATGCTGTCAGCGCCCTGCGCGGGGTCGGCAAACCAAAGCAGGCTGGCGCGGTATCCCCTCAGCATCAGACACGCCCCATGGTGCACGCGTCCCCCATCGCCTCACGCCATACGCGCACTTGGCACAAGCTGGGCAAGTCAGGCTCCAAGCCGCGCCAGATAAAGGCGCACAGGTTCTCCAAGGTGGCAGGGCCCAGCTCAGGCACTTCGTCAAGCAGGCGGTGGTCCAGCTGCGGGCGCAACTGTTCAATGTGCAGGCGCACCAGCCCCAGGTCCACCACCATGCCGGTGACCGGGTCGCGCGGCCCGGCTACCGTCACTTCGGCGTAATAGGTGTGGCCGTGGATGCGCAGGCTGCCTTCGCGCTCTATGTCGCGCTGCAGGGTGTGGGCGGCGTCAAAAAAGAACTTTTGGCTGACGCGGAATTCAGGTGGGGAAACTGGTTTGGGTGCGGTGCTCATCGGATTCCGGTCATCTTGTGGGTTTGCAGGCTGAGCTTCCAGGCCGGGTGTTGCAGGCACAGGGCGATACAGATTTCGGTATTTTTTATGCGCAAGATGTCGTCCAGCGGCTGCAAATGGTGGTGCTCAAACGCCAAAGCCTGCATGGCTTGCAGATCGTCCAGGCCAAAACCCGCCTGCGGCCACACCAGCTTGAGTTCCTGACCCGCGCGTTGCACCCAGGGCGCACCGGCCTTGGGGCTGACGCAAATCCAGTCCATGCCCGCAGGTGCTGGCAAGCTGCCATTGGTTTCCACGGCGATTTTGAAACCTTGCGCGTGCAGCGCCTGTACCAGCGCAGTGTCAACTTGCAGCAAGGGCTCACCGCCGGTCAGCACCACAAACCGGTGCGCATGGTCGGCTGCCGGCCACAGAGCTGCAATTTGGGCGGCCAAGGCCTGGGCGCTGTCAAACCGGCCGCCCAGCGTGCCGTCGGTGCCCACAAAGTCGGTATCGCAAAACTGGCAGACCGCCGTGGCGCGGTCTTGCTCGCGGCCCGACCAGAGATTGCAACCGGCAAAACGGCAAAACACCGCAGGCTTGCCCGCGTTGGCGCCTTCGCCTTGCAGGGTGTAGAAGATTTCTTTGACTTGGTAGCTCATGGCGCTGGCCGGGCAAAGCCAGCAAGTGCGCGGCTTGGGGATTCGCGGACGGGCGCCGACTGGGCGACGACCATCGCAGCGAGGTTTTTGTACATGGTAGTCCTCTACATGGCCCGGAAATAGGATGCTCCCACGGCGCCGGACACGCTGGTGTAGAAGGCGGCGAGTTTACAAGGGCAACGCCGTCCAGCGTCCAGGTGCCTCGGCACGCATTGCCGCCTTGAATGCCAAAGCTATGGCCTTGGCAACCTGCCCTTCACACACAGCGGCGCACAGCCTGTGCTGGCCGATCACAGACGCCCATGCGCACTTGGCTGGTTAACCTCTGGGAGGCAAGCGCAATTCATGCCGTGGCAAGCCGTAGTTTCCAAAGCCTCGCCAAGCTGGGGCACTCGCTGTGGACTAGGACAGGCGGTTTACTGAAGCGTCCAGATCCAATCGGGCTTCCATGTGCAGCTTGCCGGGCTTGGCCTCCACCACCACGAAAGTGAGCTTGTTGGCCGAAATGTCTTGCGCTGGCAAGACCACGATGGCCAGGCGGCCGTGGGCGCGGTAAAAGCGCTCCAGCTTGTCGGAGAGTGCGTGCAAGTTGCCAAAGCTCAAGGGGCGGTTCAAATCATCGGCCAGCACTGCGGCCAAGGCCTTGCTGGTAAACAGGGTGTTGCCGGCAAAGCGAAACTGCACGATGGTCACGCTCTGGCTGCGCGCCTCTGCGGCAGGGTTGTTCGGGGTGGCTGCGGCGCATTGCCTGCCAGGGTGCAAATTGTCTAGCTCCGCGCTCTGCCCATTGCAGAGGGGTTCAAGTTCAGACGCTTGGGCTGGCGCGCGGGGCAGCGCAAGCGCAAGACAAACCACCGCCATGGCCAAGCCCGCCTTCGCGCTGCGAAGCGAGAAGCGCAGGGGCCAGCGCCCGGAACCTGCTGGAGAACATGAGACCGCCTTGGGCATGGGAATTTCGTATTGCAATGAAATAAGTATTTTTTGTACTTTATGTGTTTTTTCATGATTTATATCAATTGTTGGTATTTTTTAGGTGTAACGTGCGATGAGGCCGCGGAGCGCTGGAAGAACGCTTCGCAAGCGCTCGCGGGGTCTCAATCCAATGGGATTTTTCGGTGTGCGTAGGCACCAGAGTCCGGCAAGCGGCGCTTCTGTTCAGTGAAGTTCGAAAGCCGCCTGGCTTTCAGCCGCAGCAATTGCGCATACAGCGCAAGGCCGAGCTTGTGATCGATTGGTGCGCGTGGATACAGAACCCCTCCAGCAGGCGAACCCCGCACGCCTTTAAAAGACCGAAGGCGTGTTCGACCTAGCCAGGATTTAGCCCTGCACCTGGCGGCGCCGGTGTTGCCAGGTCGGCGTCGGCGCGCGCACTACCCAGCGCTCAGAATGTCGCCAAGTTGTCCGGTGCAGCTTGCTTGCAAGTCAAGGCCAGCGGGGTCATACCACTGGCGTTGGCGATGTCCTTATTGCCTAGCTGGTAGTCCAGCGTGCAGCGCTGCGCGGGCTTGTCGCCCCACACCACCTTCAGCTTGCCGGTGTCGCCTTTCACCCGCACCACCGCCTTGCTGGCTTGGCCCACCTGGCCCACTTCTTGGTCTTGCGCGTCGAGCACGCTGGCACCCAGGGGCAGCCTGCCGCCCTGGTCCAGGGTCAATTGCAGCAGCAGTGGCCGGCCCCGGTTGGCCTTGAAGCGCAGCAGCACAATAGAGCCATCCAGCGGCGCCACGCGCTGGCTGGCGGTGTCCACCTCCAGGTCCATGGGAGCGTTTTCTAGGTTCAGCGCCACATCGTTAAATCCGTAGGGCGACAGGTAGGACACCACGCCGTAGCCGCTGGCGCCAACCTGCGCGTTGCTGCCATTCACCCGCGCGCCCTCGCCGTTGGGCACTTCGACAATGGCAAAGGTGTCACCCACCGGGGGCGCCAGCGTCAGGCCACCGCGGTGCGCCACCAGGCTGCCGCTCAAGCCCAGGCCGGTTTGGCTGAAGTTGTTGCCAGTGCTCAGCGACAGGCCGGCAAAGCCATAGGGGTGCTGGTAGCCCACCGAGCCGCCGGAGCTGTTTTGTCCGTCTTGGCCGCTGTGGCTCAGGCTATAGCTCAGGCTGTTGTCTTCGGTGTTGCCGTTATAGTTAAAGCTCTGAGCCACGCCGTAGTTGCCCTGCTGCGAAGCACTCGCGGCAAGCCATCCCTTGTTGCTGCCCATGTCCAGCGGCACGCTCACAGACAAGCGCACCGTGTCCACACTGCCGCCCGCAAAGCCCCCGCTGCTACGGTCCAAGTTGGCGCTAAAAAACATGCTGTTACGAAACAGGCTGTAGCCCAGGCTGTATTGCTCGGGTGCGGCGCTTTGGTTCCAGTTGGTTTGGCGCCGGGCGGTGGCATATAGGCCGCCATAGCTGCCCATGTTCAGGCTCAGGCCCAGGTAGCTGCTGCTCTCAAAGCTGGCGGCAGCGCCTGCGCTGGTGTTGCTGAGCTGGCCCAGGCCCGTGTTGGGCGATACGTAGTGTTCGGTTTGGTAGCCTAGGCCGCCGTACAAGTTAACCGGACCGAGCGGGGGCGCATAGTAGTAGGCGTTGTAGGCCGCGCCGCTTTGCTCCTGGGGCGCGCTTTGGTGTGCCAGCTGGGTGCTGGCCGAAAACGTGCCGTATTTGTTGTACACGCTGGCCTGCAAACCCAGGGCCTGGTAGTTGGCGCTGGCAATGGCCTCTGCGGTGGGTGTCCAGGTGTCGTTCAGGCCATAGCGCACATAGCCGTGCAGCAACGGCGTCTCGGCCGTGTTGTTGCCACCTCGGTAGTTGCCCAAAGCCAGGCTGTAGCGGTACGAGCCGGGGTTGAGCTTGCCGCCGTCGTAGGCATAGGGCACCACAGAGCGGGTTTCTGAGCCGTCGGCCTCGGTCACCGTTACCTGCAGATCCCCCAAAGACGATGGTGGGCTAAGTCGCGTGAACTCAAACGGCCCGGCCGGTACGTTTTGCTCAAAAAACACCACATTGTTTTGGCGTATGCGCACCGTGGCATTGCCGCGCGCCACGCCGCGCACCACGGTGTTAAAGCTGCGCTCGTCATCGGGCAGCAGCATTTCTTCGGACCCAAGGCGCACCCCGGTAATGGGCGTGGAGCCCAGCACTGGGCTCCAGGTGCTGGTCTGGCCCAGCGCCAGGTTGGCCTGCCAGCCGACCAAGCTACGCTTGAGCAGCAGCTCGCCGTTGACGGTTTGGGTCGCACCGCTGGCGTCTTTGGATAAGTAGCTGCTTTGCCGCGCGCGCCACGGCCCCAGGTTGACGCCCGTGCTCAGGTTCAAAAACTGGCTCTCGGTGCGGCTGTCACCGCTTTGGGCGCTGTAGCTGTTCAAGCCGTAGTTCACAAAGGCAGCGGTCTCACCCTGGTCTAGCATCTCGGGCGGCACGGCGCGCAGGTTTTCGCGCGTCACATAGGCCTGGGGCACCGCAATGTCCAGGCGCAGCTCGCCCAGGTTGAAGTCTGAGCGTGCGCCAGACAACCAGTCTTCCATAAACAGACAGTCGGTCGGGTCGTTGCGGTCTGCGGTGGGCTTGAGCAATTCTTTGCCCTGCGCGCTGGTGTAGCGCAGGTCTACGCCTAACTGCTGGTACAGCGCTGGGGACACACAGGCCAGCGCCTCACCCTTGGTGGGGTGGCGGCTGAACTTAACGTCAAACTTGCCAATCGGCTGCTCGTTGCGAAACACCTCGGCCAGGTAGCTGCCAGGGCGCGCCCGGCCCAGGCTGCGCAGTTGTGCAGGGCTGAGGCTGCGCAGGGCGCTGCCTAGCAAAAAGCTGGCGTCAAACTCGGGCGCGTCGTTGTCGTCTGCGGCTGGGCTGGTGCCGGCTTTGGCCTGCGCTGGCGCGCTCTGGGCGTTATCCCCCAGCGCGTGGCGTTGGCCAGGCAGCAGGCTGAACTTGGTGCTGTCTTGCGCGCCATCGGCGTCTATCAGCACAAAGACCACCGGCGTTTTGTCGTTGAGCGGCACCACCTCTTTGATCACAAAAGGACCGTCGCGGGCAAAGGTTTGCTCAAAAAACACAAAGCCCCGCTGCGCCAGCACAATGCGCTGGCCCTTGCGCGCTTGGCCGCGCAGGGTCAGTGGGGAAATGTCAGCAGATCTGCTGGTCGAAACTGGCAAGACTTCAGCCACGACTGTGAACCCAAGCGAAGTGTCGTTGCTGATCAACGAATTAGCTGAACTGCTTGTGTCGTAGTTCCTAATCGCCAGCGCGTTTGGCGCCACCACCATCGCCGAACACAGCAGCAAAAGTTGTGCTGCCGCGACTGCTCTTGGGGCGCCACTGACCGGCATGTGTCAAGCGCTTATCAGTGCGCTGCAAGTGCAAACTCTACCGGCACAGTCGCGCCGATGTCGTTGATGAAGTTGAAAGCAACTGTGTTCAGGGGCCGTGGTAGCTTATCCACGTCCTTCAATGCAAAGTTTGCGCGCGTACGCGGTAGGAACATGCCGAAATTAGAATCAGGGCCCTTTTCGAGTGCGTTTCCTAGCTTATAGCCCAGAAAAGAGAGGTGGAAAGGGCTTGGGTTGTAACAATCCAGTGTCGGCGTGCCTTCCATATCCACCAACTTGCATTGCAGTTGCTTCATCGATTCTTCTAAATTACCTTTGAGTCCGCGCGGCCGAAAAAAAATCTTCATCCGTGAGCGCACTGTAAAGTTGACACGATCAACATCATCTGACCCCTTTATGGCGGGGGGTGGTTCCAGCAGGTTAAGCGTGTAAAGACTCTCCAGAGCGGGATTTTGAGATTCGCCCGTGTACATGAGGCGGACGGTTTGCCTGCCTTTTGCCGACAACCGTACGAGGGGTGGACTCAATATGAATGGCGCAACACTATTTTCAGGGCCCGCATCAGTTTCAGCTTCATCTACCCAAAGTTGCACTAGTGCCGGTTTCTCTGCTGATAAATTTTGAATGCGAAAGGATACTTCGCGCATACCCTGCGGATAAACAATCCGAGACGACTCAATAAGCAATTCGGCATTTGCGGCACCGACGCAAAACAAGCCGCAACCGAGGATACTTTGAAGTGCCAAAGACCATGGCAAAGAGGCGATCGCGCCATAGGGCGACACGGTTTTCATACTAGGTAACGTAGTGAATATATTCAATGGCCGGAATGGGTGGGACCCCGCCAGCAAGTCACCGACCAATTTGTCGAAACTCGAATGCCGACGAGGTCCCTAGAGGCTAGAAGGAAGACGGTTTACATCAAGGGTAGTAACCAGTGGCCAGGATATTGGAAACCACGGTGCCAGGCTGTACAAAAGTTCCGGTCGCTGCTGTTTTAATCAACCGGATAGCATAGGTTTGTCGATTTGCGAATAGGGCTGGCTGTAACCCCGTTTGCTGTGTAGCTGCAGTCGAGCTGGCTGGTGCCGTAGTTGTCAAAACAATCGCCTTGCCCGTAGTGCCAGTTGAAATCAAATCGAATGTTACGCCTGTTGCGTTGCCGGTGTTTACTGCCCTACCGCCACTGACGGCGGTGGCATGAAACCCAATATTGAACGAGGTGTTGGTGGTGCCACCACCATAACAGCTAGAGGGTACTCCCACATAAAAAGCAGTTTGGCCAGCTGTTTTCCCCTGGTCTCCGTTTATCTCTGCTACTGTCACATCGGTAACGATAAGCGTATTGTTAGCAGTACCACCAGATGTTGCTGTGTACATGCCAGGTGTGCAGAGCGTACCTGTGACACTTGTTTGAAATTTCAGGTCTGTTTGAGCTTGAGCGTTAGGTGCAAAAACAGAAATTAGCGCGGTGGAAGCCAGCGCAATGCGAAGGGTTTTGAGTGAGTTTTTCATCATGATTTCTTTCAAAATATAAAGAGCTAATTCTCTAGAACACATGCGCCAATGGGCGCGAAAATTTGGCGGGTATGGATGCCTCTGTCGCGACCACATCAATTGGTGTGTCGCTGGACGGGGCCTAACGCGCCGCAAGACGCGGCTGCACGGTGGGGACTGAAATTGCATTTCTTCATTGTGGTGAACCTCCTTGATAAGTAATGCCCGCAAGGGCCAAGCCGCGTGGAGCCGGTGCCCGCACGCAGCAATAGTTTAAGAAAAAAATGGCAAAAACAAATTACAACTTCGGTGAATAAACGAAAAAAAATTATTTTAATCAACGACTTAAACGAATTATTTAATCGATTCGCCATAAATCAAAAATCAAGTACCCGTCGGATTAGTCTCTTTTTAGAGCGGATGCCGCAGTCGCCCGCATCAGTCTTGACGGTCGACGCTGCGCCTGTGCCTGCGCCAGCCGGTTGGTGCCCTAGGGTGCTGAAGCGGGCTGCGTTTTCTGACGGGCTGCGGCGAACAGCGCAAGCAAACAATGCGCGCATTGCTTTTGATTCATTGCTATCGATCAAACCGCCAGTGCTACGATGCGCGCCGCAAGCCGCTGCCCTGTGGCCCAAGCGCCCCACCTCTTTGAACTTTCACCGCATGAACAGCGCGCGCAGAGACTCCCCCTACACCACAACACACGCACCCCAAGGCGTCGAATGGCCGACCTGGCTTTTGATTGCTGCTGTTTACGGCAGCTGGTTGGCCGCACTGGGCTGGTACGCACACAGCGCGTCTTTTTGGGCCGTGGCCGCTTTGGCGGTGATTGCGGCTTGGTATATGAGTTTGCAGCACGAACTGGTGCACAACCACCCCACCCGGCATAGGTGGTTGAACCGTGCCTTGGGGCTGTTGCCTATCGCGGTGTGGTACCCGTTTGACATTTACCAGCGCAGCCACTTGGCGCACCACCGCGACGAGCGGCTGACCTACCCTGGCCAAGACCCGGAGAGCAATTACTTCGATCCCGCAGATTTCGCCCAGCGCAGCGCTCCCATGCGCGCCTTGCTGGTGGTGCAGCGCACGTCCTTGGGGCGTTTTTTGGTGACGCCGGCGTTTGCCATTTTTCATCTGCTGTGGCCCTTGCGGCGCGCAAGCTACTGGCGCAGCCGCAAACTGCGCTGGATTTGGGCGCAGCACTTGGCGCTGCTGGTGGCGATGCTGGAGGCCATCGAAAGCGCAACGGGTATGTCGCCATGGACATATTTGCTGGGCGTGAGCTACCCCTGCCTTGGGCTGGCCTTTATGCGCTCGCTCTACGAGCACCGGCCTGCGGCCCTGCCTGCGCACCGCATTGTGGTTAACGAGGCGTCCTGGCCCTGGCGCCTGCTGTACCTGAATAACAACTACCACGCGGTGCACCACGCGCAACCGAACCTGCCGTGGTATGCCATTCCCCAAGCCTATTGGGCGCAGCGTGATGCGTTTGTGGCCGGTACCGGCGGCTTCTTGGTGCCGGGCTATGTGCGGCTGTTTGTGCGCCACGCTGTGGTGCCGATTGACCATCCTGCGCAGGCCACACGACCCACGGCCGCCACGGAAGCTGGGCGCACAAACCTAAGGAATCAAGGCCCTGATGCGCCATGAGCCCGCCCGAAACGCTGCCTGATCGCGCGGCGATGGCACGCATGGCGTCCCTGCCCATGTACCTGGCGCACCGCCCGGCCTCGGATGCACTGTGGGAACTGCTGCGCCAAGCCCTGGCCGCCCATGGCGTGGGCCACCTGCCCGCCGCGCTCACCTGGCCCGAGAACTACCACGCCCACTGGCTGGCGCCTGAATTGCTTTTCAGCCAGACCTGCGGCTACCCCCTGACGCATGCCCTGGCCGGGCAGGTGCAGCTGGTGGGCTGCTTTGCCTACGGCGCGCCGCAGTGCGAAGGCATTGCTTGCCGCAGCGTGCTGGTGGCGCGCAGCGAACACGCGCACTGGGCGCTTGAGGGATTTCGCGGCCTGCGCGTGGCCTTTAACGCGCCGGACTCGCAGTCGGGCTTTAACGCCTTGCGCGCGCTGGTCGCGCCACTGGCGCAGGACGGGCGGTTTTTTGCCAGTGCCTTGGCCACTGGCAGCCACAGCGCTTCCGTGGCCGCAGTGTGCGCAGGCCAGGCCGATCTGGCCGCGATTGACTGCGTGACCTACGCGGCGCTGCAACGCTACACGCCGCAGGCCACGCAGGGCGTGTGCGTCATTGGCACCACCGAGGCCTATCCCGGCCTGCCCTTGGTGAGCGCGCGGGCCACGTCCGTTGCCGAAGTGGCCTTGTTGCAACAGGCCTTGCGCACCGTGGTGGCCGATCCGCTGGCCGCAAGCACGCTGGAGGCGCTGGGCATCACTGGATTTGAAACGCCGGACCTTGGCGTCTACCAGCGCTGTGTGGAAATGCGCGCATCGGCCGAGGCCTTGGGGTACATAAGCTTGGACTAGCGCCGGCACCCGCGAGCCGTCAAGCGCGCGGCGTGGGCAGGCGCTGCGCCAAAAACCAATCGACAAACAACTGCTCACCCCGGCGCACATTGGCCTGCCAGTCCTGGGCTGAGTCGCCATTGGCGTCGTCCGACACGAACTTGATGGAGCGCCAGGCCACGTTCTCCCGCGCGCACACGCTGGCTACGGCGTACAACTCCATGTCCACCAGGTGCACGCCGCGCGTGGCAAACCAGGGGTCGGGCGCGGTGACAAAGCTGTCGCCTGTGCCGCACACCACCCCCACGTGGCCCGAATGCAGGCTGTGGTCGCCGTCTTGAAACGGCGTGTCGCCGCGCGGGGCCAGGGGCTCGGCGTTCATATCGCGCTGCAACACGCTGGCCACTTCCACCAGACCCTGTGAACAGGGCGCCACCCGCCCGGCGGAACCAAAGTTGATGACCAACTGCGGCGCGTGCTCGCGGATGGCCTTGGCCGCCGCGTATGCGGCGTTGACCTTGCCCACGCCGGTGTAGCGCACCAGGGCGTGGGGGCCAAGCAAGGCTGCGTCAAGCTCTTGGGGCAAGGCGACCAATACCAGGATCGCGCTGGGGGCTAAGGTGTGCATGGGCGCTAGCTTAGCAAGGCCGGATGGGCGTCGCTGCGGCGTCGCTGCGGTGTCGCTGTGATATGTGCCCCCTCAAGAAACTAAGGCCGAATCAAAATCTCGTTCTTCACCGAGGTCACGCCTTTGACGCCACGGGCAATGGCTTCTGCCTTGTTGCGCTCCAAGCTGCTTTTGGCAAAGCCCGACAGCATGACGGTGCCGTTCAAGGTTTCCACGCCGATGGAGGAGCCGGCGACGTCTTTGTCTTCAAACAAACGGGACTTGACGAGGGCGGTGATGCCCGTGTCGTCCACGTAGGCGCCGACCGACTCTTGCCCGCGCGAAACCGCACAGCCCGACACAGCCAAGAGGGAGAGAGAAATTGCCACGGCGGCAAGAAGAGTTTTGTGGTTCATGGTGCGGTCCTATCGTGTGTGCATTGAAATCGGCCCAGCGCGCGCCGGGCCACCCGCCAAGTCCAGCGGTGCTTGGACCACTGAACCTGAACAAAGCCCACGGTAGGACAGCGCACCGCTCGCGTCCATGCGCTAGGTCACGCCTGCGCACAAAGCCAGGAATTGAATGAGGGTGGCACTGCGATGCGCGGGCAGCGGTCGCTGCCACTGGCGCATCAAAGGCGGCTCCGCTGGACTGTTTGCACCCGCTCCCACGGCCCAGAAGCGGCTGCGCACGACCTGACAGGAATAGTGATGTAGCGCATTGAGCTTTGCACCCAAGCGGACAAGACTCGCCACCAGAGGCCGTCCGCTTGACCGCCGCGCGGCGACCCAGGCGAGACCGTTGGCAGGCAAGCAGATCCGTCGATTTTTGAAACCCAAAAAGCACCGCAATAGGAGTCCATTCATGCGCCCTTACCTCTCTCGCGCCAGCGTTTTGGCGTGGTTCTTGGCCCTTGCGGCCGCTTGCATCCTGGCGGCCTGCGGTGGCGGCCAAGCCCCCATTCTGGGCACAGGCAGTGGCGTGAGCTTGCCACCTGCGGTCAGCGCCACCGTGCCGGTGGCCCAGAACCCGCCGGTCACCGGTGTTGCTATCAATACGCGGATTACAGCCACCTTCACCAAGGCCATGAACCCTGCCACCCTCAGCACCAGCACCTTCACTCTGGCGTGTCCGGGGGGCTCCGCTGTAAACGGCAGCGTCAGTTATGACGCCAGCGGCCAGGTGGCGACCTTTTTGCCCAGCGCCAACTTGCCCGTGTCCACCCTCTGCGTGGCCACCATCACCACGGGCGCGCAAGACACGGGTGGCATTCCCCTGCAAGCGGCTTTTGTATGGTCCTTCACCACAAGTTCTGCGCCTGACACCACGGCTCCCACGGTGACCAGCGTCAACCCTGCGCAAGACGCAGTGGCTGCCAGCAATACGGCAGTCACTGCCAGCTTTAGCGAAGACATTGCGCCCAGCACTATCAGCGCCAGCAGCTTTACCCTCAAAACCACGGTGGGCGACACGCCTGTGGTTGGCACTGTGGCGTATTCGCCTGAAGCACGCACTGCCACGTTTACGCCCACCAGTCCGTCACCGCTGCCCACCAATACCTCGTTTACCGCCACCGTGACCACCACTGTTACCGACCTTGCTGGCAACGCCCTGGCCACAAACAAAGTCTGGACCTTTAGCACGTCGGTGGCTCCTGACACCACAGCGCCAACAGTAAGCACCGTGGTACCCGCGCAAAGCGCGGTGGCGGCAAACAATACCTTGGTTACTGCAACGTTTAGCGAAGACATTGCGCCCTCCACCATCAGCACCAGCAGCTTCACCCTCAAAACCACCGTCGGCGATTCGCCCATCACTGGCACCGTCGCCTATTCGGTTGGGGCACGCACTGCCACGTTCACACCAACCAGCCCGGCACCGCTACCCGCCAACTCCTCATTTACCGCAACGGTGAGCACCGCCATCACCGACCTCGCGGGCAATGCCATGGTCGCCAACAAGGTCTGGACCTTCACCACAGCGGCTCTGGCCGACACCACGCCGCCCACCGTGGTGTTGGTCAACCCCATAGACACCGGCACGGCGGTTTGCATTAACAAAACCGTGAGTGCCACCTTTAGCGAAGCGATGGACCCACTGACGCTGACCACGGCCACGGTGAAGTTGGCGCCATCGAGCAACCTGAACGCCACGGTGGCAGCGGTGGTCAGCTACGACACCATCAACAAAATTGCGTCGATAGACCCCAGCGCCAACCTGGCGCCATCGACCGCCTACACCGCAACCGTGCTCGGTGGGGCCAGTGGCGCCAAAGACCTGGCGGCTAACGCCATGGTGGCCGACAAAGTGTGGCAGTTCACCACCGGCACCAGCGAATGCCAGCTGCCTGTGCCCCTGGGTTCGTCGTCCAATTTCGCCATCCTGGCGTCGGCGGCGATTACCAATATTCCCACCTCCACCATCACCGGCGATGTGGGGCTCACACCCGACACGGGCGCAGGCATCACCGGCTTTAGCTCCCCCGGATCGTGCCCCGAGATCGTCGGGCGCCTCTATGCGGTCAACGCCAGCGGCCCCGCGTGCGCGCTGATTGATGCCGCCTTGCTGAGCAATGCAAAAACCGACGCACTGGCCGCCTTTGCCAATGCGAACAACGCAGTGCGCGGCACGCCCACGCCCATTTCCACCAACCTGGCGGGCCTGACCTTGTACCCCGGCCTGTATGCCTCTGGGACCACGATTGACTTATCGGCCGGCGGCAGCTTGACCTTGGACGCGCAGGGTGACGCCAACGCCGTGTTTGTGATCCGCAGCGCAACCGCGATTACCACCTTGTCCACCAGCCAAGTGGTGTTGAGCGGCGGGGCAAAAGCCAGCAATGTGTTTTGGACAGCCGGCAGCGCCATCACCTTGGGTGCCAACTCCATCATGAAAGGCACCCTGGTGGCAGGCACCACCATTACCTTGCAAACCGGCGCCAATCTGGAAGGCCGTGCACTGAACCAAGGCGCAGCTGCAGCGGCCATTTCCTGCGACTCCTGCACGATCACCGTGCCCACGCCCTAACTTGCATGGGGGTGCGCAGCGCCCCCATGCAAGCACTTCCACCTTGACTTTCCTGAAAGCTCTTTCACCCCAAGCGCACCGGGCGCACCATTTTCGACACAGGCATATCGCTTATTTTTTGAAGGACGAGCTATGAAAAAATGGACCTGTAAACCGCGCCCCACGGCGCTGGCCCTGGCCGCGCTGGCGGCCTTGTCCAGCCCCCTGCTGGGCGCCCAGGAAGTCAAACCCCATACCGGTATGTATGTGGGCGTCAGCGCGGGCGAATCCCAGGCGACGATTGACAACGTCCGCATCACGCAAGAACTGCTCAGCTCGGGCTTTGCCACCACTGGCATGTCCGAAGACCGCCGGGACCCCGGCTACAAGGCCTATGTGGGCTTTCCGATCAACCCCTACTGGGCCATTGAGGCCGGCTACTTTGACCTGGGTCGCTTTGGGTTTACCTCCACCACCACGCCAACGGGCACCCTGACCGGCACGGCGCGCATTCAAGGGCTGAACCTGGATGTGGTGGCCACCCTGCCCATCACCGACCGATGGTCTCTGATGGGCCGCGTGGGCGCCACCTATGCGGACACGCAAGACAGCTTTAGCGGTACGGGCGCGGTCAACGTCAGCAATCCGAGCCCGAGCAAGCAGGAAACCAATTACAAATACGGTTTTGGCACGCAGTATGCGGTCACCCCGGCGCTGACCTTGCGCTTAGAAGCTGAGCGCTACCGCGTCAACGATGCGGTTAACAACCACGGAGATGTCGACCTGATTAGCCTGGGCCTGGTCTACCGCTTTGGCGCAAAAGAGGCGCCCAGCAAGCCCATGGCGATGGCGCCAGTGCTAGCACCGCCACCACCACAAGCTCCGCCTCTTGCTCCGCCGTCCCCTCCCCCACCGCCGCCACCCGCGCCGGTAGTCACGCCCGTGCCAGCGCCCGTGCCCGTAGCGGCTCCGCTGCCCATGAGCAAAGTGAAGCTAGAGGCGGACTCGCTGTTTGGCTTTGACCAAGACAGCTTGCAAGCCGATGGCAAACACGCACTGGACAAGTTGGTTACGGACTTGAAAGCGGTGAACATTGACGCCATCCGCATTACCGGCCACACCGACCGCTTGGGCAAAGCCGCCTACAACGACAGCCTGTCCAAGCGCCGCGCCGAGGCGGTGCAAAACTACCTGGTGCAAGTCGGTGGTTTGCCAGCGGCCAAGGTGACCGCGGTGGGTGTGGGCTCCAGCATGCCTGACACGAAACCTGGCGACTGCAGAGGCAAAAAGGCGACGCAAGCGCTGATCACCTGCCTGCGCCCAGACCGCAGGGTTGAGGTCGAGGTCTCTGGATTGCAGACGCAACGCTGAAGCACACGTGCCAAGGGGGAGTCACCTACCGGTGGCTCCCCCTTTTTCTATGGTGCTGACGGTCCTACAGGGCTGACCCCGAAGCAGGGCCGGGCCTGAACCTCAAAGTCGCCTGCCCTGAATAATGCGCACCAGCACCACAACGACTGCGACCACCAGCAAAATGTGAATCAGGCCGCCCATGGTGTACGAGGACACCAGGCCCACGAGCCAGAGCAGCACCAAAACGACGGCAATGGTTTCAAGCATGGCTGCACCTCCATGCTGAGCCGGGTCGGCCCCACGATAGACGGCAGCCCAGACGACAGGCGCCCACGGCTGCGTTGCGGACGCAATGGTTTTTCATGAAAAACTCCCTGGCTGAATGCGTGGGCGCCAAATCGCACCCACGGTAGGCCAGCGAGCGCCAACCGTACACATTCAGCATAGGGGGTAAGCCATCAAGGCGGCGTGATGCGCGTCACGCTTTGCCCAGTGCCACGCGCCGCTTTGCTTGGCACGAGACCTGGCGCAATAGGGGCTCAGCACACCCCAAAGCTGATACCGGTCTCGACCAGAAAACGGCGGTACATCACTGCCATCTTGTCGGCAGCGCAGTGCAGTTCCGCACCTGGACTTAAAGGCAGGCGCTTGGGGCGCTGGGATTCGAGCACCGGCTTGTCCTGGCCAAAAATCGTGTCCTGAAAGTCGGTCAGCTTGTGGTCGGGCGAGTCAAAGTCGTTCATGGCCATGCGAATCCAGACTTTGCTGGTTTCGGGGCCTACCGGGCAGGCGAACAGGGCGATGGATTCGCGCAGGCCTTCAATGGCCGCGGTGCCAGCCTCGGGCACCTTGGTCAGCACCGCGCCGTAGGGGCTGATGACTTCGTAGCTGTACTCCACCATGGCGCTGGCCGTGGCGTGCACCGAGGAGCGCGGTTGCACCGCCTTGCAACCGGTGGCCAGCACGCCCGTGGGCGTGGCGCGCACCTCGTAGGGCGGCACGCTGGTGGCGTCGCGGCTGCCCAGCCAGCCCTCGTGCACAAAGCCGAAATGCGCCAAGTCCAGAAAATTCTCCACCACACGCGGCGCGCTGCTTTGCACGGTGTAAGGGCCGCAGTTGACCTTGCGCAGGCGCTCGTCCGTCTCGGCGGCAAACAGCGGCAGTGCGGCCTCTCCGGGCGCCAGACGCACCCACAGCAGGCCGTAGGCTTCGCAGGCCTCAAAGGTGCAGGCGCGGTGCGCGGCAGGCGGCGTGAAGTCGGGCAAGGCCGGAATCAACTGGCATTGGCCTGCGCCGTCAAACTGCCAGCCGTGGTAGGCGCATTCCAACCGGTCACCCTGCACCCGCCCCAAAGAGAGCTTGGCACCACGGTGCGGGCAGCGGTCCGCCCAGGCGCGAAATGCGCCTTCAGGCGTTTGCCAAATGACGATTTCCTCGTCCAGCACCACCACTGCTTTGGGGGAACCCGCCAAATCGGCCAAGGTGCCTACAGGGTGCCACAGGGTTTTTTCGATCATGCTTCCTCCGACAACAACAAAAAAAGGGATTGCCGCAGCGCAACGCAAGCGTCGCTATCGCGGCAATCCCTTGCGCCGTGTCCCGCGCGGTACGCGGGACGGGCATCAGACGCGCTTAATTGCCAGCGGGAACCTTGCCTTCCACGCCCTTGACATAAAAGTTAATCTTGCCTCTAAAGTCGTCATCGGCAGCCGTGCCCTTGGCCAGGCGCTCTTTGCCGGTGTTGTCGAGGATGGGGCCGGTGAACACTTCAAACGTGCCCGCTTTCATGCTGGCTTTGATTTCGTCCACTTTGGCTTTCACCTCGGCGGGCACCACATCGGGGATCTTGATCAGGTCGTTCTGGCCTTCAGCCACGCCCCAGCGGGTGACGGTGTTGCCTTTCCAGCTGCCGTCCATGACCGATTTGACCGAGCTCTTGTAGTAGTTGCTCCAGTCCGCAATCGCAGAACCCAGGTGGGCTTTCTCCGCAAACGCGCTCATGTCAGAGTCCCAACCAAAGGCAAATTTGCCAGCCTTGTCAGCCGTTTGCAACACGGCGGTGGAATCGGTGTTTTGCAGGAGTACGTCCGCACCGCCATTGATCAGGGTTTGCGCGGCTTCGGACTCTTTTGGTGGATCAAACCAGGTGTTGACCCAAACGACTTTGGTCTTGATCTTGGGGTTGACCGATTGGGCGCCCAGAGTGAAGGCGTTGATGTTGCGCAGCACTTCAGGAATGGGGAAGGAGCCCACAAAGCCCAAGGTATTGGTCTTGGTCATCTTGCCGGCAATCACCCCTGCGAGGTAGGTGTCTTGGTAGAAGCGTGCGTCGTACACGTTCATGTTTTCGGCGGTTTTGTAGCCGGTGGCGTGCTCAAACTTGACGTCTGGAAAATCCTTGGCGACTTTGAGCATGGGCTCCATGTAGCCAAAGCTGGTGGCGAAGATGATTTTGTTGCCTTGCTGGGCCAGGTCACGGATGACGCGCTCGGCGTCCGCACCTTCGGGCACTTTTTCCACAAACGTGGTCTGCACCTTGTCGCCGTACTCGGCTTCAACGGCTTTGCGGCCCAGGTCATGGGCGAAAGTCCAACCAGCGTCGCCAACGGGGCCGACGTAGACCCAGGCTGCTTTGAATGGCTCGGCCTTGGGGGCGGACGCCGCAGCCGCAGGCGCGGGTGCGGGCTCTTCCTTTTTGCCGCAAGCCGCCAGCGTTGCCGCCAGCGCGCTGGCGGCAACAAGCGCCAGCATGGAACGTTTGGACAAGTTCATCATCATTCTTCCTTCATGTAAAAAAATAAAAGTCGCTGCGAAAAAGCCGGGTGCGCTTTACGCGCCCGGATGAAACGGCTTGCCCAGCGAGCCCGGCATATTGCGCTTGATCCACCCTGGATTGCGCGATATGAGCACCAGCACCACCACCGTGGCAATGTAGGGCAGCATGCTCATTATCTGTGACGGCACTTCCACGCCCATGCCCTGCAATTGCAGCTGCAACATGGTCACGCCGCCAAACAAATACGCGCCAAGCAAGGCGCGTGCCGGTCGCCAGGTGGCAAACACCGTGAGCGCCAGCGCAATCCAGCCCCGGCCGGCCACCATGCCTTCCACCCACAGCGGCGCGTACACCACGCTCAGGTAGGCACCGGCCACACCGCACAGCGCCCCACCGGCCATCACGCACAGCATGCGCAGCAAGCGCACGCGGTAGCCCAAGGCGTGCGCCGATTGCGGGTTTTCGCCAATGCTGCGCAGCACCAAGCCGGTGCGTGTGCGGTCAAAAAACCAGGCAATCAGCAGGGCGGCGGCCATGGTCAGGTAGACCATGGGGTGCTGGGAAAACAGCGCGGGGCCGACAAAGGGCAAATCACCCAAGCCGGGCACCGCATGGGCCACCTGGGTTTCGAGCTTTTTGCCCACATAGGCCACACCCACAAAAGCCGAAAAACCGCCGCCAAACAAGCTGATGGCCAAGCCGGTGGCGTATTGGTTGGTGTTTAGCCAAATCACCAAAACCCCAAACAGCGCCGCCGCCGCCGCGCCCGCCAAAGCGCCCGCCCCAAAGGCCAGCCAAGGGTTGCCGGTATGAAAGGCCACTGCAAAACCCACCACCGCAGCAATGAGCATCATGCCTTCGGCGCCCAGGTTGATGACGCCGACTTTTTCGTTGATCAACAGACCCAGACCGGCCAGCGCCAGCGGGGTGCCAGCGGACAAGGTGGCGGCAATGAGCAGGGCAAATTCGTTCATGCGCGCGCGCTCCGGCCCACGCGGTAGTGGATCAGGGTGTCGCAGGCCAGCAAGGAAAACAGCAACACCCCCTGAAAAATGCCAGTGAGCGCCGAGGGCAGCCCTAGCCGCGACTGCGCGAGCTCGCCGCCTATCAAAAACATGCTGAGCAAGACACTGGCCACCACGCAGCCCAGCGGATGCAAGCGCCCCACATAGGCCACGATGATGGCGGTAAAGCCGTAGCCGGTGGACACGTGGGGCGTGAGCTGGCCTATGGGTCCGGTCACTTCAAAGGCACCCGCCATGCCCGCCAAGGCGCCCGAGACCAGCATGGACGACCACAGCGAAGTGCGGGCAGAAAACCCGGCGTAGCGCGCCGCCGCCGGTGCCTGGCCACCCACTTGCAACTGGTAGCCCCGGTAGGAGCGGGACAAAAACACCCACATCGCCACCACCAGCACCAGCGCCACCACGCTGCCCCAGTGCAGGCGGAACCCGGCCAGCATGCGCGGCATGCCCATATCGAAATTGACGGTTTGCGGAAAGTTAAAGCCTTGGGGGTCTTTCCAGGGGCCAAACACCAGATAGCTCAAAAACAAATTGGCGACATACACCAGCATCAGGCTGACCAAAATTTCGCTGGCGTTGAACCGGTCGCGCAGCGCCGCCGTGACGCTGGCCCACAGCGCGCCGCCCAGCATGCCCGCCACTGTGGCGATGGGGAAAAACGCCCAGTTGCCCACGCCCACCTTGTGCATGGTCAACCACATGGCGATGCCACCAGCCGCTATACCGCCCATCAAGAACTGCCCTTCGGCGCCAATATTCCACACGTTGCTGCGGTAGCACAGCGCCAAGCCCAAGGCGCACAGCACCAAAGAGGTGGACTTGAGCGCCAATTCGCTCAAAGCCCGCGTGCCATGCAGGGGTTCGAGCAAAAACACCTGCAATCCACGCACCGGGTCCGCACCCAGCGCCACAAACATCAAAAATGCCACCGCTACGGTAATGACCAAGGCCACCACCGGCGAGGCGTAGCCCATGAAGCGCGAGGGCTCGGCGCGGGGCTCAAGCCGCCACATGCTGCGCTCCGGTTGTGGGGGCTAGTGCGGTCGCGGTTGCGGTTGCGGTTGCGGTTTCGGCGGGTGTTGCGCCCCCGTCTTGCGGCCACAGCCCGCTCATCCACACGCCTACCATTTCTACGGTCGCGTCCTGGGTGCGCACCGGGGGCGAGAGCCGGCCATGCGCCACCACGTGCAAACGGTCGCAAATCTCGAACAGCTCTTCAATCTCTTCGCTGACCAAGAGCACCGCGCAGCCGGCGTCGCGCAAGGCCAAAATCTCGCCCCGGATTTGCGCCGCCGCACCCACGTCCACGCCCCAGGTGGGCTGCGACAAGATCAACAACTTGGGTTGGGCCGACACCTCACGGCCCACAATGAATTTTTGCAAATTGCCGCCCGACAGAGACTTGGCCAGCGCCTGCGGCCCACCGGCCTTGACCTTGAAGCGCGCGATGATGGCCGCCGCCTGCGCGTCCAAGGCTTTGGGGCGCAGCCAAGCGCCCGCACCCAAGCTGTCGGTGCGCGTGAGCAGCAGGTTATGCGCCAGGCTCATGGCGGGCACCGCACCACGGCCCAAGCGCTCTTCGGGAACGAAATGAAGGCCCAGCGCGCGCCGGGCCTGGGGCGGCAACTGGCCCACCGGCTGGCCGTCGATGGCCACCATGGCCGCCTCGGCACGCACGTCTTCGCCCGACAGCGCGTACAACAGCTCCCGCTGCCCGTTGCCCGAAACTCCCGCGATGCCCACTATTTCACCAGCGCACACCTGCATGTCCATGGCCTGCAAGTCCACGCCAAACGGGTCCACACACTGCAAGCTCAGGCCGCGCACTTGCAAGACGGCGGGCCCCGCCTGGCGGTCCCGGTGCACCAGTTTTTGCGGCTCGGCACCAATCATCAGGCGCGACAAAGAGGCGTTGGATTCTTCGGCCGGATTGCACACGCCGGTGACCTTGCCGCCGCGCAGCACGGTGCAGGCGGTGCACAGGGCGCGGATTTCATGGAGCTTGTGGCTGATGTACACAATGCTGCAGCCCTCGGACGCGAGCTGCTGCAGCACCACAAACAGTTTTTCCACCGCCTGGGGCGTGAGCACCGAGGTGGGCTCGTCCAGTATGAGCAACTGCGGGTTGGTGAGCAAGGCGCGGATGATTTCTACCCGCTGCATCTCCCCCACGCCCAGGGTGTGCACCGGGCGGCTGGGGTCGATGTCCAGGCCGTACTGGACGGCTTTTTGGGTGATGCGCTCGGACACCTGGTTCAGGCTCAAGCCCTTGTCCAGACCCAGCCACACGTTTTCGGCCACCGTCAGCGTGTCAAACAGGTTGAAATGCTGAAACACCATGCTGATGCCCAACGCGCGCGCCTCCTTGGGGTTGCGAATCTGAACCGCCTGTCCGTTGAACGCGATTTGCCCGGCGTCCGGCTTGACCGAGCCGTAAATGATCTTCATCAGCGTGGACTTGCCCGCGCCGTTTTCACCCAGCACCGCGTGCGTCTGGCCGGGCAGCACCGTCAAAGCCACTTCGCTGTTAGCGACCACGCCGGGATAGGCCTTGGCGATGCCAGTGAGTTGAAGACGGGGGACAGACATGCGGCTCTTGGGGGGGATGGTGCGACTGCGGGGGGGCCAGCGGTGAATGAGTGCGTATGCTAACGACTTGCAAAGGGTGAACTTCACCTGAATTACCCTTGCACCATCTTGAGGCACAAAGGACAGGTTTGATGGACACACTAGCAAGTAGCAAGCCGGGTATCAACAAGCCGGTTCGGTTTTTCAAAGGCGGCACCGTCCACACGCTGTTCGACGTGGCGCCCACACGGACCTTGCTAGAAGTGCTGCGCGAAGACCTGCATTGCACCGGCACCAAAGAGGGCTGCGGCGAAGGCGACTGCGGCGCCTGCACCGTGGTGGTGGGCGAGCTGCGTGGCGGCAAGTTGCACACCCAGGCGGTGAACAGCTGCATCAAGCTGGCGCACTCAATAGACGGCCTGGCACTGTGGACCGTGGAAGACCTGGCCGCGCCCGACGGCAGCCTGCACCCGGCGCAATCCGCCATGGTGGCCTGCCACGGCTCGCAATGCGGCTTTTGCACGCCGGGCTTTGTGATGAGCCTGGCGGCGCTCGCGGAGCAGCAGCCGGCAAGCGCTATCAGCCGCGAAACGGCATCACAAGCCCTCTCGGGCAATTTGTGCCGCTGCACCGGCTACCGACCCATACTGGACGCTGCGCAGGCCATGGGCGACTTGCCGCGCCAGCGCCTGGACACGCCGCAGGTGCGCAGCGGCCTGCGTGCGCTGGCCCAAGTGGCACAAGCCGAAGCCGCCGCGCTAGCGCCCCGTCAGTCAGCCGCCAAAAGCGCCCTAAAGCCTACCGCCAGCGCCTACTCCGCGCCGACCGACTTGGCCACCCTGCTGGCCCTGCGCCAAGCGCACCCCGATGCCCAAGTGGTGGCCGGTTGCACTGATGTCGGTTTGTGGATCACCAAGCAGCACCGAGACTTTGCCCAGGTGCTGGACGTGACCCGCGTCGAAGAACTGCGCCAGATCGACCATTACCCGCACCATATCGCCATCGGCGCAGCAGTCAGCCTGACCGATGCCTTTGCGGCCCTCGTGGCGCAGCGCCCGCAGTTGCAAAGCTTTGCCCGGCGCTTTGCCGGTCTGACGGTGCGCAACGCAGGCACGCTGGGCGGCAACGTGGCCAACGGCTCGCCGATTGGCGACTCCATGCCGCTGCTGATTGCCCTGGACGCCCACCTGGTGCTGGCCAGCGCCAGTGGCTACCGCGAAATGCCGTTGGAGGACTTTTACCTCGCCTACCGTAAAACCGCTCTGCGCGCCGATGAAGTCGTGGGCTGGATTACCGTGCCCAAGCCCTTGCCTGCACCGCGCAAGCGGAGCAATGCCGCAGCCGCAAGCGGCGAGTTCTGCCGGGTCTACAAAATCTCCAAGCGTCTGGAGGACGACATCTCCGCCGTCTGCCTGGCGCTGCAACTGCGCTTGGACAAAGGCCAGGTGGTGGACGCATCCATAGGCGCCGGTGGCGTGGCCGCCACGCCCGTGCGCGCCCGCGCCACCGAGGCGGCGCTGCGCGGCCAGCCCTGGAACGCAGACACGGTGCACGCCGCCATGGCCACGCTGCGCGCCGAGTTCGCGCCGATTTCGGACATGCGCGCCAGCAGCGCCTACCGCCGCGAGGTGCTGGGCAACCTGCTGTGGCGATACTGGCTGGATAGCCAAGGCAACACCGCCACGGACTTGCAAAGCTTGACCCTGGAAGGGCCACAACCATGAAAAATGCTGCATCCGTGAAGCCCCGCAAGGCCGCAAGGAGCGGCACGCTCGGAAAGTCCGCCGCACCAGCGACATCAGCAGCCCCCAAGCCCCTGGCCAGCGGCCGCACCATCGCCCACGAGAGCGCACTAGCCCAAGTGGCGGGCGCAGCCACCTACATCGACGACATGCCCGAACTGCGCGGCACGCTGCACGCGGCACCCATCTTGTCCACCCAGGCCCACGGCCATTTGCGTGGCGTGGACGCTACGGCAGCGCTGGCCATGCCGGGCGTGGTGGGCGTGGTCTTGAGCGGGGATATTCCGGGCGACCCCATGCTGGCCGCGTTTGCGGGCGACGAGCCGGTGTTTGCCATGGACACGGTGCAGCACGTGGGCCAGGTGATTGGCTTGGTGGTGGCAAAAACCGTGATGCAAGCCCGCCGCGCCGCGCGCAAGGTGGCGCTGCACATCGACGCCCTGCCCGCCATCCTGACGGTGCACGAAGCCCTGGCCGCGCAAAGCTATGTGCTGCCGCCAGTGCACGTGCGCCGGGGCGATGTGCAAAAAGGCATGGCGCAGGCCACACACACCTTGCGCGGTAGCCTGGAAGTGGGCGGGCAAGAGCACTTTTACCTGGAGGGCCAAGTGGCCTACGCAGTGCCGCACGCCCAGGGCCAGTGGTCGGTCTACAGCAGCACCCAGCACCCCGGCGAGGTGCAGCACTGGGTGGCGCACGCGCTGGGCCTGCACAACCATGCGGTGCGGGTGGAGTGCCGCCGCATGGGCGGCGGCTTTGGCGGCAAAGAGACGCAAGCCGGCCATGTGGCGGTGTGGGCAGCCGTGGCGGCAAGCAAGTTCAAGGCGCCGGTCAAGCTGCGCCTGGACCGCGACGACGACTTCATAGTCACCGGCAAGCGCCACCCTTTTGCCTACGAATACACCGCCGGCTTTGACGCCACCGGTCGCCTGACCGCGCTGGACTTGATGATGGCGGCGAACTGCGGCTTTAGCGCCGACCTGTCCGGCCCGGTGGCCGACCGCGCGGTGTTTCACAGCGACAACGCCTACTTTCTGGAAAACGTGGCCATCGCCTCCTACCGCTGCAAAACCAATACCCAAAGCCACACCGCGTTTCGCGGCTTTGGCGGGCCGCAGGGCGTGGTGGTGATCGAGGCCATCTTGGGCGACATTGCCCGCCACTTGGGTTTGGACCCGCTCGACGTGCGTATGCACAATCTGTACAGCGCCGAGGCGCTTGCCGACCAAGGTACGGGCGGCCCCCACGCTGTGCTGCGGCGCGACACCACGCACTACCAGATGAAGGTGGAAGACAACATCCTGGCGCCCTTGCTCACCACGCTGCAGGCCACGTCCAGCTACCGTCAGCGCCGCGCCGAGATTGCGGCCTGGAACGCCAGCAGCCCGGTGCTCAAACGCGGCTTGGCGATCACGCCGGTCAAATTTGGCATCAGCTTTACCGCCACCTTGTTCAACCAGGCCGGGGCCTTGGTGCATGTGTATTTGGACGGCAGCGTGCGCATCCACCACGGCGGCACCGAGATGGGCCAGGGCCTGCACACCAAGGTGACGCAAATCGTGGCGGACGTGCTGGGCGTGCCCTTTGAGCGCGTGCTGTGCAGCGCCAGCGACACCAGCGCCATCCCCAACGCATCGGCCACCGCCGCGTCGGCGGGCACCGACCTCAATGGCCGCGCCGCCCAGTTTGCTGCCGCCCAGGTGCGTGACAACCTGGCCGCTTTTGTCTGCGGTCTGGACGGCTGCGGCGCCGGCGCCATCCAGTTTCGCAACGGGCAGGTGATTTCGCCCACCACCACGCGCAGTTTTGACGCGGTGGTGCAAATGGCCTACGCCAACCGCATCCAGCTCTGGAGCGACGGCTTTTACCGCACGCCCAAAATCCATTACGACAAAACCACGCTCACCGGCCGGCCCTTTTATTACTTTGCTTACGGCGCGGCCTGCACCGAAGTGGCGATAGACACGCTCACCGGCGAGAGCCGGGTGCTCAAGGTGGACATCCTGCACGACGTGGGGCGCAGCATCAACCCAGGCCTGGACGTGGGCCAGATCGAAGGCGGCTTTGTGCAAGGCATGGGCTGGCTCACCACCGAGCAACTGGTGTGGAACGACAAAGGCCAGCTTTCCACCCACGCGCCCAGCACCTACAAAATCCCCACCGCAGGCGACGTGCCCGCGCACTTCAAGGTCGAGTTGTGGCCCGAGCCCAACCGCGAGGACAACGTGTTTGGCTCCAAAGCCGTGGGCGAGCCTCCCTTCATGCTGGCCATCAGCGTGTTTGAGGCGCTGCGCGACGCGGTAGCCCAGGCGCGCGGCACGGGTGCTAGCCCGGTGCAGCTCAACGCCCCGGCCACGGCTGAGAACGTGCTCTGGGCCTTGCGCGGCTAAGACCTCGGTCGCTTTGCGATGCAAATAAGCGCCACACTGTTGCGCCAGATTGAAGACCAGCGCCTGACCAGCACCGCCATCGGCGACGCCATGCAAGCGCAAGTGCAAGCCATCGCCGCCGCCTTGGGCATCACCCTGCGCGCCCCGCCGCCTTGGCCCACTACCTGCTGCGGCAGGGGCTGCGGCACCTGCGTGTGGGAGGGCTATTACAACGCCTTGGACTGGTGGCGAGAGGACGCGCTGGACGCGGTGCGAGCGACCGGTGTTGGCCTGGGGCGCGACGCAAGCACGCCCTGACGCAGCCTGCCCCACTGCGGGCAATGACCGCAAGCACGGCAGCCAACACCAAAACGCAAGTCAAACCCAGTAAACCGTACAACCAGCTAGCGGGTAAACTGGCCCGCATGAAAACCACGCTAGACCTTCCAGATGACTTGGTGCGTGCCATGAAAATGCGCGCGCTCCTGCAAGGGCGCACGCTGCGCGACCTGGTGGCAGACTTTTTGCGCCAGGGTTTGGGCATGGCAGCGGCGCAGACCGCGCAATCGCCGCCGCCGGGCTCCATGGTGGAAACAGCGCCCAATGGCCTGCCCACCATCCGTTGCAATGCCAATGCTCCTGCCACCACCCTGGGCTTGCAAGACCTGCTCGCACTAGAGCAAGAAGCCCAAACCACCGAGGACTTGCAGCGTGCCAGCCGCCCTGTTTGACACCAACGTGTGGCTGGCCGCTATCTTTCCGACCCACCCCTTTCATGCGCAGGCCCAGCAGGCGCTGCAAAACGCCAGCAGCAGGGCACCGGCGCTCTGGTGCCGCGCCACCGAGCAAAGCTTTTTGCGCCTGGCCACCACGCCTGCCCTGCTCAAAGCCTATGGCGCACAGGGCATGGGCAACCGCGACGCCTTGCAAGCCATGGATGCGCTGCAAGCCTTGCCGCAGGTGGGTGCGCTGGATGAAGCGCCCGGCGTGCGTGCGCTATGGTGCCAGTTAGCCACGCGCGACACGGCCTCGCCCAAGGTCTGGATGGACGCTTACCTAGCCGCATTCGCCATCGCGAGCGGCCTGCGCATGGTTACGCTGGACCAGGACTTCCATCAGTTCGCACCCCAGGGTCTGGATTTGCTGCTCTTGGGGGCCTGAACCACCATGGGGCTTGCACCACCGGGCACGCTCGGCATCGATTTCGGCACCTCCAATTCGGCAGTGTCCTGGGCTGCGCCCGGGGGCACGGCGCGCCTGATTCCGCTAGAAGACGCGGCCCTGGCCATGCCGACGGCGGTGTTTTTCAACAGCGAAGACCTGCGCACCCACTTTGGCCGCGACGCGGTAGCGCAGTACCTGGAAGGCACCGAGGGGCGCCTGATGCGCTCGCTCAAAAGCCTGCTGGGCAGCCCGCTGCTGCTGGAGACCACCGAGGTGAACCATAGGCCAATGAGTTTTCAAGACATCATCGCCACCTTTTTGGCCACGCTGCGCGAGCGTGCGACCCAGGCCTTGGGCCATGCGCCCACGCGCGTGGTGATGGGCCGGCCCGTGCATTTTGTGGACGACGACGCGGCGCGCGACGCGCAGGCCCAATCGTCTTTGCTGCAAGCGGCACAGGCGGTGGGCTTCACGGACGTGTCCTTCCAGCTCGAACCCATTGCCGCTGCGCTGGACTACGAGCGCCGCCTGAGCAAGGAAAGCACGGTGCTGGTGGTGGACGTGGGCGGCGGCACCTCAGACTTTACGGTGGTGCGCCTGGGGCCGCAGCGCATGCATCAAGGCAATCGCCAAGAAGATGTGCTGGCCACCAGCGGCGTGCACATTGGCGGCACCGACTTTGACCAAAAACTGAGTCTGGAGACGGTGATGCCGCTCTTGGGCTACGGCCACCTGGGGCCACAGCGGCGCGAAGTGCCTAGCCGGGTGTTTTTTGAGCTGTCCACCTGGCACCTGATCCACTGGCTGTACCAGCCGCGCGCTATCGCCCAGGCGCAGGCCTTGTGGACCAATTACGCCGATCCCACCCTGCACCAGCGCCTGATCAAGGTGCTGCAGCAGCGTCTGGGCCACCACCTGGCGCACGACGTGGAGCTGGCCAAGATTCGCTGCTCCGAAAGCAGCGGCGACGCGGAGCTGGATTTGTCTTACGTCGCGCCCAAGCTGCAGGCCGCCATGACGGTGAACGCTCTGGAAGAACACCTGCACACGCTGCTGGCACGCACCGTGGCCTGCGCCCGCGAATGCGTGCAAGCCGCGGGCCTGCGCTCGCAGGCGGTGGACGCGGTGTACCTGACAGGCGGCTCGTCGGCGCTGCGGCCTTTTCAGGCGGCATTGCAGGCGGCGTTTCCCGGCGTGCCGCTGGTTGAAGGCGACTTGTTTGGCGGCGTGGCCTCTGGTCTGGCCTACAGCGCCTAAACGCAGGCAAGCCATGCACCCGCTGGCCCCAAACCGCCCGCCAGAGCGCGCCACTGCCTTTTACGCCAGTGGTGGTGGCGACGCACTGCGCAGCCGCAGCGTGAGCGACACCGTGCTTATCGGCACGCTGGACGTGCCCGCGCCCCCGCCCCGCTTGGTAGCTGACTGGACGCGCGACATTGCCGAGCAACTGGCCCTAGCCCCCGGTGACGTAGAGCCGCTACCCCTTGCCCGCGCCCGCCTGCGCTGGCCCGACTACCACCTGTGCGTGCAGGCGGTGGCCGACTGGACGCGTGCGCTGGGTCTGGCAGACCTGCTAGCCAAAAGCGAGGTGGCGCTGATGGCCTGCCGGGGCGCCCGCTACCACCACGACGCCGCGCAGTACGGCGGCGCGGCGTTTTGCAATCTGTTTCTCAGCGACGACCGGGCGCTGGACTTGCACTTTCCCCTGACGGGCCAGCGCATTCCCCTGCGCCGAGGCACGGTGGTGCTGTTTGACACTGGCCAGCCGCACGCTGTCATTCCCCGGCACCGCAGCAGCTTCGCCGAGGCCGATTTCCCGCCTGATCTGGACTGCGCCCAGGTGTTTTTGACCTGGGAGCTGTCCATCGAAACCCCGGCGCTGGCCACCGCGATGGGCATCCGCTTCGACACCACGCCCACCACCGCCCCTCAGATAAATGAGCCGCAGCTCTGGCACCAAGGCGTGCCGGGCGACGTGTGCCCGCACTCTGGCCGCTGGCTTGCAGTGGGTAGTCCGTTAGACTGAGCCAAAGGAAAAATCACTATGGCAGGCGTATTCGGCAAAGACCCCCACATGAAAAAGAACCCCCGCGCGGAGGTAGAGCGGCTCAACTTGGAGCGCAAGCGCAAGCTGGCGGAAGCGGCGCAGAAGTTCAACCGGAAGAAGCCCCAGGCGCCCACCATCATGCCAACTGCGAAATAGCGAAAAGGCAGCGACAAAAAAAAGCCCCCAGATTGGACTTCTACCTTAAAGTACATAGTTATTGAGGTAATTACTCAAAGACCTTGGAGGCAGAAGCCCGAATGGTCTGTCGCAATATGATATCTAAATAAATCGTAATACATAGTAAAGAAGCGTCGACGACAACGTCGGCGCTTTCTTTGCGCTTTCCCGCTTTCTGAACTACGGCTCCTTCAGCGTCCAAATCCCGACGACGTAGCGTTGAGCACAGGGACCTAAGCAGGATATGCGACTGGCAACATCCATTCCACTACGACGAAATCGATACAATGATCGCAACACCGCTGCCGCGCCGCAGCTCCCAGAATGCGTAACCTTGGCGGTTTTTTGGCCTAGAACCTCGTGTTGCACCGCTATGCCCGGTGATAAAACTCAGTGCAATTAAAGCCATCACCGGCTTGAATCTCATTTTTTTTATGTGCTTTTATCTCAATATGAAGTGAGTAATGAGAGGTATGACATACGACAATTTTCTGGCTAAATTGAAAAAGGCAGGTCTCAGTGTTAAACGTTTTGCTGACCTCATAGGCATGCAACCTAACTCTGTCTCAAACAATAAGAAGCGAGACGAAGTGCCTATCCATCTTGCTGGGATTGCCAGTCTTCTCGCTGAAATGTCTGCACGCCATATCGATTACGAGCCCATCATTGCGAGAATACAGCCTAACAAGAAGCGCCCATGCGGTGCGGCAATCGGAGGTCGATTTGCTGGTGAGAAACAAGGCACGCTAGGGTTCAACAATGACTAAACCCAAAGTCATGGCGAATGAATACTTGGCGTTGATGCAATCACAGCAGGTGCGCAAATGAGCGCGGTTATTGAACCCCGTTGGTCACAGGCTCTTGCACTTGACAGACGTCGTGCACCTGAGTTCTATGTAGCCGGGAGCAAAGTCTCCGAAAGCCCGCATGCCGACGCTATCAGTTTTGCACTTGAAGAGCTTGGTTTGTCTGCCGTCAGCTGCATAAATGGTGTACCAACAATCGGTTTCCTTAGTGGCCCCCTCGTCTCAATAGAGCTCATCGACGACATTCATCGAGTACTCTGGAACCAAGGGCTGATGAGCTTGTTGCTCGTCATTGGCGAGGACGAGTTAACCGCGTATTCGCTGGTCCAACGCCCAGTTTATCGAGGTGAAGCTGTCGGTACGGACCCGCGTTTGGTGAAGACGCTTTCCCTCCTGAATGACGCTTTGGATCTTCGTGAGCTTCTTGACGCTACTGAGTCAGGCAGATTTTGGTACGAGAACGATACCTATTTCAATCCAGATAACCGAGTCGATAGCGTTTTACTGGCTAATTTACTCGAGGCATTTCGAGGTCTTAGGGATGCACTTGGTACAGACGGTACCCAGGCGCTGCTGATGCAGACCATGTTCGTGGCTTACTTAGAGGATAGAAAAATCATCGGTGAGGCTGTGTTTCGCGAGTCCTCGCAAGGCCGCTTCGCCACATTGCTGGAGCTACTTGAAGCCAAGAACACTAAGTCATTCGAAAAGCTTTTCACATGGCTTCATGGTGCGTTCAACGGAAATTTGTTTAAAACGCCTTGCGCGTTCGAAGCTGACAGCGTAAGGCTCCCCAAGGTTCACCCCGAGCACTTGAGCGTACTCGCAAGGTTTCGCCATGGGCGAGAGGACATGACCACCCATCAACTTCGGTTCTGGGGTTATGACTTCAGATACATGTCAATCGGACTTATCAGCGCGGTGTATGACCGATTTCTAAATGAAGAAGCGGATAAGAAAAGTGCAGATGGGGCGTTTTACACTCCAATGTTCTTAGCTGATGTCGTTGTCAATCAACTTTGGGATGAGCTGACAGATGAACAGAAGGCTCACGGTGTTTACTGTGATCCCGCTTGTGGTTCTGGTATTTTTTTGGTGAGGTTGTTCCAGCGCCTTGTTGCTCATCATTGTCGACTCAAAAACAAGAAGCATGCGACGTGGACTGACTTAAAGGCAATTGCGAATCGTCTGTTTGGGGCGGACATCAACTCATCTGCCGTGCGTGTAGCTGCGTTTTCGCTTTACATCGCACTATTAGAACAATCGAATCCTTCAGACTTGCCAAAACTAATTAAGGCCGGTAAGTTGCTACCCCCTCTTTATGGGCAAAATCTGCTCCCGAGTTCGGACTTTTTCAGTGCCATAGATTCGCGATTGTTTGATGTAATAGTTGGCAACCCGCCCTGGAATGCCCGCACCGGACAGCTGACGACAGCTCAATCTTGGACTGAGTCTCGAGGCTATCTCTCGCCCGGCGAAGAGATTGCATGGGGTTTCGTGTGGAAGGCACTAGAGGGAATTAAACCAACCGGCTTGGTGGCGTTTTTGTTGCCCGCCATGGGATTTCTTCATAACACTCAGAGCCAAGCGGCTCGACGGATGTTGATACAGCGGTCCAGGATCCGCCGAATCATTAATCTCTCAGATCTTTGCTTCCAACTTTTCGATGGAGCGCAACGCCCGACCGCATTAGTGCTGTACGGGCCCGGAAGCAAGGAGCAATCTCCCTATCGTTTTGAATACTGGGTCCCAAAGGCTGATCTCAACCTACGTCTCAAACGACTGGTAACACTTTCGCGTGCTGATCGTTTGACCTTTCGATCCGACTTAGTAGTCGACGATCCCACTGTGTTCAAACGTCGATTGTGGACGCGAGCACCCGACGAACGATTGTTGCAATACCTTCATACGATCCCGCCCATTGGAGCGTTTATTCAAGATTTCAAGGCCTTAAAGCAATCCAAAGTAGAGTTCAACAGAGATGAGCATTGGGTAATCGGGCAAGGTTTTATCCCTGCGAAGGTAACTCGTCTCAATGAGCCCGGATATCAAACTATCAGAACTGAAATTCTGACTCAGCTCCCCTATCTGGATGCAAGTCAGTTCCAGGCAATTTCAATACCGTATGTAACGACTGCGCCTTGGACAACCTCCCTTGTTTATCGAGCAGGCTTTGAAGCAGGCTTTTTCGGACCACACATCTTGATCCCACAAGGGGTCGAGCGGCGTGTAGGTCGTGTCCGAGCTGCATTCGGTAAACAGGATGTCGTTTTCCGAAGTTCGCTTCAATCGATCACAGTTCCTCCCCATCAAGAGCGCAAAGCAAAGGTACTGGCGGCCGTGCTGAACAGCAGCTTGGCGGCATGGTTTTATTTCCATGAAACTTCATATTTTGGAGCCGATCGGGCCAAGGTACCGCAAGGTGAACTATTGAGGTTGCCATTTGATAGTCCTGAGAACATGCCAGACCCTGAAAAGGCACTCAAGGCTGAAGCGGAATTGGTCGCGCTGATTGACAGTGAACTTGAAACCGTCAATACGCCCATTGCATCGCAGCACGATGTAATGGGCGTCATCGACCGTTTGGTGTTTCAGTATTACGGTCTCGATGAAGGTGACGTAGCCATCATTGAAGATACATTTAATTATGTCATTCCGGCCATGCAGCCTAGGCGCAACTCGGGCCTCCAAGATATATGGGCGCCGGCTAACTCGACTCAACGGGCGGACTATGCCGCTATGTTGTGTAAAGCGCTGTCACCGCACTTTCGCGTACCAATCAATGCTTCACTGGCGGCACGCTCGACGGATGTTGCAGTCTTGAAGCTAACGATCGGTAACGACGGGGCGCCATATGCCGAACACTCGTCAGGCGAGCTAAATTACTTCCTGGCATCGATCTCTTATAAGCTCCCGATCGATTTGCCCGGTAACGTGCAATTGATCCCTGACCTGCGCATGATCATTGATCGAAACATGTATCTCGTGAAACCTACAGCATTACGGCACTGGCTTCGATCTTCGGCATTGGCAGATGCAGAGCAGATCGCGGCAGAACTGGTAGTGGCCTCTACTCGTCATGGGAAAGAGGGAGCTGTTCGTGCTGGAAGGTAGTCCTAGTGCTTGGCTTGAGAACTTCCGAAATCTCGGAGAGCAGATGTCCGTCGCGATAGAAGCTGCCTGGCCCCTCTGCATTCGTCCCTTGCAGCCAAAGAAAGACTCCTTTACGCATGAGGATCATGTCACCGAGCATTTAGTAAATGCGCTACGACGAACAAAGAAAGTGCCCGGCAGGATCATTTATCAATATGTGCTTTTGGTGGAGGATACTGAGGGCAATGTATCTCTTACGAGCAGCATCGACTTCGTCCTGACTGTTGGCGACGATGAAGGAGTCTACTTAGCCTACGAGTGCAAGAGACTAAATGTGCCGTATCCAAAAGGTGTGAAGAACCTTTGCGTCCCGTATGTCGAAGATGGCCTTATGCGTTTCGTCACAGGTCAGTACTCAAATGGCCTACCTATGGCCATGATGATTGGTTACGTCATGAATGGCGACAATGGCAGAGCACGTCAGGGTTTGCGAAGAGTTATGGAGAAACGAAAGGCCACCATTGGTTTGAAGGCCGAGATGGATCATCCTTCCCCGTTCGGCGCGCCAACTCGGTTCAGATCCACACACACATGTCGGCCTGGTCACAGCATGGAAGTGGAACATCTTCTACTGCCTTGGCCATAACTATGTCAGTTTCAGTTGCTCAAAATTTTGCGAATAGATTTCCCAAAACCAACATCAAAATGCGCCCCAAAAGGCGGTGTCTTAGCACTTAAAACAGATATTTTTGCATTATCACCTTTAAGTAATACAATGCATATATTACTCAAAGGTGATTTTGGGCCATGGACTATCTTATTGCTATCCCCGACCAGCTTGCGCCGCAACTGCGTTCCTTGCGCAAGGTGCGCCAGCTCAGCCAAGGCGACCTAGCGCGCAAACTCGGCGTCTCGCAGTCGCGCATTGCGGCCATTGAGTGCAACCCGGCCACGGTGAGTGCGGGGCAACTGCTGGAGCTACTGAAAGCCTTGCACGTTGACCTGGTGTTGCGCGACACAGGCGCGTCGACCGACAAGGCCCCTATGGCGCCGCCCGCAGCGGGTACCAGCCCCCAAGGCGAGTGGTAACTGGAGCGGTATGGGCGCCTTAGACATCTGGATGAACGGTGAACGGGTAGGCACCTGGAGCGTGGGGCGCACAGGGCGCCACCGCTTGGACTATGCGCCGTCGTGGCGGGCGTCGCAGCGCAGCCGTCCGCTGTCTTTGTCGCTGCCGTTTACAGCAGACAACCGGCTCGAAGGTGACGCGGTACGCAACTACTTTGACAACCTGCTGCCCGACAGCGACGGCATGCGCAGGCGCATCAGTGCGCGGTTTCGGACCCAAGGCGCGGACGCTTTTGCCCTGCTGCAAGCCGTGGGGCGGGACTGTGTGGGTGCGGTGCAACTGCTGCCACCTGGCGACAGCCCCGAGGGTTTTGACCAGCTCAGCTACGAAGCGCTCACGCCTGAACAGATTGAAAGGCATCTGGCTGCTCTGGGCGCGCAAACCGGACTGGGCGCGCAGGACGAAGAGGAAGAATTCCGCCTCTCGATTGCCGGGGCGCAGGAGAAAACAGCACTGTTGCGCGTCAATGGCGCCTGGTGCCGCCCCCTGGGCGCCACGCCCACCACCCACATCCTCAAACCGGCCATCGGAATCACCCCAGGGCGCCAGCTAGATATGCGCTTGTCGGTGGAGAACGAATGGCTGTGCAGCCAAATTGTGCGGGAATTGGGCTTGCCAGCGGCCCAGTGCCAGATGGAAAATTTTGGCGAACGCCGGGTGCTGGTGGTCACGCGTTTTGACCGGAGCTGGCAGCGTGCGGACTGGATTGCGCGCTTGCCCCAAGAAGACTTTTGCCAGGCCAAAGGCGTTTCTAGCGACCAAAAATACGAGCAGCGCGGCGGGCCGGGCATCGAGGCCTGTCTGGAAGTGCTCCAAGGCGGCGAGGCCTTCCATGAAGACGGGCGGCACTTTTTATGCGCCCAGTTGCTGTTTTGGTTTTTGGCGGCGATTGATGGGCATGGCAAGAACTTTTCCCTGTTCGTGCTGCCTGGCGGTCGATACCGCATGACGCCCTTGTATGACGTGCTCTCCGCCTGGCCCCTGATAGGCGATGGCCCCACCAAGCTGGCCTACCAAAAAACCAAGCTGTCCATGGCGGTGCGCGGCAAGTCGGCGCATTACAAACTGGCCGAAATCCACTACCGCCACTGGGAGGCGCTGGCTAAACGCAGCGCCGTCGACGGCGCATGGGACGCCATGCTGGCCATGGCGCAGCGGCTGGACGCGGCGCTGAGCGCCGTTGAACAGCGCCTGCCTGCGGACTTTCCTGCGGAACTGGCGCAGGCCATTTTTCAAGGGGTACGCCAGCATCTGGCGCAGTTTGATCGGGAACGCTCAGCGGCGACGGCGCCCGCCCTGGCTTAAGGCAGGCGGCCCGCCCTACACCACCAACACCGCCCGAAAGTCGTTCACATTGGTGTGCGTGGGGCCGGTGACCACCAGGTCGCCCAGGGCGGAGAAGAAGCCGTAGGCGTCATTGCGGTCCAAATGGTCGCTCAGCTTCAAGCCCAGGGCGGCGGCGCGCGCCAGGGTGTCGGGGGCGACTTGGGCGCCAGCGTTGTCTTCCACGCCGTCAATGCCGTCGGTGTCAGCGGCCAGCGCCCACACGCCGTCCACGCCTTGGAGCGCCTGCGCGAGGCCCATGCAAAACTCGCCTGCGCGGCCGCCTCGGCCTTTCGCAGCGCCGGGGGCGCGGGGGCGGATGGTGACCGTGGTCTCGCCGCCGCTCAAAATCACACACGGTTTTTGAAACGCGCCCTGCCCTTTGGCCACGGCACGGGCTATTGCCGCGTGTACCTTGGCCACTTCGCGCGATTCGCCTTCTACCTCGTCGCTCAGGATGTAGGCGGCAATACCTGCCGCGCGGGCGGCTTCGGCGGCGGCTTGCAGGCTTTGCTGTGGCGTGGCAATCAGGTGCAGACCGTGACCGTGGAAGGCGGCGTCGCCCGGCTTGGGGGTTTCCAGGGCGCCGCTTTGCAAGGCCTGCTCCACCGCGGCAGGCACGGCGATGGCGTAGCGGCGCAAGATGTCTAGCGCGTCTTCGCAGGTAGTGGCGTCGGCTACCGTGGGGCCGCTGGCGATGGTGGACGGGTCGTCGCCGGGCACGTCGCTAATGGTCAGCGTCACCACCCGGGCCGGGGCGCAGGCCGCGCCCAAGCGCCCGCCCTTAATGCGCGAGAGGTGCTTGCGCACGCAATTCATCTCACCGATGTGGGCGCCGCTCTCCAGCAATTGCTGGTTGATGCGCTGTTTGCCTTGCAGGCTCAAACCCTCGGCGGGCAGAGTCAGCAAGGCCGAGCCGCCGCCTGAGACCAGGCACAGCACCAGGTCGTCTGCGGTCAGGCCCTGGGTGAGGGCCAAGATGCGCTGGGCTGCTTCCAGCCCGGCAGCATCCGGCACCGGGTGCGCGGCTTCCACCACCTCAATGCGTTGCGCCAAGCCGGGCGGGCGCGGCGGCGTGTGGCCGTAGCGCGTGACTACCAGGCCTGAGAGGGGCGCATCCGCTGGCCACAAGGCCTCCACCGCTTGCGCCATGGCACCACCCGCCTTGCCCGCGCCCAGCACCAGGGTGCGGCCTTTGGGCAGCGGGGGCAAAAAAGCGGCCGTGTTGTGCAAGGGCAAGGCGCGTTGCACGGCAGCGTGGAACAGGCTTTGCAAAAAGGCTTGGGGTGGGGAGCGAAGGGGCATAGCGGCGGATGATAGGGGGAGACTGCCGCGCCGGGTGAATCGGCTGTTGGCGTCATAGGTACAAGCGCCGTTCATGCGCTGGAGAGGCTTTCGGCGCCCAGGCGGTTCGGGTTGAGCGGGGTTTGCTTCTCCAATGTGTTGACTTGCAGGTCTTGGAGTTGCAAGAGTCCGTCCAGGCTGCGGTTTTGCGTCACGCCGCCGGGCCAGGTGGTCTTGCTGGGTTCGGTCCATTGGTACTGGTTAACGCTGATGCTGCCCTTGCCGGGGATGCTGACGCTTTGCAACTCGCCATGGGCGCTGTAGGCGTAGTCCAGTGCGCTGCCGTCGGGCAGGGTCAGGCGGGTGGGTTTACTGCTGGTTTTTTCCCCTCACCTTTTCGCTGAGTCTTCGGATGTGCCGCGGATAAAGCGCTGGCACGAAGCACTAAAATGCATGAAACGTCAATGACAAATCATCCATGTCTAAAACCTCTTCGTCACCCGCTTCCCCGCGCCGGGGCGCCACTGCCCGCCTTGCGGACGGGCTGCAGCCTGGCCAGGTCTACCGGCGCGAGGACTTTGCTGGCCTGAGCAACGCGGTGGATCGTCATCTGCGTGAACTGGTCGACATGGGCAAGCTGCAGAAGCTGGCCCAAGGCCTGTACCACGTTCCAAAGCAGTCGGCTTTTGGCCCCCTCCCGCCACCCGACGATCAGCTGGTAAAAGGATTTCTGCGCGACAAAGAATTTTTGGTGTTTTCGCCATCGTCCTATAACGCTTTGGGCTTGGGCACCACGCAGCTCTACAACCAGACGCTGGTCTACAACCACAAGCGCCATGGCATATTCCAGTTGGGGAACCGGCAGTTTGATTTCAGGGTGAAACCGCGCTTCCCTCAAAAACTCACCCGCGAATTTCTTTACGTTGATTTGCTCAATAACCTGGACGCGCTGGCTGAAGACCGTGATGCGGTGCTTGGCCAGGCTCGCATCAAGCTCCCAAGCTTCGACCCGAATCGACTGCGGGAGGCTATAGACAGTTACGCCAACATGGCCACACGCAAGCGCTTGCGGGAGTGGATGGATGCCTGAATTTCTTCACTACCGGCGTGATTTTGACCAGCTGCTCGCGGTGCTTGCCAACGCCCGTGGGGTCGCCCCGATGCTGGTGGAAAAAGATTATTGGATCATGCACAGCCTTTGGGGGCTACAGGCACAGGGCTTTGTGTTCGAGTTAAAGGGCGGAACGTCCCTTTCCAAAGGCTTCGGCGTGATTCACCGCTTCTCGGAAGACATCGACATCCGCATTGCGCCACCCGCCGACATGGACGTGAAAATCGGTCGCAACCAAGACAAACCAGCCCATATTGCATCGCGGCGTGCGTACTACGACGCGCTGGCCCAGCGCATCCGCATTCCTGGTATCGACAGCGTGGATCGGGACACCTACTTTGATGACGACAAGATGCGTAGTGCCGGCATTCGTTTGTCCTACACAACCCGCGCCGCCACGTTGACAGGCGTGAAAGACGGGATTTTGCTGGAGCTGGGCTTTGACGACACGGCACCCAACCGCGCCGTCACCATCTCCTCCTGGGCGCTGGATTTCGCCATCGGTCGGGGAGTACAGGTTTTTGACAACCGCGCCGTGGACGTGGCCTGCTACGCACCGACGCATACTTTTGTCGAAAAGCTCCAAACCATTTCTACCAAGTACCGACGCTTGGCCCAAGCGCAGGAATTTCCTGCCAACTTTCTGCGGCACTACTACGACGTGTACTGCCTGCTTGGGCTACAGGAAATTCAAGATTTCATGAAGTTGCCTGAATACCAGCGCCGAAAAGTTGAGCGCTTCCGGTCTGGCGACGAATTGGTGATCGCCAATAATCCCGCGTTCACCCTAGCAGATTCTGTACAGCGCGATCGGTTCGCTAAGGAATATCACAAATCATCTACGCTTTACTACCAAGGGCAGCCGGATTTTAGTGAACTGCTAACGAGAATAGGTGAGCACATCCACTTGATGTGATTCGAAAGCATTATGTGCCTTAGATTGTGAACTGCCCCCGATAACTCAGCGGACTTCCGCCACATTGCCATATTTATTTGCGAAAATATCTGCCTGCTAGGGTAGTTATGGCTACGGCGAGTGTCGGAAGTACAAGCAAAATAAAATTATCCAAGGCCAGAAGATACCGCGATTCAACAGGCGATATGCCGTACGGTTGCCCAATAGCAAACAAGATTATTGTTGGAAACAAAATCGTAGCTACTGCCGTAAGGCTGGAAAGCACAAAAACTGATGGCTTTTGCAGGATACCAAACACTGGAAATGTTGCGAGAATTGCGGCAAGTACGGTAGCACCAAAGAAAGTTGGCAGTACCAATTGCAACAAGAAAAGAGCCAATAAAAATGTAATGTAAGTGAGTGCGGTACGGTTATTCATTACTTCCCTTTTTGTACGCACTTAGCGTTATTTTGCACACACATCAGAGTTCCTTTGGCGTCGCCTGCCGCATCGGCCATGCAACTTTGTCTTTCCACATCACAGCAGAACGGGAATCCTGCAGAACATGCCTTATCGATGATTGCTTCACACACCTTCCATCGCGCCCAGTTTCCAAAAGTTGACGCATTGGGGTCTTGGCTGGCGGCGCAATTGGCATAGCGTCCCTTGCAACTACCTAAAAAATCGGCGAGGCCCATGGGATCAACTCGTGATATCGAGTTCCCTCCCGCATAAGCATAGAAATTAATACCCCCTCCAAGCCAATCGGATCAGCCGTCACATACCGCCCAATCTCCGGGTCGTAATAACGCCGGAAGTTGTAATGCAAGCCCGTCTCCAAATCCTCATACTGCCCCGGCAACCGCAGGTTGCTGGTAATCGTCGGTTTGTCCGCTGTCGCCTGCGGCGTGGTGATGCTGGCCCGCCCAAACGCATCAAAGCTTGCCGCCCAGACGATGTTGCCCGCTTTGTCTGTGGCTTGCAAGGGCGTGCCTAACTGGTCGTGGTGGTAGTAGGCCATGCTGGTCTGGCCTGCGCTGTTTTTGATTTGGATGAACAAAGGCGCCGTGCCCCAGGGGCTGTCGGGGCGCAGGCCGTATTGGGTGGTGATGGTGGGGGCTGTGATGATGCTGGCATCAGCCGCGCTAAAGGTCTGCGTTGCCTCGGCCAGCAAACCCTTGTCGCTGTAGAGGTACAAGGTGCGTTGGGCCATGAACAAAGGCTCGCCGGTTTTGCTGGCGTACTGCTCTTTCCAGATGCGCCGGTCTTGGGGGTCGTAGCCGTAGCGGGCAATCACCTGTTCTATGCCAACGGATTGGGCCAGGGCGACTTCAATCAGGCGGTTTTGGATGTCGTAGCGGTAGGTGGTGGTGGCGCCTGCCTCAAGTTTTTGCGTTAGGTTGCCTGCGTTGTCGTACAGGTAGCTTGTGGCGCCTGCGCCACTGCCGCGCTGGGTGAGGCGGTTGTTGGCGTCATAGGTCCAGGCGCCGCTGACTCGGGAGTGGGCAATGCGGTTGCCCAGGGCGTCTAGGGTGTAGGTTTGGGTGTCGCTGCTGGGGGCGGTGGTTTGTACGCGGGTTAGGCGCACTTCGTCGTCGTGGGCAAAGCTGGAAAAACTACGCAAGTAACGTATACTTTTGCGATGCAAGCCACCTTTATTGAACTGCCAGCGTTCGAACGAACGCGAAAAGACTATTTGGACGACGAGGCCTACCGCTTGCTGCAACTCGAATTAATGGACAACCCGTCGGCAGGTGCTGTCATTGAAGGCACGGGCGGCTTGCGCAAGCTGCGCCAAGCGGACCCACGGCGCGGCAAGGGAAAGCGTGGCGGTCTGCGGGTAATTTATTACTGGTGGTTAGGTGGTAATCAATTTTGGCTGTTTACCGTCTATGACAAAGACGAAGCCGACGACCTGACGCCGGCACAGCGCAAGCTGCTCAAACAACTATTGAAAAACGAGTTGAAGTACCGACAGCCCACAGATGGAGAAAGCAATGACCGATAAACGCGATATTTTTGCCGAACTTACAGATGGATTTGATGCCCTGAAAGCCGAGCGCGAAGGCAAACTCACGCTGCGCACCTTCAAGGCGGAGAACAAACCCGCACCCGTGCTTTTACCCCAGGAGGTGCTGCAAGTGCGCGAACATTTAAACTTATCTCGCCCGGTATTTGCACACTATTTGCGCACCAACACGCGAACGCTTGAAAACTGGGAACAAGGGCGGGCAAAACCCAATGCCCAGGCGGCGCTATTGATTCGAATGGTGGCGCAGTTTCCAGATATGGTGCAGCGGCTGGCAAAGATTTAAGTTGCCTGCACATTATTTCTGCGCGCGAGGCAGCCAAGCGTGAGCACCAGTAGTATGAAAATAAACTCCGTTAGTTTTAACTCGTTAAGGTAAATACTATGATTTCACAAACAACATATGACGATGAAAATATGCGCGCAGAAATTGATTTCTCAGCGGCTAACAGGCTGCTGAAATACCTCCCGCCTGTCCACTCCGGCAGCCCCTGAAGCGTTCTAGGTAAATACCGAATCACTGACCCATCCAGAGCCCACCATGCGCGGATCCGACACCTTCACCGAGAGTCTGTTCACCCTGCGCAAGCTGGAGGACTTCGTCCCTGCGAGTCATCCTCTGCGCCCCATCCGCCAGATGGTCAACGCCGCGCTGGTGAAGATGGAT
>CANEVH010000007.1 GCA_947442105.1 Comamonadaceae bacterium | reverse complement strand
CCACTTCAGGGCGGGACAGGCCGTCGACCCTGTCACCGAGCAGACTGGCGCTGCGTTCGTTTAAGCCGGTGACACCCACGGTGGTGTAGGGGGCGGCAGTGGTGGGGGCGTTGTTGTTGTCAGCACTGTCATCGGCACCGGCCAGGATGGCAGCGTAGGCGTTGACGATGGCTTGCACCTCTGCCGTGGTGTCGGCCCGTGCGCCGTCCACAAAGGCGCTGTTGAGTGCCGAATTGATGGCTTCGAGGTTGGAGCTGGTGACGCCGGTGACACCGGCGGTGGCATAGTTCTCTAGGGTCGGACTGGTGCTTGTGGCGTTGTTGGCCTGGGCTGCGGCGGCGATGATTCGGCGTGCTTCTGCGGGGGGGTCGGTCGGCGTGTTTGTTGCGGATGATTCGCCCCCTTTGCCGCCGAGCGCCAAACCGACCAGTGCCGCCCCGCCTAAGCCTAACAACAGGCCATTGCCGTCGCTTGCCGTTTTCGCAGCAGAAGCGACTGCTTGTGTACCGGCATCGCCGGTAACTGCTGCTGCGCTGGCTTGGGATGCGCCTTGCAACTCTCCCATGGCGACTGGATACTGATCGCCCGGCAGGATCACGTCGCAGACCCCGTCCCTGCACTCATTCATGTAGTCGACAAGGGTGATTTGCGTGCCGTCTTCACATTCCACCAGAAGGTCTTTGCCTTTGGCTTTGGCTATGGCTTTGACGGGGTTTCGGTCGCTACCTGCTGCGTCGCCCACGATGCGGTAGTGCTCGCCGGCCTTGATCTTGAGGGTGTTTTCCTGGCCCACCTTTAAGGGCTTGGCAGATTTACCGTCAAAGAGGAATAGTTCTTTTTGTGCTGAGGTGGCCATGTGAAGTGAGTCCAATTGAAGTTCTTGTTTTCGCCTGTCGCCGAAAACTGTTAAATCATTAAATTGATGGTGACGCCAAAAGCGGTTCGCACTACCAAAATAAAAATATTCATCCCTTAAGTTATAAGCCCCAATCCACAAATTTTTAGGCAGTAACACGCTACAGAGGCATCATTTTTGCGTGCAAGTACCAATGACCCATTTAGTTATTTAATAAAAATGATATTTAAATGAATTTAAATATGTAAAAATATTTTTATGTATAAATCAGTTTTTTCGTTCAATTCGCCTACAGAAAGCGGTGTGAGGAACTAAATTCAATCAATACATTTTTAATGGCAAATAAACTTTATTAAACATTTTATTTGTCAAAATAATCATTTTAATTTTTCGATGCGTCTATCCACTCTCCATCGATTGCATCCGCATGCCATGGAACGCCATCGAAAGAGCGCGTACTTCGCGTTCCGTACCACCGGCGCTACACGTGATTTCGCTGTTGGTGCGGCACCATTGAGGGAGCCTAGAACGGGAATCTGGGTCGCGTGGGACGGGTAGGGCCTCAGTACAATGGGCGGTTGCGGTTTGTACAACGATCTTTTCTTGTCGATTTGGAGTGCTTGATGGTGGAATGGCGCGGCGCTTCGCTGGCGGTGGTGTTGACAGGCATAGCCGCATGTGCCCAGGCCCAAAGCCTTTCTGAGTTGCTAGAGCGTACGGTGAGCACCCACCCTTCGGTGCAAGGGCAGCGCAGCCAGCGCGCCGTGGCCGCAGCGGAGATGGATTACGCCCGCCAACAGTTTTATCCCACCCCCTCGGTTTCTATTGAGCAGGTAAGTGCCGGGCAGCGCGACCCGAGTTATTTGCAAAACGCCACCGTCAAAGTTTTTCGTCTGCAGCAACCCTTGTGGACCAACGGCCGACTGACTGCCGGCGTGGCCAAGGCCCAGGCCAGCGCTGAAATGGCCGAGCAGAGTTACGACGATGTGCGCCAGCAGCTGGCCCTGCGGGTACTGCAGGCTTGGGCAGACGGCTACGGCGCAGAACTCAAACAGCGTGCCTTGCAAATCAGCCTGGTCACGCATGAGCGTTTGCAAGCCCAAGTCAGCCGCCGTGTTGCAGACGGCGCGTCCGCGCAGACGGAAAGGGTGCTGACCGACGGCCGCCTGGCCCAAACCCGCGCCCAGCTGCAAGCGGTGGTAGTGCAGGCCCAAACGGCGCGCATGCGCCTGGAGCAACTGAGCGGCGCGCCAGTAGGCGCTGCGCTGGTGCCCGCGCCGGAGCCAGAGCTACAGGTCAGTGATGCGGCGCAGGCGCTGGAGCTAGCGCAAAAGCGCAGCCCCGCAGTGCGCCGCCTCGCAGCCGTAGTGCGAATGCAAGAAGCCGATGTGGCCGAGCGCAAGGGCGATCTTTTGCCTGAGGTGTATGCGCGCGCCGAATACCAGATTGGCAGCGCTTCGATTGCCGGCGCGCCCGACGCACAACGTATTTTTGTGGGCTTGCAGTCCAAGCTGGGCGCGGGTTTGTCTAGCCTAGCGGGCATTGAGGCGTCCCAAAACAAGGTGGCGGTCGCCACCGCAGACGTGGAAAACGCGCAGCGTGGCCTGGCGGAACAGGTGTTGTCTGACTGGAACCAGTTGTCCACCCTCAAAGCGCGCCAAGCCGCACTCGAAGCCAGCTTGGAGGCCAGCCGCGCTACTTCTCAGGCTTGGGACCGGCAGTTTTTGGCCGGGCGAAAAACCTGGGTGGAAGTGATGAACAGTGCGCGCGAACTGGCCCAGGCCGAAACCGAGCTGGCCGATGTGCTGGCCGCGCGCGTGCTGCTGGCGTGGCGCGTGGCTTTGTACACCCAAGGGCTCGATAGCCTACTAACCGGAAAAACGAATCCATGAAACAGTTGTACGCCACCTTGCTGCGGCTGGCCCAGGTCCAGGGGCAGCCCCTGGACCGTTTGGCGCTGCAAGCCGCGCTAGAGCCTTTGGCCGCTTCAAGCGCCAAGCCACAGGCCCTGGTCGCCAGCGTGCTGCACACATTGCACTTGCCCAAAGCCCAGTGGCGCGCGGGCCAGGCCGTAGACCCTAGCCAGGCGCCCGGCGTTCTGGTCGACGCGCAGGGCGAGTGGGCACTGCTGCGCGGGCGCAATGGCCAAAACCAATGGGTGACCGAGTGGTTTGACGCCAGCGCGAACCAATGGACCGAAAAAGCCATTGCCGACCTGAGCGGCTTTGAGTTTGCCAAGCTGCGCCTGGCCAAAGCCTTTGAGGCCAGCAACAGCCCCGTGTTTCGGCTGATACGCGACGAAGTGTTGCAGCACCGCAGCACGCTGATGGAACTGGTGCTCGGTGGTGTGTTGATCAACGTGATCGCGCTGGCCACCTCGCTCTACAGCATGCAGGTGTATGACCGCGTGGTGCCCACGGGGGCGAGCCAAACCCTGTTGGCGCTGACGCTTGGCATGTTGGGCGCGGTGGTGTTTGAGCTGGTGGTCAAGCTGGTGCGCTCGCGCTTGACCGAAAAATTGGTGGATGAGGTAGACAGCCGCTTGGCGCGCTCGGTCTTCATGCGCTTTTTGGCGCTGCGCATGGACCAGCTACCCAATAGCGTGGGCGCACTGGCCGGGCAGTTGCGTGGTTATGAGACAGTGCGCTCATTCATCGCCACCGTGCCCACCCAGTGGCTGATCGACATTCCGTTTGTGCTCTTGTACGTGGTGGTGATTGGTGCGATTGCTGGTTGGATTGCGGCCATTCCCCTGGTCTTTATGGTGCTGTCTCTGGCCATGGGTGTGGTCAACCTGCGGCGGGTGGAGGCGCTGGGCAGCCAGGCCATGCAGGCCAGCAACCTCAAAACCGGCCTGTTGGTCGAAGCCATCGAGGGCGCGGAGACCATCAAGTCCGGCCAAGGCGGCTGGCGCATGCTCTCGCGTTGGCAGCAAACTACCGATGACGCGCGCGGCAACGAGCTGGAAATGCGCCAACTGAGCGAACACTCCCAGTACTACATGGCCGCCATGCACCAGCTGTCGTACGCCTTGATGGTGGCCACGGGTGCGCTCTTGGTCTCGCGCGGCGAGGTCACCATGGGCAGCTTGATTGCCTGTAGCATTTTGTCAGGGCGCATTCTGGGGCCGGTGGCGACGCTGCCCGCTTCCCTCACGTCGTGGGGCCACTGCAAAGCGGCCTTGCAAGGCTTGGATCGCATCTGGGCGCTGCAAAGCGACCACCATGGCATTGACCACCCGATTACGCTGGACACCATCCGGGGCGACTACGAGTTCGACCAGGTGGAGTTTGCCTACGGCGGCGCCAAGGCGCTGAGCATTCCCAAACTCATTATTCGCCCCGGCGAAAAAGTCGGCATTCTGGGCCCGGTGGGCGCGGGCAAAACGACCTTGCTGCGCCTGCTCAGCGGCATGTACCGCCCGCAGGCGGGCACCGTCAAGCTCGACGGCGTGGACCTGACCCAACTGTCCAAGGGCGTTTTGTCCGAAAACCTGGGCTATTTGCAGCAAGAAGGCCGGCTGTTTGCCGGCAAGCTGCGCGACAACCTGATTCTGGGCATGATCGATCCGGGCGACCAGGCCATTTTGGAGGCCGCCCAACGCACAGGCTTGCAGCAAGCCGTGCTGGCGCGCCACCCGCTAGGGCTGCACCAGCCCATTCACGAAGGCGGCACCGGCCTGTCTGGCGGGCAACGCCAATTGGCCAATCTGACACGGGTGTTTTTGCGCAAACCGCGCATTTGGCTGCTGGACGAACCTACCGCGTCCATGGACCGGTCTTTGGAAGTCAAAGTCATGCAGGCGCTGGCGCAGCAAATTGGCGTGAACGACACCTTTGTGCTGGTCACCCACAAAATGGAAATGCTGCAACTGGTGGACCGGGTGATCTTGGTGGTGGACCACCGCATCGTCATGGACGGACCCAAGGGCGAGGTGCTGGCGCGCTTGCAAGGTGGCCCGCCCCAGGCCACACCGGCCAACGGACCCGCCCCCGCCCCCACCCCGTCCCCGGTTGCCACAGCGCCCGCAGGAGCCGCAGTATGAAAAAACTCTACTTTGCAGACCAGACGGGCGCCGTGCAAGTGCGCATGATCAGCGTGATGTTTATCGGCTTTGCGGCCTTGTTGGCCTGGGCCGCATTTTTTGACATCGACCAAACCGTGCGTGCCCAGGGGCAGATTGTGCCCAGCGCGCGCACCCAGATCGTTCAAGCCGCCGACGGCGGCGTGCTGGAAAAGCTCACCGTCGCCGAGGGCCAGACCGTGGTGGCTGGCGAGGTGCTGGCGGTGCTGGAAAAAGAACGGGCCAACGCCGGTGTGGACGAGAGCCGCGCCAGGGTGGCCACCTTGGCCGCCGCCTTGACCCGTGCGCGTGCCGAGGCGCAATCCATTGCGCCGGTGTTTAGCGCCGAGAGCCGGCAGTACCCCGAGGTGGTGGCCGAGCAAATGGCCCTGTACCAGCAAAAGCGCCAGACTCTGGAATCCGACTTGGCCACGCTGCAAGAAACCTTGACTTCAGCGCGCGAGGAGATGCAGCTCAACGAGCGCCTGTTTGCCAATGGCGATGTCAGTCGCATCGACCTGATGCGCGCCAAACGCCAAGTCCTGGAACTAGAAGGAAAAATGGCCTCCGCCCGCAACAAGTACCTGCAAGACGCCCGCCAAGAAGCCACCAAAATCCAGGACGATTTGAGTACGACCCGCTTCAAACTCGACGAGCGCCAAAGCGTGCTGCAGCACACCGAGCTGACCGCGCCCATGGACGGCGTGGTCAAAAGCCTCAGGATCAACACCATAGGCGGCGTGCTGCGTGCGGGTGACGAGCTGATGCAGATATCCCCGACCGAGGGTGATTTGGTGCTCGAACTCAAGGTCATGCCGGTGGACATTGGCAACCTTAAGGTAGGTTTGCCCGCCTCCATCAAGCTCGACGCCTTTGACTATTCCATTTACGGCAGCCTGGACGGCACCTTGGAATACATCAGCTCCGACACCCTGACCGAGCAAGGCCCCAAGGGCGAGGTGTCGGTGTTTTACCGGGCGCGCGTTACCGTGGGCCGCCTCAACACCAACCCCAAACTCTCGCGCGCAGACCTCAAGCCGGGAATGACCGCCACCGTCGACATCCAAACCGGCAGCCGCTCGGTGCTGACGTATTTGATCAAGCCCATTACCAAGGCCTTTCAGGGCGCGGCCAGCGAGCGCTAGCCTGGTTGTGTCGCTGGTTCATAGGGCCAGCCGTTTGAGAGCAGGCGTAAAAAAACCCCGCATGGCGGGGTTTTTTTGTGGGCTGTGCCCAAGATGTTTGGCGGAAGCTGTGAGATTCGAACTCACGGAGGACTCACATCCTCGCCGGTTTTCAAGACCGGTGCCTTAAACCGCTCGGCCAAGCTTCCATGGGACGCATTCTAATGGGGCAGGCGCGCCATCCACCCCGCGTCAGTGGGTCAGCAGCAGCCCTTTGGTTTCGATGAAGGCCACGATGTCGGCCAGCCCGGCCAAGGTTTTCAGGTTGGTCATCACAAAGGGGCGCAGGCCTTTGGGCGTGGTGCGCATGCGGGTGGTGTCGGCGTGCATCACGTCCAGGTTGGCGCCCACATGGGGCGCCAGGTCGGTTTTGTTGATGACAAACAGGTCGCTTTTGGTAATGCCGGGGCCGCCCTTGCGCGGTATTTTTTCGCCGGCCGCCACGTCAATCACATAAATCGTCAGGTCCGAGAGCTCGGGGCTGAAGGTGGCGGCCAGGTTGTCGCCGCCGCTCTCGATGAACACAATGTCCGCGTTAGGAAAGTCCACCAGCATGCGGTCTATAGCCTCCAGGTTGATGGACGCGTCCTCGCGAATGGCGGTGTGCGGGCAGCCGCCGGTCTCCACGCCCATGATGCGCTCGGCGGGCAGGGCGCCGCTCACGGTGAGCAGGCGCTGGTCTTCTTTGGTGTAGATGTCGTTGGTAATGGCCACCAGGTCGTACTGGTCGCGCATGGCTTTGCACAGCATTTCCAAGAGCGTGGTTTTGCCAGAACCCACCGGCCCGCCTATGCCCACGCGCAAGGGGGGCAGGTTTTTGGTGCGGTTGGCAATGTGGTGCAGGGCGGACATAGAAACGCTTTCAAGATCTAAAGAGGCGGGAATACTGGACTTCATGCTGCGCGCTCAAAATGGCGAGCATGGGCGAAAAAGCCTGTTGCGCGCCGGGCGCCAGCGCCAGGGCGTGGTCCACGGCAGCGGGAATATGGGCGGCCAGCGCCGACAAAATGCGCTGGCCGGCGCTCTGGCCCAGGGGGACGGATTTGATGGCGGCTTGCACCATGTTTTCTGACCAGCCAAAGGCGTAGGCCAGCAGGCAGGCGCGCACAGGGGCTTGGGTGCTGGCCGCAGCCAGGGCAAAGGCCACCGGGTAGCTGGGGTCCAGGGCCGCCAGGAGCGCAATGTCATCAGCGCTGGCAGTGGTGTGGTTGCGCAGCCATTCCAGCAGCGAGCGGCCCATTTGTTCGGCCTGGGCGCGCAGCTCGGCGCTTTCGCGGGTTTGCAAAACCCAATTGTTGAGCCGCTCGATTTCGGCGCCATCCTTGGCGCGCCAAGCGGCCACGGCCTGGGCCAGCACCGGCAAGTCGCTGCGCGCCAGGCTCAGGTGCAACTGGTCTTGCAGCCAGACGGCAGCCTGCGCCTCGGTGCTGGCGCGCCCGCTGTCCACGGCAGCCTCAAAACACTCCGAATAGGCAAAGCCACCAATGGGCAGGGCCGGCGAGGCCAACCACATCAGCTGCATCAGGCTTGCGTCCAGCACGGGCAGCGCCTCAGTGGTCGTGGCCGCAGCCTGGGCCGTGCACGTGGGCGGCGGCCATGGGGATGAGCGCAGCCTTCGCAGTGGCGGTGGCGGGCGCGTGGTGGTGGTCTGCGCCGTGGCTGTGGTCGTGCGCATCCCCGTGATTGCTTGCGTGGCTATGGCCGTGCCCGGCGTGCGCGTGGCCGCCGCTGGCATAGGCTCCGCTTTCGGGCTCGAACGCCTCGTCTACGGCGTGCACGATCAGGTGCATGGCGCGCAGCATGTCGGCCAGCACGTGGTCGGGCTCAATTTTCAGGTGGTCGGGTTTGAGTTCAATGGGCACATGGCGGTTGCCCAGGTGGTAGGCGGCGCGAATCAGGTCATAGGGCGTGCCATGGTTGGCGCAATGGGTGATTTTGAGCACCGCTTGCGGCGCCGCCAGCACCCGCACCAGCGAGCCGTCCTCGGCCACCAGCACGTCACCCCCACGCACCACGGTGCCGCGCGGCAAAAAAACGCCCAGCGTTCGGCCGCCTGAGTCGGTAGCGTCAAAGCGGCTTTTTTGCCGCACGTCCCAGTCCAATTCGACGGTGGCTGCGCGCCTGACCAGTGCCGGGGCCAGGCCGGCGCCTTGGGGGATGAGTTTGGAGGTTTGGAGCATGGCGCGTTGGGGGGTGTAAGGTGCTTACGAGAATAAGTGGAAGGCGAGGGCGGGCTTGCTAGCGAGAGATATAGCGGATAGTATTACAGACGTTATAACTCTCGGAGGCTGCAATGTCAGCACTTAAATTGACCCAAATTGGTAATTCCGTGGGCGTGATTTTGCCCAAAGAGCTGCTGTCGCGGCTGAAACTGGAAAAGGGCGACAGCGTGTTTGTCAGCGAGACAGCCAACGGATTCACGCTTTCCACCTACGACCCCGAGTTTGAACAGCAAATGACCGAGGCCCGTCGCATCATGAAAAACCGGCGTGCCGTTCTGCATGAGTTGGCCAAATGAGTGCGATGAAGCAAGCATGGCGTTGGTTGCGCTCGGATGTGTTGTACGCAATTCACGCTGAGCAGTTGGCTGAGCATGGCGGATTGGCCGGATTGCGCGATGCCAACGCCTTGGAGTCCGCACTGGCCCGCGCCGAGCAACTCGCACACTATGGCTCGCCGGACGTTGCCGAACTGGCAGCCGCCTATGGATTTGGGATTGCGCGCAACCATCCGTTTTCGGATGGCAACAAGCGCACCGCCTTCGTCGCGACCGAGCTTTTCTTGGTGTTGAATGGTTTTGATCTGCAGGCCACTGACGCCGATTGCGTTATGACCATGCTCGGCCTTGCCGCAGGCGATATCGACGAAGCCAGCTTCGCCGCCTGGATTCGCGCCCACATACAAGCCCGCTAAGGCGCTGCGGCGCGGTGCCAGCCGCATCAAAACAAAAAGTAACGCTGCGCCATAGGCAAGCTCACCGCAGCCTCGCAGGTCAGCAACTGGCCGTCGGCGCGCACCGCGTAGGTTTGGGCGTCGATTTCCATGGTGGGCAGGTAGTGGTTGTGCACCATGTGCTGCTTGCGTACGCCGCGCACGTTTTTGATGGCGCTCAAGGGTTTGGCCAGGCCAAAGCGGTCTTTGATGTCGGCGTCGAGTCCGGCCTTGGACACGAAGGTGAGCGAGCCCCGGCTCAGCGCGCCGCCAAAAGCGCCAAACATGGGCCGGTAGTGCACCGGCTGGGGGGTAGGAATGGAGGCGTTGGGGTCGCCCATGGCGGCCATGGCGATGAAGCCGCCTTTGAGGATGAGCGCGGGCTTGACGCCAAAAAACGCAGGTTTCCAGACCGCCAGGTCGGCCCATTTGCCCACCTCGATGCTGCCCACCTCGTGGCTGATGCCGTGGGCAATGGCCGGGTTGATGGTGTATTTGGCGACATAGCGCTTGACGCGGAAGTTGTCGTTGCGCTGCAAGGCCTCGGTGGCTTCGCTGCGACCAGCGTCGGGGCTTAGCCAACCGCGCTGCGCCTTCATCTTGTGGGCGGTTTGCCAGGTGCGCAAAATCACCTCACCCACGCGGCCCATGGCCTGGCTGTCGCTGCTCATCATGCTGATGGCGCCCAGGTCGTGCAGCACGTCTTCGGCGGCAATCGTCTCTTTGCGGATGCGGCTCTCAGCAAAGGCCAGGTCTTCGGCAATGCCCGCGTCCAGATGGTGGCAGACCATCAGCATGTCCACATGCTCGTCCAGCGTGTTCACGGTGTAGGGCATGGTCGGGTTGGTGGAGCTGGGCAAGAAGTTTTCTTGGCCCACCACTTTCAAAATGTCGGGTGCATGGCCGCCACCAGCGCCTTCGGTGTGAAAGGCGCACAGCGTTCTGCTCTTGGTGGCAGCGATGGTGTCTTCCACAAAGCCCGATTCGTTGAGCGTGTCGGAGTGGATCGCCACCTGCGTGTCCGTGGCGTCGGCCACGTCCAGGCAGTTGCTGATGGCCGCAGGTGTGGTGCCCCAGTCTTCGTGCAGTTTGAGACCAATCACCCCGGCGTTGATTTGCTCATGCAACGCAGCGGGCAGACTGGCGTTGCCCTTGCCGAAAAACCCCAGGTTCATGGGAAAAGCGTCAGCCGCTTGCAGCATGCGCTCAATATTCCAGGCGCCGGGCGTGCAGGTGGTGGCAAAGGTGCCGGTGGCCGGGCCGGTGCCGCCGCCCATCATGGTGGTCACGCCGCTGGCCAGGGCTTCTTCAATTTGCTGCGGGCAAATAAAGTGGATGTGGCAGTCAATGCCCCCGGCGGTAACGATATTGCCTTCGCAGCTAATCACTTCGGTGCCCGGGCCGATGATGATGTCCACGCCGCTTTGTGTGTCCGGGTTGCCCGCTTTGCCGATGGCCACAATGCGCCCGCCCTTGAGGCCAATGTCGGCCTTGACGATGCCCCAGTGGTCCAAAATCAGCGCGTTGGTCATCACGCAATCGACGGCACCCTCGTGGCGGGTGCGCTGGCTTTGCGCCATGCCATCGCGTATGGTCTTGCCGCCGCCGAACTTCACTTCCTCTCCGTAGCTCCCAGCGGCCAGCGTGTAGTCTTTTTCCACCTCCACCAGCAAACCGGTGTCTGCCAGTCGCACGCGGTCGCCCACGGTGGGGCCAAAAATTTCCGCGTAGGCGCGGCGATCTATCGTTGCCATTTACAGTTTTCCTTGCGTTAGGCCGCGAAAGCCATAGACGGTGCGTGCGCCCGCGTAGTCCACCAGTTCGACGGTGCGCTCTTGCCCCGGCTCAAAGCGCACGGCCGAGCCCGAGGCGATGTTCAAGCGCATGCCCTGGGCCGCAGCGCGGTCAAAACTTAGCGCGCCATTGGTCTCTGAAAAATGGTAGTGCGAGCCGACCTGGATAGGCCGGTCTGCGGTGTTTTTGACCAGCACAGTGTGCGTGCGGCGGCCCGCGTTGAGCGTATGGCTGCCGCCGTCGGTGATGATTTCGCCGGGCGTCATGGCTTATTTGCGGCGGTAGAAAACCAGGGCCGCAAGGACTGCCGCCGCCAGCACGCCCCAGCTATCGGTGGCGTGCCAGTGGCTTCCTTCCATGCCGTGGCCTTCGTGGGCCCAGGTGCTGGCATGTGCGGCGAGTGTGGCCAGGGCGACGGCGCTTGGTTTCCAGCGGCCTTGGGTTGCGGGTGAGGGCATGGCGGGCTCCTTGGGTTCAAGTGAGTGGGTGGGGGTTAAGGTGAAAGAACTTTGATGATGGCGGGTGCTGCGCACCACCATGCAAGTCAAACAATGGGCTGGTGCACCGTGACCAGCTTGGTGCCGTCCGGGAAGGTGGCTTCAACCTGGATGTCGGGAATCATTTCTGCAATGCCGTCCATCACATCGTCCCGCGTGAGCACGGAGCGGCCCTCGCTCATGAGCTGTGCCACTGTTTTGCCGTCGCGCGCACCTTCCATGACGGCGGCGCTGATCAGGGCCATGGCTTCGGGGTAGTTGAGCTTGAGGCCGCGGGCTTTGCGCCGCTCGGCCAGCAAAGCGGCGGTGAACAGCAGGAGCTTGTCTTTTTCGCGGGGGGTGAGTTCCATGGCGTGACCGGGCGAGCGGGCTGGTTGAAAGAGGGTAAGGGTACCAAAAACACGCAAGCTCTATGCCGTTGGTCAGAAGCGTACGCCAAAGGTAGGGTGGCATGGATTCTGCTGATGATCCGAGGTCCACGCCTTGCTTAGCGCTGACCCAGACCGCGCACCTTGCTATCGCTTTCGTGCACCAAAAAAGGTTTGGAGATGTGTGCAATTGGTGCGCGGCGATCGGTTTACCCATCGCACTCTCGCTTGGCGGGCGCCACCTGTTGCGAATACACTATTTTGAGGATTTTGTAAGGAGTTTGCAGATGAATGTGCTGTCTCTTGTTTCGCAAAAGGCTGTGTTTGCGCCCTCTGGCCAAGGAGAGTCGGTGTGGCTTGTCAGTTCGGATGCCGAGCAAGCGGGTCGACTGGCGGAGGTGCTTGAGGAGGCGGGTTATTCCACGCTTGCGCTTAGCGATGCCGCCATCGCATTAGCCAAAGCCGCTGTTGCCACGCCCGACATGGTGCTGCTTGACGCGCAACTCAGCGACGGCAGCGGGTTTGACCTTGCCCGCCGACTCAAGGCATTGGCGCACACCAGCCCGGCGCCCATTATTTTCATCACCGAGCCCAGACAAAGCGATCACATCGTGCAAGCCCTGGAGGCAGGCGGTGCCGATTGCGTGCACCAGACCGTTAAGCCCCATGAATTGCTGGCGCGCATGGCCATGCACTTGGCCGGTGCCCGCGAGCGGCGCCAGGCGCGCAATGCCCTGGACGCTTTTGGCTACGCCACGCTCACCGTACGCCCCCAAGACGGCAAATTAATGTGGCAAACCCCTTTGTCCCGCGAACTGCTGGAGCGCTATTGCCCCAAGCACCCGCCCTACGCCAGCCGTACCGCGCCCGAAGTGCAAGCATGGCTGCAAGAGTGTTTGCGCCAGCTGCAGCGGGGTGACGCACCACGGCCTTTGGTGTTGTCCTTGGGCGAAGGCGCACGCCTGACCCTTCGTCTGCACCAGCAAACCGGCGACAACGAAAGCGCATCTGCTGCCGGTGGCGAAGAATGGTCCGGTGACGACTGGCTCATCGTCATGCGCGAAGACTCGGACCGCGCTGTGATGGAAGCCATGCGCGCTGCGTTTGCCCTGACCCTGCGGGAGGCGGAAGTGCTGTACTGGGTGGTCAAGGGCAAGACCAATAAAGACGTGGGTGATATCTTGGGCAGCAGCCCCATGACGGTCAAAAAGCACCTGGAACGGGTGTTTGTGAAACTGGGGGTGGAAACCCGTACCGCAGCCGCCGGCAAGGCCACGGCCCGCATTGCGCAATTGCAGCCCCAGTTCAGCGGTTGAATCACGGGGCGCCTTCGCTGTAGGGTAGGGTGGGTGAGAATGCCCCCATGCCCCACGATGCCCGCAATCCATCGCCCCAGCAGGACACCCAGGCCGCTGAACCGGTCCGGCCACAGCCTGTAGTTCAACCCAAAAACCCGCTGCACGGCGTCACCCTCCAAGCTATGGTGGACGCGCTCGTCGACGGCTACGGCTGGGAGGGCTTGGCGCAGCGCATTCCGGTACGTTGCTTCACCTTGGACCCCAGCCTTGCCTCTAGCCTCAAATTCCTGCGCAAAACGCCTTGGGCGCGCGAGAAGGTGGAGGGCTTGTACCTCTTCATGCTGCGAGAGCACAGGCGCGCCCGCTAGGCCTTGCTCTGCCTTGTGGAGCTGCGTCAGCCCTACGCCGGCCATACGCCAGTCGGCGTATTTTCCAGACCTTCGCTTCAACCTAGAGTCCAACCCGGTTTCACCAAAAGCGTGCGTCGCTTGATTCGGTGAAGCGGCTTGTTTCAACTACTGGAGGAATTTTTTTATGCATCGTCGTTTTACGCTCAAGGCACTGACTGCTGCCGTTGCCTTGGCTGGCCTGTCTGCTGCGCCCGCTTACGCGGCAGACACTATCAAAGTCGGTGTTTTGCACAGCTTGTCGGGCACCATGGCCATCTCGGAAACCGTGTTGAAAGACACCGTGCTGATGGCCATTGACGAGATCAACGCCAAGGGCGGCTTGCTCGGCAAAAAGCTGGAAGCTGTGGTGGTCGACCCCGCCTCCAACTGGCCCCTGTTTGCCGAAAAAACCAAGCAGCTGCTCGGCCAAGACAAAGTGGACGTGATCTTCGGCTGCTGGACCTCGGTGTCGCGCAAGTCTGTGCTCCCGGTTGTGGAAGAAATGAACGGTTTGCTGTTCTACCCCGTGCAGTACGAAGGTGAAGAGCTCTCCAAAAACGTGTTCTACACCGGTGCGGCGCCCAACCAGCAAGCCATTCCTGCGGTGGACTACCTCATGAGCAAAGACGGCGGCGCCGCCAAGCGCTGGGTCTTGCTGGGCACTGACTATGTGTACCCCCGCACCACCAACAAAATCTTGCGCGCCTACCTCAAATCCAAGGGCGTGAAAGACAGCGACATCGACGAAAAATACACCCCGTTTGGCCACTCCGACTACCAAACCATCGTGGCGGACATCAAGAAGTTTGCCGCTGGCGGCAAGACTGCCGTGGTGTCCACCATCAATGGTGATTCCAACGTGCCCTTTTACAAAGAACTCGGCAACGCGGGCCTGAAGGCCAAAGACGTGCCGGTGGTGGCGTTCTCGGTGGGTGAAGAAGAGCTGCGCGGCGTGGACACCAAGCCTTTGGTCGGCCACCTGGCTGCATGGAACTACTTCATGAGCATCAAGAACCCGACCAACGACGCTTTCATCAAGAAATGGTCGGACTACGCCAAAGCCAAGGGCATCGCCGGCCACAAAGACAAGCCTTTGACCAACGACCCGATGGAAGCCACCTACATCGGTATCAATATGTGGAAGCAAGCGGTTGAAAAAGCCAAGTCCACCGACGTGGACAAGGTCATCGCCGCCATGGCCGGCCAAACCTTCACCGCGCCCAGCGGCATCACGTCCAAGATGGACGAGAAAAACCACCACTTGCACAAGTCGGTGTTCATTGGTGAAATCAAGGCCGACGGCCAGTTCAACGTAGTGTGGAAGACGCCGGGCCCGGTCAAAGCCAAGCCATGGTCGCCCTATATCGAAGGCAATGCTTCCAAGCCTGACGAGCCCGTAAAGAAGTAAGCACCATTCCCAGGCGCTGAACCGCCGTCGCAGCTTTTCGGGCGCAGGCTGGCCCGAAAGTTGCGGCGGTTTTTCTATTTTGAGGACTCTGATGAGATTTAGATTCGCATTTCGGCGCGCGCTGTGGACAGGCGCTATAGCCCTGCTTGGCGCCGGGCCGTCCTTCGCACTGACGCCGGAGCAGGCACAAAAAATGGCCATTGGCGATGGAGACGCGCGCATCGCCGCCCTCCAGACCGCAGTGCAAAGCCCGGACGCCCAAACCCTGCTGTTCATACAAGCCTTGGCGGACGGTGCGGTCAAAGTGGTGGACGGCAAGCCGATCGTCGTACAGGGCGATAAAGCATTGGATGCAAGCAGCGGCGAGTCGCTCAGCATCGCCGCAGACGCGTTGCAAGCCGCCGAAGACGCGATGGTGAACAACCGCATGCGCGGCGAAATCGACAACGCACTGGCTGCGCTCAAATTGCTGAGCGCCGAGCCTGCGGTGCGCCGCGAGGCCGCCAAGGCTTTGCAAGGCCAGGTGAGCGACGCACAACTGCCCTTGATCGACAAGGCGCTGGCGCAAGAAACCGAGTCTGATATCCGCGACCGATTGGGCCTGCTGCGCGCGGCGGCTTTGCTGTCCAGCGACGACCCCGCCAAACGCCAGCAAGCCGCTGCGCTGCTGGGCCAAAGTGCGCAGGCCGCCACGCAAACGCTGCTGGCCGAGCGCTTGCAGGTCGAGACCGACCCCAGTGTCAAACAAGCCTTGTTCAAGAGCCTGCGCGAGGTCAAAGACCGCCTGGCCTGGGGCGACCGCTTGGGGGCGATATTTAGCGGCATCAGCCTGGGCTCCATCTTGCTGCTGGTGGCGTTGGGCCTGGCCATTACCTACGGCCTGATGGGCGTGATCAACATGGCGCACGGCGAGCTGATGATGATTGGCGCCTATGCCACTTACGTGGTGCAAGGCGTGTTTCAAAAATACCTGCCCGGTGCCTTTGAATGGTATTTGCTGGCCAGCGTGCCGGTGGCGTTTTTGGTTTCAGCCCTGGTGGGCGCCGCGCTAGAGCGTGGCGTCATCCGCTTTTTGTATGGCCGCCCGCTGGAGACGCTGCTGGCTACCTGGGGCATCAGCCTGATGCTGATGCAGGGCGTGCGCACGCTGTTCGGCGCACAAAACGTGGGCGTGGAAAACCCCAGCTGGATGAGCGGTGGCATTCAGCTCATGGGCAATTTGTCGCTGCCTTACAACCGCATCATCATCATCGCCTTTGCGCTGAGCGTGCTGGCGGCAGTGGCGTTATTGGTGGGCAAAACGCGTCTGGGCCTGTTCGTGCGCGCAGTTACACAAAACCGCCCCATCGCCTCCTGCATGGGTGTTAACACCGCGCGCATTGACACCTACGCCTTCGCGCTGGGTTCCGGCATTGCTGGCCTGGCGGGCTGCGCGCTCAGCCAAGTAGGCAATGTGGGGCCGGACCTGGGCCAAAGCTACATCGTGGACGCCTTTATGGTGGTGGTGCTGGGCGGCGTGGGCCAGCTTGCGGGCACCGTGGTCGCTGCGCTGGGCTTGGGCGTGCTCAATAAGTTTCTCGAAGGCTTGGCGGGCGCGGTGCTGGCCAAAATTGCCGTGCTGCTGCTCATCATCGTATTCATCCAAAAGCGCCCCCAAGGCATTTTTGCCATGAAGGGCCGGAGTGCCGAAGCATGACACCTATCGTTTTACCCACCCCCGCCCCCGTGCTATCGCGCACCGCCTGGGCCGTTTGGCTGGCCGCGCTCGCCCTGCTGTGCGGCCTGGTGCCGGTGCTCAATTTGCTGGTGCCCGAGGACAGCGTTTTTCACCTGAGCGACTTTGCCGTGGGCCTGGTCGCCAAGATCATGTGCTACGCCATGTGCGCGCTGGCCATGGACCTGATCTGGGGCTATACCGGCATTTTGAGCCTGGGCCACGGCCTGTTTTTTGCGCTGGGCGGCTACGCCATGGGCATGTACCTGATGCGCCAGATTGGCCTGGACGGTAATTACAAAAGCGCCTTGCCCGACTTTATGGTGTTTTTGGACTGGAAAGAGCTGCCCTGGCATTGGGCGCTGAGCGGCAGCTTGCCCGCCACGCTGTTTTTGGTGGTGGCGGTGCCGGGGCTGGTGGCGCTGGTGTTTGGCTTTTTTGCCTTTCGCTCGCGCATCAAGGGCGTGTACTTTTCCATCATCACCCAAGCGCTCACCTTCGCCGCCATGCTGCTGTTTTTCCGCAATGAGACCGGTTTTGGCGGCAACAACGGATTTACCGATTTCAAGCGCCTGGCGGGCATCACCATCGCCACGCCGGGCATGCGCATGGCTTTGTTTGTGCTGACGGCGTCGTTTTTGCTGGGCTTTTATTTGCTGGCGCGCTGGCTGGTGGCGTCCAAGTTTGGCCGCGTGCTCCAGGCCATTCGCGACGCCGAGTCGCGCGTTATGTTCAGCGGCTACTCGCCGCTGGGCTACAAGCTGGCCATCTGGACGCTCTCGGCCATGGTGTGCGGCGTGGCCGGCGCCCTGTACGTGCCCCAGGTCGGCATCATCAACCCCGGCGAAATGAGCCCGGCCAACTCGATCGAGATTGCAGTCTGGGCCGCAGTGGGCGGGCGTGCCACGCTGATTGGCCCCATCATCGGCGCCTTTTTGGTCAATGGCGCCAAGAGCTGGCTTACCGTCACCTACCCCGAGTTTTGGCTGTACTTCCTCGGGGCCTTGTTCATTGGCGTCACCCTCTACCTGCCCCAGGGCGTGGTGGGCTTGGTGCGCAAACTGCGCGGAGGCCAGGTATGACCCCCGATTTATTGGAGCAAGGCGCCCAGCGCTTGCAAGCGCGCGCGCCACTGCAACCCAGCGGCCAAACGGCAGCGGGTGGCCAAAACGCCGGGTTTGCGAGCGTGCGCACCTCGCACGAGGTGGACGTCTCGCATGGACGCATCTTGTATTTGGAAGACGTGAACGTCAGCTTTGACGGCTTCAAGGCCATCAAGCACCTCTCCTTGGACATAGCACCCGGCGAGCTGCGCTGCATCATCGGCCCCAATGGCGCGGGCAAAACCACCATGATGGACATCATCACCGGCAAAACCCGGCCCGACTCGGGCACCGTGTTTTTTGGCAGCACCATCGACCTGCTGCGCCACAGCGAGCCCGAGATCGCCCAGCTCGGCATTGGCCGCAAGTTCCAAAAGCCGACGGTGTTTGAGCAACTTACGGTGTACGAGAACCTGGAACTGGCGCTCAAAACCCACAAAGGCGTGCGCGCCTCGGTGTTCTTCAAGCGCACTTCCGAGCAAGCCCAGCGCCTGATCGAGGTTTTGCACACCATCCACCTGCAAGACAGCCTGAACCGCCAGGCCGGCCTGCTCAGCCACGGGCAAAAGCAGTGGCTGGAAATTGGCATGCTTTTGATGCAAGACCCCAAGCTGCTGCTGCTCGACGAACCCGTGGCCGGCATGACCGACCAGGAAACCGAGCGCACCGCCGAGTTGTTTTTAAGCCTCAAAGGCAAGCACTCGCTGGTGGTGGTGGAGCACGACATGGCCTTCATCAAAGCCATCTCCGACACCGTGACCGTGCTGTGCGAAGGCTCTGTGTTGGCCCAGGGGCCATTGGCCCAGGTCCAGGCCGACGAGCGGGTGATTGAAGTTTATTTGGGGCGCTAACACCATGGGTTTGTCAGTCAAAGGAATCAACCAGTACTACGGCGGCTCGCACATCTTGCGCGACGTCAGCCTAGAGGCCACGCCGGGCAAGGTCACCGTGGTGCTGGGTCGCAACGGCGTGGGCAAGACCACGTTACTCAAGTCCATGATGGGCTTGGTGCCCATCAAAACCGGGTCCATTGTGTTGGACGGCAAGGCGCTGCAAGGCGCCACGCCCTATGAACGCGCCCGCGCAGGCTTGGGCTATGTGCCCCAAGGCCGGGAGATATTTGGCCGCCTCACCGTGCAAGAAAACCTGGCCATGGGCTTGGCGGGCAAACCCGCTTCCACGCCGCTGCCGCCCGAGTTGTTTGATTGGTTTCCGGTGCTTCACGACATGCGCCACCGCCGTGGCGGCGACCTCTCAGGCGGTCAACAGCAGCAGCTTGCCATTGCGCGGGCGCTCGCCGCAGGCCCTAAAGTCTTGGTGCTCGACGAGCCCACCGAGGGCATTCAGCCCAGCATCATCAAAGACATTGGCCGGGTGATCCGCATGTTGGCCGACAAGGGTTCGATGGCGATTGTGCTGGTGGAGCAGTACTACGACTTTGCCCGCGACCTAGCCGACGATTACGTCGTCATGGAACGCGGCTCGGTGCTGGCGCGGGGGCGCGGCGCGAACATGGAAATTGACGGAGTGCGCGAGCTGGTGGCCATTTAATGCCGCACCGGGCCGCCGTGGTTCACATGGCCCAGATGCGCGGCGTACTGGCCGCCATTTTCCAGAGCTGCACCCGCCAAGCGAGGCGAATTTGGCGCAGCAAGCCCATCACCGCCTCGACCTGCGGAGCCACCACCCGCACGACCACCGTTTGCGCGTTGGGGCTGGTGGCGCCGGCAGTCTCTGCAAGGGCGTGCGCAGCGATTACCTCACGGGCAGCATCCAGCGCGCTTGCTTTGTAGGCGCGGTCCATGGGCTGGCCGCACACCAGGTACATCGTGGCCCAGCATCGCATGCCCGCTAGGGCCGCTGGGCCGTCGAGCAGCAGCGCGTCGTCAGCGCCCACGCGACCGCGCTCTAGCCAGACGCCGGGCAGCTCCAGGTGCTGTTGCACAAAACCGTCCACGAAAGGCAGGTCCGCGTGCGGCAGCCCCAGCGCGGTAACGTCCCAACCCATCAACTGCGCCTGCGGTGCCAGCTCCAACGTCAGCCGGTTCTCTGCGCGACAGCCGCTGTAGCAAATGGTTTCCAGTGGCAGCCACTCGATGCGCGCATCGCCCTCCAGCGTTAGGTGTGTGCGCTGCACCGCCAGGGCTTCGTCGCTGCGGTAAAAGCGGGTCGCGCCGGGTGTGGTGATCAGCCCGTGAGCACCAGCCGCCGCCCGCACCTGCAAGTCCAGCGTGTCGCCACCCACCAGGCCGCCCGGCGGATGCACCAGCACGTTGTGGCACACCGCGTCGCCTTCGGGGTACAGGCTTTGCAGAATGCGCAAGGGGCCGCTGTGCAGGTGCCGCGCCACAGTGCGCGCGCCTTGGCGGCTGTAGTCAAGCTGAAGTTGGGCGTGCCAAGACATTGGTTAAGCCGAGGATGAGGCCCGCGCGGCGGTAGATTTGGCCCGCGCCGACCCAATTCAATGCGTGCGAACCAAGGAGCGGGTGGCCAGGTCCACCATGGCGCTGGTGTGCTGGCCCGGTGGCAGGTGTTGCGCAAATCGAATAGCGCGGTGGATTTCCCGCGCCGCAGACTCTAGGGCGATGTCCAGCGCGCCGGTGCTTTTGACGATAGAGGCCACTTCGTTCAGCATCTGGGTGTCGCCTTGCTCGATCGCCGTGCGCACCGTGTCGCGCTGCGCTGGGGTGCCCAATTGCATGGCCACGATCAGGGGCAGGGTGGCTTTGCCTTCGCGCAAGTCGTCCCCCAGGTTTTTGCCCATCACGGCGGCGTCGCCGGTGTAGTCCAGCACATCGTCAATGACTTGAAAGGCCGTGCCCAGCGCCTGGCCAAAGTCGGCGCAGGCCGCTTCCAGCGCTGGGCTTGCGCCCGCCAAGATAGCACCCACCTGGGCGCTGGCCTCAAACAGCTTGGACGTTTTGGACCGGATGACCTGCAAATAGCCTTCTTCGGTCAGGTCCGCGTTATGCATGTTCATCAGCTGCATGACCTCGCCTTCGGCGATCACATTGGTGGCATCTGCCAGCACTTTCATGATGCGCATGTCTTGCACTTCGACCATCATCTGGAAAGCGCGTGAGTACAAAAAATCACCAATCAGCACGCTGGCCGGGTTGCCAAACTTGGCGTTGGCTGTGGGCAGGCCGCGGCGCAAAGTGGATTCGTCCACCACGTCGTCGTGCAGCAAGGTTGCGGTATGGATAAATTCAATCACTGCGGCCATGCTGAACCGAGATTGGCCTTGGAAGCCCAAGGCGCCGCAGCACAGCAGCAGCAGGGTAGGGCGAAGGCGCTTGCCGCCTGCGGCAATGATGTGCTGCGCCACATCCCCCACCAGCGCGACGCTTGATGAGAGGCGCTGCTTGATCACGGCGTCCACCTCACGCAATTCGTGTTCGACGAACGCAAGGCCCTGGGGAGAGCTGGGGGTGGTTTGCTGCATTTGCATTCGCGTATCGCTTTTTTTGGATTATAGGCAGCGGCTCTGGCACAGCGCGGCCTAGGCGCTGCTTCGTTCAGTCCATCGGAGTCGGACTGCTATACTCGCGGGCTCTGCGGAAATTCGTCCGTAGACTTGATAATCGAAGAGGTCAATATGTACGCGGTCATAAAAACCGGCGGCAAGCAATATCGGGTTGCGGCTGGCGAAAAAATTAAAGTAGAACAGATTGCTGCGGATGTAGGCCAAGAGATTGTGTTTGACGAAGTTTTGGCGGTCGGCAACGGCGCAGAACTGAAAGTCGGCACGCCCTTGGTGTCCGGTGCAACAGTGACGGTGACGGTTTTGTCACACGGTAAGCACGACAAAGTGCGCATCTTCAAAATGCGCCGTCGCAAGCACTACCAAAAACGCCAAGGGCACCGTCAGCAGTTCACTGAACTGCAAATCGGCGCTATCGTTGCTTAAGAGCGGCTTAAAGGACACAGGTCATGGCACAGAAAAAAGGCGGCGGCTCTACGCGAAACGGGCGCGATTCCAAGCCCAAAATGCTCGGTGTGAAGTCGTTTGGCGGTGAGTTGATCACGGCTGGCGCAATCATCGTTCGCCAACGCGGCACCAAGTTCCACCCCGGAACCAATGTCGGCATCGGCAAAGACCACACCTTGTTCGCCCTGGTTGACGGCCACGTGTCGTTTGCCACCAAAGGCGCTTTGAACAAGCAAACGGTGAGCGTGACCGCTGCGGCGTAAACTGCAGCGCGGCTCCCGCAAAACCCTGCGCCACACCAGCGCGGGGTTTTTTATTTAGAGATCGAGAAAACCATGAAGTTCGTTGACGAAGCCTATATCGACATCTCCGCCGGAGATGGTGGCGCTGGCTGCGTCTCGTTCCGGCATGAAAAATACAAAGAATTTGGCGGCCCCAACGGCGGCGACGGTGGCCGTGGCGGACATGTGTACGCGGTGGCCGACATCAACCTCAACACCCTGGTGGACTACCGCTTTTCGCGCCGCCACGACGCCAAGCGCGGCGAGCACGGCATGGGCTCGGACATGTTCGGCGCTGCAGGTGACGACATCACGCTCAAAATGCCGGTGGGCACCATCATCACCGACGCCGAAACTGGCGAAGTGCTGTTCGAGTTGCTGGTGCCCGGCGAAGTCATCACCATCGCCAAGGGCGGCGACGGCGGTTTTGGCAACCTGCGCTTTAAGAGCGCCATCAACCGCGCCCCGCGCCAAAAAACCCCCGGCTGGCCCGGTGAGAAAAAAAGCCTCAAGCTCGAACTCAAGGTGCTGGCCGACGTAGGCCTCTTGGGCATGCCCAACGCGGGCAAATCCACCTTTATCACCGCCATCTCCAACGCCCGACCGCGCATCGCCGATTACCCTTTCACCACCTTGCACCCTAATCTGGGTGTGGTGCGCGTGGGGCCGGAGCAGAGTTTTGTGGTGGCGGACTTACCCGGTTTGATCGAAGGCGCTTCCGAGGGCGCGGGCCTGGGCCACTTGTTCTTGCGCCATTTGCAGCGCACCCGTTTGCTCTTGCACATTGTGGACGTGGCACCGTTTGACGAGGGCGTGGACACCGTGGCGCAGGCCAAGGCCATTGTCAACGAGCTGAAGAAATACGATGACGGCCTGTACAAAAAGCCGCGCTGGTTGGTGCTCAACAAGCTCGACATGGTGGCCTCGGAAGACCGCGCCGCGCTGATCAAGGACTTTGTCAAGCGCTTCAAGTTCAAGGGCCCGGTATTTGAGATTTCGGCGCTGACCCGCGAGGGCTGCGAGCCGCTGGTCAAGGAAATCTACAAACACGTCAAAGCGCAGCAGGCGGCAGAGCAGCCTTTTGTGGAAGTGGACCCCCGCTTTTTGAACACGCCTGAGGCCGCTGCAGATCAGGCATCTACCGACCACCACGGCGCGGGCGAATAAGCCCGAAGCTCCGGCAGCCTGGCTTGGGCCATTTTTCGCTTTTTTCCGTCCCCGCCCCATGACGCAACCCATTCCTTCCACCGCGCTGCGCGACGCTAAACGCGTGGTCGTCAAAGTCGGCTCCAGCCTGGTCACCAACGAGGGCCGGGGCCTGGACGAGGCCGCAATTGGCGAATGGTGCCGTCAGATGGCGCAACTCGTGCGCGGCGGCGTGGAGATCATCATGGTGTCTAGCGGCGCAATTGCCGAGGGCATGAAGCGCCTGGGCTGGGCCGCGCGGCCAAAGGCCATTCATGAATTGCAGGCCGCCGCCGCCGTGGGCCAGATGGGCCTGGCGCAGATGTACGAGACCAAGTTGCGCCAAAGCGGCCTGGGAAGCGCGCAAGTGCTTCTCACCCATGCCGACTTGGCCGATCGCGAGCGTTATCTGAATGCCCGCTCCACGCTGCTGACCCTGCTCAAGCTCGGCGTGGTGCCGGTGATCAACGAAAACGACACGGTGGTCAACGACGAGATCAAGTTCGGCGACAACGACACCCTGGGCGCGCTGGTGGCCAATCTGGTCGAAGCTGATGCGCTGATCATTCTGACCGACCAAAAAGGCCTGTTTACCGCTGACCCGCGCAAAGACGCCAGTGCCCGCCTTGTGGACCAGGCGCAAGCCGGGGACCCGGCGCTGGAAGTGATGGCGGGCGGCGCGGGCAGCAGCCTGGGCCGTGGCGGCATGATCACCAAAATTTTGGCGGCCAAGCGGGCGGCAGGCTCTGGCGCCTCGACCGTGATTGCCTGGGGCCGCGAGCCTGACGCCTTGATTCGCCTGAGCCGGGGCGAAGCCATTGGCACCTTGCTAGTGGCGCCCACGCAAAAAACCCAGGCGCGCAAGCAATGGATGGCCGACCATTTGCAAATGCGTGGTGCCGTGGTGGTGGACGCGGGTGCGGCGGCCAAGGTGCGCGACGAGGGCAAAAGCCTTTTGCCCATCGGCATGGTGCAGGTCGATGGCGACTTTTCGCGCGGCGACGTGATCGGCGTGCGCGACCCCAGCGGGCTGGAGATTGCGCGCGGCTTGGCCAATTACTCAAGCGCTGAGGCGCGCTTGCTGTGCCGCAAGCCCTCGTCCGAATTTGAGGCCTTGCTAGGTTATGCGGCTGAGCCGGAGATGTTGCACCGCGACAACCTCGTCCTCATGCGCTAGAGAAGTCCCGGCGCTTTTTGCAAAGCGGGCTGCTCTGGTTTACGGCGTGTCGTGTCGTTCTGCTCCTTGCGTTTCGGCAGGACTGGCCTCCGGTGTGTGGACCTCTTGCGCGGCAGGCCCGCGAAAGCCCGAGTTTGCAAAGCGCGTTCGCGCATCTTGGCGTGGCAAATAGCGCGAGAGCTCGGTCAGCGCCATCTCGTACACGCCGCGCTTGAAATCCACCACCGCGTCCAGCGGTACCCAGTAGTCGTTCCAACGCCAGGCATCAAACTCCGGGTGCTCGGTGGCACGCAGGTTGAGGTGCCAGTCAAAACCCGTGAGTTGGAGCAAAAACCAAATTTGTTTTTGCCCTTTGTAGTGGCCGCGCGCATCGCGGCGGATGTAGCGGTCCGGCACCTCGTAGCGCAACCAGTCTCGGGTTCGGGCGACGATGGCAACGTGCTCCGGCTGGAGCCCCACCTCTTCGTGCAGTTCGCGGAACATGGCTTGCTCGGGCGTTTCGCCCCGGTCAATGCCACCTTGCGGGAACTGCCACGAGTGGGTACGTATGCGTTTGCCCCAAAAAACCTGATTTTTCTGGTTGAGCAGGACGATGCCGACGTTGGGCCTAAAGCCGTCCCGGTCAAGCATAATCAAACCCCAAATTTTTAAACTTGGGCCATTATGCACGGCGAGCCGCCGCTGTGTCACAGGCCCGTCACACCGCCGTTCGCGCTGTTTTACGAGTACCCGCATGAAAGCCTCCCAATTCCTGATTTCCACGCTCAAAGAGGCTCCGGCGGACGCCGAAGTGCCCAGCCACCAACTCATGATGCGCGCCGGAATGATCAAAAAACTAGGTGCTGGTATTTACTCCTATATGCCCATGGGCCTGCGCGTGATCCGCAAGGTGGAGGCCATCGTGCGCGAGGAAATGAACCGTGCTGGCGCCATCGAGATCAGCATGCCCGTGGTGCAGCCCGCTGAGCTGTGGCAAGAAACCGGCCGTTTTGACAAGATGGGCCCCGAGCTGCTGCGCATCAAAGACCGGCACGCGCGTGACTACGTGGTCCAACCCACCAGCGAAGAGGTGGTGACCGACATTGCGCGCCAGGAAATCAAGAGCTACAAGCAGCTGCCCAAGAATTTTTACCAAATCCAGACCAAGTTCCGCGACGAGCGGCGCCCGCGTTTTGGTTTGCTGCGTGGGCGCGAGTTCACCATGAAGGACTCCTACAGCTTTGACCGCGACGCCGACGCGGCCAAAGCCAGTTACCAGGTCATGGCCAAGGCCTACCGCCGCATTTTTGACCGCTTTGGCCTGACCTACCGCGCGGTGGCCGCCGACAGTGGCGCTATTGGCGGCGACTTGAGCGAAGAGTTCCAGGTGATTGCCGCCACCGGTGAGGACGCCATCGTCTACTCCACCGGCAGCGACTACGCCGCCAATATGGAAAAAGCCGAGGCCTTGGCCCCGGTCGGTCCACGCCCCGCGCCCGCCGCACCCATGACCAAAGTCGCCACGCCTGGAAAAAGCACCTGCGTCGATGTGGCGGAGTACCTGGGCTTGCCCCTGGAAAGCTCGCTCAAGTCTTTGGTGGTGGCAACCGACGAGCGCGACGCAGCCGGTGAGATCGTCAAAACCCAGGTATGGTTGCTGCTGCTGCGTGGCGACCGCAGCATGAACGAGGTCAAGGTCGGCAAGATTCCTGGTCTGACGGACTTTCGTTTTGCCACGCTGCCTGAGATTGACGCGCACTTTGGCTGCGAGCCGGGATATCTGGGTCCAGTCGGGTTAAAAAAGCCGCTGCGCATCGTGGCCGACCGCGAAGTGGCGCTGATGAGCGACTGGATTTGCGGCGCCAACGAGGTGGACTTTCACATTAGCGGCGTGAACTGGGGCCGCGACCTGCCCGAGCCCGATGTGGTGGCCGACATCCGCAACGTGGTGGCGGGGGACGCCTCGCCCGACGGCAGCGGCGTGCTGGCCATTGAGCGCGGTATTGAGGTGGGCCACATTTTTTACCTGGGGACCAAATACAGCCAGGCCATGAACGCCACCTTTCTGGACGTTAATGGCAAGCCGCAAGCCATGGAAATGGGCTGTTACGGCATTGGCATTACCCGCTTGCCCGCCGCTGCCATTGAGCAAAACCATGACGCGCGCGGCATCATCTGGCCCGACGCGCTGGCGCCGTTTACCGTGGCCTTGTGCCCGATCAGCACGGACCGTTTTCCGGAGGTGAAGGCCGCCGCCGAGGCGCTGTACGCCGAGCTGCTGGCCGCAGGCGTGGACGTTATCTTGGACGACCGCAACGAGCGCCCGGGCGCCATGTTTGCCGACTGGGAATTGATTGGCGTACCGCACCGCGTCACCCTGGGCGACCGGGGCCTGAAAGACGGCATGGTGGAGTACCAACACCGCCGCGACGCGGCAGCCACCAGCGTGCCCTTGGGCGAGATTGCCGCGTGGGTGCGCACGCGCATCAGCGTCTAAACCGCATGGCGGCGGCGCACGACGGCCCCAGCGCAGCGCGGCGCGCTTGTTTGCGCGGCCTGCTGGCGGCGCCCGGATGGGTTGCCGGGCCTGGAGTTGCAGGATTACTGGGTTTGGGCAGTGGCGCTGCGCACGCGGGCAGCCAGTTGGAAGAGCCGCTGATCGACTCAGTGCGCTCAGCCCTGAGCGCTGCGGTGCGCAACGCGGCCCCGCCGGTGCCCGAATTTCCTCAGCCGGAAGCGCACCTGCACTACCAAGGCTGGCTGCAAGGTACGCGCGGTCGACTGCGCCGCCGCCGCCCCGACGTGGACGACTGGCAGGACTTTTTGCAAACCGTGTGGTACGAGAGCAAGCGCGCCGGGCTGGACGTTTCCCTGGTGCTGGGGCTGATTCAGGTGGAGAGCAACTTTCGCAAACATGCAGTCAGTAGCGCAGGCGCGCGGGGCTACATGCAAGTGATGCCGTTTTGGGTGCGCCTGATCGGTGAGGGGGACGAGAGCGTTTTATTCGGCCTGCAGACGAATTTGCGCTTTGGCTGCGTGATCTTGCGCCACTACTTAGACCGGGAGAAGGGGGACATCTTCATGGCGCTGGGGCGCTACAACGGTTCGCGCGGCAAGCGCCCCTACCCGGATGCAGTGCTGGCGGCGCAGCGCAACTGGCACTACGCCGCCTGAGGGCGGTCAAATTCCTCGAATCTGAAATTTAGACGGGCTTGGTGCCCAGCGCCTGCACCAGTTCACCGGACTCGTACATCTCCATCATGATGTCCGAGCCGCCTATGAACTCGCCCTTGACGTAAAGCTGGGGAATCGTGGGCCAGTTGCTGTATTCCTTGATGCCTTGGCGAATGCCGTCGTCTTCGAGCACGTTCACTGTGGCAACGGTTTTGGTGTCCACGCCACAGGCCTTGAGAATTTGGATGGCCCGGCCCGAGAAGCCGCACTGGGGAAAGTTGGCGTTGCCTTTCATGAACAAGACCACTTCGTTGGTTTTGACCAGGGTGTCAATGCGTTGTTGTGCGTCGCTCATGGGAATGTCCTTTGCTGGGTAAATACAAAATAGGGGCCGATTATTTCACTTTCACAATGCCCCTTACTGCCGCCCAGCGGCCGACCCAGCGGTGGCCCAGCTTTTGAAGATAATGCCCGCTGCATTCATCCCATCCACCGTCCTTATCCCCCATGAAAATTTGCAAAGACAGCGCCGTCACCGTCCAGTACAAAGTTGCCAACGCCCAGGGCAAGCTGCTTGAAGAAGGCAAAGAACCCATGTCCTACCTGCACGGCGGCTACGGCAACCTGTTTCCGAAGGTGGAAGCAGCGCTGGACGGGCAAGCAGTCGGTTTCAAAGGCTTGGTTGAGCTGTCCGCCGATGAGGCCTTTGGCCAGCGTGACGAGGCGCTGTTGCAGTCCATCCCCAAAAGCCAGTTTCCGCCCGGCGTGAAGGTAGGCGGCCAGATCGAGGGCCAGGACGAGCAAGGCCACACCCGGGCGTTTACCGTGCTCAAGATCAAGGGCGATAAGGTGATGCTGGACGGCAACCACCCGCTGGCCGGGCAGGCGCTGCGCTTTAGCGTGCAGGTGCTGGAAGTGCGCGCGGCGTCGGAAGAGGAAATCGCCCACGGCCACGTGCACGGGGCGCACGGCCACCATCACTAAGCCGCCTCATGGCGGCGGGGCCGCGTGTTCCAATGGGCGCACATTTTTCGCAAAGCGCTTCGATGACCGAAAACACCACCCCCCAGCCAGCCACCACCGCGTCCACCCTGTGCGAATCCTGCGCGGGCGTACAGCAAAACTGGCGCCGCGCCAAAGGCCACCCCGAACTCATCCAAGGCACGCACCGCAGCGTCGCCCACCGCCACGGCGCGGTGACCATCACCAAGTACGTGTGCGAGCGCTGCGGCACCGTGTGGGAATACGAGAACAACAAGGTTGACCGCCATGCAGGGTGGTCGGTCATTGGGTGAGGGGGATTTTTGCGAGGAGTTGGGGTAAACCATTTTTATTGCGTGATGGATGCGCGCAATTGCGCAATTAACTTGCGTAAAGTGGGTAAAGCTTGGAAACTTCGCAAGCTTCTGCCCCGCGCTTTTGGTTAGGATGAGCCCCATCCCCGCTATTCCCATCCAAAGGCCCCTATGCTCTCGCAACCCGCTACCAAATACCAGGCTTTTCCCGCAATCCATTTGCCCGACCGCCAGTGGCCCGGCCGCACCATCACCGCGCCGCCCATCTGGATGAGCACCGACCTGCGCGACGGCAACCAAAGCCTGTTTGAGCCCATGAACCTGGAGCGCAAGATGCGCATGTTCCGCACCGCCTGCGCGGTGGGCTTCAAAGAAATCGAGGTGGGTTTCCCCAGCGCCTCGCAAACCGACTTTGACTTTGTGCGCGCCCTGGTAGACCAAGGCCATGTGCCGCCGGACGTGACCATCGAGGTGCTCACCCAGGCGCGCGAGCACCTGATTCGCCGCACTTTTGAGTCAGTGGTGGGCGCGCGGCGCGTCATCATGCATGTCTACAACGCCACCGCCCCGCTGTTTCGCGATGTGGTGTTCAATATGAGCAAGCCCGAAGTGGTGCAAATGGCGGTGGACGCGGTCACGCTGATCCAGCAACTCGCCAAAGCGCACCCCGAGACCGAGTGGGTGCTGCAGTACAGCCCCGAACTGTTCACCAGCACCGAGCTGGAATTTGCCAAGGAAGTGTGCGACGCCGTCACCGCCGTGTGGGGCGCCACGCCCACCAACAAGGTGATTCTGAATTTGCCCGCCACCGTAGAAGTGGCCACGCCCAATATCTACGCCGACCAGGTGGAATGGATGCACCGCAACCTGGCGCGGCGCGACAGCATTGTCCTGAGCCTGCACCCGCACAACGACCGGGGCACGGCTGTGGCTGCTGCCGAACTGGGCATCATGGCCGGGGCCGACCGGGTGGAAGGCTGCCTGTTTGGCAACGGCGAGCGCACTGGCAATTTGGACATCGTCACCCTGGCGCTCAACCTCTACACCCAGGGAGTAAACCCGGGCCTGGACTTCTCCGACATCAATGCCGTGGCCCGCACGGTGGAGCATTGCAACCAGCTGCCCATCCACCCGCGCCATCCCTATGTGGGCGACTTGGTGTTCACCGCGTTCAGCGGCTCCCACCAGGACGCCATCAAAAAAGGCTTTTCTGCGCTGGACAAAAACGGCCTGTGGAACGTGCCCTACCTGCCCATCGACCCGGCCGACCTGGGCCGCACCTACGACTCCATCATCCGTGTCAACAGCCAGTCGGGCAAAGGCGGCGTGGCTTATCTATTAGAGGCTGAGTTTGGTGTGGTCATGCCCCGGCGCCTGCAAGTAGAGTTTTCAGGCGAGGTGCAAAGCTACACCGACCAGCACGGCGGCGAAATGAGCGCGCAAGACATTTGGGCGCTGTTCTCCAGCACTTACCTGGACAGCGTGGTGCCGCTGCGCTACGTGGGCTACCAGTTGATCGACCACCCACACGACGCCACCGGACAAGGCATCCGCCTGACCGTGGACGCCGCCGGTGCGCGCCACACCCTGCACGGCGCAGGCAACGGCCCCATCGACGCCGCAGTGCACGCCTTGCAAACCCTGGGCCTGGACGTGCAGGTGCGCAGCTTTGAAGAACGCTCTACCAAGGGCAGCGCCCACGGCGGCGACGCCCAGGCCTGCGCCTTCATGGAACTCAGCGCCCAGGCCACCGATTTCCCCGACCGCTTTGGCGTCGGCCTGGACCACAACATCGTCACCGCGTCCATCAAGGCGCTGGTGAGTGGGGTGAACCGGCTGGGGTTGGTGCCGCAGGGGGCGGGTGTGGCGAAGGCTTCGGAGAAAGCGGCGTTGGTTTGAAGGGGCTGCTGCCTCTTGCTATGTTGAATAGGCGGCAGTCATTGGGCCGACCGTAGCGCGTCAAGCGCAAGTAGACCTGTCTGAAAGTCTGCTGATGGGCCATGTTCAGCTTGTTCAAGCCCGCAAAGGCTTCAATCGCTGCGCTGGCAGGCAAGGTCGCGGTGCGCTTGTATTTGACAGCGCTGCTAACTTGCCACGCCCAGTGGTGGTTCAGGTGCAAATCAGCATTCAAACTAAATATAGTGGCTGAACATGGGTCTACAGTGCTGCTGCTGAATACGCCAGCGCGCTTGGTCAAGCCGGTGCTTTGAGGCCAACTCACTGCTGCTTTCTCTGGAACGATTAGCGTTGCCCTACAACTCGAAGTTACGTGGACGCCTGCCCGGTGCAAGAAGAGCTTGCCCGCATTCCTCACTGTCCACACGCACACTGCTCCAGCGGCGCAAAAGTAGCGAGTTAATGGTAGCTCCCACTTTTCTCATATTCCAAAGGTTTAGGGTTGACCTCGGTCAACAGTGTTGGCAAGATCACCATCATGAAGGCGGCGCCTATTCTTAAACAGCGAGTTGCAGACGTGGGTGGTGGATTTGCTGAATATGTCGTTTGGCTCCTTCCCAAACCGCTTACGCCGTCCGAGCACCGCTACAAGTATCGACTTGCGTACGTCAAAAATGGGCATTGCGTGGTCAGATATGACAACGAACGGAGCAAGGGTGATCACCGACACTTCGGTAACCAGGAAATACAGTACATCTTCTCAACCCCGCGAAAACTGATCGCGGATTTCGAAGCAGACATTGCGAGGTGGAATCTTGAAAACAGTAATCCTTGACGTGGCAACGCGACAAAAAGTGGGCGAGGACTTCATCCGCGCCTGGGAAGCAGGTGCGCCCAAGAAGGATGCGCGAATCAGCTTTGAGACGCCTGAGCTGCTTTGGAAAGTGCTCACGGCGAGACGCTGGGAACTTTTGAAGTCACTTTGCGGTGTCGGCCCTGTGTCAATCCGTGAGGCCGCTCGCCGTGTGGGGCGGGACGTGAAAACTGTTCACGGTGACGTGACCGCCTTGTTAGATGCGGGTGTGCTGGACAGAACCGCCACTGGCGCAATCGAGTTTCCCTACGAAGCGGTCAAAGTGGAGTTCTTTTTGCAAGCCGCGTGATGAAGCCCTTCAATGAAAACTGACCCATGGCGTAGCCCATATGACGTTTCCAAGTGACGACCTCTTTGGCGATCAGCCGCATCCTGATGGAACCGGCGCGCCAGTGATCCACATGCCCACGCTGCCCGCTCGCACTGGTTGGGCGGACGCTGCCAAAGCGACAGCGCTTGCAAATGACAACGGACTGTTTCTGGGCGAGATTAGTAACTAGGGCGACGACCGTCTGGTGGGGCAACGCGCGGGTTCGCCAAAGGCGTGTGCAGTGCACCGATTGGCGAAGCTTTTGAATTCAGCTTTCCAGTGACGCCAACACTGAGGTGAGGTCAGGGCCGGTGAAATGCGGCTTGGGCTCTAGGGCTTCAAACGGCAGGCCTTGCCGGTTTACCCAACAGGTCGTGAACCCAAACCAGGTGGCGCCCAAAGCGTCCCAGGCGTTGCTTGAGACAAACAGCACCTCTTGCTTGTGCACGGGGATGGTTTGCTGTACCAAGCCGTAGCTCTCCGGCGAAGTCTTGAAAAGGCGAATCGGATCGACCGAAATGAGATGGTCCAAAACCTTGCCCATCTGCGCACTTTGGACGGCTGAGGCCAGCATGTCTATGCTGCCGTTGGAGAGTATGGCGGTGGTCAGGCCCATGGCTTTGATCTTTTGCAACACCGCCAGATTTTCTGGAAACGGCGTGAGCCGCGCGTATTGCTGCATCAGGCTGTCAACTTGTCCCGCTGCGCCCGGCAGGTTCAGGCGGTCTAGGGTGTACTCCAGGGAGAGCCGCGTCAGTTCCCAAAACGGGCGGAAGTACTGGCTGCCCTATGGATTATGCGGGTCGGATTGGGTGATCAAGCGCGTGTATTCAATTTGCTTGTCACGCCACTGCACGGAGATGTCCGCGCCGTGGCCGGGGTAATGCGTTTCAGCCAAAACCTGGACGGAGTACACGTCAAACAAAGTGCCATAGGCATCAAAAACAACGGCTTTGATCTTCATCAAATTTTCCTTCTTGTGGGGGTCAAGTACGCTCAATATCGCAATCTGGGGCCGGTCACATGCCGTATGGACACTGCTTACCGCGCAGCCTGGGCCTGCCAGCGCCCGCCACTGCAGCGCGCAATGCCTGCCAAGTCGCTGCGCGATTGCACGCCCGCAAAACCGGCAGCTCGCAACAAGTCACCCACCACCTGCGCCTGGTCGTAGCCATGCTCCAGCAGCAGCCAGCCGCCCGATGCCAGGCAAGTAGGGGCTTGGAGAATGATTGCGCGCAGGTCGACCAATCCGTCTGCGCCGCTGGCCAGCGCTTGCAGGGGTTCATGGGTGAGCGCAGCCAGATGCGGGTCGTCGGCGGCGATGTAGGGCGGGTTGGAGACGATTACGTCAAATGGGCCGCTCAGGCCTTCAAGCCACGAGCCTTGCGAAAACGCCACGTCCAGTCCCAGGCGTTGCCCGTTGGTCTGGGCCACGGACAGCGCGTCGGCGCTGAAATCGCGCGCATGCACCTGCACATCGGGCCGCCGGTGTTTGAGGGCCAGGGCAATGGCACCGCTGCCGGTGCCCAAGTCCAGCACGCGGGCGACTGGGGGTAAAAGCGCCAGCGCCCAATCCACCAGGGTTTCGGTGTCTGCGCGCGGGCACAGCACGCGGGCGTCTACATGCAGGTCGAGGCCATAAAACTCCTGGTGTCCCGTGATGTAGGCCAGCGGCTCGCCGCGCAGGCGGCGGTGCAGCGCGGCGTCAAAGCGGGTGTGTGCGGCGGCGTCCAGCGCATCGCCATCGTGCGCCAGCAGCCAGGCGCGGTCGTGCGGGGCGCGGCCCAGGGCGTGCAGCAGCAGCATTTGGGCGTCTAGCCGCGCCAGCCCCAGGGTGCTGGCGTGCTGCAATGCCGCCGCCAGCGTGGCGTTAGCGGGCAAATCGCCGCTCAAGAAAGTCCCACTTCCAGCGCCGCCATTTGCTGCGCCGCCTCATAGGCCTGCAGCGCTTCCACCACGTCGCCCAGGTCGCCTTCCATGATGGACAGCAGTTTGTACAAGGTGAGGTTGATGCGGTGGTCGGTCAGGCGGCCTTGGGGAAAGTTGTAGGTGCGAATGCGGTCGCTGCGGTCGCCGGTGCCGATCAGGCCTTTGCGCTCGGCGGCGTCTTTGGCGGCACGCTCGGAGCGGTCTTTTTCGTGGATGCGGGCGGTCAGCACTTTCAGCGCCTGGGCTTTGTTGCTGTGCTGGCTGCGTCCGTCTTGGCACTCTGCCACGATGCCGGTGGGCAGGTGGGTAATACGCACCGCCGAGTCGGTCTTGTTGATGTGCTGGCCCCCAGCGCCACTGGCGCGGTAGGTGTCAATACGCAAATCGGCCGGGTTGATTTTGATCGCCTCTTGCTCGTCGGGCTCGGCCAGCACCGCCACCGTGCAGGCGCTGGTGTGGATGCGGCCCTGGGTCTCGGTCACCGGCACGCGCTGCACGCGGTGGCCGCCCGACTCGAACTTGAGCGCGCCATAGACGTTGTGGCCTTCCACCCGCAACACCACCTCTTTGTAGCCGCCCAGCTCGCTGCCAGATTCGCTCATGATCTCGTTCTTCCAGCCCTGGGCGTCGCAGTAGCGGGTGTACATGCGCGCCAGGTCTCCGGCAAACAAGGTGGATTCGTCGCCGCCCGTGCCCGCGCGGATTTCGATGAAAGCGTTGCGCGCGTCGTCCGGGTCTTTGGGCAGCAGCATGCGCTGCAGCTCCAGTTCCAGTTGGGCGAGTTCGGCGCTGGCGCTGTCTATTTCTTCTTGCGCCATGTCCGCCATTTCGGCGTCTCCGTCGGCGGTTTTTAGCATATCGGTGCCCGCAGCTAAGTCGGCCTCGCGCGCTTGGTAGCGCGCCCAGCGGCTGGCCACGGCCGCCACTTCGGTGTGCTCGCGCGACAGCACCAGGAACTGCGGCATGTCTTTCATGATGTCTTCACGCGAGAGCAAAAACTCCAGCTCACCCAGGCGGTCAGCGTAGCGGGCCAGTTGTTGGCGTAAAAATGGTTTCATGGTGGGTGCGGCAAAAAAAGGGGAGTGCGCAAAGGGCGAGGCGCAGTCAGCGCGTGCGACAGCGGTAGGGGCAGCAGTCAAGCGCCCGGCGGGGCAGCGCCGCTAACGCTCTTTGCGCAAAAAGAAGTGTTCGATAGCGTGGCTGGCGCGCTGGCGCGAGCTGGCGTCGGCGCCGTGCAGCTCGGCAAAGGCGCCGTGCAGCATTTTTTGGGTCAGCCCTTTGGACAGGGCTTCTAGCACGGTGTCCACATCCTCGCCTTTGGCCAGCGCCTTGCGCGCACGCGCCAGTTCGCCCGCACGCCAGGCATCGGCCTGGGCCTTGAGCTGCTGGATCAGCGGCACGCTGTTGCGCTGGTCCACCCAGTGCATAAAGCTTTGCACCCCGGCGTCCACAATCGCCTCGGCCTGGGCCACGGCTGCCTGGCGGCTGGCCTGCGCCGTTTGCACCACCCCGGCCAAGTCGTCTACGGTATACAAATACACGTCGCCCAGGCGTTTGACCTCGGGTTCAATGTCGCGCGGCACCGCCAGGTCAACCATGAACATGGGCCGGTGTTTGCGTTTTTTCAGCGCCCGCTCCACCGCGCCCAGGCCGATGATGGGCAGCGTGCTGGCGGTGCAGCTGATCACCGCGTCAAACTCGGCCAAGCGCTCGGGCAGGTCTGCCAAGTGCATGACCTCAGCGCCAAAGCGCCCGGCGAGCTTTTCGCCGCGCTCCAGCGTGCGGTTGGCAATCGTCATGGACTTTGGCGTTTTGGCGGCAAAGTGGGTGGCGCACAGGTCGATCATCTCGCCAGCGCCCACAAAAAGGACTTTGACCTGCCCCAGGTCTTCAAACAACTGGCCCGCCAGGCGCACTGCGGCGGCGGCCATGCTGATGGAATGGGCGCCGATCTCGGTAGAACTGCGCACCTCTTTGGCCACCGCAAACGAGCGTTGGAACATTTGCGACAGCGTGCTGCCCAAAGCACCCGCAGCGTCTGCGGCGCGCACCGCGTCTTTGAGCTGACCCAAAATTTGCGGCTCGCCCAACACCATGGAATCGAGCCCGCTGGCCACTCTAAAGGCGTGGCGCGCAGCTTGGTCGTCGGTCAGGCTATAGGTGTGCGAGCGCAGCGACTGCACCGACACACCGCCGGACTTGGCCAGCCAGTCCAGCGTGTGTTCCAGGTGGGAGGCGTCGCCCGCACAGTAAATTTCGGTGCGGTTGCAGGTCGAGACAATGGCTGCCTCGGGCGCTTGCGGCAGGGACTGGCGCAGTCCTTGCAGGTGCGGCTCAATCATGTCCACGGCAAACGCAAACCGGCCGCGCAGGTCCAGCGGCGCGGTGGTGTGGTTGATTCCGAGTGCCCAGACTGCCATATATCGCACGGATTATAAAATTGTTGCTTCTTCGAAAGTACCCATGGGCCTATTTGACCTGATGAACCACCTGCTCAACTTTACGGCGCCCGCCGTGTTTGTAGGGGTTTTCATGGCGGTGGTGGCGCCTTGGGTGCTGCCCAAAGCCTCGCGGCGCAGTGCGTTGCTGCTGCCCGCGCTGGTGAATTCAGGGGTCGGCCTCTGCGTTTTGGCGGCCGGCCTCTGGTTTTTTGGCAATGACGGCAAGATGACCAGCTACCTGGCGCTGGTGCTGGCAGTCGCTGCCAGCCAGCTGGTGCTGATGCAGCTGCCCCGCCGATGAGCGCAACAGCGCCGGGCGGCATGGCCATGGTTGCGGCAGGTGCAGAACACCTGCCTGCGCTGCAAGCGCTGATCTTCGAGCATGGCGCCAATGTCTGGAACTACCTGCCCGAAGACGGCATACGCGAGCACCTGGAAGACATCGCCCAAGGCCGCGACTACGGCGTGCTGGCGCTGCAAGACGGACACCTTCTGGGCGCGGTGACTTTTGGCCTGAGCACCGACTTTGACCGCTACCTGACTGCACCTCTGCGCGGCACGCCCCAGGGCTACGTGAGCGAGGCCGTGGTGCGGCGCGACTGGGTGGGCCAAGGTTTGGGCACGCAGCTGCTGCGCGAAGCGCTCGCTTCGCTTTCCAAAATAGGGGTGGCGTCGGTGTTTATCGACCGCCATGAAGAAAACCTGGCCTCAGCGGGCATGATGCGCCGCGCCGGATTTGTGGAGATTGACACCTATGCCGACCCCCGGCGCCACCCACACGGCTCGGGGCGGACTACGGTGTGCTGCTACAGGTTTGGGGACTGAGCTCCACACGCCGACGCTGAACTTAAAAAATCAGGCGGCCCAGCTCAAAGAAGTCATAGCCTGCGCTGCGGCCGCCCAGGCATTGCGCCAGAAAGTCTTCGGTCTTGCGGTAGTAGGTGAGTGCGTCCGTCCAGCGGTAGAGGTTGTGGCCGGCCTTGGGAAGCAGCACAAAGTCCACCGGCTTGCCTGCTTTTTGCAGGGCCTCGACCATGCGGGTGGACTGGTCCAGGTGAACCCGCGCGTCTCTGGCGCCTTGCAAAATCAATACCGGGCCGCGCACCTGGTCGGCTTTGTACAGCGGTGACTTGTCGCGCATGCGTTGCAGGTCTTCGGGCTTGGTCGGGTCGCCCACATAGTCATGCCATTTGAACATCGTGTTGCTCCAGTAAGGGGGCGCGTCCGTGAGGAGTGAGGCAATATCAGACATGCCAAACAGGCTGATGCCGCACGCGAATCGACCCGGCGTGTGCGTCATGCCGACCAAACTGGCATAGCCGCCGTAGCTTCCGCCCATGATGGCGACTTTGGCGGGGTCGGTAATGCCTTGCTGCACCAGGTAGTCCACGCCATCGAGCAAGTCGGTGTGCATCTTGCCGGCAAATTCGCCTTTGGCGGCCTCTTCAAACGCTTTACCGTAGCCCGACGATCCCCGGTAGTTCACTTGCAGCACCGCGTAACCCCGGTTGGCAAGGAAAAAGGGCATCCCGTCGGAAGAGCCAAAGTCGCGCGCCCAGGGGCCGCCATGTACCAGCACTACGGTGGGCGCGTTGTTGATTTGCTGGCCTTTGACGTCTATCGGAGTTGTTAAGTAGCCGTGCAGCGGCAGGCCGTCGCGGGCTGCGAAGGCCACCGGGACTTGTTTGGGCAGCGGGCTGATCGCGTGCATGCGGCTGCTGCTCAATTCGCCCAGTGCCGTGCTGCGCTGGGTGGTGGCGTCTACCAGCAGGTGCCTGCCGCCTGCGCTGTCGCGTTCGACCACTATCAGTTGGTTTTCGTCGCGGCTGATGCTGACCACTTCAATACGGCTTGTACTTGGCCTGCGCAGTGTGTCGGCAAGCGCTTGCAGTTTCGGATCAAAAAATCGCCACTCCTGCGCACCAGGTTCGAGTGTGAGGGCCATGGGCACATCCGTTTTTCGGCTGATGTAGACCTGCGATACGTCGACGCGCGGATCGGCGAAAAACACACTTTCCTCGCCGCTCTGAAGGTCGAGTCGGACCAAGGCGATCTTGTCGCGCCCTCGGTTGGACAAGGCCCAGGCAAAACGCGGGTCTTTGGACGGCTCCAACGGAATGACGAGGTCGCTTAAGGGCACGCTGAAGGACTTTTTCCACTCGACCGTGCTGCCCGATACCCGAGCGACCTCAGCCACCCATTGGTTCTCGTCTTTGCGCGCGCGCCACCAGCTCGCCCGCGCGGTCCGTCATCCAGAGTTGAACCGTGCCTGGATTTTCGGCAAGCAGTTCCAAAGCGCCCGTGGCCGCACGGTAGCGGTAGAGGTCAAACACCTTGGCGTTGCGTTGGTTGCTTTGAATCAGCAAATCGTCGCTGCCATCGATGGTGGAATGCAAAAACGACTTGGTGCCCGGAAAAGGGGTGAGGTTTTTCAAAACAAGCGACTTCTCAAAGCTGTCGAGCTGCATCACCGCGCTGTTTTCGTCACCGTTGTGAACCTGCAGCAAGATATGGCGGCTGTCTTCTGCCCATCGGCCCAGCCACGCAAGCGCGTAGCTGTGTACCGCTCCCGTCTCCAGGTCCTTCACAAACAAGCCTTGGTTCAAGCCCTTGCGCGCCGCCCACATCAATCGTTTGCCGTCGGGTGAAATTTGGTAGCCGCCGTTGCCGTCCCAGTCCGCCACATACATGCGGGTGGGCACCAAAGGCGGCAAAGCCACAGACCTTGGCGCGCCTTGGGTGGTGGGCTGCGGTGCGCTTTGTGAAAGAGCGGGATGGTTAGGCGCGGTGCCGCAAGCGGCAAGCAGCACGCTGCTGGCCAGGAGTACAAGCAGTTTTTTCATGGTGGGTTGGACGCGCTGGGCGCGTCAGGCTGGTTGACAAATTCCAAAATATCGCCGGGCTGGCACTGCAGCACCTTGCAAATGCTCTCCAAGGTCTCAAAGCGCAAGCCTTTGACCTTGCCGGACTTGAGCAGGGAGATGTTTTGCTCGGTGATGCCTACCAGCTCCGCCAGCTCGCGGGAGCGCATCTTGCGCTTGGCCAGCATCACGTCCAGGTTCACCACGATGGGCATCAGACAAAGCTCCGGTTTTCTTCGGCCAGTTCCATGGTCCAGTTGAATAGGTAGGCGAACATGAGCAACGCCAAGCAAAACAGAATGGCCAAAAGGTCAACGTTGCGAAAGCTCCATTTCCAGAGCTGTTCTGTAGCTGGCAAGTGCATGGTGAGTAAAAAACTTTGCACCGGGCGCGACAGCTCGGAGAAGGTTTCGCAGGCAATGGCGTACCAGGCGCAAAGCGATATGTGCTTCGCCGCTTCGCGCAAACGATGGGGCAAACTCAGGCAGCTCAGAAACTTCCAGCAATACACCACCGCCGCCACCAGCAGGAGCCAAGCCAACAGGTCCAGGGCCAACGCGCCGTAGCGCTGGGAAGCAGCCATGGCGGACAGGTCTCGGCCCAAGTAGCTGGAAAAGTTGCGCTGTACTTTTTCCGCGTCCAGCCACCAGGTCAGGATGCCCCATAAAACCCAGCACGCATAGCCCGCGCTGACCGCCCGCAGCAGATGGGCCAGGCGTCGCAGTTTGCGAAGCGCAGGCGTTTGGGAGCTGTCTAAATCGCTGGATGCGACGGTACCGAAATAAGGCATGGCAATACGGTAATGAGTTGCAATGCATTAATTATGTACTGTTTAACGATAAAAAATTAATCCCGGAAAATATTTTTTTCAGGCCGTGGGGCTGAAGCTGTCCACCCGGTCCGTAATCACCCCGTCGGTGCCCAAGTCCAGCAGGCGCTGCGCCTCTTGGGCCTCATTCACGGTGTAGCTCAGCAATCGAAAACCGGCCGCTTTGGCCAGGGCTACGGACTCTGCGCCCCACAGTTCGTGGTTGCACACAATGGCCTGGCAGCCCAGCCGCGTGGCGTGGCGCAGCCACTGCGCCCAGCTTTGGCCGTCCAGCGCATGGATCAGCAGGCCGCGCGGCAGTTCGGGCTGCGCGGCCTGCGCGCCTTCGAGGGCGGCGATGTCAAACGAGGTCAGCAGGGGCGGCACCGCCGCACCCTTCCACAGGCGCGCCGAGTGCTGTGCCACAAAGTTGCCGGTGTGGCGCTCGGTGCCCACGGTCGGTTTGATCTCAATATTGAGGAAATAGCCGTTGGCGATGCAAAAGCGGGCAACAGCCTCTAGGGTGGGCAGCGGCTCGCCCGCAAAAGTGGCGCTGTGCCAGCGCCCGGCGTCTAGCTGCGATAGCGTGTGCCAGGGGTGTTGGCCCGCCACCGGGTTGGCGCTGCGAGGCAGGGCAGACAGGTCCACAGTGCGCGCCAGCGTGTCGTCGTGCAGCAAAAAGGGCACGCCGTCGCTGCTGAGTTTGACGTCGCACTCAAACATGCAGTAGCCGTGGGATGCGCCCAGGCGAAAGGCGGACAGGGTATTCTCGGGCGCCAGCGTGCCCGCGCCCCGGTGGGCTATCCAGCGGGGGTAGGGCCAGGGGGCGGGGGGGGCAAGGGCGGGGTGTGGGGTCATGGGGCGAATTTAACCGCTGGCGCCCGCAGGCTTCGCCCCACCCACCGCCCGTGAATGCTGCACTGCGGTACCATCAACAGCCGCCTCTGTGGTGCCCACCCTACGGACGCGCCGCAACCAAACTGCCTGATGAACGCCCCCACTTCCCTCGCCCATTTGCTGCCTTCGCTTCTCCCCGTTCAATCGGGCAATGAGCGCATCCGCGAAATTCCGTACAACTACACCTCGTTCTCTGACCGCGAGATCGTCATCCGCCTTTTGGGCCAGCAGGCCTGGGAAACGCTCAACGCCCTGCGCGAAGAGCGCCGCACCGGTCGCTCGGCGCGCATGCTGTACGAGGTGCTGGGCGACATTTGGGTGGTGCAGCGCAACCCCTATTTGCAAGACGACCTGCTGGACAACCCCAAGCGCCGGGGCCAGTTGGTCGATGCGCTGAACCACCGCCTGGCTGAAGTGGAAAAGCGCCGCACGCCCGACGCCGACGGTGAGCGCGACGCCATGGTGATGGAGCTGCTGGTGTCCGCCCGCAAGGCGGTGCATGGCTTTAACGCCGCTTTTAACGAAGTGGCCGCGCTGCGGAAAAAGTCCCAAAAACTGCTGCACAAGCTCACCGCCAAAGACAACGTCAAGTTTGACGGCCTCTCGCGCGTGAGCCACGTGACCGACGCCACCGACTGGCGCGTGGAATACCCGTTTGTGGTGCTCACGCCCGACTCGGAAGAAGAAATGGCCGGTTTGGTCAAAGGCTGCATTGATTTGGGCCTGACCATCATTCCGCGCGGCGGCGGCACCGGCTACACCGGCGGCGCGATTCCGCTGACCTGGAAGAGCGCGGTGATCAACACCGAAAAGCTCGAAGCCATGACCGAAGTCGAGATGAAACGCCTGCCAGGGCTGGACGTGGATGTCGCCACCGTCTGGTCGGAGGCCGGTGTGGTCACCCAGCGCGTGGCCGACGCCGCCGAGCGCGGCGGCTTTGTGTTTGCGGTGGACCCCACGTCTGCCGAAGCAAGCTGCATAGGCGGCAATATCGCCATGAACGCCGGCGGCAAAAAAGCCGTGCTGTGGGGCACGGCGCTGGACAACCTGGCGAGCTGGCGCATGGTCACGCCCCAAGCCGAATGGCTGGAAGTGACCCGCGTCAACCACAACATGGGCAAGATCCATGACGCTGACGTGGCCAGCTTTGAGCTGCAGTATTACCAGGCCGACGGCAAAACCAAGTTGCGCACCGAGCGCTTGGACATTCCCGGCAAGACCTTTCGCAAAGAAGGTCTGGGCAAGGACGTGACCGACAAGTTCTTGAGCGGCCTGCCCGGCATTCAAAAAGAAGGCTGCGACGGCCTGATCACCAGCGCGCGCTGGGTGCTGCACCGCATGCCAGCGCACACGCGGACCGTGGTGCTGGAGTTTTTTGGTCACGCGCGGGACGCGGTGCCCAGCATTGTGGAGATCAAGGACTTCATGTTCGCCGAGCAAAAGCGCTCGGGCGTGGTGCTGGCCGGTTTGGAGCATCTGGACGACCGCTACTTGAAAGCCGTGGGTTACGCCACCAAGTCCAAGCGCGGCGGCCTGCCAAAAATGGCGCTGTTTGGCGACATTGCCGGGGACGACGCCGATGCGGTGGCGCGCGCCACCTCAGAAGTCGTTCGGATCGCTAATTCGCGCAGTGGCGAGGGCTTTATTGCCATCAGCCCCGAAGCGCGCAAAAAGTTCTGGCTGGACCGCAAAAAGACGGCAGCTATTAGCAAACACACGAACGCCTTCAAGATCAACGAAGACGTGGTGATCCCGCTGCCGCGCATGGCCGAATACACCGACGGCATTGAGCACATCAATATTGAGCTGAGTCTGCGCAACAAGCTGGCGCTGTGCGATGCGCTGCAGGCGTTTTTGAGCCAGGGCAACCTGCCCATGGGCAAGGCAGATGACGCGATGGACATTCCCTCGCCCGAGCTGCTGCAAGAACGTGTGGCCCAGGCCGTGGCGCTGGTGGCCGGCGTGCGCGCCCAGTGGCAAGGCTGGTTGGACAATGTGGACACGCTGTTTGCCCAGTTGCAAGACCACAGCCTGCGCGCGAGCTGGAAAACCCAGTTGCGCGAGCCGCTGCAAGGCATCTTCACCGGCGGCGCGTTTGCCGCCATTTTGGCCGAGTGCACTGCCATTCACCAGCGCGTGCTCAAGAGCCGGGTATGGGTGGCGCTGCACATGCACGCCGGTGACGGCAATGTGCACACCAATATTCCGGTCAACAGCGACGACTACGACATGCTGCAAGCCGCCCACGGCGCGGTGCAACGCATCATGGCGCTGGCCCGTTCGCTGGACGGCGTGATCTCGGGCGAACACGGCATTGGCATTACCAAGCTGGAGTTTTTGAGTGACGCCGAGTTGCAGCCGTTTACCGACTACAAGGCGCGCGTGGACCCTGAAGGGCGGTTTAACAAGGGCAAGCTGTTGCGCCAGCCCCCTATGGCGGTGCAAACCGCCGAACGCAGCGCTGGGACGCAATCGCATACCTACGCCGATTTGACCAACGCCTATACGCCGTCCTTCGGTCTGATGGGCCACGAGTCGCTCATCATGCAGCAAAGCGACATCGGCGCCATTGCGGACTCGATCAAAGACTGCCTGCGCTGCGGCAAGTGCAAGCCAGTGTGCGCGACCCATGTCCCGCGCGCCAACCTCTTGTACAGCCCGCGCAACAAGATTTTGGCCACATCGCTCTTGGTAGAGGCCTTTTTGTACGAAGAGCAAACCCGCCGGGGCGTATCCATCAAGCACTGGCAGGAGTTTGAGGATGTGGCCGACCATTGCACCGTGTGCCACAAATGCGAAAGCCCCTGCCCGGTGAAGATCGACTTTGGCGACGTCACCATGAACATGCGCAACCTGCTGCGCAAAATGGGCCAAAAGAGCTTTCGCCCCGGCAATGCCGCAGCCATGTTCTTTTTGAACGCCACTAACCCCGAGACCATCAAGATCGCCCGTGCGGCCATGGTGGGCGTGGGCTTTAAGGCGCAGCGCCTGGCCAATGACGTGCTGCGCGTCTTTGCCAAGGCGCAGACCGCCAAGCCCCCAGCCTCGGTAGGCACGCCGCCCATCAAAGAGCAAATCATCCACTTCATCAACAAAAAGATGCCCGGCGGCCTGCCCAAAAAGACCGCCCGCGCGCTTTTGGACATTGAAGACGCGGACTACGTGCCCATCATCCGCAACCCGCAAACCACCACCTCCGAGACGGAGGCGGTTTTTTACTTTCCCGGCTGCGGCTCGGAGCGGCTGTTTAGCCAAGTGGGCCTCGCAACCCAGGCCATGTTGTGGCATGCCGGGGTGCAAACCGTGCTGCCGCCCGGCTATTTGTGCTGCGGCTACCCCCAGCGCGGCAGTGGCCAGTTTGATAAGGCCGAGAAGATGATCACCGACAACCGGGTGCTGTTCCACCGCGTGGCCAATACGCTGAACTACCTGGACATCAAAACCGTGGTGGTGAGCTGCGGCACCTGCTACGACCAGTTGCAGGGCTACGAATTCGACAAGATATTCCCAGGCTGCCGCATCATCGACATCCACGAATATTTGTTGGAAAAGGGTATCACCCTGGTGCCCCAAGGCGGCGCTGGCGCTGGGTACCTGTACCACGACCCTTGCCACAGCCCCATGAAGCTGCAAGACCCGATGAAAACCGTCAAGGCCCTGGTGGGCGATGCGGTGCTTAAAAACGAGCGCTGCTGCGGCGAATCCGGCACCCTGGGCGTGACCCGGCCCGACGTTTCCACGCAAATCCGCTTTCGCAAGGAAGAAGAGTTGCGCCAGGGCGAGGCTGATCTGGCGGTGCTGACCGGTGCTGCACCGGGCGCGCCCACCGTCACCAAAATTCTGACCAGCTGCCCGAGCTGCCTACAAGGCCTGAGCCGCTATGGCAACGACCTCAATAACGGCTTGCTGGAGGCCGACTACATCGTGGTCGAAATGGCGAATCAGATTTTGGGCAAGGAATGGCTGCCCCACTATGTGCGAATTGCCAATGCCGGTGGCATTGAGCGCGTGCTGGTGTAGGCTCTGGCGCAACCAAACCAAGACCAAGAAACACCATGGCCGGACTGAAAAAAGACGCACCCACCCCCCAGGCAATTACCGCCCACAGCCAATCGCGCGTGCTGGAAATCAGCTTTTCCGACGGCGCGAGTTTTCGCATTCCGTTTGAGCTGATGCGGGTGTATTCCCCGTCCGCCGAAGTACAGGGCCACGGCGAGGGCCAGGAAGTGCTGCAAACTGGCAAACGCCTAGTGGAACTCACTGGCCTGGAGCCCGTCGGCAACTACGCGGTGCAACCCGCGTTTTCGGACGGCCACGACAGCGGTATTTTTTCTTGGGATTACCTGTATTTTCTGGGCTCGCAAGAGGCCAGCCTGTGGCAGCAATACGAACAGCGCCTGCAAGCCGCCGGGCGCGACCGTGACGGCCCCATGCCCGCGCCTGCGGGCCACGGCTGCGCCAGCCACTGACGGCGGTCCGCCACTTTTCACTTAAGCACCAAGCCATGTCCAAAACCCACTTTGGTTTCAAGTCGGTCGATGAGACCGAAAAAGCCCGCCACGTGCGCGGCGTGTTCGACTCGGTCGCGCCCAAATACGACCTGATGAATGACCTGATGTCCGGCGGCCTGCACCGCGCCTGGAAGGCCTACACCCTGGTGGTGGCTAATTTGCAAGAAGGCCAAAAGGCGCTGGACATCGCCGCTGGCACGGGCGACCTGGCGCTGGCGTTTTCCAAAAAAGTAGGCAAAACCGGCCAGGTGGTGCACACCGACATCAACGAAGCCATGCTCAGCACGGGGCGCAACCGGCTGCTTGACCTGGGCGTTTTGTTGCCCACGGTGGTGTGCGATGCTGAAAAGCTGCCCTTCTCGGATGCCTATTTCGACCTGGTCAGCGTGGCATTTGGCCTGCGCAATATGACGCACAAGGACGCCGCATTGGCGGAGATGTGCCGCGTGCTCAAGCCCGGAGGCAAGCTCCTGGTGCTGGAGTTTTCCAAAGTGGCACCGCCGTTGGAAAAACTGTACGACTGGTATTCCTTCCAAGTCTTGCCCCAACTGGGCAAGTGGGTGGCAGGTGACGATGCCAGTTACCGCTACCTCGCCGAGTCGATTCGCATGCACCCAGGGCAAAAAGAGCTTAAAGCCATGATGCACAAAGGGGGTTTCGGCCATGTGGACTTCCACAACCTCACCGGCGGTATTGCCGCGCTGCATGTTGGAATCAAGTGCTAGCAAGGTAATCTGGTGCTTGTGGTTTGGGAAACTGACCGCACCTGCCCTTTAGTTTGCGTAAGGTGCATCTAATTTTTGGAGAACTCAATATGAAGTGGTTAAGTTTGGTGTTGACAGCGTTTTTGCTCTTTGCTGGCGTAAACGCCGAGGCTGCGCGACTGGGTGGCGGCAAGTCCATGGGCAAGCAATCAAGCAATGTGACGCAGCGCGAAGCAGCGCCGGCCCAAAGCGCGGGCAACACGGCTGCGCGCCCCGCGAACGCAGCGGCGCCCGCAGCACCGCGCCGCCCATGGGGCGCCATGCTCGGTGGTTTGGCAGCAGGCTTGGGTTTGGCTTGGCTGGCGAGCTCCTTGGGTCTGGGTGAGGGCTTTGGGCAGATTTTGATGTTTGCCCTGCTTGCCTTGGGTGTGATGATGGCGGTTGGCTACTTCATGCGCAGGCGCCAGGCGGCGGCCAGTCCTTTTGCCTTCCAGGGCGCTGGCAATATGGGCGGCACGCAGTCGCGCCCCTACCGCCCCGAGAACGTGGGCAATGACGCCTCCGCACGCCCGTGGGAGCAAAACGCGGCGCAGTACCAGAGTGCGCCCACAGCGAGCGGCGTTTCGGGCGGTGCTTCGGGGTCCATGATTGGCTCAGCATTGCTCGGATCGCAGACTTGGGGTGTGCCCGCAGGTTTTGACAGCGAAGGCTTCATCCAGGCCGCCAAGGCCAACTTCATCACCTTGCAGGCGGCCTGGGACAAGTCCGACATCAACAGCCTGCGCGCCATGATGACGGACGGCATGCTGTCCGAGATCAAAACCCAGCTCAGCGAACGCGAAACCCATACCGGTGCGCAGCCCAACCACACCGATGTGCAGGCGCTCGACGCGCGCTTGCTGGGCATTGAAGAAATGCCCGAGGAATACCTGGCCAGCGTGGAGTTCACCGGCATGATTCGCGAAGACGTGAACGCCAGCCCGACCCCGTTTCGCGAGGTGTGGAACATGACCAAGCCCAAGAGCGGTGGCGGCTGGTTGGTGGCAGGCGTTCAGGCCTTGCAATAACACCTTTCTGCGTGTCCGCCCATCCGCTTGGTTCACCTTGAGCGCTTGGCGGCTGCGGCATCGGGAATAATGGGGACTATGGCAACACAGTCCCCTTTTTCCATGCTGGAAAGCTTTTTGCAAGATTTCAAGCTCCCGTTCACCCCGCCCGCTTGGGCCGTCGAAGAGTCGCAACGCCGCATCGTGTTGCTGATCAACCATGTGCTGATGCAAGAGCCGCAGGCCACAGCGCGATTGGCACGGCAAAAAGGCCGCGTAATCCTGGTTCAGTGGCAAAGTTTGAATTTCAAGGTAGCGCTCACACCAGCGGGCCTTTTGGATCTTGCGCCGGCGGACACAGCCTCAGACTTGGTGCTCACACTCACCGGCGCTTCGCCAGTGGCTTTGGTGCAAGGTCTGCTGCAAGGCGGCAAGCCTGAGGTGCATGTGCAAGGCGACGTGCAACTGGCCGCAGAGGTGAACTGGCTTACCGACCACTTGCGCTGGGATGTGGAGGCCGATCTGGCCCGCATTGTGGGCGACGTGCCGGCCCACATGGTGGTGCAAAACTGCCGAAAAATCGCCCAAGCCTTGCAACAATTTGTCACCCAACGCCGCAGCGCGTCCACCACAGCCCCCACCGAAAGCAGCCCATGAGCCGCTTGCTGCGCGGGTGGGCCATTTTGCGGGTGGTGCTGCGCTACGGTTTGGACGTACTTCTGCTTGAAAGCTTGCCTCAGCCCGCGCTGCACCGCCTGGCGCGCCTGCTGTCGATAGGGCGAAGACTGGACGCTCCGCGCGCCCAGCGCATGCGCCAGGCCTTGGAAGACTTGGGGCCGATCTTTGTCAAGCTAGGCCAGGTACTGTCTACGCGGCGCGACTTGCTGGCGCCCGATATCGCTGTAGAACTTGCCAAGTTGCAAGACCGCGTGCCGCCTTTTCCTTCCGAGGTGGCCGTAGCCGCCATCGAGCGCGCGTTGGGTAAGCCGCTGGACGAATTATTTGTCTCGTTCGAGCACACGCCGGTGGCTAGCGCCTCCATCGCCCAGGTGCATTTCGCCGTGCTGCGCGACCGCAACGGGCAGGAGCGCGAGGTCGCCGTCAAGGTGCTGCGTCCGGGCATGCTGGCGGCCATGGACAAGGACCTCGGCCTGATGCACCTGATGGCAGACGTGGTTGGCAGCCTGTCGGCCGACGCCAGGCGGCTCAAGCCGCGCGAGGTGGTGGCCGAATTTGACAAGTACCTCCACGACGAACTTGACTTGGTGCGCGAAGCCTCCAGCGCCGCCCAGTTGCGCCGCAATATGGAGGGCCTCAACCTCGTACTGATCCCGGAAATGCTGTGGGACTATTGCACCACCGAGGTGTTGGTGATGCAGCGCATGCACGGGGTTCCCATCAGCCAAGTGGATCGGCTGCGCGAAGCGGGCGTGGACATCCAAAAGCTGGCGCGCGATGGCGTGGTCTTGTTTTTTACCCAGGTGTTTCGTGACGGCTTTTTCCACGCCGATATGCATCCGGGAAACATCCAGGTCAGTCTGGCGCCCGAAACTTTTGGCCGCTACATCTCGCTGGACTTTGGCATCGTGGGCACGCTCACCGAGGTGGACAAAGAGTATTTGGCGCAGAACTTCGTGGCTTTTTTCCGGCGCGACTACAAGCGCGTGGCTGAGTTGCACATCGAGTCGGGCTGGGTGCCTGTCGCCACCCGTGTTGATGAGCTTGAAGCAGCGGTACGCGCCGTCTGCGAGCCCTACTTTGACCGGCCTTTGAAGGAAATTTCGCTAGGGCTGGTGCTGATGCGTTTGTTTCAGACCTCACGGCGCTTTCAAGTCGAAATCCAGCCGCAGTTGGTGCTCTTGCAAAAAACCCTGCTTAACGTCGAGGGCCTGGGGCGCGACCTGGACCCGGAGCTGGATTTGTGGGCCACGGCCAAGCCTTTTTTGGAGCAGTGGATGCTCAAGCAGGTGGGGCCGCAGCGGCTGTGGACCGAGTTGAAGGCGCAGGCGCCGCGCTACGCCAAGATACTGCCCGATTTGCCCTTGCTCTTGCAGTCCTATCTGCAGCGCGGCGGCAGCGATGTGCAAACCCGTAGGCTGCTAGAGCAACTGGTGCTAGAGCACAAGCGCACACGCCTGCTTTTGCAAGCAATCGCCTACACCTTGATTGGTTTTGTGCTGGGCGTGCTGGGGGTGCAGCTGCTGTCGCGCCTTCAGTGGTAGCTGCGACCGGTGGCTGTCATCGGTAGCAAGGCGCAACCTATAATCGAAGGCTTTGCCACCCGACAGCCAGAGGCCCCCCGCCATGCCGATTTACGCCTACAAATGCGATGCCTGCGGATTTGCTAAGGACGTGCTCCAAAAGATGTCTGACGATCCGCTGAGCGACTGCCCACGCTGTGGAAAAGCTGAATTCAAAAAGCAGCTCACCGCAGCAGGATTTCAGCTCAAAGGCTCAGGTTGGTATGTGACCGACTTTCGCGGCGACACCAGCGCAGGCGGTGCCAAGCCAGATGGCGCAGATGGCGCAGAGGGTCCAGCGGTCCCAGCCCCTTCTCAATCGTCCCCCGAGGCGGCCGCGCCTGCAACGCCCACTGCGGCACCGGCAGCGACCCCATCGACCCCATCCACACCCGCAGCAGCACCGGCTGCCAGCGGTCCGGCGCCTGCGGCGTCTGCATGAGCGCCTCTGCGCAACCCTCTACTGGAGTGACCGTGCCGTTCAAAAAATACCTGCTCACGGGCCTGATGGTGTGGCTGCCACTGGCGATTACGATTTGGGTTTTGCTGTGGATGGTCAGCGTGCTCGACGGCCTGTTCGGGAGTTTTTTGTCGGCGCTGGCGGCTGTCTCGTCGGACGCCACCGCTGCTTCGCTGGAGCGTCTGCACCACATTCCGGGCCTGGGCGTGGTGCTGGTGCTGGGCTTTATGCTGGTGACCGGCGCACTGGTGTCCAACGTGGCAGGGCGCTGGTGGCTCAAACAGTGGAACCGGTTGTTTACCAATATACCGGTGGTCAAGTCGATTTACAACAGCGTCAAAAAGGTTTCCGACACCTTGTTTTCCAGCAACGGCAACGCGTTTCGCACCGCCTTGCTGGTGCAGTTTCCGCGCCAGGGAAGCTGGACGATTGCATTCCAAACGGGTGTGCCCGATGGTGAGGTGGCGCACCAATTAGGCGGCGACTTCATCAGCGTCTATGTGCCCACCACCCCCAACCCGACGGGCGGTTATTTTTTGCTGCTGCACCGCAGTGAGGTGATCGAGCTCGATATGAGCGTTGACGAGGCGCTGACCTACGTCATCTCCATGGGATCGGTGTCCCCCACGGTGCATGGCGCACACGTGAACGCCGTCGCCCCCGCCCCCTAATTTTTCCCTGATTGCCCGCTTGGGCTCCGAAAGTACGTCATGGCCATGCGCTCCCATTACTGCGGTCTTGTGACCGATGCCCTGTTGGGCCAAACCGTTTCCCTCTGTGGTTGGGTCAACCGCCGCCGCGACCACGGCGGGGTGATTTTTGTGGACCTGCGCGACCGCGAAGGCTATGTGCAGGTGGTTTGCGACCCCGACCGCGCCGACATGTTCAAGACAGCCGAGGGCCTGCGCAACGAGTTTTGCGTGCAGATCAAGGGCCTGGTGCGGGCGCGCCCCGAAGGCACGGTCAACGACAACCTGAAAAGCGGCAAGATCGAAGTGCTGTGCCACGAGCTGGTCGTGCTCAACCCGTCGGTCACGCCACCCTTCCAGATTGACGACGACAACCTGTCCGAGACCACGCGCCTGACCCACCGGGTGCTGGACCTGCGCCGCCCCTATATGCAAAAAAACCTGATGCTGCGCTACCGCGTGTCCATGGAAGTGCGCAAGTTCCTCGACGCCAACGGCTTTGTCGACATCGAGACTCCCATGCTGACCAAGAGCACGCCTGAGGGCGCGCGCGACTACCTGGTGCCCAGCCGGGTGCACGACGGCCAGTTTTTTGCGCTGCCGCAGTCGCCCCAGCTGTTCAAGCAGTTGCTCATGGTGGCGGGGTTTGATCGCTACTACCAAATCACCAAGTGCTTCCGCGATGAAGACCTGCGCGCCGACCGCCAGCCCGAGTTCACGCAAATTGATATCGAGACCTCCTTCCTGGGCGAAGAAGAGATTCGCGACATGTTCCAGGGCATGATCACCACGGTGTTCAAAAACACGATTGGTGTGGACCTGGGCGAGTTCCCGGTCATGAGCTATGCCGATGCCATGCACATCTACGGCTCGGACAAGCCAGATCTGCGCGTCAAGCTGCAGTTCACCGAGCTGACCGATGTGATGGGCGACGTGGACTTCAAGGTGTTCTCCGGCGCCGCCAACATGAAAGGCGGGCGCGTGGTGGCCCTGCGCGTGCCGGGTGGTTCGGTCGAAGGCGGCGGCATCAGCCGCGGCGAAATCGACGCCTACACCGAGTTTGTCAAGATCTACGGCGCCAAGGGCCTGGCCTATATCCGGGTCAACGACATCTCCAAAGGACGTGACGGTTTACAAAGTCCTATTGTCAAAAATATCCACGACAAAGCGATCGCGGAAGTTTTGGCGCGCACCGGTGCGATGGACGGCGACCTGATCTTTTTTGGCGCTGACAAGGAAAAGATCGTCAACGACGCCATCGGCGCTCTGCGCATCAAGATCGGTCACAGCGAGTTCGGCAAAAAGAACGGCCTGTTCGAGACCGGCTGGCGCCCGATGTGGGTGGTGGACTTTCCGATGTTTGAGTACGACGAAGAGGCCCAGCGCTACACCGCCACGCACCACCCGTTCACCGCGCCCAAAGACGGCCACGAGGACTGGATGGTCACTGCCCCCGAGAAATGCATTTCTAAGGGCTACGACATGGTCTTGAACGGCTGGGAAATGGGCGGCGGCTCGGTGCGTATCCACCGCGCCGATGTGCAGCAAAAAGTGTTTGACGCCCTGAAGATCACGCCCGAAGAAGCGCAGCTCAAGTTCGGCTTCCTGCTCGACGCCCTGCAATACGGCGCCCCCCCGCATGGTGGCCTGGCCTTTGGCCTGGACCGCGTGGTCACGCTGATGACCGGCGCCGAGTCGATTCGCGACGTGATTGCCTTCCCCAAAACCCAGCGCGCCCAGTGCTTGCTCACCCAAGCGCCCAGCCCGGTGGACGAGAAGCAGTTGCGCGAATTGCACATTCGCCTGCGCAGCGTGGACGCTGCAAAGGCGGCTTAAGCCGGCGCGCCACTCGCCCAGCGCGGGCAATACCAAGCATGCCACCTGCGGGTGGCATGCTTGTTTTGGGCTTTAGCTGCCTTGCCCCGTGCCCAAAGCCCGCAGGTAGGCGGTGCGTGTGGCAGGCGCCACGGCGGCCAGCAACTGCACATAGTGGGTCTGGTGGCGCGCCAGCATGCGGGCGGAGGCCACGGTTTTGGAGCGGCAAAACCAGTGGCAACTGTGCTGCAAAAGCAGCAACTCGGCGCTCAGGCGAAACGCCCGGTCGCGCTCTGTCAGTCCAAGGCCATTGCCGATTGCGCTGGCCACGCCCTGCGCATGTACCCGCAGCAGGCTGCGCAGGTCAAAGCTGGCGCTGGGCAGCAGCTGCAAAGACAGGGGCAAATGGACCGGCAGTGTGCTGGCGCGCCAGTCGCCCGCGTCCGCTGCGCCCACTTCTTGCACCAGTTGCTGGAGCTGGCGCTCCAGGGTGTGCTCGTGCTGCGCCATGATGTGCCAGATGCCGCGACGGCGTTCTAGGTCCGCCTCGCCCATGGCGCGCAAATAGCCCTGGGTCAGCGTCTCCATCAGGCCCTCAATCTGAAAGTTGCGCAAATAGCGCCCCAGCAGGGTGATGCGCTTGCGCTGCTCCCAGGCCTTGCGCGATTGAAAGCCAAAGGCCAGAACGGCAAAAAGCAAGAGTGTGTCTATATTCATAAGGTGGTGGCTTGCAATGGCAGGGTGCTCATACCGCGTGGGCCTGGCCTTGGCGCAGCAGCAGCTGGCGCGGCGCCAGGCCAGCAGGCGCTTGGTAGTCGGCAATCACGCAGGCGCGGTTCGTACTTTGTGCAGCCCGGCCCAGCCAGTGGGCCACACACGCTGCGGACGCCCGGTCCAATGCGGCAAAAGGTTCATCAATCAAGAGCAGCGGGGCGCCGCTGGCAAAGGCTGCGGCCAGCCAGACCTTGCGCTTGGAGCCGGTGGAAAGCATGTACAAGGGCTTGTCCGCGTGTTCAGCCAGGCCCAGCCCGCCTACCAAGGTTTCCAGCGCAAGGGCATCCCAGGCGGGGTAGCGCGTAGGCAGGCCAGCCCAGTAGCTGCGGGCGCTGATGGCATCGTGGGCTTCGCTGCGCATATCGGTCCAGTAGCTGGCATTGCGCAGCGCCTTGGCGTCGGCTGGCACACCGCCCAGATAGAACGCGCCCGACTGCGGCGCCAGCTCGCCTGCCAGCAAGCGCAGCAGGCTGCTTTTGCCGCACGATTCGTCGCCATGCACCAGCGTCAGTCCGGGCGCTATCTCCAGGTCCAAGCCAGTGAAAACACGGTTCTCGCCCCAGCGCAAACACAGGCCATGGGCACGCAGCCGCGCTGGCGGGGCGTCTGGATGGGGGGTGCGCGCGTCAAACATGGCGTCGATGGTAGCCGCTGGCGCCCCCTCCCTTTTTACGCAAACCCCAAGGTCCTAGCGCGCCGCCGCTTCCACGATGGCGGCAATGGTGTCTGCCGTCACCGCCGACAGCGTCCAGCCCAGGTGGCCGTGGCCGGTGTTGTAGAACACCTTGGGGTCGTTCCCCCGCCCCACGCGCGGCAGCATATTGGGCATCATGGGGCGCAATCCAGCCCAGGGGATGACGTGCTCGGTGCTCACCCCCGGGAAGCACTGCGCCACCCATTCGGTGAGCGGGCGAATGCGGTCGGCCCGGATGTCGCGGTTAAAGCCGTTGAACTCGGCGGTGCCCGCGACCCGAAACCGGTCCTCGCCCAGGCGGCTGCTGACCAGCTTGGTTTCGTCGTCCAGCAGGCTGACCTGCGGTGCGCTGGTGCGGCTGCTGGCGTCTTTGAGGTTGACGGTGATGGAATAGCCCTTGACCGGGTACACGTTCACCCGGTCACCCAGTTGGGCACCCAGCGCGCGGCTGGCGGTGCCCGCGCACACCACCACGGCGTCAAAGCTGCGGCGCTGTGTCTGTCCGTCGGGGGCGCTGATGTCGGTGCTGGTGATGTGCACCTGTTGGCCTTGGCGCTCAATGGCGCGCACCTCTTGTTCGTACAGGCATTCAACGCCTTGGCGTTCGGCGGCAGCGGCCATGCCCATGGTGAACTTGTGGATGTCGCCGGTGGCGTCGCTGGGAGTGAAGTAGCCACCGTAATAGTCGCCTGCCAGCGTGGGTTCAATCGCCTTCATTTCGCTGGGTGTCACGGCTCGGCGCTCCAGGCCGCCGCGTTGCAGCAATTGCGACACGCGCCCGGCGTGGGTGAAACCGGCCTTGTTGCGGTAGATGTGCAAAATGCCGCGCTGCTTGAGGTCAAAGTCAATGTTTTCCTTCGCGGCCCAGGCATACAGGTGTTCGCGGGCGGCGATGGCCAGTTCGGTGGTGGCAATGGTGTTGCGCTGGTAGGCAGGAATATGGCCAATGAACTCGGCAAACCACGACAGCTTGTGCCAGCTCGGCTTGGGGTTGACCAGCAGCGGCGCGTCAGGTCGCAAGATCCATTTCATGCCCTTGAGCACGGTGGAAAAGTGGTTCCACACCTCGGCGTTGGAGGCGGAAAGCTGGCCGCCATTGGCAAACGAGGTTTCCATCGCTGCGTAGCGGTGGCGCTCCAACAAGGTGACGGAAAAGCCGCGCAAGGCCAGCGCGTAGGCGGTGGTGACGCCGGTAATGCCGCCGCCGATAACTGCAATTGATTTCATGGTGAAAAGTCCAAAACGCCAAAAGAAGGGGTTTGCGCGCACGGATTTGCGCTACAAACGCCCCCTCTGTTTTGGACCTGAGAGATTCGTCAGCGACTCGCCTTTGGGGGCGAGCAGCCGATTTGCTCCTTCGGTGCGCCCGAACGACGTAAGTCTCGGGCGCTCTTCAGAGATCAAGGTGGTGTCGGTCCCTGTTGCCTGAGAGTTTCCGGGGCGGTTGCTCCTTCGGCGCTGCCACCCGCCTTAGGGGCTGTGACAGTCTCTCCCGACACCACTGGCAATGTGCCAGTTTGATAAGGTGAACGCGACGCCACGGCGCGCTTGCGTTCACTTGGGCGGATTTTGGCACGGTTTCTGCGCTGCACTTGCGCCAAAGCGCCTGCCTATGCGAAATGCCAGAGGCACAATGGCTTATGGCACTGAACCCGGCTTCGTCCCCTGTCTTCAAAATTCCGCAATCGGTATTGGTCGTCATCCACACCCCAGCACTGGAGGTGCTGCTGATCCGGCGCACCGAGCCGGACCCCCAGGCGCCGGCGTTTTGGCAGTCTGTGACCGGCAGCAAAGATGCGCACGATGAGCCATGGGCCGACACCGCTGCGCGCGAGGTGTACGAGGAAACTGGCATTGACTGCCGCCCTGGCAGCGCGCTGGCCCCACAGTTGCAAGACTGGAACTTGGAAAACGTGTACCCCATTTACCCGCGCTGGCTGCACCGGTATGCGCCGGGGGTGGTGTTCAACACCGAGCGCTTGTTTGGCCTGCAGGTGCCCGACGGCACGTCGGTGCGGCTGGATGCGCGAGAGCACACGCACTACCAGTGGCTGCCCTACCGGCAGGCGGCTGCAATGTGCTTTTCGCCGTCGAATGCCGAGGCCTGCACGCTCTTGCCGCGTTTTGTGTCCGCCAGGGTTTGAACATGGCCCAAACGCTCAAGGTCGTGACCTACAACATCCACAAGGGCGTGCGCGGCATGGGCCCGGGCCGCAGCCTGGAGATCCACAACCTGGGCCACGCCATCGCCCGTTTCGACGCCGACGTGGTCTGCCTGCAAGAGGTGCGCAAGCTGCACCGGCGCGAGGAAAAGTTTTTTGCCCACTGGCCAGTGCAGCCGCAAGCTGACTTTTTGGCGCCCGAGGGCTACGCCGCCGTCTACCGCACCAACGCCACTACGCGCCACGGAGAACACGGCAACGCCGTACTCTCGCGCTGGCCGGTGCTGGCGCACCAGCACGAGGACATGTCCGACCACCGGTTTGAGCAGCGCGGCCTCCTGCACGTGGAGCTGACGGTGCACGGGCAAGGCGTGCACGTGGTGGTAGTGCACTTGGGCCTGGTGCGCGCCAGCCGCCAGCGCCAACTGCAGCAACTGTGCCGCTACATAGTCCGTGAAATCGCGCCACAGGCGCCGGTGCTGGTGGCCGGGGACTTTAACGAATGGGGCGGCTTGCTGGAGCGCGAATTGGGCAGCGTGGGCCTGTCGGCCTGGCGCCAGCCGGGTTTTGCCACCTTTCCATCGCGTTTGCCGCTTTTGCAGCTGGACCACGTGTATGGCCGCGGCCTGCGCCCGCTCGGGCTGGAGGTGCCGCGTGGTGGCCCATGGACCCGCCTGTCGGACCACTTGCCGCTGATCGCCGAGTTTGAGTTGCCGCGCGCGGCCTGACCATGGCCCACATGCGCTTCCATCCCCACCAGCAAGTGCGCCTCTTGCAAGGCGCTGTGGAATTGTTCGCATCGGTGATTGCAGAGATAGACGCAAGCCGCTATGAGGTGCGGCTGGAAACCTATATTTTTCACTTCGACAGCCAAGGCGAGCGTTTGGCCCAGGCGCTGGTGAGGGCGGCGAAGCGCGGCGTAGCGGTCTATGTGGTGGTGGACGGCGTGGGTACGCCCACCATGCCACCGTCTTGGGTCCAAGGCTTTAGCGCGGCCGGCGTGCAATGGCACCGGTATTCACCCGTGGGCTATTGGAGCGTGTTTGTGCCGGGGCAGTGGCGGCGCTTGCACCGCAAGCTCTGTGTGGTCGATGGAGTGGTGGCATTTTGTGGCGGCATCAATGTGCTTGACGACTTCACCGACCCCAACTACGGCCCGCTGCCTAGCCCGCGCTTTGACTTTGCGGTGCAGGTACGGGGTTTGCTGGCGGGCGAAGTTCAACAGGCCATGGAGCAGTTTTGGGCGCGTTTGGATTTGGTGCGCCAGGTTGAGCACCGGCACTGGAAGCAGGCCGGTCAGCTGCTGACCCAAGCCGCCTTGCCTTTCGCGCCCGTGGCCGGCGTCGCTGGCCCGCCGGTACCGGGTGACGGTGCCTGGGCCGCCTTGGTGTTGCGCGACAACCTGCGCCACCGCAGCCGCATAGAGCAGGCTTACCGCAAGGCGATTGCCGATGCGCGCAGCGAAGTCTTGATTGCCAGTGCCTACTTTGTGCCCGGACGCAAGCTGCGCCACGCCTTGGCCCATGCCGCCCAGCGCGGCGTGCGGGTGCGGGTGCTGCTGCAAGGCCGCTACGAATACTTTATGCAGTACCACGGCGCGCGCACGGTGTATGGCGCGCTGCTGGACGCCGGGGTGGAAATCTATGAGTACACCGGCGGCTTCTTGCATGCCAAGGTGGCGGTGGTGGACCAGCGCTGGGCCACGGTAGGCTCGTCCAATCTGGACCCCTTGAGCTTGCTGCTGGCGCGCGAGGCCAACGTCATGGTGCGCGATGGCCCTTTTGCCCAGCAACTGCGCCAGCGCCTGCTGGACGCGCTGCAGTCCAAGGCGGTGCGCGTGGACCCCGCGAGCTACGCGCAGCGCGGGCCGTGGCAGCGCAGCCTGGACATGCTGGCGCTGGCGTTCATGCGCGTGCTTTTGTTCATTACGGGGAGCAGGTACTAGGTGTCTGGCACGTGCGCATTTGCGCTGCGCTCACTTTCGCGTTTCTTGGGGTGCGCAAGCTGTGTTTTAGCGCACATCCAACCCGCGTCCAGCCCGTTTCCAGCGCATTAAAGGCTGGTAACATGGTTTGTTCAACACATTACAAACATGCCCATGACTTCACCCAGCGACGACGTTGGAACCCCGGTTTCGGTAAAAATTCGCGAACGCATTGTGGCCTCCCGCAAGCGCTTTAATGCCAATGACAATATCGCCGATTTTTTGGAACCTGGCGACCTGGCTTCTTTGCTCGACGAAGTTGAAGCAAAAATGCAAGGCGTGCTCGACAGCCTGGTGATTGATACCGTCAACGACCACAACACCGACAACACCGCGCGGCGCGTGGCCAAGATGTACCTCAACGAGGTGTTTCGTGGTCGTTATGAGCATGCGCCCAAGATCACCGAGTTTCCCAATGCCGAGCATTTGAACGAGCTGATGATCGTCGGCCCCATCACCGTGCGTAGCGCCTGTAGCCACCACTTTTGCCCGGTGATTGGGCAGATTTGGATTGGCGTGCTGCCCAATGAGCACACCAATGTGATTGGCTTGAGCAAATACGCCCGGCTTGCCGAATGGGTGATGGGTCGGCCCCAGATTCAAGAAGAAGCGGTGGTCCAACTGGCCGACCTGATTCAGGAAAAAACCCAACCCGACGGCCTGGCCATCGTCATGGAAGCCAGCCACTACTGCATGTCGTGGCGCGGTGTGAAGGACATGGACAGCAAGATGATCAACTCCGTCATGCGCGGGGTGTTCCTGAAAGACCCCAATTTGCGCCGTGAGTTTCTGGCGCTGCTGCCCAAGAAAGGCTGAATATGCTTGTACGTTTGCTCTATGCCAGCCGTGCCACCGACCCGGCGTCCACGGCAATTGAAGAAATTTTGCTGCAGTCGCGCCAGGGCAACCCCAGCTCGGGCATTACCGGCATCCTCTGCTACGGCGGCGGCATTTTCTTGCAGGCCATTGAAGGCGGGCGCAATGCGGTGAGTGATTTGTTCAGCCACATCCAGCGCGACAAACGCCACAAAGACGTGGTGCTGTTGCATTACGAAGAAATTCCCGAGCGCCGCTTCAGCGGCTGGACCATGGGCCAGGTGAACATGTCCAAAATCAACGCCAGCATCTTGCTCAAATACGCCGAAAAGCCCGAGCTAGACCCCTACAGCGTCTCCGGCAAAGTATCGCTGGCGCTGCTCGAAGAGCTGATGGCCACCGCCTCCATCATCGGGCGCGCCTAAATTTCCATCTGTGCAGAAGGCGCTCATGCGGGCGCCAGCAGCCTCTTGCTGGGCTGCGACTTTTCCAGTGCGCCCAGCCGACGCAAGCACATCGTGCTGGCCTGGGGCAGCTGCGACGGCCAGCGCGTGCGTCTGACGCAGCTTCAAGCGGTGGGCAGCTTTGCCGATTTTTCGGCGGCGCTGGACAGTGCGCCGCGCTGGTTGGGCGCCTTTGACCTTCCGTTTGGCTTGCCGCGTGAACTGGTAGATACGCTGGGCTGGCCTTTGGACTGGCACGCCTGCATGGCGCATTACCAAAGCCTCACACGGCCTGAGATACGCGCGCAGTTTGCTGCCTTTTGCAATGCCCGCCCGGTGGGGGCCAAGTTCGCCCACCGGGCGACCGACGTGCCAGCGGGCTCCAGCCCGTCCATGAAGTGGGTCAATCCGCCGGTGGCTTACATGTTGCACGCAGGCGTGCCCCTGCTTTTGGCGGCGAACGCTTATTTTCCGGGCCTGCAGCCGCCGCCCGCCCAGGTGCAGCGCGTGGCCCTGGAGGCCTATCCGGGCATGCTGGCGCGCGAAATCTTGGGCGCGCGCAGCTACAAAAGCGACGACCACGCCAAGCAAACGCCAGAACGCCTGATCGCGCGCAAAGACCTGCTCAACGCCCTGGAGCTGGGCCAGTCGCGCTGGCAGCTGCGGCTGCACCTGAGCCACGCGCAGCGCGACGCGCTGGTGGCCGACGCCTCGGGCGACGCGCTGGACGCGGTGCTGTGCCTGGTGCAAGCCGCGTGGGCCGACGTGCGCCACCAGCACGGCGACCCCCTGTACGGACTGCCGTCCACCGTGGACCCGCTCGAAGGCTGGATTGTGGGCGCGTGAGCGCGGGTGTGTGCGGGGCTGTGGGGTGTATAACCCGTCCCGATTCCAGATGAAAACCTGGGTGCCTGCGGGCGCCCCCACCAAAAGAAAGAATGCTGTATGGGCGCGCAATGGAAAGCAAAAGGCAAGGAACTTGCCGCAAACGCCAAGGGCCGCGCCTTTGGCAAACTGGCCAAAGACATCATGCTGGCTGCCCGCAATGGCGCCGATCCCGCGTCCAACGCCCGCTTGCGCCTGGTGGTGGAGCAGGCGCGCAAAATCTCCATGCCTAAGGACACGCTGGACCGTGCCATCAAAAAAGGTGCGGGCCTGACCGGCGAGGCGGTGAGTTTTGAGCATGTGATTTACGAAGGCTTTGCGCCCCACCAGGTGCCGGTGATGGTGGAATGCCTGACCGACAACGTGAACCGTACCGCGCCCGAGATGCGCGTGCTGTTTCGCAAAGGCCAGCTAGGCACCTCGGGCTCGGTGTCTTGGGACTTTGCCCACGTGGGCATGATCGAGGCCGAAGCGGCCACTCAAGGCGCCGATGCTGAAGTCGCCGCCATCGAGTCCGGCGCCCAAGATTTTGAGCCGGCGGACGAGGCGGGTGTATGCGTGTTTCTGACCGATCCAACCGACCTGGACCTGGTCAGTCGCGCTCTGCCAGCCCATGGGTTTACCGTGCAATCGGCCAAGCTGGGCTACAAGCCAAAAAACCCGGTGAACCCCGCCAGTCTCAGTGCCGAGCACCTGGAAGAAGTAGAAGCGTTTTTGGCCGCGATTGACGCCAATGACGATGTGCAAAACGTGTACGTAGGTTTGGCCGGTTGAAGGCTTTGTGCCCATTCATCCTGCCGACTGAACCAGTCGATTGAAGCCGTAGATTCGACCTGCATGTGGCTCCTGCATAATGACCGGAGCCTCCCAAGAAGACCTATTTTGACCATGATCCTGAAATCCCTGCGCCCTTACCTCACCGCCTTTGTGTTGCTCTTGCTCGTCGCATGCGGTGGCGGCAAAGGCAGCTCTGCGCCGCCGCCCTCAGACTTTGCGGTTGTACCGGGCGACGGACTGGTTACCGTCACCTGGACCGCCACTGCGGGCGTGGACTACTGGCTCATGTATGCCGCCACTTCCACACCCATCAACCTCAAGTCGCCGCCCGGTGTGCACTTCTGGCTTATTAACGTAAGCTCCCCTCTGGAAGTCACCGGCTTGACCAATGGACAGCCCTATTCCTTTGCGATGGACGCCCGCATTGATGGCGGCCCCGGTGGCCCGCAAACGGCGTCCGTGACCGCCACCCCCGCAGCGTCGTCACCAAGCCCTTAGCCAGAATGGTTGGGGGCTTCGGGTCTTTTTCAGACCCTGGTCAGCCCCGCTTCAGATGCGTTGGACGCAAAGCGTTGGCAACGCCAGCGGCCAGGCGGTGCGATCAAGGGCTAAGGGTTAAGGCCTAAGGGCAGTGGGCGCACACACCATGCAGTCCGCTTTGCGCGTCACACGCATTTGCGTCCACTCCATGCTGCGGCCGTCGAGCATGAGCAAGCGGCCCACCAGCGGCTCCCCTATGTGCGCGACCAGCTTGAGTGCCTCGGCCGCCTGCATGGCGCCGATGATGCCCACCAGCGGCGCAAACACGCCCATGGTTGCGCAGCGCGCCTCCTCGGGGGCCAATGTGGGGGGGAACACGCAGGCATAGCAGGGCGAAGCGGCGTTGCGCGGGTCATAGACGGTAATCTGGCCGTCCATTTGAATGGCCGAACCGGAGACCAGCGGCGTGCCGTGGCGCACGCAGGCCGCGTTGATGGCCTGGCGGGTGGCAAAGTTGTCGCAGCAGTCCAGCACCACTTCGGCCGTGGGCACCAAGGTGTCTAGCAAGTCCGCGTCGGCGCGCACGGCGAGCGCATGGACTTCCACGTGCGGGTTGAGGCGCCGCAGCGCGCCCTGGGCCGATTGCACTTTGGGCGTGCCCACGTTGGCGCCGGTGTGGGCAATTTGGCGCTGCAAATTGGTCAAGTCCACGTCGTCATCGTCCACCAGCGTGATCTGGCCCACGCCAGCGCAGGCCAGGTACATGGCTGCGGGAGAACCCAGGCCGCCTGCGCCAATCACCAGAACGTGGCTGTTTAAAAAGCGGGTTTGGCCCTCGAAACCGATGTCGTCTAGCAGCAGGTGGCGCGAATAGCGCAGCAGCTCGTCATCTTGCAAACTGCGCGCGCTCATGGCGCGCTCACTCTTCTTTGGCTTCTGCTTTGCGCACTACCAGCGTCTTGCTGGTCATGACCGGAAGGCCTTTGAGCTGCTTGATGGCTTGCGCTAGCTGAAAGTCTTTGTCGCTGCCAAATTCGGGTGCCTTGCGTTCGGCCACTGGTTTGCGGGATTCTTCCTCTAGCCGTTTGAGCGCTTCCTCACGCGCTTTTTCGTGGGCCGGGTCTTTCTTTTCCTCGCCTTGGCCGCTGGCCAAATGCTTCTCTAAGTCTGCCTCGCGAGTGCGCAGCGCAGCGTAGGGGCTGCCCTCTTCGGTGTCGTCAACCATGACGTTGGGAACAATGCCCTTGGCCTGAATCGACTTGCCGCTGGGCGTGTAGTAGCGCGAGGTGGTGATTTTCAGGCCCGTGTCGGGGCCTAGGGGGCGGAAGGTCTGCACCGAACCCTTGCCAAAAGTCTGGCTGCCCATGATGGTTGCGCGCTGGTGGTCCTGCAAAGCGCCGGCCACAATTTCGCTGGCCGATGCAGAGCCTTCATTGACCAGCACGACCAGCGCCACTTTTTTCAGCGCTACCGGCAGGCTTTTGAGCGGATCAGCCCCACCGCGTCCCTGGTAGTCAGCCGCTGCGGCACGCAGGGTCTGCTTGCTATCTGAGGTTTGCCCGTTGGTCGTCACCACGATGACGTTCTCTGGCAAAAAGGCAGCGGAAATCGCCACTGCGGCATTGAGCAAGCCGCCAGGGTCGTTGCGCAGGTCGAGCACCAAGCCTTTGATCTTGGGGTCTTGCTTGTAAATCTCGTTGACCTTTTTGACAAAATCGTCCACCGTGCGCTCCTGGAACTGGCTTACCCGAATCCAGCCGTATCCTGGCTCGACCAATTTGCCACGCACCGATTGCTGCTTGATTTCTTCGCGGATGATGGTGACTGGAAAGCTGCGGTTCTCATCCTTGCGAAAGATGGTCAGAATCACTTTGGTGGCGGGCTCACCACGCATGCGCTTGACCGCTTCGTTGAGGCTCAGGCCCTTGACGGCGGTGTCATCAATCTTGGTGATCAGGTCATTGGTCTTGATGCCGGCCCGAAACGCGGGCGAGCCCTCAATGGGCGACACCACCTTCACCAAGCCGTCTTCCTGGGTGATTTCTATGCCCACGCCGACAAATCTTCCCGCCGTGCCTTCACGGAACTCTTTGAAGGCCTTTTTGTCAAAGTAATTGGAATGCGGATCCAAGCTGGATACCATGCCAGAAATCGCGTCGGCGATGAGTTTTTTCTCGTCCACCGGCTCTACATAATCACTCTTGATCAGACCGAATACGGTGGTGAGTTGCTGTAGCTCTTCCAAGGGCAAGGGCACCATGGTGTTGCGCGCCACGGTTTGCAGCGACACCGTGCTCATGGCACCAGCGACCGCGCCTATCGCTACCCAACCTGCAATTTTCAGTTTTTGACCCATATATGTTCCGTTAATTGGCTGCCAGCGTTGCCGTCCTACCGGCCAAGTCCCCGCGGGACTTCGACCCTGGCTTGTTCTCTGCGCAGAGTATCTGAAAAGAGGGATAAATCACCGGTGCGCGACGATGCAGCTTGCGTCTTTACGCAACTTTGCCCTGCGCCGCCACGGCGTGCGCCGCACGCTCTGCCGCCTCTGCATCGCCCAGATAGTAGTGCGCAAGGGGTTGGAGCTGGGCGTCAAGCTCGTATACCAGTGGAATGCCATTGGGTATGTTGACGCCAACGATGGCCTCATCGGAGATTCCGTCAAGGTATTTCACCAGCGCGCGGATTGAGTTTCCGTGCGCCGCAACCAGTATGCGCTTGCCCGCACGCAGGCCGGGCGCCATCGCCTCGTTCCAAAACGGCATGACCCGCGCCACGGTGTCTTTCAGGCATTCTGTCAGGGGGATTTGTTCTGGCTGCAGCTTGGCGTAGCGCGGGTCGGCACGCTCGCTGCGCACGTCGTTTGCCTCTAATGCGGGCGGTGGCGTGTCGTAGCTGCGTCGCCAGGCAAGCACTTGGGCGTCGCCGTATTTCTTGGCCAACTCGGCCTTGTTCAGGCCTTGCAACGCGCCGTAGTGGCGCTCATTGAGCCGCCAGGAGTGCACCACCGGCAGCCAGGTGCGGTCCATGGCGTCCAGGCAATGCCACAGGGTGTGGGTGGCGCGCTTGAGCATGCTGGTGTAGGTGACGTCGAAGTCATAGCCCGCGTCTTTGAGTAGTTGACCTGCGGTTTTGGCCTGCTCTATGCCCAAAGGCGTGAGGTCCACGTCGGTCCAGCCAGTGAAGCGGTTTTCAAGATTCCAGGTCGACTCACCGTGGCGGAGCAGAACAAGTTTGTACATGCGTAAAAAAAGAGGAGGGGGTGTTCAGGCGGTATGCAAGTGGTACGCAAGTCGAATTTAAATGCAAATTGCGGGCCAAATCGACGCTGGTCGGCGTCGTCTAGGTAGGGCATTCTAAAATGCGCCCGCCCAAGTACCCATCCCTCAAGGAAACCTAGTGAAATTTATTATTGACAACTGGATGCTGATCGCGCTGGCCCTGTTTTCTGGCGCGCTGCTGCTGGCACCCATCATCCAAGGCGCGGTCGCGACCGGCCTGGGTGCCAACGAAGCCGTCCAACTGATCAACCGCGAAAAAGCCGTGGTGATCGACGTGTGTGAACCCGCCGAATTTGCCGCAGGCCACGTGGTCGGCGCTAAAAATATTCCGCTGGCGGAATTGCAAGCCAAACTCCCAGGCGTGGTGAAGAACAAAAAACTGCCACTCATACTTGTGTGCCAGTCTGGCGCGCGCTCCGCACGTGCCGTGGCCACGGCCAAATCCCTCGGTTTTGAGCAGTCCCATTCCTTGGGCGGAGGTTTGGGCGCCTGGAGGGCCGCCAATATGCCGGTCGAAAAGTCCTGAGCCCATCGCCGCCGAACGCACCTGAAACCGCAACCGCAACCGCCATTCTGGAAAAAATAGCCATGCAAGTCGTCAAGATGTACACCACCGCTGTCTGTCCCTACTGCGTGCAGGCCAAGCGCCTGCTCAAGTCCAAGGGTGTTGAGCAGATTGAAGAAATTCGCATCGATGTCAATCCGCAAGAGCGGGCCACCATGATGGAGATTACCGGTCGCCGCACGGTGCCGCAGATCTTTGTTGGCGCCACCCACGTGGGCGGCTTCGACGACTTGGTGGCGCTCGACGGCAAAGAGGGGCTCATGCCCCTGCTGATGCAGGCGTGAGCGGCGGCCGCAGCATCTTTTGGGGCTGCGGGTCCTGACATAATTCAGGAGTTGCGTGCATGGGGCACGTTGACTGCGTTTTTGTGAGCCCACCGGCGTTTGAGCGGGTGGGCTTTTGTTTAACCCCGAAAAGAAACCACCATGGCAGACCAAGAACCCGTATTCCAAATCCAGCGCGTGTACCTCAAAGAAGCGTCCTTGGAGCAGCCTAATTCCCCCGCCATCTTGCTTGAGCAAGAGCAGCCTACCGTGGACATTCAGCTTGGCGTGGAAGCCAATCCGGTGGCCGAAGGTATTTTCGAGGTGTGCGTCACCGCCACCGTTCAAACCAAAATCAAGGACAAGACCGTGTTTTTGGTGGAAGCCAAGCAAGCGGGAATTTTTGAGATACGCAACCTCGAACAAGAGCAAATGGGCCAGATCATGGGCATCGCTTGCCCGCAAATCGTCTATCCCTATCTGCGTGGCAACGTGGCGGACCTGATTCAGCGCGGCGGATTTCCGCCTGTGCACCTGTCAGAGATCAACTTCCAGGCCATGTACGAGCAGCAACAAAACCAGGCCGCGCAAACCAGTGAAGCGGCCACGCTGACGCAATAAGGGACCGTGGGCGCGCCCGGGCGCTCCACATTCCCACATCGCCATGAAAATTTTGGTGCTTGGTGCCGGCGCGTTTGGCACCGCCTTGGCGATTGGTGCAAGCCAGAACGCACAGGGCCACACGGTGAGTCTGTGGTCGCGCAGCCCTGAGCACCAACAAGTGCTGCAAAGCCAGCGCGAAAACGCCCGCTATTTGCCGGGCTTTGCCTTGCCCACCACTTTGAACGTGTTGCAAGGCGCTGCTGAGGCGCTGCAAGCCCAGCTTGCTGCGCAGGATCTGGTTGTCGTGGCCACTCCTATGTCTGGGCTGCGCGGGGTGCTCGGCCAGTTGGTGGCCTTGCCCCTTCCTTTGGCCTGGGTGTGCAAGGGCTTCGAGTCGGCCCAGGCGGATGCCGACTGGGGCTTGTTGGGCCATGAGGTGCAGGCCCAGGTGGCGCCGCAGATGCGCGCAGGCGTGCTCAGCGGCCCGAGTTTTGCCCATGAGGTTGCACGCGGCCAGCCCACCGCGCTGGTCGCGGCCAGTGCCCACGCCGCAGTGCGCCAGGCGCTGGTGGACGCATTTCACAGCCCCTTGTTGCGTGTGTATTCGAGCGAGGATGTGGTCGGCGTGGAGGTGGGTGGTGCGGTCAAAAACGTGCTGGCCATTGCCACCGGCTTGTGCGACGGCCTGAACCTGGGCCTTAACGCACGCGCGGCCTTGATCACGCGCGGCCTGGCCGAAATGACACGCCTGGGTATTGCGCTGGGCGCCCAAGCTGAGACCTTTATGGGCCTTAGCGGGCTGGGTGATTTGGTGCTGACCGCCACCGGCGACCTGTCGCGCAACCGCCGCGTCGGCCTGGCGCTGGCACAGGGCAAAACGCTGGCGCAAGCGGTGGACACGCTGGGCCATGTGGCCGAGGGTGTGTACAGCGCCCGAACGGTAGTGCAACGCGCGCACGCCGTGGGGATGGAAATGCCGATTGCCCAAGCCGTGGTCGACCTGCTCGATGGCCGTCTGCACCCACAGCAGGCGGTGGCGGCGCTGATGGGGCGCGGGCCGGGGCAGGAGTTTTAGCGTGCATCGGATGGCGGCGGTTCACGGTTACGCGGTAAATCCTTTGTTCGCCCAGGCGCGCAGGGACGCGTGGACCGGACCACTGGCCTTCTTCAGGTAAAAATAGACCTAGCGCAAGCACGCTTTTTGCTTGGTTACAGCCGCATCTCGCTTTGGGTGCATTCTTGAAAACAACACTTCCAACACCATGAACTCACTCAATTTCATAGGCGGCGAAAAAGGCGGCGTCGGCAAGTCGGTCGTCTCCCGCGTCTTGGCCCAGTACTTGATTGACCAGCAACGGCCTTTCGTGGGCTTTGACACCGACCGCTCGCACACTACCTTTACCCGCTTCTACCGAGACTTTGCCTCGCCCGTCATTGTGGACAGCTACGAGAGTTTGGACGCCATCGCCCAGGCCTTGGTAAATGCGCACGGTGAGGTCTACCAAAGCGTCATAGTGGATTTGGCCGCGCAAACCGCAACGCCGCTTGCCCGCTGGATAGACGATTCGGTATTGTTGCCCTTGATGGCCGAAATGGGCGTGACGGTCAATTTTTGGCATGTGGCCGATGCGGGCAAAGACTCCGTGGATTTGCTGGACCGCTTGGTGGACACCTATGGCGCGGGGCCCAACTATGTGGTGGTCAAAAACCAGGGCCGTGGCAGCGACTTTTCGCAGATTGACCACTCCAGCGCCCTGGAAAAAGCGCGCAAACAGGGCGCGCAGGTGGTGAATCTGGGCCTTTTGCAGGAAAGCAGCATGCGAAAAATTGACCGCCAAGACGCCAGCTTCTGGGCTGCGGTCAACCAAACCTCCGGCCCTGACTCTTTGGGGATGCTGGAACGCCAGCGGGCCAAAAACTGGCTCAAAAAGACCTACGAAACCTTCGCGTCCCTGCCCATTTGAAGCGGACTTGCGGGGGTGATGTACGCGGGTGATGAGCGGGTGATGAGCGGGTGGTGCGCCACTGCCCTTGCTAGAATCTCGCGCTCGCACGCGGACTGTCCCCCAGCCCGGCGTGAACAGCACTGCGGGGTGTAGCTTAGTCTGGTAAAGCGCTACGTTCGGGACGTAGAGACCGGAGGTTCGAATCCTCTCACCCCGACCAATTTTGCATGGGGCTCGCCAGTTTGCGCGGGTTCCCAGCAGACGCCCTGGGGCCGTGCAATAGGCGCCCTGGGGTTCCACAGGAGTTCTTCGATGAGCATCAAAAGCGACAAATGGATACGCCGCATGGCCGAATCCACCGGCATGATCGAGCCCTTTGAGCCGGGCCAAGTGCGCCAGGTGGACGGCAAAAGAATCATCTCCTACGGCACCAGCAGCTACGGCTATGACATTCGCTGCGCGCCCGAGTTCAAGGTGTTTACCAACATCCACAGCACGGTGGTGGACCCGAAGAACTTTGACGAAAAAAGCTTTGTCGATTTTCACGACGACGTGTGCATCATCCCGCCTAACAGCTTTGCGCTGGCGCGCACCTTGGAGTACTTCCGCATTCCGCGCAATGTGCTGACCATTTGCCTGGGCAAAAGCACGTATGCGCGCTGCGGCATCATCGTCAACGTCACGCCCTTTGAGCCGGAGTGGGAGGGCTATGTGACCCTGGAGTTTTCCAACACCACGCCGCTGCCCGCCAAAATCTATGCCGGCGAGGGTTGCGCGCAGGTGCTATTTTTTGAGAGCGACGAAGTCTGCGAGACCAGCTACAAAGACCGGGGCGGCAAGTACCAGGGCCAAACCGGTGTGACCTTGCCCAAAACCTGATACGCCCCGTATCGGGGATAATGTGTAGTGACCCCCGCCTCTTGGGGCCAACCTGCTATCGGACGGATAGCAACCATTCTTGCTATGCATGCCCGACTTGATTACTGAAACCCCATCCCCCGCCGCACCCCAGGCCCTGTCAATCGACACCCCGGTGATGGCTTTTGCCCAGTTGCAGCTGGCTCCCAGCTTGGCGCGCGCAGTGGCCGAAATGGGCTACGAGACCATGACGCCCATCCAGGCCCAGGCCATTCCCGTGGTGCTGACCGGCCAAGACGTGATGGGCGCAGCCCAAACCGGCACCGGCAAAACCGCAGCCTTTGCACTGCCCCTGCTGCAGCGCATGCTCAAGCATGAAAACCCGTCCACCTCGCCCGCGCGCCACCCGGTGCGCGCGCTGGTGCTCTTGCCCACGCGGGAGTTGGCGGTGCAGGTGGCCGAGCAGGTCAAGCTCTACGCCAAATACACCCATTTGCGCAGCGCGGTGGTGTTTGGCGGCATGGACATGAAGCCCCAAACCCTGGAGTTGAAAAAAGGCGTGGAAGTGCTGGTGGCCACCCCCGGTCGTTTGCTCGACCACATTGAGGCGAAAAACGCAGTGCTCAACCAAGTGGAATATGTGGTGCTTGACGAAGCGGACCGCATGCTCGACATCGGCTTTTTGCCCGATCTGCAGCGCATCTTGAGCTACTTGCCTAAGCAGCGCACGACGCTGCTGTTCTCGGCCACCTTCTCGCCCGAGATCAAGCGCCTGGCCAACAGCTATTTGCAAAACCCGGTCACCATTGAAGTGGCCCGCTCCAACGCCACGGCGTCAACGGTCGAGCAGCGCTTTTACAGCGTGGGCGAAGACGACAAGCGTGCCGCCTTGCACCAGATTCTGAAAACACGCGGCATGAAGCAGGCCTTTGTGTTCGTCAACAGCAAGCTTGGTTGCGCCCGCCTGGCCCGCTCGCTGGAGCGCGAAGGCCTCAAAACCACCGCGCTGCACGGGGACAAGAGCCAGGACGAGCGGCTCAAGGCGCTCGAAGCCTTCAAAAGTGGTGAAGTCGATTTGCTGGTCTGCACCGACGTGGCCGCGCGCGGCCTGGACATCAAAGATGTGCCAGCAGTTTTTAACTTTGACCTGCCCTTTAACGCCGAAGACTATGTGCACCGCATTGGCCGCACCGGGCGTGCGGGTGCGTCCGGCCTAGCGGTGAGCTTTGTGGGCGGCAAAAACGACGCCCGCTTGCTGGCCGATATTGAGAAGCTGATCAAGATCAAGGTGGAACTTGAGGCCATCGAATTCCCGCAGGACACGCCCGATATTGCGGTGCAGGGCCGTATTAACGACGGCCGTCGCATGTACAGCGATGCCGCACGCGACGACTCCCGCCGCCCCTCGCGTGCCCACAGCGGTGCGGTGCGCGACGTGGCCCACGAAGGCCAGTTCGCCCGCCCGGCACGCGATGAGCGCGCGCCCCGGCGCGACTACACGCGGCCACCCGCTGCGCCGCGCGACCCGTTTTTTGACAAACCGTACGAGCCCAGCGTGGCGCCTGAAGTGGCACCGTCTTGGGAGGCTGCGCCGCGCTCGGGTGTGCGCAGCATTTCGGCCAATATCAAGCCCAAGCGCCGCGTAGCGGCTTTGTTCAAAGCCGAGTAAGCCGGGCCAGTGCCGCGTTGGCGCCAGTGCGCCGATGCTGCACCGCAGGCGCGGCAAGGGCAGTCCGCCCCAAGTTACATGAAGGCGCGCAGCGCGCTTAATCAGGAAGGTTTGTTCACCTAACTTTCCATGAAGCTGTGAAGCCCGCCCAACCATGAAAGTTCTTTCACTCTCGCTTTTTTGAAGTGGGGTGCAGCCGATGCGGCCAGCCTTTACTGTTCGCCCATGGGTTGTGCGGCGTCGCAGTGAACCTGGTGCAGGGTCCAGCCCAGTGCGCCGGGCGCTTGCTGCGGGTCCAGGCGCAAGGCGCTCAGGCAGCCGCCCCACACACAGCCCGTGTCCAGGGCCATTGCGTTTTCCCGCATCAGCCCACCCAGTGCAGACCAGTGGCCAAAGACCACGGTGTCATTAGCGGTCGCCCGCCCTGGCACGTCAAACCACGGCATATGGCCTGGCGGGGCTCGGTCTATGCCGCCGCTGGTTTTGAACTCCATCACGCCCTGGGCGTCGCAATACCGCAGCCGGGTCAGCGCATTGACGATCACGCGCAGGCGGTCCGCGCCCTGCAAGTCCTCGCTCCACCGCGTGGGCGCATTGCCATAGAGGGCGTGCAGAAATTCGCCGTAGTCCGCGCCCCGCAGCGCGTCTTGCACCTCTGCGGCCAGCGCCAGCGTGCGCGCGCGGCTCCAGCTTGGCAGCACGCCGGCGTGCACCAGCAGCAAGCGGTGGCCTGCCACATCCGGCGGCAGCGCCAGGGACTGCTGGCGCAGCCAGTCCAGCAAAACGCCTCGGTCGCTGGCGGCCAGCACCTCGCCCAGGGTGTCGCCCCGGCCGGGGCCGCGCACGCCCTGCGCCACGGCCAGCAAATGCAGGTCGTGGTTGCCCAGCAGGCAGTGCGCCGCGCCATCGAGCGCCATGAGCCGCCGCAGCACGCCAAGTGAATCGGGACCGCGATTGACCAGGTCGCCCAGCAGGTAGAGCGTGTCGCGGCTGGGGGAAAACGCGATGTCGTTCAGCAGGCGCGCCAGGGCGCTGTCGCAGCCCTGCACATCGCCGATCAAGTAAAGTGCCATGTGTTCATTTTCGCGCCAGATCCATGGAATTCTTGCTGATCGTTTTTTTGACACTGCTCAACGGCGTGTTTGCCATGTCTGAGCTGGCGCTGGCAGGGAGCAAGCGTTCGCGATTGGGCGCTTTGGCCGAGGCAGGCAACCAAGGCGCCAAGGCCGCGCTGGAGCTGCTGGGCAACCCCAACCAATTTTTGTCCACGGTGCAAGTGGGCATTACCTCCATCGGCGTGCTCAACGGCATTGTGGGGGAGGCGGCGTTCAGCGTTGGCGTGGCGGGGTGGTTGCAGGTGTGGGGCGTTTCCGAGAAAGCGGCAGCGATCAGCGCCACCGCGCTGGTGGTGACGGCCATCACCTTTACCACCATTATTTTTGGCGAGCTGGTGCCCAAGCGCATCGGTCAGTTGCACCCCGAAGTGGTGGCCTGCTGGGTGGCCCGGCCCATGCTGTGGTTGGCCATGGCGGCCAAGCCTTTTGTCAAATTGCTCTCTGGCACCACGGCGGCCACGCTCAAGCTGCTGCGTATTGATACCAATGCCTCACGCGCTGTGACCGAAGAGGAAATCACGGCCAGTCTGGAGGAGGGGGTGGATGCAGGGGTGATTGAAGAGCACGAGCACCAGATGGTGCAAAACGTGTTTCGCTTGGACGAGCGGCCCCTGACCTCGCTGATGACACCGCGCACCGATGTGCAATGGCTAGACGCCTCGGGCACGGTGGCACACAGCCTGGAACTGGCGGGGCTGGGCGGTGGCAAAGGCGCGCACTCGTGGTATCCGGTGTGCCGCGGCTCGCTCGATGAGGTGGTGGGCACTATCAGTGTCGCGCAGCTCCTGGACCTGCGCGGTCAGCCCACTGCCACCATTGGCGCGCATGCGTCGCCGGCCGCGTTTGTGCCCGAAACCCTGAGCGGCATGGAGTTGCTAGAGCAGTTCCGCTTGCAAGCCGGGCGCTTGGTGTTTGTGGTGGACGAATATGGCGTGGTGCAAGGCCTGCTGACGCCGCGCGACTTGCTGGAGGCGATTACCGGCGAATTGCAAGTCGGCGCCCAGGCCGACGCTTGGGCCACGGAGCGCGACGACGGCTCCTGGTTGCTCGACGGCGTCATGCCCCTGGGTGAACTCAAGGCGCGCCTGGACATGGAAGAGCTTCCCGGCGAAGAGCGGGGCCGTTACAACACCCTGGCCGGTTTGCTGATGTCGATTACGGGGCGCTTGCCGCTTCTGGGTGAACGCATCGCCTGTCAGCACTGGATTTTTGAGGTGGTGGACCTGGACGGGCGGCGGGTGGACAAGGTGCTGGCGGTGCGCAACAAGGTGACTGTTGAGACTGTTTAAGGAACGGCCTTCACGTATACCAATTTTCTTGATGGGGGATGCTGCGCACCCTCGTGGAAATTACGCCCGCCCGGCTAGCCGGTAAGCCAGCAAACCCAGCCACTCGTGCAGCAGCAAAGCCCATTTGCGGCTGCCGCGCACCAAGGAATATGCGGTCCATGGTGTTGCTCTGCCGGTGGTGAAATCCACGGCGTAAGGGGTGACGTTCCACCCCGCTTTTTGAAACGTCGCCACGGACCTGCGCATGTGCCAGGCGGAGGTGACCAGCAGCCAGGGTTGGGTTGGGTCAATGCCAGCCACCTTGGCGCTCAAAATGGCGTTTTCATAGGTGGTGCGCGAGCGGTCTTCGAAGAGCAGGCGCGCGGGCGGCAGGCCCAGCGATTCGTAAAAAATCCGCGCGCGTGCTGCCTCTGATAAACCCTTGTCCAAGAAATCGCCTTCGCCGCCGGTAAACAGCAGTTGCAGATCGGGCTTTTGGCGCAGCAGCACCAGGGGCGCCACCATGCGCTCGCCCGAATCGTTCAGCGCGAATTGGCTGCGGCCTTCCCACACTTGGGACGGTTCGAGCGCGCCGCCCAGCACCACTACGCCGTGGTAGGACTGCAGCTCTTGGGCGCTGGGCGTGCGCGCGTAGGGGTCTTCGAGGCGGCGCAAGAGCGCGTCGGGCAGCGGCTCCCAGCCCTGGATCAGCAGCACGAACAAAGCCAAGCCCAGTGCGCGCAGGCCCCAGCGCCTGCGGACCCCGCTTGTGGCGGCGGCACGACCCAGTAGCAGCAGGGCCAGCAGCATCAAGGCTGCGGCCCAGGCCAGCGGTTGGGTCAAAAAAATCAGCAGTTTGGAGGCGATAAACATGGCGTGCTACACCACTTTGGCGCTCGGTCGCGCCGCCATGCGGTCGCGCCATTCTTGCAAGGCATGCAGGCCCAAGTCGGTGGGCGTGAACTTGAGCAAGGCGCGCCCGAACTCCAGGGCGCAAAAGGCGGTGATGTCGGCAATGGTGAAGCGCGGCCCGGCCATCCAGGCCTGGGTTTGCAAGAGCTGGTCAAACACCGCAGCGGTTTGCGCCACTTTGCCCTTTTGCGACTGGCCAAAGTCGGCAAACTGGGGCGACTCTAGCGGGGCCAAGCCGGGGTGGGTGTGGCGCACCGCGTTGGCAATGCCCAGCAACAGGCTCCACTCGACCCGGCGGTCGGCCATCTCGATAAAGGCACGTTCCTCAAAGTCCACGCCCATGAGGTTGATGTCGGGGTGCAGGCCTTCGAGGTAGCTGCAAATGGCGCGGGTTTCGGTCAGCACCCGGCCATCGTCAAGTTCGAGCGCCGGCACTTTGGCCAGCGGGCTTTTGGCCCGAAAGGCGGCGCCAAAGTGCTCGCCCTGGTTCAGGTCCACCGGTACCAGGGCGATGCCGCTGATGTTTTTCTCGGCCATGAACATTTGCACGCGCCGGGGGTTGGGCGCGCGGGGGGCGTAATAAAGCTGCATGGGAATGACCTTCCGTGGGGGCGTAGGGGATGCATCAGCCTGCCAGCATGCGGCAGGCCTGCAACAGGTCGCGGGTTTGGAGCGCCTCGGCGCGCGCGGCCTGGGCAAAGTCGGGGCCGCTGCTGGCGTAAATCACCGCGCGCGAGGAGTTGACGACGATAGGGGCTTGCGTGTGCTGCGCGTTGCCGCGCCAGCCCGCGCGCACCGTGGCCGCCGCGTCGCCGCCCTGGGCGCCCACGCCGGGAATGAGCAGCGGCAGCTGGGGCGCCAGCGCCCGCACGCGCTCTATCTCGCTGGGGTAGGTGGCGCCCACCACCAGGCCGAGCTGGCCGTTCAAGTTCCAGGGGCCGCTCGCCAAGGCGGCAATGTGTTCAAACAGCGCGGGTTGGCCAGGCAGGTCGGCCAGGCGCTGGCTTTGCAGGTCGTCGCCGCCGGGGTTGGAGGTGCGGCAGAGCAAAAACGCGCCCTTGCCGTGGTACTTCACATACGGTTGCACCGAGTCCCAGCCCATAAAGGGCGAGAGCGTCACCGCGTCGGCGCCGTAGCGCTCAAAGGCCTCTATGGCGTATTGCTCGGCGGTGTTGCCTATGTCGCCGCGCTTGGCGTCCAAAATCACCGGCACCTGGGGCGCGGTCTGGCGCATATGGGCCACCAGGCGCTCTAACTGGTCTTCGGCGCGGTGGGCGGCAAAGTAGGCGATTTGCGGTTTGAAGGCGATCACCAGGTCGGCGGTGGCGTCGACGATGGTTGCGCAAAAGTCAAAAATCTTGCGGGCGTCGCCGCGCCAGTGCAGGGGGAATTTGGCGGGGTCCGGGTCCAGCCCCACGCAGAGCAAAGACTGGTTCAGGCGCTCCGCAGCGCCGAGTTGGGCAAGAAAAGTCATGGGCCATTGTAGGTAGGCGATACCCGGTGGCTACACGACGACGACCAAGCGGCGGCCCGGCGGCGACCGCGCCCACGGGCTTGGCGGCGCCTGCATCGGCCCCACGGCCGGCGGTTTATTTGAAGGGCGCTTTGGCGAACTTGGCGCAAACGCCTTTGAGCATGTGGCGCCGGGTGCCGTCTTTGAAGGTCAGGGTTTGCACAAAAGTGCCGTCGTTGAGGTCCAGGGTGAATTCTTCTTGCGTGATCATTTGGCCAAAGCGCTCAAACATCGCGGGGCGGCTGACAAAGGCCTTGCTGCCTTCCATGCGCAGCGCGCCCTTGCGCGACTCGGAAATCGTGTATTCGCCCTGGTACCAGCCGGACTTGGCCTCGGGCTCCAGGCCCACCACCATGACATCGGCGTAGACCTTGGGCTCGGAATTGAGCTTGCCTTGCGGCGTGGAGACGGTCACTTCACAGACGAAGTTGCCGCCTTTTTTGCCCACTGTTGTTTCAAGCTCGTTGTCGCGCGAGCCGGGGGCGGTCGCCCCTAAGTGCAGCCAGCCCGCCGCCACAGCGCCCCATCCGGCGGCACCGACGACGAGCACGGTGGCCAGCGCTGTGAGCAAGACCGCAGGCAGGGAAGAGGGTTTATTCATGGCGGGCTCTGGGTTAGTGTGAAAGAACTGTCATGCAGGGAGCTTCATGAAAGTGAGGGCGTGTGCGGCTTAATTGGTGGAGATTTCACGGCCGTTGGGTTCTTGCACCGGACGGGCATTGCGCCTAAAGGGAAAAGCGGCCACTTGCTCTTTAGCCACGTTGACGGTGGACTTCAGAATAAAGAAGCGTACGCCCTCGGTGCACGGCGGCGTGGTGAGCGATCCCTCGTAGCTGTAGAAGTCAAACTCGCGCGGCAGCAGATTGCCGGGGTTGAAGCTCACGCCTTCGGGCGCGACTTCGGGGCCTTCGTCGAGGGGCATGTGGGTCCATAGGGTTTTGATGCCGGGGTTCTCATTGCCTTCTTTGAGCAGCACGCCCAGCACCGCGAGCTTGCCTTCGGCACTTTTGTGCACAAAGTGGACCACCATGGCCATGGGTTTGCCGTCGATTTTTTCTTCGCTGGGGCGGTGGAAGTGGAACTGCAGCAGTTCGTAGGCCACGCCGTCGATGCGGAGTTTGCTGCCTGGATTGGCATTGACCTGAATGGTGTGGCCGTTATTGAGCAGCTTCAATGGGCCTTCTTTGTAGTCAGCCGTGACCACGGTGCGGGTTTTGACAAAAGGCCCACGGATGTCCAGCGGCGACTGGGACTTGCCTTTGGCGCAGGTGGGAAACTCTTTGCCCCAGCGCTCCGGGCCCATGTCGCCGTCGTACGACCAATGGACGGCGTGCTTTTCAGGCGACTTTTTGTCACCGGGCTTGCCGTGCTCGTCTTTCTCGCCCGCCTTCTCCTCAGGCGCAGCTTTCTCGGACTTTTCGCCCTTGGCGGCTTCGGGTTTGGCGCCCTTGGGCAGGCAGTCGGCCAGGATGCTGACTTTTTCGCCTGCCGCAGCCAGGCCAATTTGGGCGGCGCAAATCGTGTTTTTGCGGTCGCCCAGCTCCGACATTTCTAGCGCTTTGCGAAACGCGGCCAGCGTCGCCGGGTCGTCTGCGCCTTTGGTAAGCATGCGCACTGCGCCCAGGCCCACCTGGCGTTCGGCAGACAGCTTCTTTTGCGCCTTGTAGGCCGCTTCCAGGTCGGTGAGTGTGGTGCCGTTGGCCATGGCGGCTTTGACGGCGGCGAGTTGCTGCGCCTGGCCTTCCAGTGGTGCCATTTCGGCGCGTAGCGCCGTCATTTCCTCTTCGGCGGCCTTGACTGTTGCGGCTTTGTCAGCCGCTGCCTTACTCGCTGCTTCGGAGGCGGCCTTGAGCGCAGTGATCTGGCCGGTGGCCGACTGGTTTTGCTTCCAGCTAGTCCAGCCAAAGGCGCCCGCGCCTGCGAGCGCCAGGGCGAGGATGACTTCAAAAATAATTCTTTTCATGGTGGCTCTTTATGGGCGAGTGCAGTGTGAAGTGGAAGGACTACGGATGGGTATCGGCACCAGGCGCAAAAATGTGAGCGTTCACTCTTTTCCACGAAAAGAGATGCCGCTGCCCGTGCCATCCGCCAAAATGATCTCCAGCTGGTCGCCGCCCGCAGGCGGTGTGTGGATGAAGGCAATGCCGCTCAAGCTGACCGTGGACCCGGCAGACACTGAGCGTGCGCAGCCCGTGCTGGGGCGAATGGCAATGGTGGCAGCGATGTAAGGCCCGCCCCCTGCATCTTGCGCAGCCCGCAGAGACAGGTCCATGCTGCAATTGCCAAATTGCGGGCTGGCCTGCCCGCCGCTGAGCGTGAGTGGCGCGTCGGTAAAGATGCTGCCACTGGAATTGGCGTCCGACCACGTTCCCCGCCAGGCGCGATTGAAGTCGGAGGATGTGCTTAACTTGCGCGCGGTAAACGTGGGGCTGCTGCTCGAACTCAAGCTCACGCCACTCAAGGAGATTTGGTACGCGCTGCCCGATGCAGCAGCCACCACGGCGCTGCCTTTTCGCAATTGGTATTGCCGGTCAAACGAAGTGATGGACGCAGACGCCGCGCCTTGCGTGAGCAAATCGATGCTGCCTGTGTAAATGACCGGTGGGTAGGTGCCAGAGTTCAGGTTTGGCATGTACAGGGCAATCCAGTGGGTCACGCCGCCAAGCGTCCACACAAAGCTCACAAAGTCGGTGCCCGTGTCGGCGCCGTAAGCGCCTGCCAAGACCGTGGGGGGCTGGGCTGCGGGGTCTGCGGGGTCGCTTACTTTCGACACTGTCTGCACTGAGGGCGGACTGGCCTGCCCGCCGCACGCCGCCAAGAACAGGGTTGGCGCTGCGAGTAAGCAGCACAGGCCATGGCCCAGGGCATTGGCAAAACATTGCTTCGCTACAAAACGCCTCATGCTGCCACCCATCCTGCCTGCAGCCAGTGGCAGTAATGTGGGCTGTAGGGCCAAGCGATGTGGTGCACTGCGGTTCCGGCCGGGAACACGGTGTCGGTCAGGTGGTCCAGCCACTCGCCCTGGGCCGCAAGTGGGTCGCTAAACAGGGCCAAGCCCACGCTGCGCGTGGGGGCCGCATCAGTACTGCTGCCAGTGTGCTTGGCTTGCAGGCTGCGGTGCATGGGCGCTACGCGCATACCGGCGCTGCGGCGCTGGCTGCGGCCCGAAAAAGCATCATGCACGCTGCCCCAATGCCGCCCGCGAAGGCTGCGGGTGATGTGGTCTATCTGCTTGCTTGCGGCCTCTACCGTGGGGTGGTGAAAGCGCAACTGCCCCAGCACATTGTCCAGCAGCACCGTGGCGCGGGGGTGGGCTTGCAGCAGAGAAGGCAGGTTCGCCAAGCCATCGTGCGTGTGGCAGCGCAATGCCGTGCCAGAGGCGCGCAGCGCGGCGCCATGGCGGCGCTGGAACAGGGGCGCGGCCCAGCGGTCTAGGTCATAGGTGGCGACGCTGTCAAAGCGCTGCAGCCAAGCGCTGGGCAGCATCCAGCCGGCGCTGGCGCCGATGACCAGCAGTTCATGCGATGGGCCTTGCTGCGGAATTGGCATGGCGTCCAGCCACTGCGCAATGTCGGCGCAGGTGGGCGCCCACAGCGGCTGGCTGCGCCAGGCGTGCAAGTGCCAGAACAAACCACCGGAAGGGTTCATGCGGCGCGCGCCTGGTTGAACTGCAGCATGCCGAGTTCGTCCATGCGGTGTTGCTCGCGCTTTTGCGCGTGTTTTTGCACGGCCAGGCGGTCGTTCTCGCTGAGCGTTTTCATTTTCAGGCGGTCGATTTCGGCCTGTTGCATGCGGTGCGCCAGGGTTTGCAAGTGCAGGGTCGAGGTGCCAATATCGCGCTCCACGCGTTCGCGCAGTTTCAGGAGTTGCGACATGAATTGGCGTTGGTTCATCGCGTCTGACATGCCTTTGGACGAGTCTGCCGCAGCGGCCTGCGCCCGGTATTCCTCGTACAAGGTTTCCAGGCGCAACTGGCTGGCCAGCAGTGCATCGCGCAGTTGCTCCGCGTGCGCGGTCTCTGCCCGTAGCCCGGTGATTGTTTGCTCTGCCCGACCTTCCAGGGCAGACCAGCAGGCGCGGATTTTCATGCGTGGCTCCGGCTTAAGGGGTGGGGCAGGGCGGCGCGCATGGGCTTAGAGTTCCATCAGCACGCGCAAGTCGGTGCGGCAGCGGGCTTCGTCTTCGTCAGCGTGCATGTCTTGGCGCAGGTAGCGTTCCATGGATTCGCGCAGCGCAATGGCCTGGTCGATTTCGGCATTGCTACCGGCTTGGTAAGCGCCCACCTGGATCAGGTCCACGTTTTGCTGGTGGAGCGACCACAGGCGGCGAAAGCGATTGGTCAGCTTCAAATCCGTGGGCGAGAGCAGGTTTTGCATCACCCGAGAAATGGAGCCGGTCAGGTCAATGGCCGGGTAATGCGCCGCATCTGCCAGCTTGCGCGAGAGCATCACCTGGCCGTCGAGCGAAGCGCGGGCGATGTCCACAATCGGGTCGTTGCCGTCGTCGCCTTCGGCCAGCACGGTGTAAATGGCGGTGATGGAGCCATGGCCGTGGCGACCCACACCGGCGCGCTCAATCAGGTTGGGCAAGAGGGCAAACACCGAAGGCGGGTAGCCCTTGGAGGTGGGCGGCTCGCCAATCGCCAGGCCGATTTCGCGCTGGGCGTGGGCCACGCGGGTCAGGCTGTCGACCAGCATCAGCACGTCTTTGCCCTGGTCGCGAAAGTATTCGGCCACCACGTGCGTCAGGTGCGCGGCTTTGAGGCGCAGCACCGGCGACACATTGGCCGGGGCGGCAATCACCACCGCTTTGGCCAAGCCCTCAGGCCCCAAGGTTTCGGTAATAAAAGCCTGCACTTCGCGACCGCGCTCGCCAATCAGGCCAATGACCACGATGTCGGCCTTGGTAAAGCGTGTCAGCATGCCCAAAAGCACGCTTTTGCCCACGCCCGAGCCCGCCACCAGGCCCACGCGCTGGCCGCGCCCCAAGGTGAGCAAGCCGTTGATGGCTTTCACGCCCACGTCCAGCACCTTGTTAATCGGGCCACGCTCCATGGGGTTGAGCGGCAGGCCCAAGAGGCCGAGCTGGGTGGTGCATACGGGTTTGGGCTTGCCGTCCAGCGGCTCGCCTTGGGCGTCAATGACGCGGCCCAGCAGCGCGTCGCCCAAGTCGGCGTGGCCGCTTTCGCTGAGCACCCGCACCGAGGCGCCGGGGCCAATGCCCACTGGCTCAGAAAACGGCATCAGGTAGATCGTGTTTTCGGCAAAGCCCACCACTTCCGCCTCGATGCGGTGGCCGCCTTGGCCGACCACTTCGCAGCAAGCGCCTACCGGGGCCATGATGCCGCGCGCCTCCAGGCGCAGGCCCACCAGGCGCACCAGCGTGCCGCTGCGCTGCGGGCGCTTGCTGCGCAGCCGGGACAGGACTTGGTCCACCTCGGTGTCAAAGTCAAACATGGTTTTCTGCGTCCCGCAGGATTTCATCAATCGCCGCCACTGTGTCATAGCCTGGGTCACTGGCTGCAGACGGCGCGCCCGACGCCATGCGGGGCCGGGCGTCCTCCACCGCCGTGCTGGCGATGCGGTCGCTGGCAATGCGCTCGGGGGTGAACGCGGTATGGGCGCGCCAGCGGCTGTCGTCCACCGCCAGGCCGCGCGCCAGTGCGCTCAGGCGCTCGCCCATCAGGTCTTCCACCACGGCGGCGTTGGCGCTGGCGCGCACGCTGCCGGGCAGCAGTTGCGCGTTGGCCTGCAAGCGCAGGGAGGCGCCCTCGCCCAGGCCCGAGCGGGTGCGCAGGTCTTGCAGCAGCGCCAGGTCGGCCGGGTGCAGCTCCACCACGATCAGCGATTCGTCGTGTTCGGCCAGTTCGTCTATGCAGCGTTGCACCAGGCGGTCTATGGCGCTGCCGTCCAACTGCAGCTCGGCGAGCACCAGTTGCTCGGCCAGGTGCAGGGCCAGGCGCTTGAGTGGTTCAAAAAAAGTGTGAGGGCTTTGTTGCAGCTCCGCAATGGCGGCGCTCAGGGCGTTGACCAAGGCATGGTCGTCGCCCAGCGCGGTGCGCAGCTTGGCCTCCATCTCGCTGTGCAGGGCGGCGCGCGCCTGTGCTGCGCCTTCTGCGCGGCCCTCTTCGCGTGCTTGCGCCAGTGCCTCGGCCGTCACGGCGGGTGATGCTGTTGGTGCTGGTGTTTGGTCTGCGGGCGCCGGTGCTGGCGTCTCTGCAGCACTTGCCGTAGAAACATCTTCGCTCAGCGGCGCGGCCACTGGGGGCAGCAAATCGGCGGTGGGGGTGTCAAAGTCCGTCAGGCCAAACACGGGTTCGCGCTGCGTGCGCCACGCGCTGGCGACAAAGCCGCTCTCCGGCGCGATGGGGTGGCGCAGGTCGGTGGGCTGCCAAACGCGCGCCGGCCGGACTTCGGCTTTGCGCTCGGTCGCTTGCTCGCTCGCGAATGCGTCTTTAGACATAGTCTGCGCCGCCGCCTAGCACCAGTTCGCCCGAATCGGCCAGTTTGCGCGCGGCGCGCATGATCAATTTTTGCGCGTCTTCTACGTCGGACAAGCGCATCGGGCCCATGGCTTCCATATCGTCTTTGAACATGCCGCGCGCGCGCTCGGACATATTGCCCAAAAACTTGTCTTTGACGGCGTCGCTGGCGCCTTTGAGGGCCTTCATCATCAGGTCGGGCTCGACATTGCGCATGATGACCTGGATGCCTTTGTTGTCTACGCCGGTCAGGTTCTCGAAGGTGAACATGTTGTCCTGGATTTTTTGCATCAGCTCAGGGTCCAGGGTTTTGAGCCCGCCCATCACCGAGGCCTCTAGCGCCGTCTTCGTCAGGTTCAATATATTGGCCGCTGCCTTGACGCCGCCCAGGCTGGACGACTTGGAGCTGGAGTTGTTGGAGAACTGCTTCTTCATGATGGCTTCAAGCTCTTCCATGGCCGAGGGCTGCACCGTCTCCAGACTGGCGACGCGCTGCATGATTTCGGCCCGCGACTCGGGCGGCAGAAAGTTAAGCACTTCAGCCGCCACCACGTTTTCCAGCACCGACAAAATAATGGCCACCACCTGCGGGTGCTCTTCTTTGATCATGTCGGCAATCGAGCGCGCGTCCATCCAGCTCAAAATCTCCAAGCCCTTGCTGCCGTGGCTGGGGTTGATGCGCCCGAGCACCGAGGCGGCTTTGTCTTCGCCCAGCGCGAGCTTGAACACTTTTTCCACGTAGTCGGAGGTGCCCAAACCCAGGTTGGTTTGGCGCTTGATTTCGGCGACAAATTCGTCCAAAACCGCGTTCACCGCCTCTTGCGACAGCTCCGCCACCTGCACCATGGCCGCGCCCAGGCCTTGCACTTCCTTGGGGTTGAGAAAGCGAATGATGTTGGCCGCTTGCTCTTCGCCCAGCAGCAGCATCAGCACGGCAGCGCGCTGGGTGCCGGTGAGGGCATCCATCTCGCGGCGCAGGGCCTCGGTGTAGCCTGCGGGGCCTGCCAGTTTGGGGTCGTTGTCTGCCATGGTGCTGTCTCGCTCTATCGTTCTGTCGCTCTGTCGCTCTGTCGCTCTGTCGCTCTGTCGCTCTATCGCGGTGTCGCGTTCTGTCGCTCTGTCGTTTTTTCGGTCAAGCCGGCTTGATCATGTTTTTCAGCACGCTGGCAACACGGGCCGAGTCGTCGGAGACGATCATGCGCAGCAGCGCCACTTTGTCGTCGTAGGTATTAGCGGTGTCCAGCATCTCGGCCGATATACCGGATTTCTTGGCTTTCATCTTGGCCTTCATTTCTTCTAAGGTATCCGCGGCAGAGGGTTCAGCGCCTGCGCTTTCGGCGGCAGCGGTGGCTGCCATTTCCAAGGCCAGGGCTTCTTCTTGTGCCAGCTGAATGGTTTGGGCTGCAGCTTGTGCGGCTTCTTTGTCGCGGTTCATCATGTGCATGACCACGGGCCGCACCACCACCATCAAAAAGGCAACAAACATCAGCCCCAGAAAGCCCGACTTGACGTTGTTCATCACCGTCTCGTCCTTGTGCCAGGGGATGCTCAAGTCCATGGGTACTTCGGGCTCGAACTTGGCTTGCACCACGCTCACCACGTCTTTGCGGGTTTCGTCAAAGCCGACCACGCCACGCACCAGGTCTTGCATGCGGTCGAGTTCTTCTTGGGTATAGGGGTTGGGCTTGGGCGGCTGGTCTTCGCCCTTGTCGTTCTTGGGCTGTGCAATGGGCGCGCGCTCATTGATCACCACCGCCACGCTCAGGCGCTGTACGCCGCCCGTGGCGCTTTTGGTGTGGCGCACCGAGCGGTCCATCTCGTAGTTGCGGGTGCTGCGCGTGGCAATCGTGCTGCGCTCGTCGCTGCCGGTGGATGGGAGTGTTGCGGTGTTGAGCGAGGTGGTCGGCGCCACCGGCGCAGTATTGGACAGGGTGCCGGGAATGCCAGCGGCTTCTTTGGCGCTGTTGCGGTCTTCGCTATTGACTTCAGAGCGGGTTTTGGGGCCTTTGCCACTGGTGTCAAAGTCTTCTACCGTGACCTCGGTTTGGCTGAAGTCCAGGTTCAGGTTCACCTGGGAGCGCACATTGGCGTCGCCCACTATGGGCGCCAAAATCTGTATCACGCGCTGGCGGTACAGGTCTTCCATGGCTTGCTTGTGTTTGGTCTGCCCGGCGTTCATGCCCAGCGAGGCGTCGGACTCGGCGTCGGTCAGCAGTTTGCCAAAGTTGTCCACCACGGCGACGTTTTCGGGCGTGAGCATGGGCACGCTGGAGGCCACCAGGTGCACGATGGCCTGCACCTGCATCGGGCTCACCGTGCGCCCGGCTTGCGGGGTCACAACGATGGAGGCCTTGGGTGGCGTGCGGTCGCGCACAAACACCGAGGGCTTGGTGGTGGCCAGGTGCACGCGCGCGGTCTGGATGGTTTCAATCTGCTGGATGCTGCGCGCCAGCTCTTGCTCCATGGCCGCGTTGTAGCGCACTTGTTCCATGAACTGGCTGGTGGTCATGGCGGACTGGTCTTTCAAGGCGTCCAGGCCCGTCGTGGCCGTTTTGGGCAGGCCTTTGGATGCGAGGTAGATGCGCGCCTCGTGGTAGCGGGCCACGGGCACGGTGATTTGGCCGCTGCCCGCATCGATCACCGGTTTGAATTCACCTGCCTTGAGCGCCTCGTACACGCCTTGCTGGTCCGTCTCAGTCACGCCAGTCATGATGGGGCGGTAGCCCGGTGCGTTGATCAGCGTGTAGACCAGCGCAAAGGCCAGTAGCACCACGGCAATGACCATCAGGGGCAAAGATTTCTTGACCGCCGGCTGGTTGAGCATCTGCTTGATCGGCCCAAACGGGCCGGAATAGTCCAGGCTGGGGTTGGCAAAGCCCTTGGCCGCATCATTGGCGCGCGCGGCCATGGCACGTCGGTCTACGCCCGAGCGGGTTTGCAGCGCTGCGGGGTCGGCATTGGCAGGCAAAAAAGTGCCCGTGGTTGCGGTTGCGGTTGCGGTGGCCATGGAGGTAGTCTTTCAGCGCAGGGGAAAGGGGGTCTTTGGAGGCAGTACGGAGGCTCTACGGAGGCTGTATGGCGGGCGAGCGTCGGTTTAGACCGGCATGTTCATGATGTCTTCGTAGGCCTTGAGCACTTTGTTGCGCACCTGCAAAGTGGCTTCAAACGACAGCGAGGCCTTTTGCATCTTGAGCACCACATCGGTCAGCGGCACGCCCTCGCCGCGCTCAAAGGCTTGGGCGGTGTTGTGCGAGTCCACTTGCGCGGCGTTGGTTTGGCTCACGGCCTGGCGAATCAGGTCGGAGAAGTCGCTCTTGGGTACCGGTGTGCTGCCCGGCAGATCAAAGCCTTGGCCGCTGGCCTGGGCGCCATGGGCTTGCAGCGTCTTGAGCATGGCAGCAATGCTGCTGGCGGAGGTGGCAGATTCAATCATGGGGGTGGTCCTGGTCGGTTTGGCGGGCTAGGCGTTAAGAATGGGCGCTAAAGATGGGGGCTAAAGACGGGTGTTGAACACGGGTACGGTCAGGCGGCGCTATGCACCGGCGCGGTGACGCGCAGCCGGGCCATCTTGTAGCGCAGCGTGCGCGGGCTGATGCCCAGCTTCTGTGCCGCTTCTTCGCGGGTATGGGTGCTGTCGATTGCCAGGCGTATCGCCTGCTGTTCGCTGTGCTGCACGGCGGTGTGCAAGGGGCTTTGTGCCAGCGGCTGCACGTCGCGCGTGGGGTCGGCCTCTGCGCCGTCGTGTGGCGCCATGGCCAGCAAAAAACTGGTGGGTGCGTCGTCAAACATCAGGTGCGGGATGTCAATCTGGGCGCTATTGCACAGCACCATGGCACGCTGGACCACGTTTTCTAGTTCGCGCACATTGCCGGGCCAGGGGTAGGCGAGCAAGGCCGCTTGCGCCTGCGCGCTCACGCTCCAAGCCTGCCCCGCGCGCGGGTGCTGCGCCAGCAGGCGGGCGACCAGGGGCAAGATGTCGCCACTGCGCTCAGACAGCGGTGGCACGCGCAGCTTGAAGGTGCTCAGGCGGAAATACAGGTCTTCGCGAAACGCGCGTTGCGCGATCTGCTCGCGCAAATTTTTGTTGGTGGCTGCAACCACCCGCACTTGCAGCGCCACCGCACGTTCGCCGCCCAGGCGCACCAGAGTGCGCTCTTGCAACACGCGCAGCAGCTTGGCTTGCAGCGCCAGGGGCAGTTCGCCAATCTCGTCCAAGAACAAGGTGCCGCCTTGGGCTTGCTCGAACAGCCCCCGGTGTTCTTTGACCGCGCCGGTGAACGCGCCTTTTTCATGGCCAAACAGCATGTCTTCCATCATGTGTTCGGGGAGCGCGGCGCAGTTCAGGCCAATAAAGGGTCCGCTGGACGCGTTAGAGGATTCGTGCAGCACCCGCGCCAGCACTTCTTTGCCAGAACCGGTGGGGCCTTCCACCAGCACTGCCACCGGTGCCTGCGCCACGCGCTTTGCCAGGGCCAGCAGGTTGCGGCTGACCGGGTCGACATACACCACGCTGCGAATGGCGCCAGCCTCGTGCTGCGCGTTGGAGTGCGCTGGCTCGGTATGGGGTTTTGCCACGAGCGCCTGGGCTGCGCGCTGCGCCGCGAGGCGCCAGGCGCCCTCGGACCAGTCGTCTGCGGCCAGCACGTGGCAGGCGCCGCAGTGCAGCGCTTGCACCGCCAGCTCAAGTTGGCGCCGCTCGGTGCGGCAAACAATGCTCAGTGTGTGGCCGTGTTGCGCTGCCAGGGCAAGCACGTCTTGCAAAAGCACTGCATCCGCGCCCAGGCCCAGTACCAACACCGAACCCCTTTCTTCGGGCGTGTGCTGATGGGTTTGTAGGCTTGTGTGTAAGGCGTCCAAGGTGCTCACGCTGGAGACCGCCAGGCCCGCAGCACCGAGCTGCGCCCGGTTCGCCGCCAAGAGCGGGCGAAACGGATCGAGCCAGAGGGCTTGGGTGACGGTGGAGGGCGAGGGCATGGCGGTTTGTGCACAAAGGGCTGGTTCAACACCCCTAGCTGCAAAAGCCATGCCACGCCTGTTTCAGGCCCTGTACACGCCTGTTCCGCGTGTTTGCGGGGTCTTATTGACGATTTGCCGACACTTTGCCAGCCGCGGCGGCAACGCTGGTCTTGGGCGCGAAACCCTGGCACGGGCGGCCGTCGAGCTGCATCACTTGCACGCTGGGCCAGGACCGCGACTTAAAGCCCAGCAGCTTGCAGCTGTAGGGCAGTGCCGGGTCCCAGCTAGTGGCAAAAAAGCGGCATTGCCAGCAGTTGGCGGCCACCGGCGCGGCCTTGGAATAGCTAGGAATATTGGGTGGCATGGCAGTTTCTTGAAGGGGCGAATGCTGCCCGGCCTGCAAGGCGAGCAATAAGCACGCCATAGAACCCCAGCCCCAGGGCCGAGCACACAGCGAAGGCCGCCACACGGCGCAAGGCCGTGGGCAAGCCCGGCACGGGCTGACGGAAATCCGTCCAATCTGGATGGCACGCAAAGTGCAGGACGGATGCACATACCCCCGTGTTCTGCTATGCAGGGCCTGGTGGGGTCTTCTGTCTGCGATCCACCCGATACCGAAAGAGCTTTCATGCGAATGCCGCGAGCGATGAGCGACCCCGCCCCAGTGCGCTTGCGCTCTTGGGGTCTGCAGCCGCGCAAGGCGCGCCCATGCCGATGCGGCAAGCCAGGGGTGCGCCCATCGTGAGCAGCGCGCAAGCTACTTTTTCCCATACCGGTATCCAGTGTTTGAGCGCGATTGCGCAGCACCACGGTCTGGCGATCAACCCTGCGCGCCTGGTGGCCGAATACGCTTTGGGTTCCGAAGAGCCAGGGCGTTTGGTCTTGCTGCGCATGGCTGCCGACATAGGCCTTAAGGCAAAGATAGAACAACTGTCCTGGGCCGGCCTGATGGCGCAAGGCGGCGTGTTTCCGCTGATGGCCTGCATGGAGGATGGCCGCTACATGATTGTGGTGGGCATGCGGGCCCAGGGCGAGGGAAAAATCGCCTTGCTAGACCCCACGGCCACGCAGGCGGTGGTGGTGCTGGAAGACGAGGCCTCGTTTTGCGCGCGTTGGCAGGGCCAGGTGGTATTGCTCAAGCGCGAGCACAAGATCACGGACAGCCAGCAGCGCTTTGGCTTTGCCTGGTTTATCCCTGAAATTTGGAAGCAAAAAGCGGCGTTCCGCGACATCTTGATTGCCGCTGTTGCCATGCATGTGCTGGGCATGGCCTCGCCCGTGTTTTTTCAGTTGGTCATTGACAAGGTGCTCACCCACCAGAGCGAGACAACGCTGTGGGTGCTGGGCGTGGGCATTGTCATCGCGCTGTCGTTTGACGCCATCTTTGGCTATGTGCGCCAAATGCTCACCTTGGCGGCCACCAACAAGATCGATATGCACCTGACCCGGCGCACCTTTGGCCATCTGCTCTCGCTGCCCATTGACTACTTTGAGACCACGACGGCCGGTGTGGTTACCCGGCACATGCAGCAGCTGGAAAAGATACGCAACTTTCTTACCGGACGGCTTTTTTTCACCGGCTTGGACGCTATTGCACTGTTGATCTTTTTGCCCGTTCTTTTTGCCTATTCTTTTCAGCTGGCGCTGATCGTCTTGCTGTTTACCGCCTTGATTGGCGCTGTCATCAGCGCCATGGTGCCCACCTACCAACGCCGCTTGAATGCCTTGTACACCGCCGAAGGCCAACGCCAAGCCATGCTGGTGGAAACCATACACGGCATGCGCACGGTCAAGGCCCTGGCCATTGAGCCCAGCCAGCGCCGCATCTGGGACCAGCGTTCGGCCGAGGCCATCACCATGCACTTTCGCGTGGGGCGGGTGTCTATCACCGGCAACGCCATTACCGACTTTTTGGGCAAGCTGCTGCCGGTAGTGATCATCGTGATCGGCGCGCAACAGGTGTTCGACCAAACCCTGAGCGTGGGCGCGCTGATCGCATTTCAAATGATCTCTGGGCGGGTGGTGTCCCCCCTGATTGCGATGGTGGGTCTGGTCAACGAATACCAAGAAACCGCCTTGTCGGTGCGCATGCTGGGCGAGGTGATGAACCGCCCGCCCGAGGGGCGCATGGGCGCCGGCGGCTTGCGGCCCCAGCTCCAAGGTGAAATCAGCTTTGACGAGGTGAGTTTTAGCTACCCCGGCGCCACCACCCCGGCTTTGAACAAGGCCAGCTTCACCATTGCGGCGGGCTCGGTGGTGGGCATTGTGGGGCGCAGCGGATCGGGGAAAACCACGCTGACCAAGTTGATACAAGGCCTGTATCCCTTGCAGGCCGGCCTGGTGCGTTTTGATGGGGTGGACGCCCGCGAGATCGACCTGTCCCACCTGCGCCGCCAAATTGGTGTGGTGCTGCAAGAGAACTTTTTGTTTCGCGGCACGGTGCGCGAAAACCTGGTGGCGACCAAACCCGACGCCTCGTTTGAAGACATCGTGGCTGCAGCCCAGGCTGCCGGCGCTGACGAATTCATCGAGCGCATGCCCAAGGGCTACGACACTTTGCTCGAAGAAAACGCGGCCAACCTGTCGGGCGGGCAAAAACAACGCCTGTCCATTGCCCGGTCTTTGCTAGCGAGTCCCCGCATCCTGGTACTGGACGAGGCCGCGAGCGCCCTGGACCCCGAGAGCGAAAGCATATTCATACGCAATCTGTCGCGCATTGCGGTAGGGCGTACGGTGGTGATGATTTCGCACCGCCTGTCCACCCTGGTCAACGCGGACGCTATTTTGGTCATGCAAAACGGCCAACTGGTCGACGCTGGCCGCCACTCTGAACTGCTGACGCGTTGCGGAACCTACCAAACCCTATGGAACCAACAGACCAGCCACATTTAAAGCGCAAGCACGTGTCTGCCAAAGACGCGACCGTGGTGGAATTCCTGCCTGACGCGGATGCCATTGAGCGCAGCCCGCTGCCGGCCTCCATGCGCATCACGGTGCACGCGCTGGCGCTGGCCATGGTGTTGCTGGTGTTGTGGGCCAGCTTTTCTGAGGTGGAGCGGGTGGTGGTCGCCCAAGGCCGCCTGGTCAACCCCCTGCCCAACATTGTGGTGCAGCCGCTGGAGACGTCCATCATCCAAAAAATTGAGGTGCGTGTAGGCCAGGTGGTGCGCCAGGGCCAGGTGCTGGCCACGCTGGACCCCACGTTTGCGCAGGCGGACGAGGCGCAATTGCGCTCGCGCCTGCACAGCCTGGACACGCAAACCCAAGGGCTGAACGCCGAGCTGCGGGGCGGCGCCAGCGCACCTGCGGGCAAGGATGCGGATGGCAGGCTGCAAGCCCAGCTTTCGCGCGAACGCCAGGCCAACTACGCAGCCCAGTTGCGCAAGTTGGAGCAAAACATCGCACGCGTTGCCGCATCGGTAGAGACCAACCGCCGCGACCAGGCGGTGATGGCGCAGCGCGTGAAGTCTTTGAACGAGATAGAAGCCATGCAGGAAATGCTGATGGCACAGCAGTTTGGCGCGCGCTTGCAGTTGCTAGAAGCCCGCGACCGCCGCCTGGCCGCCGAGCGCGAAATGCAGTTGGCCACCAACCGCGAGCACGAGCTTCGAAGCGAGTTAGCTTCTTTAGAGGCTGAAAAAGTCGCTTTTACCAAGAGTTGGCGTCAAAGGACGATGGAAGACCTGCTCAGCACGGCGCGTGACCGCGATGGCATCAACGAACAACTGCAAAAAGCCGACAAGCGCAAGCAATTGGTGGCGCTGGTGTCACCCGTAGACGCGGTGGTGCTGGACATGGCCAAGCTATCGCAGGGCTCGGTGGTGCAGGCGGCTGAGCAAATGTTCACCCTGGTGCCTTTGGGCGCAGCCTTGGAGGCAGAGGTCAAGATCGACGCCCTGGACATCGGCTACGTCAAGACGGCGGACGCGGTGCACATCAAGCTAGACGCCTTCCCCTTCCAAAAGCACGGCACCTTGGACGGCCAGGTGCGCACCATCAGCGAAGACGCGTTCCGCCGCGAATCTGCCGGGGCCGGCGGCTTGGATGCGTTCTATGTCAGCCGTGTCGCTTTGGGCGAGGGAAAGCTCAAAAATCTCACCGACCGGTCGCGGCTCTTGCCCGGCATGACGCTGGCCGCAGAAATTGTGGTGGGCAAGCGGTCGGTGATGTCTTACCTGCTGTGGCCGCTCACCAAAGCGCTCAACGAATCCCTGCGCGAGCCCTGAGCGTCAATGGAACCGGTAGATTCGCCAGCCCTCGCCCGTCTTGCGAATCCCAAACTTCCAGGCTAGTGTCTAATTGCATTTATTGACGATAGTATTATGATACCCCTATGTTCAGTCATAGGAGAATGCGATGGCACGAGTTGCTGTGGCACTGTCGTGTACGGCGGATGTAATGGCCGAACTTGAACGCATGTCGCGCAGTCGCAGTG